>NZ_NOXY01000020.1:0-607368 GCF_002258735.1 Rhodococcus sp. WWJCD1
CAGGATTCCGAGTCCGTAGCCGTCGACGCCGCAGTTGTTGGAGAACACCTCCAGCTCGTCGGCGTCGGTGTTCGCGATGGCCTCGATGAGAGCGTCCGGGATACCGCACAGCCCGAAGCCGCCGACCGCGATGGTCGCCCCACGGCCGATGTCCGCGACCGCGTCGGCAGCGGACGCGTAGGTCTTTCCTGTCACAAGAACTCCTGATGTGTTCGTTGAGCAAACGATGACTTCAGTGAACCTGAGCTGCACTTCGTTGTGGCAAGAACGGCTCTGATTGCTCGGTCGGTGAACGGATTGAGGCATGGTGTCCACTGAATGGACGTACGATCCTCGGGTGACGTCATCGGATGCCAACGCGAGTGTGATCGGGAAGATCTGTTCGTTGCTGAGGGCAGCGGGAGCCGAGGAGCCGTCCGGTGCCTCCACCACTGCCCTCGCGCGGGCGGCCGGTATCGCGCGACCCACCACCCATCGCCTGCTGTCCACGCTCGCCGAACAGGGATTCGTCGATCGTGACACTGCGACCGGCCGCTGGTCGCTGGGGCCGGAGATCTACCTGCTGGGGTCCATGGCGGCCCTGCGGTACGACATCACCGACCAGGCGCGAAAAGTTGTGCAGGCGTTGGCAACCGAGAGTGGTGAGAGTGCGTTTTTGTCGGCCCGCCGGGGTTCGGAGACGGTGTGCCTGCTTCGAGTGGAGGGAAGTTTTCCGCTGCGCTCTCATGTGCTGTACGAGGGAATCCGGCTGCCGCTCGGAGTGGCGTCCGCAGGGTTGGCCATTCTTGCGCACCTACCGGATCGGGAGGTCGACGAGTATCTCGATGCCGTGAACCTGGTGCCGGAGTGGGGAGAGAGTCACTCGGCCGTGGAGATTCGCAGGCGGATAGCGAATACCCGCTCCACGGGATTCGCCGTCAACCCGGCGTTGCTCGTGGAGGGTAGCTGGGGGCTCGGTGCCGCCGTTTTCGATCGCGCCGACAAGCCGGCATGGGCGCTGAGCTTGACCGGTGTCGAGACACGATTCCGCGACGATCGACGGCGTGAGCTGGGCAAGATGCTCCTCGACGCGGCGCACCGACTCACCCTGCAACTGGGGGAGCGGCCCACACCCGGCTAGCTGTCGAGCTCGTCCAGGATGTCCGCGGCGTCCTGGCTGCCTGCGGCCGCCAGCCTGTGCAGCTCGACGCGATCACCGCGTTCACCGGCAAGTTCGACCAGGATGTCGACGGCATCGGTACTGCCTGCGTCGGCGAGGGAGCGCAGTTCGTCGACGTCGTTTCGAGAGCCTGCGAGTTCGACCAACTGGTCGAGTGCATCCTGATCGCCGCTGCTGGCCTGGGCACGCAACTGGGCCAGCTCGGCCGGGGTGGAATCGGGCTCGGTCATGGGTCGGAGTGTAGAACGATTCATCGAATAGTGGCAGGCCAGCCGACCTTTTTGCGGTCTGTGCGTTCTTGTCGGTGGGTCGAGATAGTCTTCATTCAGTTCGAACGCATGTTCTGAATCGTTGCTCACCGGGGGGTGAAAAATGGGTGCAGTACCGATCGTGTCGCTGGAGGCGTTGACCGCTGCTGCGTGTGCAGAAAATCGTCACGCTGCCCGGAAGGTCGCTGCCTGCTACCGCGTGCACTGCGACTGGATCACCCTCGATTCCAAGTACAAGCACTACAGCCGGTACGGACGCACCGAGATGGCAGTGGCGTTGGGATGTTCGGCGACAGTCGCCGAATCGTACGTCTCCGTGGGCGTCGCCCTGCATACCCGACTCCCACTGCTGCGGTCCGCATTCGAGACCGGGGAGATCGACTTACCCCGGGTGCGGACGGTGTGCCGCATCCTCGACAACCTCTCCGACGACATCGTCACGATGGTCGAAGACGAGATCGTCGAAGCAGCACGCAGGTCGTCGCCGGGTCCGTTGGAGAAGGAGATATGGGAGATCCTGCTGCGGGTCGCACCCGACGAAGCAGCAGCACTACGAGAGTTCGCAAAACGGTTTCGCAACGTCGGCTACAGCCCCGCCGGGGAACTGGCCCGGATCCGCGCGGAATTGACCGCCCCCGAGGCTGCCGCCGCATGGCAGTTGCTCGAGGAGATGGCCGACACCCTCTGCCCGAAGGACCCCCGAGGCAAGAAAGAGCGCCTGTGTGATGCGTTCATGGCGCGCATGCACGGCGAACCCCGCCTGGCATGCCTGTGCCGACGTGATGACTGCCCGAAAAAAGATGTAGAGCTGCCGGATCGTCGGGTGCCGTTGACGATGATCACCGTCGATATCGCCACCCTCATCGGACTATTGGCGAACCCCGCGTACCTGGCCGGGCATGGATCCATCGATCCTGATCTCGCGCGGGAGTTGGCGCGCAACAGTCAGTGGCAGATCCTGCTCACCGACGCAGTCACCCTCGCGGAGAAACTGGGACTGGCCGTGCAGAACCCGGAAACCGGGGAATGGGAACGACGCCCGGACAGTGAGAAGACAGGGGCTGCAGCAGGACCCGAGACGGGAACAGCGACGGAACCGGACGCAGACACAGGCAGAGACGCCGACACGGACACAGGCGCAGATGTGGATTCGGCTGCTGATGCTGATGCTGGCGAGGGAACGGGGTCGGCCACGGATTGGGATAGAGAGGCTGATTCCTCGACCGAACCGAATTCGTCCAGTTCACCTGCACCTGCACAGGGGAACATCTCGGCACCGGCACCAGAGGCACAGGCAGATGAGCTCGACGATGCCGAGGAGAACGACGAGTCCACGCCCGTACCTGCGAGCGTCCCATCGACAACTCCCGACCTGGACGCCGCCGATCCTGTCCGGAAGCATGCAGCAACACGCGCGACGGCAACGGCGACGGACCCGCGAGGGGACGCAACGTCGGACACCGACCGTGAGGCAGCTGCGTCGTCTGAACCCGCATCGGATTCACGATCACCTGCGGAACTGACATCGCCGGCACCTGATACCGGACCGAGCTGTTCGGAATTAGGCTCTTTCACAACGGCATCCGGCTCCACAACGCCATCCGGCTCCACAACGCCATCCGGCTCCACAGTGCCATCCGGCTCCACAACGGCATCCGGCCCCACAACGGCATTCGGCTCCACAACGCCATCCGGCTCCACAACAGCCGGTCCGACTCCAGTACCTGAACCAGCGGCGGACACCGCGTCATCGCCTACTCCGAAGCCGCCGGCCGAGCGGAGTTCGTTACCGGATCCAGTCCCAGCAGAGGCTGGCCCGACCGACCCGGCACCGGGCGACGATCGATCTCAGCGTCGTCTGCAGTCGCTGACCTCCGCTGCAGCCCTGTTCTGCACCCACACACCAGTCGGCAGGGGCACACGGCACAGCTCTGCCCTCGATCTGTCCTCCGTAATCCGGCGCAACAACCGAACCATCCACACACCCTCGGGCCTCTATCTCGGAAACGCATCGCTGGCCGCGGCACTCGAAGCCGCGATCGCCGCCGACCCCACCCTCGGAAAATCCGTCGCACGGGACCCACTGACCGACCGAGCCCTGATCTACCGACCCGACACCCTCACCACTGCCGCCGTACGGCTACGTGACCGACACTGCCGCTTCCCCGACTGCCACCGCCCCGCCGACCGCTGCCAACTCGATCACGTGATCCCCTTCGATCACGCCAACCCCCTCGGCGGCGGCTGGACCACCGTCAACAACCTGCAATGCCTGTGCGAGTTCCACCACACCGTCAAAACCTCCGGCTACTGGACAGCCGTCATGCTCCCCGGCGGCGCCATCCTGTGGACCTCCACTTCCAAGACCACCCGAATCACCCTGCCCGCCAACGGAACAGCCGTACCCATCATCGGCAACGACCTGAGGCCACACATCCCCACCAAACCCAGACGATCCGGCATCATCGCCTACCCCGACCCACCCGACAACGAACAGCCCGAGACAGACGACACGGCAGCACCGCCGTTCTAGGCGATGCTGCCGTGAATCCCTGTGCCTGCTCCGTCAGACCCGTGCCCGCTCGGTCAGACCAAGTGCTGAATGTGATCGCGCGTGAATTCGATGCGCTCGTCGACGCGGCCGTCGCCCACCTTGTTCACCCACTCCGGATCGGACAGCAACGCGCGCCCGACGGCCACCAGATCGAACTCGCCGTCCTGGAATTGGCCGACGAGAGCGTCCAATCCGGTCACACCCGACGCGGCATCCTCCGACCATGCCGACGTGAACACCGAGTCGAGGCCGACCGATCCGACGGTGATCGTCGGAACTCCGGTGAGCTTGCGCGTCCAACCGGCCAAGCCGAGCCTTCCGTCGTTACCGTCCAGCTCGGGGAACGCCGGATCCCAGTGGCGTCGGGTCGAGGCGTGCAGCACGTCCACTCCGGCGTCGACCAGTGGCGTCAGGACGCGTCCGAGCTCCTCGGGGTTCTGTGCGATCCGAGCGTCGAAGTGATTGCTCTTCCACTGCGAGAATCGGTACACGATGGCGAAGTCCTCGCCGACGGCCGCACGAATCGCAGCAACGACCTGTGCGGGGAAACGGGTGCGGGCTTCGAGCGAGCCACCGAACTCGTCGTCGCGCACATTGGTTGTAGCCCAGAGGAACTCGTCGAGCAGGTAGCCGTGAGCGCCGTGCAGTTCGAGGCCGTCGAAGCCGGTGTTCTGTGCGTTGACCGCAGCCTGTACCCACTGAGAGGTGAGTTCGTCGAGGTCGGCGTCGGTGAAGGCTCTACCGACCGAGGAGCCGTCGAGGGCGATTCCGGACGGGCTGACGGTGGTGACGTCTGGGAACAGGCGAGGCTCGGTGCCCCGCTCGACGCCGAGGTGCCACAGCTGCGGGATGATCGCGCTGCCCTCGGCGTGCACCGCGTCGACGACGCCCTTCCAGCCTTCGAGGCTGGCGTCGCCGTAGATCCGTGGGACGCGGGTGTGAGGACCTGCGGCGGGGTCGGGGATGTAGGTGCCCTCGGTGATGATGAGGCCGGTGCCACCGGCGGCGCGCTTGCGGTAGTACTCGGCCACATCCGGGCCGGGGATGCCGTCGGGCGAGAAGGCGCGCGTCATCGGGGCCATGGCGAAGCGGTTGCGCAGCTTCAGCGACTTGACCTCGAACGGTTCGAAGAGCCCGGCGGTGGACAGATGCTGAGTTGTGGATGCAGTTTCGGTCACGCCTGCGCACAACCTGCACCAACCCCGAGCTATTCCCCGTGCGGGGCTGTTAGCGTCGGATCCTTATGAGCCCTTCGCCGCTGATCTCTGCCGCCGAACTGCACGATCTCTTCGAGATGGGACGGGCCCCCGTCGTCCTCGACATCCGGTTCACGCTCCAGACCGGGAGCGACAGAGCAGGTTACGAGGCCGGGCACATCCCGCACGCCCAATTCGTCGACCTCGATGCCGATCTGGCCGCCCCGCCGGATCACGGGAGTGGAGCCAGCAGGAACGACCCGAATCACCGCGGCCGTCACCCATTGCCCGACGAGGAGACCTTCGTTGCAGCGATGCGCGGCGCCGGCGTCAGCGACGGCTCGTCGGTCGTCGTCTACGACGGAGGACCGGCGACCGCTGCCGCGCGCGGCTGGTGGCTGTTGCGCTACTACGGCCATGCAGACGTACGAGTCCTCGATGGCGGTCTGGCTCAGTGGGTGGCCGCCGGATTCCCGATCGACACCGAACCGTCGATCGTGGCGGCCGGATCGTTCACCGCCCGGCCATCCCTGGCACGCGTCCTCGACGTCGACGACGTACTCGATTTCGCCCGGGACAACGTACTGCTCGACGCCCGGGCACCCGAACGATTCCGCGGCGAGGTGGAGCCGGTGGATCCCGTGGCCGGTCACATCCCGGGCGCGATCAACCGACCGACGACCGACAACGTCGATTCGGACGGAAAGTTCCTGGATCCCGAGGTACTCGATGGCACATTCGGTGGACTTGTGCCGGAAGGGAAAGACGTCGCTGTCTATTGCGGATCCGGGGTGACCGCCGCACACCAGATTCTCGCCCTGGAGTTGGCTGGTATCGACGCTGCGTTGTATCCGGGCTCGTGGTCGGGATGGATCACCGATCCGACGCACCCGAGGGCAACGCACCCCGCCTGAGCTGCCCGTTCACCAAACCAGGGTTGAACTTGAATCTGACTTCAACTATACCTGGGGAATGAAGGTTGAAGGCAAGGTTGCCATCGTCACCGGCGGTGGTGGCGGAATCGGCGGGGCCATCGCTGCTCGACTCTCGGAGCACGGCGCACGCGTCGTCGTCTCCGACCTCGACGGGAAGACGGCTCGAGCAGTGGTCGACGCCATCGAACGAGACCGGCCGGGGACGGCCGTCGCGGTCGCGGCGGACGCGTCGAACATCGCGGATATCGAACGGCTGATCGCACAGGCCGAGGCCTCGTTCGGTCCGGTCGATCTCTACTTCGCCAACGCAGGCATCAGTGGCGCACCCGGACTCGACGCCACCGAACAGGACTGGGACCTCTCGTTCGATGTGAACGTACGCGCACACATACGCGCTGCGCAGCTTGTGGTGCCGGGTTGGCTCGAGCGCGGTGAGGGGTATTTCGTCAGCACCGCCTCTGCAGCAGGTCTGCTCACCCAGATCGGTTCGGCCACATACGCAACGACCAAGCACGCGGCCGTCGGATTCGCCGAATGGATGAACGTCACCTACGGCAACCGAGGCATTCGTGTCAGTTGCCTGTGCCCCATGGGTGTCAACACCAAACTGCTCTACGAGGGACGCGAGTCGGGAGATGCGTTGGGAGCGGCCGCAACTGCGGCGGTTCTGAGCGCCGGTGCCGTACTCGAACCCCTCGACGTTGCCGATGTGGTGCTCGACGCGATGGACCGCGAGCAGTTCCTCATCCTGCCGCATGAGAACGTACTGGACATGTACCGCAACAAGGGTGCCGACTACGACCGGTGGTTGCGCGGCATGCGTCGCTACCAGGACAGCTTGCTCGACAACAACCGATAGGGGCCCACCGTGGCATTTTTCGAGACCTCCGACCGTGCGAAGAAATACGAGTCGGATCTGTTGGAGTTCATGGACTCTCACGTCTACCCGGCCGAGGCCGTGTACGAGCAGCAGATGCTCGACTCCGGTGACCCGCACTTTCAGCCGCCGATCATCGAGGATCTGAAGAAGGAAGCGCGCTCACGTGGACTGTGGAATCTGTTCCACCCGCACCCCGAATGGGGCCCCGGTCTGACCAACCTCGAGTACGCCCCGCTCGCCGAGATCATGGGCCGCAGCCTGCTCGCTCCCGAGGCATGTAACTGCAACGCACCGGACACCGGCAACATGGAGGTGTTCACGCTATTCGGCACCGACGAGCACAAAGAGAAGTACCTGAAGCCGTTGCTGGACGGCACCATTCGCTCAGCCTTCGCGATGACCGAGCCCGACGTGGCCAGTTCCGACGCCACGAACATCGCCATGAAGATGGACCGCGACGGGGACGACTTCATCCTGAACGGTCGAAAGTGGTGGACGTCCAACGCAATGCACAAGAACTGCAAGGTTCTCATCGTCATGGGCAAGACGGATCCCGAGGCCGCTACCCACCGTCAACAGTCGATGCTGGTGGTACCCATCGACGCACCCGGTGTCACGGTCCTGCGTAATCTGCCGGTGTTCGGCTACATCGACCGCGAAGGTCACGCCGAGGTGCTCTTCGAGGACGTGCGGGTGCCGGCAAAGGACGTGTTGAAGGGCCCGGGCGAGGGCTTCGCCATCAGTCAGGCTCGCTTGGGGCCCGGCCGTATCCACCACGCGATGCGCACCATCGGCGTCGCCGAGCGGGCGCTCGAATTGCTCTGTCGCCGTGCAGTATCGCGAGTGACGTTCGGTAAGCCGGTGGCGATGCGCTCGAACATTCAGGACTGGATCGCCGAAGCGCGCATCGAGATCGAGAAGACGAGACTGCTCACGTTCAAAGCCGCGTACCTGATGGACACCGTCGGGAACAAGGAAGCGCGCACCGAGATCGCCGCCATCAAGGTTGCTGCACCCGAGATGGCACTGAAGATCATCGACCGTGCCATCCAGGTGCACGGCGGCGGCGGAGTGAGCAACGATTTCCCGCTAGCGATGATGTACGCCCACATTCGCACCTTGCGTCTGGCCGACGGTCCGGACGAGGTGCACAAGATGTCGATCGCGAAAATGGAGCTGAAGAAGTACTTCTGAACCTAGGTCATCGACCCGGCTGCCAGGCCGGGTCACGGCCGATGAAGGCCATCAGCTTGTCCTGCGGGGAAGCGTCGTCGCCGACCGGGACGGAGGGTCCGTACTGTCCGCTGTCCCGTAGCATCTGCTCCATCGGTCGCATGGCGTCGAGGGCCGCAGCGCAGCGACCTTGGCCCAAGTCGTGTTCCAGGCCGAGGGCTTTCGCAAGGTCCCAGGAGTGCATCCAGATGTCGGCGGTGTAGAACATCGCGATCGCCTCGTCCACCGGCATGTCTCCCGTGTGCGGGTTGCTCAACACGCGGTCGGAAGGGTCGTCGAGAATTGCCTGGATGTCGGCGACGTGGTGTCTCCATGCGGCTTTCGGGTCGGCGTCGATGTCCAGGGTCTCGAACTCGATTCCCGCGCCGCCGGCGAGAAAGCCGCGAGACCACTCGATCAGGTGCTTCACAACATCGATTGCGGCCCAGTCCGATACCGGGCTGGGGCGTGACCAGTCCTCGGGCGAGGCGGACTCGACCAGCGCGGTGAACATCGCCGCGTCCTGTAGGTGCTGCTGGGCCGGCCCTTTTCGTTGCCCGAGCAGTTCGTCGAGTTTGTCGTAACCCTCTTTCACCCCGACATCCATGCCACTGGACAGCATCCCGTCGCGAGTTGCGAAGTCCGACATCACACTGAGAACTTTCAAGAGCGTGCCCCCGCCGTCGCGCCGCTCGAAGGTGAGGGTCTCGAGGGCGACCGAATCGGGTTGGCCCTCGTAGGTGAACGTCCACACGATCCGCTCGTTGTCCCTGACCTCGTGGAAACTGCCGAAGAAGGCTGCGATCTCCTCGCCGCCCCGATCGTTGGCAAAGGCCCAGGACCCTCCGGTGCGTCCCTCCCACTTCAGAATTCGCGTGGTCAACGATCTGGGCCCCACCCATTGCCGATACAGCTCGGGATCGATATGAGCGCGGAACACCTGCTCCGGTGCTGCATCGAACTCTCGAACGATCTCGATCGTGGGTACTTTCTCGTCTGCGAGGATCTCGGTTTCGTGCACAGTCATGACACCTCTTTCGTCTCGGTGGTCTTGTCGTCTGCGATGCCGTCCAGCAGGGCGTCGAGGCGTCGATAGCGTTGTTCTGCTTCCTGCCGGTACCGCTCGATCCACTTCGTCATCAGCCCGAACACCTCCGCGTCCAGATGCACCGGCCGACGCTGGGCATCTTTGCTGCGGGTGACCAGGCCGGCCTCCTCGAGCACCTTCACGTGCTTGGATACGGCCTGCAGGCTCATGGCGTACGGCTCCGCCAATTCGCTGACACTCGCATCCGAGGCGGCGAGCCGTGCCACCATGTCGCGTCGAGTGGGGTCGGCCAAGGCCGCGAACGTCTTGTCGAGTTGCTCCGTGTGATCCTGCATCGGCTCCTCGCTTTCTCGATGAAGCCGAGAGTAAGCCGCGTGACGTGCATAGTCAACCATTTGGTTGAGTACTTCCCTTGGCCTACCCTCGTCGGATGGGCATCGGTGATGACATGGTGCGGGACGTGATCTCTCGAGATCTGGGGCACCCGCTACGTGTGGCGATCGACGGGGTGACGGCATCGGGAAAGTCGACCTGTGCGCGGTGGCTGGTGAGTGCTGTTGCAACGCAGGGGCGTCCTGCGATTCATGTGACCATGGACGGTTTCCATCACCGGCGCGCCTATCGGTATCGGCAGGGGCGAGCGTCGGCTGTCGGTTACTACCGGGACGCATACGACTTCGACGCGCTGTGTACGCAGGTGCTGATCCCGTTGGGCCCGACCGGAAGCGGCGAAATCCGGCGTCGGATCATCGATCTGGCGTCCGATGAGCCGGTGGAAGATCCGCCTGAGCCGGTGCCTACCGACACGATCGTCGTGGTGGACGGAACGTTTCTGCACCGGCCGCCGCTGCCTGACTACTGGGACTACACGGTCTTCGTCGACACCCCGATGGACGTCGCACGGGCTCGCGGTACAGCCCGGGATGCGGATGCGCTCGGGGGTGAAGTGGCCGCGGGTATGGCCTTCGACCAGCGCTATCACGCGGCGTGCCGGATCTATCTGGACGAGGTGGATCCGCGCGCGCGAGCCACTCGGGTGCTGCCGGGTATTGACAGCCTGCTGTCAATGGGGTGATGATTGACAGCATACTGTCAATCGATGCGAGGACGTTCCGATGACCACCATTGCGCTCTACGCCACCGACACCATGGCCGACTGGGAATACGGGTACCTCACCGCCGGCCTGGCCATGGCCCGTGAACAAGACCCGGAAGCCAACCGGCTGATCGTCGCCTCGGAGACGGGGGAGGCTGTGACGACGATGGGAGGATTGCGCATCACGCCGGACGTCGGCTTGGCGGATCTGCCGACACTCGACGCGTTGATTCTGCCGGGAGCGGGCAGTTGGGAGTCCGGGCACGACACGGTACTGAAGCTCGCCGCCGTACTCGTTGCGGCGGGGACCCCGGTGGCGGCGATCTGCGGTGCCACCTACGGGCTGGCTCGGACCGGACTGCTCAACGACCGGCCACATACGTCCAATGCTGCCGAATTTCTCACTGCTGCAGAGCTATACAGCGGAGCCGAGCACTACCGAGACGACAAAGCGGTGTCCGACGGTACGGTCATCACTGCCGGCGCGACGGCACCCATCGAGTTCGCCAAGCTGGTATTCGAGCGGCTGAACGTGTTTCCGCAACCCGTCGTCGATGCCTGGTACGGCCTGTACACGACAGGCGAGCGAAAGTACTACGACCAGCTGGCGGGGGCATGACCGACCGCAGCCCGGAGGGTGATTCGCTGACGGCGGTAGTGCTGCCCGTTTTCGAGCTCAACGGCGAATTTCTCGCTGCCGCACAGGACATCACCGAGCCGACGGGCCTGACTCCGGCCTGGTGGCAGGTTCTGGGGGCCACCCTGGACGAGCCATTGTCGGTCGCTGATATCGCGCGACGCGTCGGGTTGGGATTGGCACGGCAGAGCGTGCAGCGGACGGCAAATCTGTTGGTGGACAAAGGCTGGGCGGTCTACGTCGACAACCCTCACCACAGGCGGGCCAAGCTCCTCGAACCCACTCCCAAGGGACGCGAGACAGTCGCCGCACTGAGAGATGCTCAACACGCGTGGTCGGACGCCGTGGGTGCCGCGGTGGGTGAGGACGAATTACGCTCTTTCGCAGCTACCCTGGAGAAGATCCTCGCAGCCTCACGTCACTACCGCGGTGGCCGTGCATAATTCGGCAATGGCTGTGCTCGCACTACTGCTCTCCGGACTGCTGGCCGGTTTGCTGTCGCAATCCGACGGGGTCGACATTTTCGGCGACACCAGCGTCGGCGGCGTGCTGCACTCCAGCGGTGGAGGGGGAGTTGCGACAGCAGTGATTCTGGCGTCTGGTCTGGCGATGCTCGTTCGTCGGCGCAGTATTCTGGCCGGCCTGTCCATCGCCGCTGCCGTTGTCGCCGGGGTGACGGCACTGCTGATGCCCTCCGACCTCGCCGAGGTGGTGGCAGGCGGAGTTCTTCTGGGATGCACTGCAGTACGGGCGAACGGTGCACGAGTTCGACAAGCGCTGCTGATCGGGTCGTTCCTTCTCGGTCTGCTCAGTGCAGGCGCGGTCGAGGCTCTGCACTACCCGAGTGTCCCGCGTCGCTACGCCGATTACCTCACCGAGTCCGATATCGGCACACCAGTGGTCGTACCGGTCCTCTGCGCCCTCGTGGTGCTGACGGTGTTCTTGGCAGCTCGTGTCGACCGCGGTGACGACTGTTCGTCACCCGAGCGGAACATCCGTACGGTCGGGGCGATACTGCTGGTCTCGATCGGTGGCCTTCTGCTCGATGTACTGTTCGGGCTCAGCGTGTTTCAGAGCGAATACGGGTTCGTCGGTCGTTGGTACTTCGGAATCCTCGTCGTACCCGTACTGTTCGCGGCCGCTGCTCTGCTGCCGGGCCGCGGTGGCAGGCTCGTTCTCGCCGGGACCGCCGTCCTGCTCACCTCGAACACCACTTCCGGTGTGGGTATCGATGTGTCGGAAGGAGTCTGGGTACTCGGGCTGGTGGCCGTCACGGCACTCGCCGTGTCGGTCGGTGTGGCACTCGGAATACGCTGGGGGCGTTCGTGGATCGGCATCACTGCTCTGGCACTGGTCTGTGTGACCGCACTGTTCGAGTACCCGCCGCTGGACAACGTGCACTACGTGGCAAGTCTGGTGGTTTTCCCCGCAGCTGCGGCCTACCTGTACGTCTCGTGCACCCCCTCGACCCCCACGACCGCGACCCCCACGACCTTGACACTGGGCCTCGCGGTTCCGGTGGCGATCACGGTCCCGATGGTCGTCACCTACGGCTGGACTGCCTACACACCGTTGACGTCGATCGACACGAGCACGTTCTCTCCCAGCATCGACCTGTGGCTCTCGACGGGAGTTGCCTTCACGACGGTGGTGCTCGCCGGCGTCGGGATGTGGGCCCTCGGCCGCTACCGGACTCTGGGGTAGACGACGTGCGAAACCTGTTCTGACGTCTCGGTATTTACGGCAGTGCTGGAGCCGGTATGTCGGCGTCGACGGAGGCTTCGAGAGCTGCCGCAACTGCGAGGGCGGTGGCGTCTTGCCCAGGCGCGGCAGCGACGGTCAGACCGTAAGGTAGGCCGCTCGTCGTGCTACCGATCGGGATCTGAACCGAAGGAGCGCCGGTGTTCGCGCTGATACCGCACGCTGCCGTGCCCGCCCACTCCGCTGAGGCTGTTTCGGGCGTCGTCGGGTAGATGAGGACGTCCACATTCTGGGCGGCCATGAGGTCGGTCAGCGCCTGCGTTCCTGCCTGTTGTTTCGCGTTGATCGCATCCTGCGCCGGATTGGGCAACGGGGGTGCCTCCGACCACTCTGCGATCGTGTCTGCTTCCAGCGCACTGCCTTCGGTCATATCCTCGAAAGTCAGAACATCCGAGGGGAGGGCCCTCGCGGCAACCTCGGGATCGTAGGCGGCGTTCGTCGAACTGAGAAACTGGTCGATGGATGGCCGTGCATCCTTGTAACCACTGTCCGTCAGAACGTCGGTGGCGAACTCTTGGTTCAGCTCGGGTAGGTCGACCAACCGCGGTCCCGACTGGGTGAGGGCCTCGACGGCCGCATCCGAACCGCTACGGATCTGAGGCCGCACGGCCTGGTCGGGACTGTCCGGATCAGCTCCACGAGCGTCGAACGGCCAGGTGAGGTACGCCGCCGTTACGGATGTGAGGTCTACTGCTGCTGCGGAGTCGGACCATCCGTTGTCTCTGCCACTGGTCAGATCGGCTACCGCCGCTGCGTCGGCGACCGAGTGCCCGATCGGCCCGACCACGTCCTGCGCGAGAGACAGGGGGACGACGCCGTCCCTGCTGATCGCGTCGTGACTCGGGCGAAATCCCACCAGGCCGGCGTGGGCGGCCGGTCCGACCACCGAGCCACAGGTGTCCGTGCCCAAGGCGATCGGGGCGAACCCCGCCGCCACGGCAACTGCGCTTCCGCCACTGGAACCGCTGGCGCTGAGGTCACGGTCGAAGACGTTCGCGGTCGTACCTTCGACGGAACTCCTGGTAAACGTTCCATGCCAGGCGAATTCGGACATGTTGGTGGTTCCGAGGATGATTGCGCCCGACTCTCGCAGGTTGCGAACCACCGCAGAGTCCTCGACGGGACGGAACGAACTCAGGTTGACGTTTCCCGCCGTCGCGGCAAGCTCCGAACTTCCGATGTTGCTCTTGATCAATACCGGAATACCGTGCAGCGGGCCCCGTATTCTTCCCGCCGCGCGCTCGTCGTCCAACGTGCTCGCCTCGGCCAGTGCGTCGGCATTGACGTCGACAACAGCGTGCAGCGGCGTCGGGCCAGTGTCGTCGTACTTCTCGATCCGGTCGAGGTACGTCCTGGTGATATCCGCGCTGGTGTACTGACCCGACTCCAAGCTCGACCGAAGATCGTCGACGCCGAGTCCCTGCAACGGGAGGTCGGAACCGTTGTCAGGAGTGCTGGTCGATTGACAACCGGCGGCGCTGAGCGTGAGAGCCGTGATCAGTACGAGAACGCCCCTGCGGTCTTTGATGGACACGGTAACGACGCTAACGAGGCCGTATGCACAGGCTGTTACACATCAGTAAATTCGAACCGCGTGACAGTACGGAGTCGGAGCTGCGGCCGGAGTACCGTTTTCTTCATGGCTTACAGATACCTCGGAAACAGTGGACTCAAGATCTCGGAGATCACCTACGGCAACTGGTTGACGCACGGATCGCAGGTGGAGAACGATATCGCCACCCAGTGCGTACGCGCGGCTCTCGATGCGGGCATCACCACGTTCGATACGGCCGACGTCTATGCCAACGGAGCTGCCGAGACGGTGCTGGGCGACGCGCTGAAAGGCGAGCGTCGGGAATCGCTCGAGATTTTCACGAAGGTCTACTTCCCCGTCGGACCCAAGGGCCCCAACGACACCGGACTCTCCCGCAAACACATTCTCGAAGGCATCGACGCCTCGCTGCGTCGGCTCGGCACCGACTACGTCGACCTCTACCAGGCTCATCGCTACGACGTCGAGACCCCGCTCGAAGAGACCATCGCCGCCTTCGGTGACGTCGTCCGCCAAGGAAAGGCGCTCTACATCGGCGTCTCGGAATGGACCGCCGACCAGCTCCGCGCCGGGCAGGAACTCGCCCGCCAGAACGGCTTCTCGATCATCTCGAATCAGCCGCAGTATTCGGCTCTCTGGCGTGTCATCGAGGATCAGGTGATCCCGACGTCGAAGGAACTGGGCATCTCGCAGATCGTCTGGTCGCCCATCGCCCAGGGTGTGCTCACCGGTAAGTACCTTCCCGGTCAGCCCCTGCCGGATGGTTCTCGCGCGAAGGACGACAAGGGCGGCGACAAGATGATCGCGCGCTACCTCGACGATCAGACGCTCACCCGGGTGCAGCAGCTGAAGCCGATCGCCGACGATCTCGGAATCACCATGGCGCAGTTGGCCGTTGCCTGGGTGTTGGCCAACGACAACATCGCCGCCGCGCTCGTCGGTGCCTCGCGGCCGGAGCAGATCGCCGAGAACATCAAGGCCTCCGAGGTCACCCTCGACGCCGATGTGCTCGCGAAGATCGACGAGGCCCTCGGTGATTCCGTCGAGCGTGACGCGGGCAAGACGGGCTCGCCCGAGGCACGTCTGGTCTGAGCACCCGAAGTTGCCGGTCCGACCGACAAGGCGAAGCGAACAGGGTAATAAGGACGTATGGACACGATCATCGTCGATACACCTCAGGGCCAGGTTCGCGGTCGGACCGGCGCAGGCGTCACCTCGTTCCTCGGAGTGCCGTACGCCGAGGCTCCGTTCGGACCCCGCCGATTCCAAGCGCCGTCACCGCCACCCACGTGGGACGGCGTGCGCGACGCGCTCGAGTTGGGGGCGACCGTTCCCAAGGTGGGTTACCGTCCGCCGACCAGCGAGATCCTCAGTGAGCCGGTGGTGCCCGGCGAGGACTGCCTGAACGTCAACGTCTTCACCCCCGATGCCGGCGGCTCGGCACCGGTGTTCGTCTGGATTCACGGCGGCGCATTCGTCAACGGCAGCAACGCCATTCCCACGTACGACGGTTCCGCCTTCGCGCGCGACGGCATCGTGGCCGTGGTGATCAACTACCGACTCGGCGTCGACGGTTTTGCACTGATCGATGGAGCTCCCGCCAACCGCGGGATGCTCGATCAGGTCGCGGCCCTCGAATGGGTACGCGACCACATCGCTGCCTACGGCGGCGACCCGGCCCGGGTGACCATCGCGGGAGAGTCTGCGGGCGCGATGAGCGTCGGCACCCTGATGTCGATGCCCCGTGCCGAGGGGCTCTTCCAACGGGCGATTCTGCAGAGCGGTGCCGGTCACCACGTCATCACCGCCGAGACCGCCGCGAAGGTATCCGCTGCGTTGGCGGCCTCGCTCGGCGTCGAGGCGACGGTCGACAGCCTGGGGTCGGTGCCGGTGGATGCCTTGGTCGATGCTCAGCGTGAACTGTCCGATCGAATCACGGCCGAGGCTCCGACCGGAGCCTGGGGTGAGCTCGCCCTGAACGTGATGGCCTTCGAGCCGTACATCGACGGTGATGTCGTTCCGGGGCTGCCGTTTTCGCGAATCATCAGTGATGGCGCGAGCGCACAGGTGGACGTGCTGATCGGAACCACCAGCGAGGAACATGCGTTCTTCATCGTCCCGGCCGGGATTGTCCCGCACCTCACCGAGGACTACGTGAAGATGGTCCTCGCCGGGTATCGAGCCGACCCGTCGGCGCTGGACCGGTACCGCGAACAGCTGCCCGACGCCTCAGCCGGCGAGCTGATGATCGCCGTCATGACCGACTGGTTCTTCCGTATCCCGGCCACGCGCCTGGTCGAGGCCCGCTCCGGTAACGCCTTCGTCTACGAATTCACCTGGCGCTCATCACTGTTCGACGGCGCGCTCGGGGCCTGCCATGCACTCGAGATCCCGTTCGTGTTCGACATGCTGCACAAGCCCGAGACCGCACGAATCACCGGCCCGAATCCGCCGCAGAAGGTTGCCGACGAGATGCACCGTGCCTGGGTCGAATTCGTGCGCGACGGCTCTCCCGGATGGGACTCGTACGGCACCGACCGTGCGGTGATGATGTTCGGCGACGAGCCGGGGGTCGTTCTGGACCCGCGGTCGGCGACGCGCGCGGTGTGGGACGGGATACGCTGAGCACCTGAGCGGCTGAGCACCTGAGCACCTGAGCACCTGCGCCGCATGTGCACGGAACCTCGTACTCTGCTACGAGGTTCCGCGCACATGGGTCACCGAAGGTGATGCACTTCCTGCAGCCCGTAGACCGGGGTGTCGATACCCTCGTAGCGCGCCTTGATCTGGAGCGCGAGGTAGAGCGAATAGTGTCGCGACTGATGCAGATTGCCGCCGTGGAACCAGAAGTTCTCCTGCTGCGTCGGCTTCCACATGTTGCGCTGCTCGCCCTCCCAGGGGCCGGGATCCTTGGTGGTGTCCGACCCGAGGCCCCAGCATTTGCCGACCTTGTCCGCGGTCTCCTGATCGATCAGGTCGGCGACCCACCCGTTCATCGAGCCGTAGCCGGTGGCGTAGACGATGAGGTCGGCCGGCAGCTCGGTACCGTCTTCGAGGACGACGCCGGTCTTGCTGATCCGCTCCACCTGTCCGGCAACGAGTTTGATCTTGCCGTCCGCGACCAGCTCCGAGGCACCGACGTCGATGTAGTAGCCCGAGCCGCGGCGCAGGTACTTCATGAACAGTCCCGAACCGTCGTCACCGAAGTCGTGTTGGAAGCCGGCCTTCTCGAGGCGATCGTAGAAGTCCTTGTCCTGCTCCGCGATCTGCTGATACACCGGGATCTGGAACTCGTGCATGATCCGGTACGGCAGCGAAGCGAACGTGAGATCGGCTTTGCCCGTAGTCATTCCGGACTCGACGGCCCGCTCGGAGTACAGATCCCCGAGGGCGATCTCACACAGCGAATCGGACTTGACGATGTGTGTGGACGAGCGCTGCAGCATCGTGACGTCGACGCCGGTCTCGTACAGAGCCTTGCAGATGTCGTGCGCGGAGTTGTTGGAACCGACGACCACGACGCGCTTGCCGACATAGGCGTCGGGACCGGGGTGTTCGCTGGAATGATGCTGCTCGCCCTCGAACTCGTCCATGCCGGGGAAGTTCGGGACGTTCTTCTTGCCGGACATCCCGGTGGCCATCACCAACTGCTTGGGCCGCAGGATCACTTCCTCACCGTCGCGGTCGACGACGACCGTCCACTCCTTCGCCACCTCGTCGTAGGTGGCGGACTTCGCGGTGGTCTTGCTCCAGTACGGAACTTCCATGACCTTGGTGTACATCTCGAGCCAGTCGCCGATCTTGTCCTTCGGCGCGAACACCGGCCAGTTCGGCGGGAACGGCAGGTAGGGGAGGTGGTCGTACCAGACCGGGTCGTGCAGGCACAGCGACTTGTAGCGTCCACGCCACTGATCGCCGGGGCGTTCGGCGCGATCGACGACGATCGCAGGCACCCCCAACTGCCGGAACCGAGCGCCGAGAGCGATACCGCCCTGACCGCCACCGATCACGAGGGCGTACGGCTGCACGCTGTAGCCGAGCTCGTTCTCCTCGATCTCCTTCTTCTCCGCCCAGTTCTGGGTATCGGCGTTCGAGCCGTGCACCGCGCCTTTGATACGGGACTTGCCTTGACGCTCCTCATGGCCCTTGAGCTCCTGCATGGTCGTCAGCAGAGTCCAGGCCACGTCGTCGCCGGTGTCGGCATCGACCGTCAGGCGCAAGTGCCCTTTACCTCGGCTCGTTGCGGTCTCGAACTCGATCCACGCCGAGATGACGCCGTCCGCCTCGTCGGGTACTTCCGTGGTGTGAAAGCCCGTCGGATCGGTGTCGTCGAGCCGCTCGGAGAGCATGTCGGAAACGCCGTCCCGGCCCTCCACCGTCTTGAGATTCCAGGTGAAGGTGACGAGGTCACGCCAGAAGCTGCTGACGGCGAACATGCCGGCAACGCGGGGGATGTCTCGTGCGACCAGTGCGTCCTCGAACTTCGACAGCCAAGCGTCGACCCGTTCCTGCGGGGTGTGTGTGCGGGTGATCGAGGCCGGCTCGATGGTCTGGGTCATCAAAACTCCTAGCGATTCGTGGTTCCAGCGATGTGACCCAGCACACTCCTGTTGCGCGCTGGGGTCGAGAGTTGCAGTGGGTTGCACTGCGCGATGGGCGCTATAGTTCTAGGAATTTCCGGGGGAAACATGATTCGTCGCATGGCTGCAGCTCTTGTTCTCGTCGTCCTGACGGGATGCTCGTCTGCGCCGCAGGACGTGCCTGCTGTCGCTACCGGAACACGTTCTCCGACGGTCCCGTGCATCGATTCCGTCGGCGAGAACTCGATGCCGACCGTCATGGGTGACGCGCTTCTCCACACGCCGTATCTGCGTGTGCGGGGACACGTGCGCACGGAGTTCGAGGAAGAGTTCTATTGGAGAAACGGTCAGCCCGACGACCCTTTCGATTCGCAAAGACTGAGCGCGTTCGTTCCCGGCGGCAGCAAGACCGCATTGCTGTACCCGAACACACCTGCCGGCGGCGATGCGGAATTCGCCGCAGCCACATGCGGTCTCGAATTCGAATGGAAGGCAGGCCTGTCGTCCGCCGAGTTCGAGTCGGTGGTCTCGACCCCAGGGTTCTTGCGCAGTCTGGGCCGTCGACTCTGCACCGAAATAGAGATGTCGGGCGACACTGCCGATTACCTCGCCAGGGCCGATGAGGAACTGGCCGAATCCGAGGACAACAGTGCTGGCGCTGTCGACTTCATGAGGGCGACGCACCAGAACTCGCTGCAGGACCGCCTCGACTACCTTGCCTCGGCCGTGGAGCCGGGTGAGCTTCCGGAGAATCGACGAAGTGCCCGACACGATGTGATCGAGTTGCAGGACATCCTTGCGCGACTTGAGCATGAGACCGATGAACATCTTCTGCAGATCAAACGAGATCGGGTCGAATTCATCAGAGCTGCACTGACATTTCAGTGCCCTGCGCTCGACGACTGATCGGGCTGTCAGCGAACGAGGTCAGCCGTGCGAGAGCTTCTTCAACCCCAACGACTGGAATCCGACGACGTAGATCAAGGTCCAGAGCACCAGCCAGTCGATGAATCCCAGTGCGTTCCCGGAGATCCCGGCGGCGACGGTGGGCTCGTGCAGTATGTGCTGCGCGACGACGTAGTAGTAGGCCAGGAACGTGCCGATGGCCAAGGCGAAGGTCAGCACCGCGCGCCCCGCCGCGGGGAAGCGATTACCGAAGCCGTTGGCCCAGAAAATCATCCAGAAGGCCCAGCACACGCCGATCTGCGCCGGGAACTGGTTGATGACGGAGCCGAGCTCGGCGGTGGCGTCGGACCCGACCAGGAGCTTCGCCAGGGGAACCATCAGGAAGTAGATCGCGGTGCCGAGAACCGCGTTGCCGACCGTTGCCGCCAGGGCGGTCCGTCCGCCGCCACCGGCCAGTTTCCACGGCCAGTTGTCGAGGGTCTGGCCGGTGAGGATCACCGAGACGACGATCGAGTAGAACCAGCCCAGTGCGGTGTCGACGGACATCAGTGGATCGGTGGCCGAGAGCGAGACCGAGGGCAGCCCGAACACGAAGTACAGCGCGAGAGTCGGGACGGCAACGACGGCGATCTCGCACAGCCCGATCAGCGGTTGCTTCATACGCAGTACGGTCCACGGCCAGTGCTGCCAGTTCAGGACCACCATCACCCAGGTTCCGAAACCGAACAGCACGAACAGCGCACCGGCGAAATAGCCGAGTCCGCCCTCCCGAGAGCCGGCGAAATCGGGATACAACGACCCGAGGCCGCTACCGAGGATCCAGGTGACGGCCACGGCGAACACTGCCGTCGAGGCCAGGATGGTGAGCCCGCGTATCGGTTGCTTCAGTGAGTCGAATCCGGCGAATTCGCAATCGAATCCGATGAACACGATGAACAGAATTGCCCAGAACAGCGCGGCGTTGAAGGGGAGGGGATAGAAGTTCCACGGACTGGTGGTCGGGTCGGCCAGCAGATACCACGCCGCAAGCGACACGGCCACCACAACGGCGAGGTTGGCAACTCCGAACACGAGCCAGTTTCCCTGTGGTGGAGTGATTTTCGGCTTGCTCAGTGGGCGGTCTGCGGTAGCGGTCATGTGCTGCTCGTTTCGTTCGAGGCGAAGGTGACGCCGTCACTATGAGCTGAATCACACCCGACCGTCAGGGTTGCGGGAGGTTGCACTGCGGCCGGCGCAGTGCAACGCGGTGCAACCCTGGCGGTTGTGCTCCGGGTCACATAAACCTGAGTGCATCCAATCCAGTCAGGAGTGAAAACCGATGCGCGCAGCTATGTACTACGGACCCAACAAGGTGGAGATCACCGACGTCCCCGAGCCTCATCCCGGTGAAGGGCAGGTCAAGATCAAGATCGGGTTCAACGGAATCTGCGGAACCGACCTGCACGAGTACTACGCCGGCCCCATCTTCATCCCCACCTCGCCGCATCCGCTGACCGGTCAGGAGATGCCGCTGATCCTCGGGCACGAGTTCTCGGGAACCGTCACCGAGCTCGGCGCGGGCGTGACCGGCATCGCGGTCGGCGACCGCGTCGCCATCGAGCCGCTCTATCGGTGCGGACACTGCGGGCCGTGCCGGGCGGGCAACTACAACATCTGCGCGCAGATCGGCTTCCACGGACTGATGTCCGACGGCGGAATGGCCGAATACACCGTGGTCCCCACCGACATGATTCACGCCTTGCCCGACAACGTCTCGCTCGAACTCGGTGCGCTCGTCGAACCGATGTCGGTCGCCTATCACGCTGCGACACTGGGAGATCCGAAGACCGAGGACACCGCGATGGTGTTCGGAGCAGGGCCCATCGGCATCGGACTGTGGTTCGCGCTGCGCGGCAAAGGACTCGACAACGTCTACGTGGTCGAACCGTCGCCGACGCGTCGAGCATCGATCGAGGCCCTCGGAGCGAAGACCCTCGATCCGACAGCTCTCGACATCCCGGCCTACATCGCCGACCTCACCGACGGCAAGGGTGCCGACGCCATCTACGACGCAGCCGGCGTGCAACCTGCCGTCGAGGCCGCGCTCGGTTGTATCGGTGCGCGTAAGCCGCTGATCAGCGTCGCTATCTACGAAAAGCCTCTCACCACGCCGCTGCAGAAGCTGGTGATGAACGAATCCCGAATTCAGGGCTCGCTGTGCTACACCTCCGCCGACTACGAGGCCGTCATCGATCTGATGAGCCAGGGCCACTACGACACGACTGGCTGGGTGGACAAGATTGCGCTCGACGGCGTCATCGACGACGGGTTCGAGGCGCTGCACGCAGGCACGAAGATGAAGGTTTTGGTCGATCCTTCGACTGGAGCATCCGCATGAGCGCGGTGTTGGTGACCGGAGCGGGTCAGGGCATCGGCCGCGCCATCGCGTTGCGGTTGGCGAACGACGGTCACGACATCGCATTGGTGGATTTGGCCGAGGACAAGATCGCAGGCGTCGCCGACGAGGTGCGTCGAACTGGCTCGAAGGCAACGACATTCGTGGCCGACGTCAGTGATCGCGACCAGGTGTTCGCGGCCGTCGACCACGCGCACAGCGCGCTCGGCGGGTTCGACGTCATCGTCAACAATGCGGGAATTGCGCAAGTGGCCCCGCTCGACGATGTTCGGCCCGAGGACGTCGCGACGATCTGGGCCGTCAACGTCGACGGCGTGCTGTGGGGAATCCAAGCGGCCGCAGCAACATTCAAGTCTCTCGGCCAGAAGGGCAAGATCATCAACGCGTCGTCCATCGCGGGTCACGACGGATTCGCGATGCTCGGGGTCTACAGCGCAACAAAATTCGCGGTTCGGGCACTGACCCAGGCTGCGGCCAAGGAATATGCCGCTGAGGGCATCACCGTCAACGCGTACTGCCCCGGAGTGGTGGGCACCGACATGTGGGTGACCATCGACAAACGGTTCGCCGAGCTGACCGGCGCCGCGGAGGGCGAAACCTACGACAAGTTCGTCGGCGGTATCGCTCTCGGTCGGGCGCAGACGCCCGAGGACGTGGCAGCGTTCGTTTCGTATCTCGCTGGACCCGACTCGGACTACATGACGGGCCAGGCACCGTTGATCGACGGTGGCCTGGTCTATCGGTAACCCCCGTTGATGTCGATCTGTGAGCTGGAGCACAATTGACTGTGATGACGCAGTCGACAGGTCCTGAACCTGCGCTGGCGGCCGGCGAAGACCCGCGCCGCTACGCGCAGATTCTCACTGCCGTGTACGACGCGACCATGACCGGCGGCAAGTCGCCCGCACGTCCCCGCGAGGTCATCGGTGACTCGTGGCGGCGGTTGCAGACCCTGGGCATCGACCCCGAACTGGGCAACCCAGCCGAGACGCAGATGGACGTGTCCGATCTCGAGCTCAGCCGTCGAGAATCGGGGTTGTTCGACATCCTGGACGATCTGGCCCGCGGCCTGGAATCGGTGGTGCAGGACGGCGACAACATCCTCGTCGTCGCCGATCGTCACGGCCGCGTGTTGTGGCGGAGCGGATCGACGGCCGTCCTCGACCGCGCCGACGATCTCGGATTCGTCGAGGGGGCCAACTGGGCGGAGGACTCGGTGGGCACCAATGCCATCGGCACTGCGCTGGTCTCGCGGCGCGCGGTCCAGATCTTCTCGGCCGAACACTATGTGCGCAGCCATCATTCGTGGACGTGTGCCGGCGCGCCCATCCGTGATCCGCGAACCGGACAGGTACTGGGAGCCATCGACGTCAGCGGACCGGCCAAGACGGTGCATCCCACCACCATCGCACTGGTCGACGCCGTCGCACGGTTGGCCGAATCGCAACTGCGCGAGATTCATCGGAGCACACTCGATCGACTGCGTTCGGTGGCCGCACCGATGCTCGCGCGCCTGCAGTCCCCGGCCCTGGCCGTCGACGCGAACGGCTGGGTCGCGGCCGTCGAATCGGTGGCGCTGCGCAATCGCATCCTGCTGCCCGAGGATCTCGCGACGGGACGCTTCTGGCTGCCGACCCTCGGTGTGTGCGATTTCGAGCCCCTGCCCGGTGGCTGGCTCGTCCGACCCGCAGGCCCAGCGGACTCGTCGGTCGCGGACTCGGGCAACACGACGAGAATTCGCATCGACCTGCGCAATTCGCAGAAGCCTCGCATCGAAGTGCGCAGCGAGGTGGGGGAGTGGACCCACGAGCCGACGCCCCGGCACGCCGAGATCCTGTACCTGCTCGGCACCCATCGCCAAGGACGGACCGCCGCGCAGATGGCGACCGATCTCTTCGGCGACGACGGCCGCGCGATCACCGTGCGGGCCGAGATGTCGCGGCTTCGCAAGCACCTCGCAGGCATCATCTCCACGCAGCCGTATCGGTTGGACGAATCGGCGACCGTGGAGGTGATCACGCCTTCGGACATGAGCCGGTTGCTACCGCATTCGTCGGCCCCTGCGATCCGGGCGGCACGGGGCTGAGCCGTAGCGCAGAATCGGGGAATGAAGCGCCTCGCCCGAATCCTCGACGCCTCGGATCCGGGGCAGGTACGGCTGCGCAGCGCGTCGGCGACGACGCTGACGGTGCTGTTGGCGATGGTGACGCTGGTGCTCACCACGCGCGCGATCGGTCAACCCGTGACCGTGGCGATGCTCGGAACCGTCGTGGCGATGCAGGCGTCTGCAGCAGTGAAGGACAAGGACCAGCGCAGTCGGCTGATCACCACCGCGCTGATGGCGCTGCCCGCATCGGCGGCGGTGGCGTTGGCGGCGTTGCTCTCCGAGCTCGGCAAGGTGGCCGACGTCGGATTCATCGTGGTGCTGTTCGCGGCGGTGTGGGTGCGCCGGTTCGGCCCTCGCGGTACGGCGCTGGGGATGGTGTCGTTCATTTCGTACTTCTTCGCGCTGTTCCTGCGAGCGACCCCGGGGCAGCTACCGATGTTGATCGCAGCCATCCTCGGCGGCTTGGTGATCGCCCTGTTCGTGCGAGCCGTCGTCTTCCCGGACCGGCCGGTCGTGGAGGTGCGCCGGCTGTTGTTCGCGATGCGGGCGGTATCGGCCTCGGTACTCGAGGCGGCGTCGGCAGGGGAGAGCCGCGACCTGAACCTGGTGCGCCGCAGGCTCGATCGGCTCGGCAATACCGCGTTGATGATCGACGACTGGCTGGACCGACACGATGCCGGGCAGCTACTCAGCGTCACCAGTGCCGATCTCTCACTCCGAGTGTTCGACGCCCAGATCGCGACCGAGCAGCTCGTCAGCTCACTGTGGGCTCTCGATCCCGTCAAGCCGTGGCCGACGGCCCTGGGACAGGCGACCACCGCGCTCGGATCGTGTCTGCAGAACACACCGTCCTCGGAACAGCTGCGGGCGGCTCGCCGATTGGCGGCGGCAGCAGCCGAGCGAGCCGACCCGTCCACCCCCGCCGGCATCGCGACGGTTTCTGCGCAGCGAGCCGTGCAGGCGCACATCGCGATTCATCACATCACCACCAATGCGGTTGCCGTCGATGCGGGTCCTCGAGTCGTCACCGAACCTGCCCCGAAGGACGCGCCCAGCGGACTGAACCCCAGCACCAAGGCTGCGATCCAGGTGGCCGTCGCCACCAGTGCGGCGACGGTGCTGGGTGAACTCGTCTCTCCCGACCGCTGGTACTGGGCGGTGCTGACGGCCTTCCTGGTGTTCACGGGGGCATCGACGCGGGGTGAAATCCTTACGCGGGCAGGTCAACGCGTTCTCGGAACGATCGCGGGCGTGCTCGCCGGGGTGGTGATCGCCGCTCTGGTGGGCGACGATCAACCGCTGCAGCTGGTGTTGATCGTCGTCTGCGTATTCTTCGCGTTCTACCTGGTGACGGTCGCCTATGCGCTGCTGTCGTTCTTCGTGACCATCCTGCTCGCAATGCTGTACGGGCTGCTGGGCACGTTCAGCATCGAGGTGCTCGAGCTTCGGATCATCGAAACCGCAGTCGGTGGTGCCGTCGGAATGGCGTCGGCGTACTTCATCTTCTCGACGAGTACTCGAAAGACGTTGATCGAGAAGGTCGATACGTACCTCGAACAGCTGGATGCGTTGATCGAATCGAGCGTCGAATCGGTTCTCTCACCGGGCGGTGCAACCGACCTGGTGGCGTCGACGCGGACGCTCGACAATGCGCTGAAAGATGTTCTGACGTCCGGAAAGCCGCTCGTGCTCGGGCCGACCACCCGCAGCAGACGTGGCGCGAAGCGACTGTTGCGGGTGCTGGCCGTCAGCAGTCGATCGGCGCATGCACTGGCCCGTGCCGGGGTGCTCGCCTCCCGCGCCGATACGCAGTCGGCTCCGTCGGACGAGACTGCCCAGGCTCTGCGCGAGGCTGCGGCTCTGGTGCGCGACACCGTGCGCCAGGTGGAGGCAGTTGTCGCCGGGGAGCACGTCGACCCGCCCGAGAAGATCACCGAGACAACGGTATTGGATGTGCTGCTCACCTCCACCAATGCGCCCGGTCCGCTGCGGGGTGCGGTGCGGTCACTGAACACGATGAACCGAACTCTCGCGGACGTGCTGAGTCGGGGTTGACCTTGGCACGGTGACAAGGTCTTGGCTGGGCCGCATGAACTCGATGAATTCGGTAAACGGGGCACTGCACCACAGCAATCCGTCGGCTCGGCTGCGGGCCGCGCTCGATCTCGGTACGACACCGGATCTGCAGTTCCTCGACGCACTGCTGCAGCGGTGCGCCGTCGAACCGGATTTCCAGGTTCGGGAAATGTTGACGTGGGCGCTGATTCGGCTACCCGCGTCGTCGACGGTTCCGCGGTTGATCGAGGAAGTGCGATCCGGCGGGGCCCAGGCTCGCAGCCAGGCGTTGCACACGTTGTCCAAGATCAAGGATCGGGCGGCGTGGCAGGTCATCACCGAGGCGTTGATCTCCGACCCCGACGACGAAGTCGCACGTAGCGCGTGGCGAGCTGCGGTGGTTCTGGTTCCGACCGGAAGCGAAGAGCAGCTGGCCGCGATGCTGGCCACGCAACTCGGGCGAGGTGGGCACGACGTCCAGCGGAGCCTGAGTCGCGCTCTGGTCGCACTGGGTTCGGTGATCGAGCCGATGTTGCGGCACGCCGCGTCGATCAAGGATGTTGCTGTTCGTGCCCACGCGCTGGCCACCGAGTCGCTGCTCCGAGACCCGGATGCCGGGTTCGCAGTGTTCGAGGCCAAGCGTGTCGATGCCCTTGGCGTAGTCGACACGGCAGGGTGAGATAGGACGATGTTGATCGGTGAGGTGGCGCGGCGGTCCGGGGTCAGTGCGCGCATGCTCCGGCACTACGACCGTCTCGGGCTGGTGCAGCCGACCTCGCGGAGCAGTACCGGTTACCGCGAATACTCCCCGGAGGATGTTCGACGCCTGTTCCACGTCGAATCCCTGCGTTCGCTGGGTCTGTCGTTGCACGACGTCGGTCGTGCGCTGGACGATCCGAGTTTCGCGGCCTCGGGACTCGTCGACCAGCTCGCGGCCCGAGCCGAAGAACGCATCGCGCGAGATACCGAATTGCTCACCCGGCTGCGTCGCATCGGGAGTGCCCGACCCGACGATTGGGAGGACGTGCTCGGCACGGTCGCGATGCTCGGCGATCTGCAGTCGGTGAGTGCAGGAAAGCGGCAGTCGGCGGCGCTGGCGTCCGTCGGAGATCGACCCATTCCGGCGGAGGCCCTGGCCGAGGCAGTGCTGCGCGAACCCGCAACCAACGTGGCAGGCGCACTTCGGTGGGCTCTCGCACAGACGGGTGGCGACGCGATGGGGCCGCTGCGCCAGGGCCTGCACTCACCGGACCCTGAGGTGCGCCGCCGGGCCGTCGATACCGTCGTCGAGATTGCCCACCCCGACGCCACCGACGTGTTGCGCGAGGCGCTGGTCCACGACGACGAGCAGGTCAGGCGGGTCGCTGCGGTGGAGCTGGCGGCCCGGGGAGTGGCCGACGCCGTCCCGACGCTGATCGAGATGGTGCACGACGGAACGAACGATGTCGACGCCGCGGACGCACTCGGGGTGCTGGGATCCGACGCGTCGACAGTTGCGGCGTTGATGGACGGGCTAGACGATGTCGCCGTGAGGCTGCGAGTGACGCAGGCGTTGGCGAGCATCCCGGGACCGGCAGCACTGCAGGCGCTGCAGGAATTGACCGGCGACGCGGACCGATCGATTGCCCTGACGGCCCAGTACATCCTCGGCCGGAGGGAATGAGCCCTTTCGGTACCGTCGAGGTCATGAAGGCATTCGGATTGTTCGCGGCACTGCTGATCACGTTGACTGCCTGCTCCACCGCCACCACCCCGGCCGCGTCCACCGCACCCGTTGCCGATAACCAGGTCACCGTCGCCGATCGGATGTACTCGCCGAAGACACTGACCATCTCCGTGGGAGAGACCGTCACGTGGGTGTTCGCGGACAAAGGTATGGCACACAACGTCGTCGCCGACGACAACTCGTTTCGCAGTCAACTCATGGAGACCGGCCAGTTCACGCATACCTTCGACACCGCGGGCACCTTCACGTACCACTGCACGCCGCATCCGGACATGACGGCATCTATCGTCGTCGAGCCCTGAAACTCCTAGGCTCAGGGGCATGACGGCACCGACCCGATCGCGCAGCATCGCCGCACCCCTCGGTGTGGCCGCTGCGGCTGTCGGTGGTGCAGTGCTGCTGCACGTTCGCGACCCTCGCACCTCGACCTACCTTCCCTGCCCGTTCCATGCGCTGACCGGACTGTGGTGCCCCGGATGCGGAGCCACCCGTGCTCTGGGTGACCTCAGCCGCGGAGACGTCTCGGCGGCCGCGTCGAGCAATGTCGTTGCGGTTGTCCTTGCGATCGTTGCGGTCGGGGTGTGGGCGCTGTGGCTTCGAGCGCGCTGGACCGGCCGTTCGCTGCCGCGCCCGCGCTTCACCCGTCCGACGGTGATCGTCCTGGTCGCTGTTCTCGCCGCCTTCACAGTGGTGCGCAACACCTCGTGGGGCAGCGCAATCGCCCCGACCTGAACCGAAGGAAATGCTGTGCTGCTGGAAATCTTCTCGATCATCGTGCTGCTGGGCGTACTCATCGCGCTCATCCCCACTGCCCGACGCGTGCTCAAGAAAGGTGACGACGAATGAGCGATTCCCTGAAGGACCGGGTGCGAGCGAAGCTGCTCGCACAACTCGCCGACGACGGTGGAACGGCCGCCGAGCAGGCCGAGGGCGACGACCCGCGGCTCAACGCTCTGCGCGACGACCTGGAGGCACTCGAGTCGGCGCAGGACGGGGATCCGGTGATCGACGACATCGCCGCACGCCACTGGGTGCCCTGACCGTTCTGCCCCTGGGGAGTCAATGTGACGTTCGGTGGCCTTTTCGGTAGTCAATGTCACGTCGAGTGGACTTTTTCGGGTCCCGAATTGGTGCACAGTTGAGGTGCATCTAGTATTTATGTTGTGCTCGAGACGAAATCTGCCGCCGATACGGCGTATGCGACGGTCAAAGAGCTCATCGTTTCGGGTGATCTGCCCGGCGGTGAGCTCGTCAGCGAGGGTGAAATCGCAACCCGGCTCGAGATCAGTCGCACGCCCGTACGCGAGGCGTTTCTGCGTCTTCAGGTAGAGGGGTGGATGCGTCTGTACCCCAAGCGCGGGGCACTGGTGGTGCCGATCGCGGTGGGTGAGGCGGAAAGTGTCGTCGATGCGCGTCGCCTCGTTGAGGCAGGAAGTGTTCGCGCGTTCATCGGCGACGTCACCGCCCGGGCATCTGTGGTGAACGCGCTACGCGAGAACCTGCAGCTGCAGGAGAAGTTGGCGGTCGACGGCACCGCCGCGCAGTTCAGCGCAGTCGACGCCGACTTTCATCGCACCGTCGTCCGAGCCGGTGGCAATCCCTTGCTCGACGCGTTCTACGACGGACTTCGCGAGCGTCAGCGCCGGATGACCGCAGCCTCGGTGACGCGCGATCCGGGTCAGATCTCGCGCATCGTCGACGACCATCGCCGACTCACCGACCTGATCGAGGCCGGCGACGCAGACGGATTCGAGCGGGCCGTCGAACAACACATGCGCGGGGTGCACGGCCTACGACCGGACAGGTCAGTCGGAGCAAACAGGGGGGGAACACGATGAGTGAAACGCTCACGAACGAACGAGACATCGAGCTGAGTGCGCGACGCTGGCTGCTGGTGGCGTCGGGCATGTTCGCCGTCGCCTGGGGCGGTAACGAGTTCACGCCGTTGTTGGTGATGTACCGGCTCGATCACGGCTTCTCGGCCGTGGTGGTCGATACGTTCCTGTTCGCCTACGTCCTGGGCATCATTCCGGCGATGCTGATCTGCGGGCCGCTGTCCGATCGACTCGGCCGACGCCCGATCATGTTGCCCGCCCCCGCAATTGCCGCGGCCGGTTCCATTCTGATCGCACTCGGACCCGACAACGCCTTCATGCTCTTCGGTGGCCGTGTGCTCAGTGGCATCGCGCTCGGAATCGGTATGGCCGTCGGCGGTAGCTGGGTCAAGGAACTCTCCAGCCGCGACGCCACCGCCAAGCCCGGTGCCGGAGCGCGCCGAGCCGCGATGTCGCTGACGGCGGGCTTTGCCCTCGGTGCCGGAGTTGCCGGTGTGCTCGCGCAATGGGCACCGTGGCCGACGCACCTCGCCTACAGCGTGCACGTGCTCATCTGCATCGTCGCCAGCGTCGGCATGCTCTCCGTTCCCGAAACACGCACCGCGACAGTGACATCGAAGAGCAAGAAGCTGCTCGACGACCTGAGGATCCCGTCTGCTTCGCACCGCCGGTTCCTGTTCGTCGTGCTGCCGTTGGCACCGTGGGTGTTCGGTGCGGCGAGCGTCGCGTACGCGGTGTTGCCGTCACTGATGGCTGATGCGTTGGCCGACGAGCCCGGGGGCGGCTATCCCGTGGCCCTCTCGGCGGCGATGGCGGTGATCGCCCTCGGCGCCGGATTTGCGATCCAGGCCGTCGGGCGACGGATCGACACACCCGCCAATGCGCGAGGCGCTCTGGTTGCACTGACTCTGTTGGTGGTCGGCATGGCTGTCGCGGCGTGGGCGGCGTCGGTGCTGACCATTGCCGCAGCGCTGATCGCGGCAGCGGTACTCGGATGTGGATACGGCATGGCTTTGGTTTCGGGTCTGCAAGAGGTGCAACGTATTGCGGGCCCCGACGATCTCGCGGGCCTCACCGCAGTGTTCTATTCACTGACATACCTGGGCTTCGCGGTGCCTGCCGTGCTGTCGGCGCTCACCGAGACCTGGCCCGGCGTGGTGACCTACCCGATCATCTTCGGATTCGGCGCGGTGATGGCTGGAATCTGCGGCCTGGTGGTGCGATCGAAGACGTCTGCTCACTTGCCGAGCGCGTAGAGGCGGTTCGGCTCTAGGATCAGCGGCATCATGCTGCAGTCCGCGCGCACTGTCCCGCCGCACCGAGTGCCTTCGACGGCGGCGCTCGCGGCTGCAACCGCATGGAACCGACGCGAGGCGTACTGGTTTCTGATCGCCGTGATCGTGCCGGCTGCCTGCTGGTCGAGGTATCCCGAGCTGGTGCCGTACTTGTTCGCGATCGTTCTGTTCGGGGCGCTGGTGTGTCGCTGGAGACGGATCGGTCAGTGGATGCCGATGCTGCGATGGGGAGTGATTGCAGACGTCGAGACCGTGGACACGGCACTGCGCGGCGACCGCAACCTTCGGCTCGCGCACGCGACCGGCTGGAACGTCCAACGACGTTGGTACACAGGCGTTGTGACCGAGTCAGCGGTGCGGTATCGAGTCGGGGACGCGCGCGGTCACCTGTTCGTTCGGGGACTGCCGTTCACCACAGGGGTCGTCCTCGCGCACTCCAAGCAGCCGTCGTCTGCCATGGCCATCAGCGACTTCCCCTGCGATCTGCAACTGGACGGCAAGGGACGCTGGGCGGCGTCGTTCCCGCACGGCTTCTGGCGTCAAGCACTGGCAACGACGGCACTGTACGGCTACGCGGTTGCTGGGTTGACGGTGTCGCTCGGGTATCGCTGACGCCGGCCGATTCGAGGGCGCGACCTACGGCAACGACGGCAACTGCTTGTCGATCAACCATGCGTCCCACAGAGTTCGGGGGCAACCGAAGCGGGAGGCGAGGTCGGTGAAGTCCGCGGTCGCCACCGTCGAGTAGCGGTACTTGGAGGTCCACTCCTGGATCAGTCCGAAGAAGCGCTCGTCGCCGATGGTACGTCGTACCGCATGCAGTGCCAGGGCACCGCGCTTGTAGACGCGATCGTCGAAGATGCGCTCGGGCCCAGGATCGGTGAGCTGCAGATCCATGGCCAGACCACGCTGAATGGTGTGCGCGCGCTTGGCCTTGTCGTGAGCTGTTGCGCCGCCGGAGTTCTCGGCCCAGATCCACTCCGAGTAACACGCGAATCCCTCGTGCAGCCAGATGTCGGCCCACTTGCCGAGGGTCAGCGAATTGCCGAACCACTGGTGAGCCAACTCGTGCGCCACCAGGCGCTCGTAGTACCGGGAACCCGAACAGTGATTGGCTCCGAAGATCGACAGCCCCTGCGCCTCGATCGGGATCTCGAGATCGTCGTCGGTCACCACCACTGTGTACGACGCGAAAGGGTAAGGGCCGTACAGCCGTACGAAAGTGTCCATCATCTGCGGTTGGCGGCCGAAATCGTGGTCGAACTGCGCGCGCAGTCGCGGGGGAGTGATCGCCTTCATCGGCACCGGACCCGGGCTGACGATGCGATGCTCGTACGGACCGATCTGAATGGTCGCGAGATACGTGGCCATCGGCTCGGGCTGCTCGTACACCCAGGTGGTCCGGCTGGCGCGGGTTTGCTTGCGCACCAACGTTCCGTTGGCCACCGCGTAGTACGGCGAATCGGTGGTGATGGTGATGCCGTAGCTGGCCTTGGACACCGGATGATCGTCACACGGAAACCACGACGCGGCACCGTTCGGCTGACTCGCGACGATCGATCCCTCGGTGAGCTCTTCCCAGCCGACCTCACCCCACAAACCGTTGATGGGCTTGGGAGTTCCGCCGTACGTCACCGTCACCACCAACGCCGCACCCGAGGCGATCGGCTTGGCGGGCGTGATCTTCAGCTTGCCGCGTTGATGGGTGAACTTCACCGAACGCGAACCGTTGACCGATACCTTCGACACGTTCATCGCCGGGCCGAGATCGAACGCGAACTTCGACACCGTCGCAGTGGTGACCGCCGTGATCTTCGCCTTGCCCGTCAACCGGTTGCTCTCCACCTTGTACTCGAGGTCGAGCTCGTAGCGTGAGACGCGGTAGCCGCGGTTACCGTTCTGCGGAAGATACGTGTCGATCGGGTTGTCGCTGGAATCGACGTCGAACACCGGTGCCACCAATCTGCCTCCCACGATCACCCCTCACTTCGGTCGTCGCGAATACGCGGAAAGGGATCACCCTTGGCCCACGGCGCGATCGGATTGCCTTGCCAACGAGTATGCGCGGGAACCGTATCGCCGCGCATCACCAGGGAGGCAGGTCCCACCGTCGCACCTTCACCTATACCCGAAGCGGGCAATGCGACACAGTGCGGTCCCAAGGTTGCGCCTGCGCCGAGATCGACAGTGTCCATGGACATGATCCGATCATGGAACAGGTGCGTCTGCACAACGCACCCTCGGTTGACCGTCGCACCGTCGGCCAACGTCACCAGATCGGCCTCCGGCAGCCAGTACGTCTCACACCACACACCCCGCCCGATGTCCGCACCGAGCCACCGCAGCCACATGTTCAGGACGGCGGTGCCCTCGGCTGCGCGCGCGAACCACGGCGCGGCGACGGTCTCGACGAACGTGTCGGCCACCTCGTTGCGCCAGACGAACGAGCTCCACAGCGGGTGGTCGGTCTTGCCGATCCGGCCCACCCACAACCACTTCGCCAACGCCGACACTGCCGCAGCCACGAAACCGGCGACGAGCAGCACGACGCCACTGAGCAGCGCAGCCAACCAGTAGCCGACGGAGTCGGCGATGGCGGTGAGCCCGAACAGCACCCCGAGCCCGATGCCGAACGTCACGACGACGGGAATCAACCGGCACGTCTCGACGAGTGCACGGGCGATCTTCAACTTCCTGGGCGGATCGAACGTGCGCGACGAGTCCGCGCTACCGGCCGCCCGACGCAATCGCACCGGTGGGCTGCCGAGCCACGACGAGCCCGACTTCGCCTTGTCCGGCGTCGCCGACAGCACCGCGACCAAGCCGTTCTTCGGAACGGTTCGCCCTGGCCCGGTCATGCCGGAGTTACCGAGAAACGCCCGCTTGCCCACTTTGGCGTCGCCCAGATGCATCCAGCCGCCGCCGAGTTCGTAGCTGGCGACCATGGTGTCGTCGGCCAGGAAGGCACCGTCGGCGACGGTGGTGAACTTGGGGATCATCAGCACGGTCGACGCTTCGACGTCCTTGCCGATCTTCGCGCCGAGGAGTCGGAGCCAGTGCGGCGTCAGCAACGATGCGTAGAGCGGAAAGAGGAACGTGCGCGCCGAGTCCATCAACCGTTCGGTGGCCCAGACCTGCCAGCCGATACGGCTGCGCACGGGGTGGTATCCGCCGACGAGTCCGATGCTGAGCAACCGGACTGCGACAACGGTGATCAGTGCGAACACCGCCAGTGACACCAGAGTGGCGACGGGCAACATCACCAGTCCACGTTGGAAGGCGTCGAGCACGGAGTCGGCAGTGTGAATCCACCAGCCCATGAGCACCAGGCTGACACCGATGGAGAACAGTGCCATGCCCGAGAGGAACAGGGATGCGACGCCGTACGCGAACACCCATTTCGTGGCGCGCGGAGGTGTCTCGGCGGGCCACGGATGATCGGCCTTGCCGACCTTCTGCGCCGGCGAACCGGACCACATCTGCCCGGCCTTGACTCGTCCGACGACGGCAGAGCCGGCGGTGACAACCGCGTTCTTGCCGACCTTGGTTCCGGGCAGAAGTGTCGAGCGGGCACCGACGGTGGCACCGGCACCGATCTCGATGCCGCCGATGTAGACGAGATCGCCGTCGATCCAATGCCCGGACAGATCCACCTCGGGCTCGATGGAACAGCCGTCGCCCAGCTCGAGCATGCCCGTGACCGGCGGCAGCGTATGCAGGTCGACGCCTTTGCCGATCTTCGAACCGAGAGCGCGCGCGTAATAGACCATCCACGGCGCCCCCGAAAGATTGGAGGCACCGCTGGCATCGGTCAATCGTGTTGCCGCCCAGAGTCTTATGTGCATGCTCCCGCCGCGCTTGTATGCACCGGGTTTCAACCCGGCCAACAGGACGCGAGATCCGATCACCGAAATCGCCATCCGCCCGACCGGCGTGATGAACAGGACGAAGGCGAGCAGAATCCACCACCACGACAGCGTCGGAGCCCACGACACGTCGCCGAACCACGACATGACGTTGAACAGCAGCCCCAGCCAGGTGACCCACTGCAACCCGGTCAAGGTGGTCAACGGAACCGTCGCCAGAATCTGCGCCCACTGAGCGGTGCGCGACGTCGGGGGCACCTCACGTGGAACGGCCTCGACGACCGGCTTCAGGTCGTCGAGATACTGTGCGAGCGAACCCAATCGGGGATGGTCGTACAACTGCGCGACGGTGACCTCGGGGAACCGCTCACGCAGTGCCGTCACCAGCTGCGCGGCCGAGAGCGATCCGCCGCCGTTGGCGAAGAAATCGGCGTTCTCGTCGGACACCTGAGCACCGAGGATGTTGGTCCACAGCTGCGCCACCCACCCCGCCGTGCCGCCGAGCGCCGACGCACCCGCCAATCCGGGCAGTGGCCACGGCAGAGCATTGCGGTCGACTTTGCCCGAGGTGCGCGTGGGCATCTCGTCGACCAATGCGAGGCGCGGTACGAGCGCCGACGGAAGCTGCTCGGCCAACAGTGTTCGGGCGGCCTCGAGATCGAAATCGGGGTCGGTGCTGGCGAGATAGCCGACCAGAACCGAGTTTCCCGCACCGGTCTTGCGCACGGCCGCAGCAGCACCGCTGACGCCCGGAAGTGCTTGCAGCGCGTTGTCTATCTCGCCGAGTTCGATGCGTCGACCACCGAGCTTGATCTGATCGTCGGCGCGGCCCTGAAAGAGCAGGCCCTCGAGTTCGAGCTTGACCAGATCGCCGCTCCGATACGCCCGCTCCCATCCGAGGGAGGGCATGGGCGCGTACTTCTCGGCGTCCTTGGCCGGATCGAGATACCGAGCCAGTCCGACGCCGCCGATGACGAGTTCACCGATGTCGCCGACCTGTACCGGAGCGCCCGACGCGTCGACCACGGCCAGGTCCCACCCGTCGAGGGGCAGACCAATGCGGACGGGACCCTTCCCGTCCATGATGGCCGCGCACGCGACGACCGTTGCTTCGGTGGGGCCGTAGGTGTTCCAGACCTCGCGGCCCTCGACGGCGAGTCGCTCGGCCAGCTCCGGGGGGCATGCTTCACCGCCGAAAATGAGCAGCCGTACCGCCTCCAGTGCGACCGCGGGCCACAGCGACGCGAGGGTCGGCACCGTCGAGACGACACTGATGTCGCGGGAGACGAGCCACGGACCGAGATCGAAACCGGATCGCACCAGCGAACGCGGCGCGGGCACAAGGCAGGCACCGTGTCGCCACGCCAACCACATCTCTTCGCACGACGCGTCGAACGCCACCGACAGGCCGGCGAGCACGCGGTCGCCGGGGCCCAGTGGATCCTTCTGCAGAAACATGCGCGCCTCGGCGTCGACGAACGCCGCCGCATTGCGATGACTGACCGCAACGCCCTTGGGTGTGCCGGTGGAACCCGAGGTGAAGATGACCCATGCATCGTCCTCGGGAGTGGGTGGCACAGCATTGTGTTCGGGTTCGTCCTGAGGGATGTCCTGCTTGGGGGCGGTCCCGGCCGCGATACCGCCTGCGGTGACGATGGCCGTCACCTTGGCCTCCCCGAAGACCAGCTCGGCGCGCTCTTCGGGGTCGTCCGCGTCGACCGGAACGTAGGCAGCACCGGCCGCGAGGATGGACAGAATGGCCACGTAGAGCGAAAAGGAACCCGACGGCATGCGGATGCCGACGCGATCGCCGCGCCGGACGCCGGCATCGGCGAGCCACTTGGCACCCTCGGCGATGTCGTCCAACAATTCGGAGTAGCTGACCGACACGGCACCGTCGTCGATGGCGGGGGCGTCGGGAAAACGATGGGCGGTGTCTCGGAGAACGTCGATGAGCGTCCGGGCGGGAGGAGCGAGAGACGAGCGAAGAAACGCCGCCGGTGCAGGCGCGATGTCCGCGCTCGAACCCGGCAGATCGTTCTCTTGATGCACAGACAACCGGGCGTCCTTATCGATTCGTTGGCAAGTGACTCTGTGGTGCTGGTGAGCAGCAGCGCCGTTGGTTATCTCACGTTCTGTTTGCCAGCAGGTGAACGAGCGCGCGTTCCCACCGCGGAAATCCTACTGCTGCACACGTGTGAGTCCCGGCTTGACAAAACCGCAGCGGGTTTGCAAAGGTTTTGTCCACGGTCACGAGTACCAGCATCAAGCCCCGGCTCGCTGGTCGGCAACCCTCCTCCGCGGTGGGGTGCTCCGGGTGACGACCAGGCTGTTGCCGGAAAACCGGCGCGGCAAGCGCGGACTCGTTCACGAACTCTTCGGTTGCGGGTCCCTCGAACGTGAGGGCTTGATCTGTCATGACATCTGTACTTTCCCGCCCCTGTGCTCCTTTTGCCCCTGTTTCGGGCACGGATCTGCAGGTACCCCTGGTGCAGGGTGGCTCGTGCACGTACGCCAACTTCGACTACGCGGCCAGCGCGCCGGCCCTGGCGGCAGTGACCGATCGGATCGCGGACCTGCTGCCGTTCTACTCGAGCGTGCATCGAGGTGCCGGCTACGCCTCGCGCGTTTCGACGGCTGCCTACGAGAAGGCTCGGGTGACCGTCGCCGATTTTGTTGGTGCGCAGAAGGATTCGGTAGTGGTGTTCACGCGGAACACCACCGACTCGCTCAATCTGCTAGCCGCGTGTGTGCCGGGCGACACCGTAGTGCTCGATATCGAGCACCACGCGAACCTGCTTCCGTGGCTTGATCGCCGCGTCGTGGTGGCCGCGTCGACACTGGCCGAGACCATCGACCGACTCGACGCCGAGCTGGCCGTGAAACCTGCTGCACTGCTGGCGATCACGGGTGCGTCGAACGTCACCGGCGAGGTTCTTCCCATTGCGGAACTCGCAGCTCTGGCACATCGGCACGGCGCGCGGATCGCGGTGGACGGTGCTCAGCTGGTTCCGCATCGCCGCATCGACATCGCTGCCCTCGGCGTGGACTACCTCGCCTTCTCCGGGCACAAGCTGTACGCGCCGTTCGGTGCGGGAGTGCTTGTGGGCGCACGTGATTGGCTCGACGCCGGTGAGCCGCACCTGGCCGGTGGCGGCGCGGTACGCAGCGTGAGCATCGACCACACGGAGTGGGCACCAGCACCTCAGCGGCACGAGGCAGGCACTCCCAACGTGCTCGGAGTTGCCGCACTGGCTGCAGCCTGTGAGGCCATCGCGGGATTCGACGACGCCGAGCTGCAGGCGCACGAGCACGAATTGTCGTCCCGACTGCGGGCCGGCCTGGCTGCCCTGGACGGTGTCGAATTACTGCAGGTGTGGGCCGACGCGCCCGACACCGTCGGCATCGTCACCTTCACGGTGGCCGGACGCGACCCGGGTGAGGTGGCCGCGTACCTCTCGGCCGAGCACGGCATCGGAGTGCGGGACGGAAAGTTCTGCGCGCATCCACTGCTCCGCCGACTGGGCCATGCAGACGGCGCGGTTCGAGCCAGCATCGGCCTCGGCAGCTCGTCGGCCGATGTGGATCGACTCGTCGACGCACTCGCCGCCCTGGTCGAGTCGGGACCGAACTGGCACTACGCGGAGGACGCCGGCTGGTGGAACCCCGTACCCGACCCGCGACCGTTCCCAGACCTCGCCGATGGGGCGGCCGGGGTTGGATCCCCGTGCACCCCTTCGGACGGTTAGCATGGCGTCATGACCGTCAGTGTCGCGTGGCTGGGCAACCGCCACTGGTGCAACAGATACGTGGATCTGTGCCGCACTGCGTCCGGCTCGTGTTCGATTTCGGCTCCGCTCCGACCGAATGCGTTCTCCGACTTCTAGAATCAGGACCACCACTCATGTCGCACAACCACACTCGCGTCGCCGTCGAATTCGACTCGATCTGGTCCGAACTGACCCTGGGTCCGGACGCGGACATCGTCCGAATCCAGGCCTCCGACCTGCGGGAAGCACAGCAGCAACGCGCGCGGCTACGCGCAGAAGCCGTCGAGCGCGGCGAGTCGGCCGACAGCACGGCCGTGTTCCTCGACCTCGAGATCCACATCGCGGCCGATGCTCGGACGGCTCGTCGCGAGTTCGCCGGACTGGACGCGCCGATCAGCCCGTCGTCCATCCGCTACGTCGGCACACCGTCGGGATTGGCCAGTCTGATCTCCGACGTCACCGCGGCCGACGTCGCCGACGGGGTGACGTTGACAGTGCTCGGCGATGTGGCTCGCCAGGCGGTTCTGGTCAACAACGCAGTACTGCCGCTGCTCGAATCCCGCGGGACCAGACTCGACATCGACGTCGTCGACACGGTCCTCGGCGCACCGATCGCCCCGACGCTCGCATCCTGACCAGACGGTCAGGTGACGTCGATCGCCAGGCCCGCGGTGATCCGCAACAACTCGGTGTACGTCGACCGAAAGATCGTGTTGGTGTGGCCTGCCGCGGCCCACACCTCGGGGTGACCGGCCAGATCCTGGTCGACGAAAGTGTCCAGGTTCGTGGGGTGGCCGACCGGTGCGATACCACCGATCGGCTGCCCGGTCGCGTGTTTGGCAGTGTCGAGATCGGCCCGTGCCAACCTGCCACCGAGACGCTCACCCGTGTGCTCGAGATGGACATTGTGTGCTCCGGACACGAGCAACAGCACCGGCTCGTCGTCGAGTAGAAACACCATCGACTTCACGATCGCACCCACCTCGACACCCAGTGCCGCAGCGGCATCGGCGGCAGTGTGGGTGCCCTCCGGACTGTTCACCACCACTCCGTGATGACCACGTGAAATCAGAGTGTCGGCCACATGGGCTGCATTCGGATGAAGTAGCCGGGACATGAACCAACCCTATTGCCCCGCGACCGTTTACGCAGATGCGTCCAGATCACCGAACAGTCTCAATCGCGCCATGCCGCCGTCGGGGAAGATGTCCATCCGAACCTCGGAGACCGGAGTCTCGTGGTCGAGTACGAAGCGATGCCGGGTGTCGGGTTGCAGCGTCGTTCGCGGCAACAGCTCGATCCATTCGCCGTCACCGAGCCGGCCGCGCAACGATGCGGCACCCGGCGCATTGCCGAGGAAGCACGTGGTGTCGAGCTCGGCGAGGCGGACGAGTCCGGTGCCCGCCAGCTGCACCTGGACCCAGTCGTTCGCATCGTTGCGTCGACGCGAGGTCTCCCAGCCCTCACCCATCGACCGCGGAGGGCCGGGGAACAGCAGATTGTTGGGGGAGCTGTAGAACATGTTGGAGCATGCCGAGACGTAGGCACCGTTCTCGAGTGCGGCCAGGTCGACCGGCCCGGCCGCGAGGAACTTGGGGTCGGGCTTGCCGCGGCCGAGTACTCGCAGGCGAGCAACTCCGCCGTCGGGATAGATCGACAGCTTCACGTGCGTCCACCGAGCGTCGGAGGTGACCTGGAATCTGTTCTCGCTGTCACCGTTGACCGGACTACGGGCGACGATGGTGGTCCACTCGGTCTGCGTGCGTAGCTCGTCCGGGGAGGCAAACCCCTCGACCTCGGCGGCCTCGATCGAGATTTCCGGCGGATAGTTGCCGGTGAACCACGAGGTGTCGACGACGATCGCCGATACGACGCCGGGTGCCCCGAGACGCACGATGGCCTCGTCGTATCCGGCCTCACGTCGCCGACGCGTCTCCCAGCCGTCGTAGATCTGACCCTTGTGCCCGAACGTCGCCGTCGAATAGTCGGCTTTGCCCGGACTGACGAGATTCTCCTTCTCCGCGAACGTCTCGTCGTTCGCCCACACCACTGCGCCTCCGAGAGTGCGGACGGCGAGATCTGGCAGGGGCAGGGGGAAGGTGGCAGTCATGGGATCACACTTTACTGGTCTCGCGCGAGCTCACCGGGTTGTGTGCCCGCCGACGCCGCAGTGCCGCGGTACCAAGGAGTGCCGTACCGGCCAGGAGGTAGAGCGCAAGTCCGAGTGCCGGCTGCCCCAGCCCGGTGCCGGAGAAGTACACGATGCTCCGCACGCCCTCGGTGCCGATGCCCGGGGTGATCCAGCGCCCGATCGAGGCGTGGAACGACGGCAATACATCGGCTCCGAAAGCTCCTCCTGCGCTGGGGTTTCCGAGGATCACGAACAGCACGATCGCGGCAGGCACCGCAGCGACGCCGATCAGTGCGCGCAGGCCCATGGTGACCAGTCCGGTGGCGAAGACCACGCCGGTACCCAGCAGGGTGAGTGGGAACCAGTGGCCGGCAAAGGTTTCCAGAACGTGGGTGGTGAGGAAAGCTCCGAACGCTCCGGATGCGAGGGAGTACACCGCGAGAATGCCGACGTGCATGTAGGTTTCGCGGCGCGAGGACGGTGCCCCGATCAGCAATCCGAATGCCGCGGCCAGCAGATAGCCGCCGACGACCCAGCCGACCGAGAGGTAGAAACCGGACAACCCTCGGTTGTCGTGGACCCCGACCGGGATCTCGTCGCGAACCACGAACTGACGGCCCTGCGCGGCGTCCACTTCGGTGAAGATCGATTGCAACGCGGTGGCCTCGGAACTGCCTGCCGCACTGGCAGTGATGAGCGTGTCCGTTCCGTTCGCGCCGACGACATAGGCCCCGATGATGTCGCGGTCGCGGAGCAGCGAGCGAACCTCGGCGGTGTCGACCGCGGTGCGTGCGTCGAGCGGCGCACCGTCGATGGCGTCCAGACGATCGGCGGTCTGCTGATCGAGTCCTTCCGGGAGGCCGGCTTCGGTCACCACCGCGATCGGGATCGCGTGCGGCGTCGGCTGATGGAACGCCGAGACGTAGCTGAGGATGAAGCCGAGCTGTAGCACCAGGACTGCGGCGGCGAGCAATGACATCTTGCGCATGGGTGAACTCCTGAACGGTGTGAAATCTGCGGGGTCGATTCCCGTGAGTCTTGTCGATACCCGAGGTATTCAATACTCTAGGTATCGTGATTGTCGAGAATCAAGAAAAGTGGGGGTCGACACAGTCGCAGCGACGACCGCAGCGTGCCGACGTACGAGACCGATTGCTCGCCGCCGCTGCCGACGAGTTCACCGACAAGGGTTATGCAGCAGCCAAACTCGTTGACATTGCGGACCGCGCCGGCTTCACCAAGGGGGCCGTGTATTCGAACTTCGAGTCCAAGCAGGCGCTGTTCGCCGAGTTGCTCGCCAAACGCTCACTCGACCTCGCGGCCCGCGTGCTGGCCCACATCTCCGATCTGGACTCCGGTGCAGCAGCAGGAGCAGGCGGCAACGAGATCGCCTCGTGGGTGGTCGCCGAACCCCGCTGGCCGCTGCTCACCGTCGAGTTCGGCATCCTGGCCGGACGCGACCCGGCCGTCGCCGAGCGTTACCGCACCGACCGTCGCGCGCTGCGGCGTGAGCTCGAACGTCTCATCGCCGAACGCGCGGACCAGTGGGGCGTGGGCGACAAGTTCGATGCCCGACGCGTCGCGACGTCACTGACGGCCTTGATCTCCGGATTGGCCGTCGAACATTCGGTGGATCCGGAGGACATCGACGAGGGAATCATCGCCGACGCGGTGTCCGAATTGTTCGCCGGAGCGATAGCTAGGGCACATCTCGATTGAGGGCGACCGCACCGGGTAACCACGCAAGATGAATGCTCAGAATCCGGATCCGGACGTCACAGCAGGACTCGAAGCGGGTGGCGGCGTCACCCCAGGAGACACCCCGCCCGCCGAGACAGGTATCGGCGGACCCAACCACGAACCGCCGCAGCGCAGCCGAGTGATGCCGATTGTGATCATCTGCGTGGTCGCATTGTTGGCCATTTTGATCGCCGGTGGATTGATCGGTCGCGTCGTCGGCCTGTTCGGCTGATCTCGCTCAGAACAGGGGCCAACCACCCTCGGGGCCGAGAAGTCGGTTCAGTCGGATGTGGTTGATTTCCGCGAGCTCGTTGCGCATGATTTTGCGCTCGGTGCGGTCGTCGTTGTCGAGTCGGTGTCCCAGATCCACCAGGATCTCGCGTGGCTCGAACCCCTCGGGTCCGAACATCACACTGGCCACGTACGGAAATCCGAATCGCTCGCCGTAGGCGCGAGCGGCGGTTCCCAGCGCTCCTCGCGTATCTGTATCCATGGCGGCGCACACTTTGCCGGGCTCCGGAAGATTCGCGGCGAGCGAATCGACGTCCTGGTCCGACAACTCGGCCAGTTCGGCATCGGCTGCGGAGAACAGGTCGGCGCGGGAGCGATAGCTGCGGCCGTCGGCCACCCGTGAAGCCCACGCCACCGAGCAGCAGCACTCGTACAGTGCGTGCACCGCTTTGCGACGCGGCAGGTCGTTGAACGTTTCAAGTCCCAATCCCTGGTGCATCAGCATGTGTCGATAGTGGGCCGACTGCGCCGGATGTACCAGAGCTGAGCAGGGACTTAGCGCAGACGTTACGCGCCGTAACATGCGGTGCGGCAATCTCGGGCGATCCCGCTAGGCTCGCACGCATGACGGAACGTACCTGGAAAGCCTTCTCGGTCGAGATCGCGGACCACATCGCGCAAGTGACACTTCTCGGGCCCGGCAAGGGCAACGCAATGGGCCCCGACTTCTGGAGCGAGAGCACCGAGCTGTTCGCGCAGCTCGACGCCGATACCGAGGTTCGGGCAGTGGTGCTCGCCGGCTCCGGCAAGAACTTCACCTACGGACTGGATCTGGCCGCGATGGCAGGTACGTTCGGTCCTCTCATGGCAGACAAGGCGCTGGCCGGTCCTCGAACGTCCTTCCACGACACCATCAAAACGATGCAGAAGGCGATCAACGCCGTCGCGGACTGCCGCAAGCCCGTCGTTGCAGCGATCCAAGGCTGGTGCATCGGCGGTGGCGTCGACCTCATCACCGCCGCCGACGTGCGATACGCCAGTGCCGACGCGAAGTTCAGCGTGCGCGAGGTGCGGGTCGCCATCGTCGCCGACATGGGTTCTCTGGCCCGGCTCCCCGCGATCATCGGCGACGGCCACCTGCGTGAGCTCGCGTTGACCGGCAAGGACATCGACGCGGCCCGCGCCGAGAAGATCGGCCTGGTCAACGACGTGTTCGATGACCACGATGCCACCCTCGCCGCCGCCCGTGAGTGCGCGGTGGCCATCGCCGCCAACCCGCCACTGGTGGTGCAGGGCATCAAGACCGTACTGGACCACTCCCGGTCCTCCAGCGTCGACGACTCGCTGCGGTACGTGGCGGCCTGGAACGCCGCCTTCCTCGCCTCGCACGATCTCACCGAGGCGATCACCTCCGTGTTCGAGAAGCGGCCGGCTCAGTTCACCGGTAGCTGACGTGGTCGAGTTCGCCGAGGAGTTGGGCACCCAGCTGGTTCGATTACAGCGTCTACGCGAGCGCAACATCGCGCAGATCTCGTCGTCGGGTGGCGTCGAGGGTGCCGCTTACGTCTGTCTGTTCCGGCTCTTGCGTGACGGGCCCATGAGGTCCAGTGAGCTTGCCGCCATGGTGAATTCGGATCCGTCGACGGTGAGCAGGCAGGTGGCTCAGCTCGTCGAACTGGGACACGTCGAGCGGCTGCCCGACGAACGGGACGGTCGGGCCTTCGTCCTCGCGGTGACGCAGTCGGGCCAGGAAGTTGCCGCGGCGATTCAGCAACGCCGAACCGAGGCGCTCGGGCGAGTCATCGAGAAATGGGAGAGGGACGACAGATCGGCGCTGGTCGGGCTGTTGGACCGATTCTTGACCGATTACGAAACCGTCAGGCCGGACCTACCCGATCAGCGCACGGGTAACGTCTGAGCCGCGAGGAACCTGAACAACGTCGGATCGCGAGTTCGTCCCGTGCTCGTGATCCCAGCGACGATCGGGACGCAGGCGATGCCTTACCCGGACGCTCGAACTGCCCGAACGGACGGAGGGAATGTGGTGCCAACCGATCACGACAGACCTCCCCGGTCCTCCGACCGGGGACCAGGATCGGGTTCGGTTCGGCTCGAACGCCGCGTTGCGAGAGGAATCGCATTTCTCGTTCCGTCCTTCGGGTTGATCGGCTCGATCATCATGCTGTCCGCCGACGGCCCGGTCGGCGCGACGGCCGTCGTGATCTGCATGATCGTGCTGCTCTCGACCGTGCCGGTGGGAGCATGGTGGTGGCTGCGCTCGGTCGACGCGTCGCACATGCCCGGGTGGTTCGTGATCTACGCCGACGTGGGCGTCGCGGTCATGCTGCTCACCTTTGCCGACCGGAGCTTGGCTTTGTACGGCGCAGCCCTGTTCTCGGTGATCGGCACCTACATCGCCTACTTCTCCCGGCGCAACGTCCTCAAATTCCACACCGCATTCGTCAACGCCGTGATTCTTCTGCTCGCCGTGCTGGCCGTCGTCGAGCAGCCGGGCGATCCCGCGTCGATCGTCGCGCGGGCACTGGTGACGGTGTTGGTGGTCAACTCGGTGCTGGCGTTCAGAGCCGTCATTCAGCGCCAGCTCGACCTCGCCAATACCGACTCTCTGACGGGCCTGCTCAACAGGCGAGGCCTGGAACTTCGGCTGGACCGAATGATGGCCCGTTTGACCGAGGAGCAGTCGGCGGCGCTGATGGTGGTCGATCTCGATCAGTTCAAGCTGGTCAACGACACCTACGGTCACGCCGTGGGCGACCGAGTTCTACGCCGAACGGCCCGGCGCCTCACCGCCGCGACGGGCGGACGGCCCTGCGTGGCGCGCACCGGGGGCGAGGAGTTCACGATCGCGGTACCGGTCTGCGGCGACTCGGCCGACCACCTCGCAGACGATATTCGCGAGGCGGTGCACGATGCGAGTGACGACGTGCCGGTCACGGTCAGCATCGGTGTCGCCGTACTCGATGCCGCTCGGTGGCGAGCGGCCGTGTCCTCGTACGCCGCAGCCGAGCTGGTGCGCAACGTGCTGCTCGATGCCGACACGGCAATGTACGAGTCCAAGCACGCGGGTGGAAACAGAACGACGGTGTATGCCGGCGATTGATCAGCCGACACACACCGTCATTCGTTCGGGGAGAACGATCAGCGCAAGGCGCTCTTGGGGTCGTTCCACAACTGGTCCGTGAAGTCTTCGAGCGCGACGAGAACGATGGTGTCCTCGGTGCGGCGCAGGATCGACTTGCTGGCGCGTACCTGAACGACGTCACCGGTCTTGTCGGTCATCCGCCACAGCGAATCCGCGCGGGTGGCCACCGTCGTCAGGAACATGTCGGCGACGTTGACCCCCTCCGGTGCCCGGTCGGGAAAGATGTCGTGCAGGTGGAAGTCCACGCGTTCGGTGCGGTCGAGACCGAACAGATCGTCGAAGGCCTCGTTTGCGAACACGATCGCACCGCTGGGATCGACAGCGAGGATCGGCACCGGAATTCGGTCGAGAACGACCGTCACCGGCAGATCGGGGAACTGCGTCGGATCCGAGATCGCCCGCGAGTCGAGATTGCGCCGATCACCGGCGGCGCCGTTGGAACTGCTGTCGGTCATAGGTCTCCCCAAACTGTGTTTCGTCGGCGCGCGGCCGAGACGAAGTGTGTAGTGCCGAAACGATCAGTGACCCGGATTGTCCGTCAAGCGCTTGAACGATGCGGCGATTTCGGCCTCGGCCTCTGCGCGCCCCACCCAGTCTGCCCCGGTGACGTGCTTGTTGGGTTCGAGATCCTTGTAATGAACGAAGAAATGCTTGATCGCGTCGAGTTCGAACGTCGATACGTCGCTCAGATCCTGGATGTGATCCCAGCGGGTGTCACCTGCAGGCACGCACAACACCTTGTCGTCGCCGCCCGCTTCGTCGACCATCTTGAACATCGCGACAGGCCGCGCCTCGACGATGACACCCGGGTAGACCGACTCGGGCAGCAGCACCAGTGCGTCCAGCGGATCGCCGTCCTCGCCGAGCGTGTTCTCGATGAAACCGTAATCGGCTGGATACGCCATCGCGGTGTAGAGGTAGCGGTCGAGGCGTACACGTCCGGTGACGTGGTCGACCTCGTACTTGTTGCGCTGCCCCTTGGGGATCTCGATGGTGACGTCGAACGGCACGTGCAGTCCTTACTGTCTTCGTCGAGCCGCAGGGGCCCGAGCGGTTGCGAATGTCTCGATGGTGGCGGCGCAAGGCTACCGGACCCGAGGATACTGTTGACTGGACGATCATGGGTACGACCACGGCAATGACGGAGGAACGGTGGCGGGGCTGACACGGCGGTTCCTCGGTCCCACAGCGGGCCGGCGGCGCAGGAAGAAGCGGTTGATCCTGACGCTGTGCGCTGTGTTCGTGGTGATCCTCGCCGTGACCACCGCGGCGCTCGTGCTCCCGTCGGTGTCCGACGGCGCGGAGACCGCGATCGCGCCGCCGCCCGACACCGTGCTGCCGAACCCGAAGATCACTGCGTTTCCCGAGTCCGCCCCGTCGCCCAGCTCGGCGGGACTGGCCGGCGCGCTGGCCGGTGTGGTGGACGATTCCGATCTCGGCACCTTCACCGGAACCGTCGCCGACGCACGGACCGGCCAGGTTCTGTGGTCCCGGAACCCCGATGCACCGATGACTCCGGCCTCGACGACCAAGGTGCTCACCGCAGCCGCGGCGATGCTCGCGCTCCCGGCCGACCACCGCGTCACCACTCGCGTCGTCCAGGGCAGCAGCGAAGGAAACATCGTGCTGATCGCGGGCGGAGACCCCACGCTCACCGCACTGCCGGTCGGCACCGTCGGGTTCTATCCAGGTGCGGCCCGCATCGACGATCTCGTGGAGCAGATCCGCCGCAGCGGAACGACGGTACGCAGCATCAGCGTCGACACCTCGATCTACTCCGGCGACACCATGGCGCAGGGCTGGTTTCCGGCCGATATCGCTGCAGGTTCGATCACCCCGATCGAACCGATCATGCTCGACGGCGGAAGGTCCGATCCGCTCGTCGACGAGTCACCCCGCAGCACCACTCCGGCGCTCGACGCGGGCCGCGCACTGGCGGCAGGACTGGGCGTCGATCCGGCGGCGGTGACGACGGGTACGGCCGCCGAGGGCGCCGACCAGCTGGCGTCGGTGCAGTCCGCCCCGTTGCGAAACCGCTTGCAGCAGATGATCTATCGCTCCGACAACGTCCTCGCCGAGGCGGTCGGCCGCGAACTGTCGATCGACATGAACACGGCAGCAAGCTTTTCCGGCGCGGTGGCGGCCATCGGACAGACTCTCTACACGGCAGGTTTCGACATGGCCGGGTTGGCCCTGGAGGATGCCAGTGGGCTGTCGGTGGACGGCAAGATCCCGGCCCGACTGCTCGATCAGGTGCTGACCTCGGCCGCCGGAACCGAACAGCCGACATTGCGTCCGATGCTCGACTACCTGCCCGTCGCCGGTGCCACCGGAACGTTGTCGGATCGGTATGCCTCGGGGGATCGAACCGGAGCGGGTTGGGTGCGGGCCAAAACCGGAACCCTGTCCAATGCAAGCGCTCTCGCGGGATACGTCGTCGATGTCGACGGCCGTGTGCTGACCTTCGCGCTGATGTCGAACGACCGGCCACCCGAGGTCAGTCGCCCCGCCCTCGATGCCGTGGCATCGACCTTGAGATTGTGTGGTTGCCAGTGAAGTCAGCAGCGGCGGCGAGTGCCGACGAGAACGAGAGCACGTCCGGGTTCGCCGGTGCGGTCGATTGGTCGGTAGCCGCCAAGGCCGGAGCCAAGCTGGCCCGCCCGGGTCCGGCCACCTCGCGCTACACCGCCGATGCGGCCGTGGAAGAGCTTGCCGCCGCGTCGATTCGAGCCGAGGGACCGGTTCGCGAGACCACCGGTCTGGCCGACGGACTCCCGGTGCCCGACGCCCAGGTGGTCGATCGAGCAGGCTGGATCGCCGCGGCCGCGTCGGCGATGAAGCACCTCACCGGGGACGACGACGACACGCCACCGTCGGGGCTCCTCGGCGGAAAACCCGCCGGACTTCAGGCGGGCGCGATGCTGGCGTTTCTCTCCAGTGCCATTCTGGGACAATACGATCCGTTCACCGGGGAGAACGGAACGCTGCTGCTGGTCGCACCGAACGTGATTGCCGTCGAACGCGCACTGCGCGTCTCGCCCAGCGACTTTCGCCTGTGGGTGTGCCTGCACGAAGTGACGCACCGAGTGCAGTTCTCCTCCGCGCCGTGGCTCGGCGGCTACATGCGCGAGAACGTGGGGGTGCTCTCCGACGGCACCGACGAGCCACTGTCGGACGTCGCCAATCGGTTGACCGGTGCGTTGAGGGCCCGCAAGAATCCGAGCGGAACGACAAAATCGGAGGACGCGGGCATCGTCGGCCTGCTGCGCGCCACCCAACCCCAGCCGCAGCGCGACGCCATCGATCGGCTCCTGGTGCTCGGTACTCTGCTCGAAGGCCACGCCGACCACGTGATGGACGCCGTCGGGCCGGCCGTCGTGCCGACCGTGACTCAGATTCGCGGTGCATTCGACCAGCGGCGGCGACGCAAGGTCAACCCGCTCCAACGCGTCGTCCGGGCATTGCTGGGGATGGACGCGAAGATGGCGCAGTACGTCCGCGGCAAGGCATTCGTCGATCACGTCGTCGCCGCGGTGGGGATGGAGCGCTTCAACACCGTGTGGACGGGTCCCGACACGCTGCCGCTGCTGTCGGAGATCGAGAACCCGGACGCGTGGATCGCGCGAGTTCTGGGATAGTGCTCTTGCCCGAGGGAGTGGAGCCCGCGGAACGACCCAGATTGCCCGAGGGCCCTGCCCTGCTGGAGATTCGGCATGCGGTGCGGGCGTGGCTCGCTGCGCACCCCGGTCCGGTTGCCGTTGCCTTGTCCGGTGGCGCGGATTCGCTCGCCTTGACGGCCGCGACCGTGGCCGAGGCCGAGGCCCCGAACGTGCGTGCGCTGATCGTCGACCACGGACTTCAGGAAGGTTCGGCCGAGGTCGCGGCGACGGCGGCGGCACGGGCGCTGGAGTTGGGTGTGGTCGATGCCCGGGTTCTGCCGGTGCACGTCACCGGTTCCGGAGGGACGGAAGCAGCGGCCCGCAGAGCCAGGTACGACGCGTTGAATCTCGCCCGCGGCGACGCGTCGGTGCTGGTGGCGCACACTCTCGACGATCAGGCCGAGACGGTGCTGCTCGGGTTGGGCCGCGGATCGGGGCCGCGGTCGATTGCGGGCATGACGGCGTTCGCCGCACCGTGGGGGCGTCCGCTGCTCGGAGTCAGGCGGGCGATCACCCGGGCTGCCTGCGTCGAGCTGGGGCTGGAGCCGTTCGAGGATCCGCACAACGCCGATAGCGATTTCACTCGGGTGCGGCTGCGCCACGAGGTGTTGCCGTTGCTCGAGGACGTGCTGGGCGGCGGCGTCGCCGCTGCGCTCGCGCGGACGGCCGAGCAGTTGCGTGAGGACGGCGACGTGCTCGACGCGCTTGCCGGGTCCGTTGCAGACACCGACGGACCGGACATCGAGGTCTCGGCGATCGAGACGCTCGCCCCCGCAGTACGCCGCCGCGTGCTGCGCCGATGGTTGCTCGGCCGGGGAGTGACGTCGTCGACCGATCGACAGCTCCGAGCCGTCGATGCCCTTGTCGTACGGTGGACTGGCCAGGGCGGGGTTGCCCTGCCAGGCGGAACGCCCGACGCCAGGTTGGTGTGCTCGCGTCGACGTGGCAGGCTGAGCGTCGGCCTGGAGAACGAATGAAGGGAAACCCCGTGTACGAGGGCGACATCGAATCGGTTCTCATTTCCGAGGAACAGATCAAAGCGCGCACTGCGGAACTCGCAGAAGAGATCGCCAAGCGGTATCCCGAAGGCTCCCCGGAAGGCGACCTGCTCCTGGTCGGCGTCCTCAAGGGCGCGATCATGTTCATGACCGACTTCGCCCGGGCGCTGCCCATCCCGGCGCAGCTCGAGTTCATGGCGGTCAGCTCCTACGGCTCGTCGACGTCGTCCTCCGGCGTCGTCCGGATTCTCAAGGACCTCGACCGCGACATCACCGGACGCCACGTGCTGATCGTCGAGGACATCATCGACTCCGGTCTGACTCTGAGCTGGCTCAAGCGCAACCTCGCGACCCGCTCGCCTGCCTCGCTGTCGGTGGTGACGCTGCTGCGCAAGCCCGACGCCATCAAGGTCGACGTCGAAGTCGCGAACGTGGGCTTCGACATCCCCAACGAGTTCGTCGTGGGATACGGCCTCGACTACAACGAGCGCTACCGAGATCTGCCGTACATCGGCCTGCTCGATCCCAAGGTCTACAGCTGAGTCCGTTCCTTCGGTCCGCCCCGTTCGCGTGAATGGACCATTGCCGCGCCGACACGTATGCAATGGTCCATCGATGCGGATAGGGTGCCGAAGAGGTGGGGAACTGCCGGGGGAGTGCGGTCGTTGGAGGGGAAGAAGCGTCGACGCAAACAGGTGCGTGGACGCAGAGCGCCAGGTATGAGCGAGTCAGATGTCCGAGTCTCGCGCTAGCCTGGAGTATCCGGCGGGCAGGGAGCAGCCAGCGCGCGGGAGCGGACTGAAAGGACACGGCCGAGTCGGCTGAAGCTGTATGAATCGGAAGACAGTAATACGAAATCTTGCCATCGTTTTCGGCATTCTGTTGGTGATCTATGCCTTCAGTTACTTCGGTAACGACACGCGGGACTGGAAGACGGTCGACACCTCGGTGGCGATCGCCCAGCTCGATGATCGCAACGTCGAGTCCGCGCAGATCGACGACCGTGAGCAACAGGTTCGGCTGACACTCAAAGAGGCCTCCGACGCCACCGACAACGAGACGAAGATCATCGCGAAGTACCCGGACTCGGCGTCCGAGCAGATCTTCGACAAGGTCGACTCACAGGGCCTCGACAGCTACAACACCACCGTCACCCAGGAGAGCTGGTTCAGCTCCTTCCTGCTGCTGATCCTTCCGATGGTGCTGATCCTCGGCGTGATCATCTTCGTGATGAGCCGCATGCAGGGTGGCGGTCGCGGCGGAGTCATGGGCTTCGGCAAGTCCAAGGCCAAGCAGCTGACGAAAGACATGCCCAAGACCACCTTCGCCGACGTGGCAGGTGCGGACGAGGCTGTCGAAGAGCTGTACGAGATCAAGGATTTCCTGCAGAACCCGGCGCGCTACCAGGCGCTCGGTGCCAAGATTCCGCGCGGCGTGCTGCTCTACGGCCCTCCCGGAACCGGTAAGACGTTGCTCGCACGCGCCGTCGCAGGCGAGGCGGGCGTCCCGTTCTTCACCATCTCGGGCTCGGACTTCGTCGAGATGTTCGTCGGTGTCGGTGCATCCCGCGTACGCGACCTCTTCGAGCAGGCCAAGCAGAACAGCCCCTGCATCATCTTCGTCGACGAGATCGACGCCGTCGGTCGCCAGCGCGGTGCAGGTATGGGCGGCGGGCACGACGAGCGCGAGCAGACGCTCAACCAGTTGCTCGTCGAGATGGACGGCTTCGGTGAGCGCACCGGCGTGATCCTCATCGCCGCGACCAACCGCCCCGACATCCTCGACCCCGCGCTGCTGCGTCCGGGCCGCTTCGATCGGCAGATTCCGGTCGGTGCCCCCGACCTGGCCGGCCGTCGAGCAATCCTGAAGGTGCACTCGGCAGGCAAGCCCGTTGCTCAGGACGCCGACCTCGAGGGTCTCGCCAAGCGAACCGTCGGAATGTCGGGTGCAGACCTGGCCAACGTCATCAACGAAGCGGCGCTGCTCACCGCGCGTGAGAACGGCACCGTCATCACCGAGGCTTCCCTCGAGGAGTCGGTGGACCGCGTCGTCGGTGGTCCGCGCCGCAAGAGCCGCATCATCAGCGAGCACGAGCGCAAGATCACCGCGTACCACGAGGGTGGACACACACTCGCCGCGTGGGCGATGCCCGATATCGAGCCGGTCTACAAGGTCACCATCCTCGCTCGCGGTCGTACCGGCGGCCATGCGATGACGGTGCCCGAGGACGACAAGGGCCTGATGACGCGGTCGGAAATGATCGCTCGTCTCGTGATGGCCATGGGCGGCCGCGCGGCGGAGGAGCTCGTCTTCCACGAGCCGACCACCGGTGCGTCATCCGACATCGACCAAGCCACCAAGATCGCCCGCGCGATGGTGACCGAGTACGGCATGAGCAGCAAGCTCGGAGCCGTTCGGTACGGGCAGGAACAGGGCGATCCGTTCCTCGGCCGTTCGATGGGCCAGCAGTCCGACTTCTCGCACGAGGTCGCCCGCGAGATCGACGAGGAGGTGCGCAAGCTCATCGAAGCTGCGCACACCGAAGCGTGGGCCATCCTCAACGAGTACCGCGACCTGCTCGACACGCTCGCGTCCGAGCTGCTCGAACGTGAGACGCTCACCCGCAAGGACCTCGAGAAGATTTTCCACAGCGTCACCAAGCGCCCGCGGATAACCTTGTTCAACGACTTCGGTGACCGCAAGCCCTCGGACAAGCCGCCGGTGAAGACTCCGCGCGAACTCGCCGCCGAGCGCGGCGAGCCGTGGCCTCCGGTACCGCCGGCTCCGAAACAGCTTCCGCCGCAACAGGTTCCGCAGCCCAGCTACTCCGGTTCGCCGCAGCTGAGCAAGGGCGGCTACCCGAACGGAAGCAACGGATACAACGGCGGCCCGCTCAACGGTGCCCCGACGAACGGCGCTCCCACGAACGGTGCCCCGACGAACGGTGCCCCGACCAACGGGATTCCGAGCAACGGTGCCCCGAGCAACGGTGCCCCGAGCAACGGCGGCCCGGTGCATGGTGGCGGCTACAACGGCGGTGGCCCCAACGGCAATTACGGTGGCGCTCCCAACGGTGGTGCTCCCAACGAGGGCGGCTACTCCGAGGGCTATCGCAGACCGGAACCACGGCCGGCCCCCAATTCGGGTTCACGGCCCGATTACGGCGCTCCGGCAGGATGGTCTGCTCCGGGCTGGCCGCCGCGCGATCAGCCGTCGGTCCCGCGCTACCAAGGCCCGACCACTCCGCCGGCCCAGAACCAGCCGAGTCGTGAGCAGCCGGAATCGGATCGGCCGGAACAGAATCGGTACGAGCCTCCTCAGGGCCAGCCGACCTACCGACAGCACCCGACGTATCAGCAGCCGCCGTCGTACCAACCGCCGACCGGCCAACAGGCGTACCAACCGCCGCAGTATCAGCCGGATCCGTTCCGGCCGGATACGCGGGATCAAGGTCGGACGTCCCGACACGCGCCTCCGTACGGCGAGAACCCGGACGGTTCCGCCCACGAGGAGCCGTCGGCCCCGTCGTGGCAGGTGCCCGGTCCGTCGCAGAACTACCCGCTTCCCGGCGACGACCGTTCCGGCGACACTTCGTCCGAGGATTCGCGGCGCGACGAGCGAGCCGAGGACGACGGCGACGAAGGTCCGCAGACGCACCGCTGGGAAGGGCCGGGGGGTTCGTACCGCTAGGCCTGTCATTAGGCTTGCTGGGTCGATCGTGACGGTCGGCCCAGCACGTCGTTCGAACTGTGTTGGGCTCATCCGCAATTGTTCTCTTCGGACCGTTGCAGGTGGGCCCAGCCGTCACATTCGTGAAGCCCAAACGGAGGTACGTTCACGTGTCAGTCAATCGGACCGACGAGTCGACCAGCGACTCGGCAGAAGTCCCGGCAGTCGAGCAGCGCGCGGTCGAGCAGACGGTTGCCTACGCCACCGGGGCAGTCTTCGACCAGCCTCGCGCCGAGGCCGCAGTACGTGAGTTGTTGATCGCCGTCGGCGAGGATCCCGATCGCCCCGGCCTGCTCGACACCCCGGCCCGCGTCGCGCGTTCCTACCGCGAAATCTTCGCCGGGCTCTACACCGACCCGGACACGGCGCTGAACACGACGTTCGACGAGGGTCATCAGGAACTGGTACTCGTCCGCGACATCCCGATGTACTCCACGTGCGAGCACCACCTGGTCTCGTTCCATGGCGTCGCACACGTCGGATACATCCCCGGCAAGAGCGGCAAGGTCACCGGCCTGTCGAAACTGGCGCGCGTGGTGGACATGTACGCCAAGCGCCCTCAGGTGCAGGAACGTCTGACCAGTCAGATCGCCGACGCCTTGATGCGCAAGCTCGACCCGCGCGGAGCGATCGTCGTCATCGAGGCCGAACACCTGTGCATGGCGATGCGCGGAATTCGCAAGCCGGGGGCCAGCACCACCACCTCGGCCGTGCGCGGTCTGCTGCAGTCCAGCGCGGCATCGCGTTCGGAAGCACTGGACCTGATTCTGCGGAAATGACGCTACCGGTCGATACCAGATGAGTCCTGCGAGGAGTATCCCCTCGGCCCCCGTCGTCATGGGCGTTCTCAACGTCACTGCCGATTCCTTCTCCGACGGCGGTCGGTACCTCGACGTCGACGCCGCCGTCGAGCACGGGTTGGCGATGCATCGCCGCGGAGTCGACGTCGTGGACATCGGTGGTGAATCGACGCGTCCAGGGGCCGACCGGATCGATCCGATTCTCGAGGCCGAGCGTGTGGTGCCGGTGATCGCTGCGCTGGCCGCAGAAGGCGTGGTGACCAGTGTCGATACGATGCGCGCCTCGGTCGCCGAGGCCGCCATCGAGGCAGGCGTGTCGATAGTGAACGACGTATCGGGCGGACGAGCCGATTCGGCCATGGCCGGGGTGGTCGCGGACGGCGGGTTGCCGTGGATCCTGATGCACTGGCGGGCCGCCGGGTCCGAGTATCGGCACTCCGGTCCGGCCGACCGGTACGACGACGTGGTTGCCGACGTACGCAGCGAACTACTGGAACAGGTCGATCGTGCGATGGCCGCGGGCGTCGACGAATCGGCGCTCGTGCTCGACCCCGGTCTCGGCTTCGCCAAGAACGCCCAGCACAACTGGCAACTGCTTCGCGGCCTACCCGAGCTGGTGGCGGCCGGTTTTCCGGTACTCGTCGGTGCTTCTCGCAAACGCTTCCTCGGGTCGCTTCTGGCCGACGAACACGGTTCGCCTCGACCACCGGACGGACGCGAGATCGCCACGGCTGTCGTATCGGCACTCGCTGTCGCAGGTGGCGCTTGGGGCGTGCGGGTGCACGACGTCCAGGCGTCACTCGACGCGGTCGCCGTCGTCAAGGCATGGCAGGGTGATCGGGCATGAGCGAGAGCAGTGGCCGCGACGGTCTCGGAACGCGTCGCGGCGACCGCATCGAACTACGTGGCCTGACGGTCCGCGGTAATCATGGAGTCTTCGACTTCGAGAAGCGTGACGGTCAGGACTTCGTCGTCGACATCACCGTGTGGATGAGTCTTCGTCCCGCAGCCGAGACCGATGATCTGACCGAGACGCTGCACTACGGCGAACTGGCCGAACGTGCCGCGGCCGTGATCTCGGGACCTTCCAGGGACCTGATCGAGACGGTCTCGGCCGAGATCGCCGAGGTGGTGCTGGCATACGATTCCCGCGTCGACGCGGTGGAAGTAGTGCTGCACAAGCCGTCTGCCCCCATCCCACTGTCATTCGAGGACGTGGCCGTGGTGGCATACCGGGAGCGGACGTGACGCGTGCGGTGCTGTCGATCGGCAGTAACATCGGCGACTCGCTCGGTCACTTACGTTCTGTGACAACAGAATTGGGATCGCGACTGGTGGCCTGTTCGGCCGTGTACCGATCTGCGCCCTGGGGTGGCGTCGAGCAGCAGGATTTTCTCAATGCGGCCCTGGTGGCCGAGGACGACGCGTACGACCCCTGGGACTGGTTGCGCCTGGGGCAGCAACTAGAAGAAGCGGCGGATCGCGTTCGAGTACAGCGATGGGGGCCACGCAGCCTCGACGTCGACGTGATCGTGTGCGACGACGTGATCAGCGAGGACCCTCGACTACTACTGCCGCATCCCCGCGCGCACGAGCGGGCGTTCGTGCTGCTGCCGTGGCTGGATGTCGAACCCGACGCCACCTTGCGCGTCGGTGACGAGGATGTGCCGGTGACCGAGTTGCTGTCGCGATTGAGTGCGGAGGAGCGTGCCGGAGTCGTACGTCTCGACGGCATCGGTGATCGCCTGTGGTGACCAATCCCACCAAGGTCGGGGATGTCTTGGGTATTTTCCTGGTCGCCTCGGTCGGCACCTGGCTGCTGGTCCGGGTTTTCTACGGTTCGTTACCGCCGATTCCGGTGTACGCCGGGGCGTCGTTGTATCTGGTGGCGGTGGTGGAAGTGGTGACCGCGGTGATCGTCCGCAATCGCATCGCGGAGCACCGCGTGGGCACCGGACTGCACGATCTGAATCCGTTGACGGTGTACAGGGCACTGGTGCTGGCGAAGGCATCGATGCTGGTGGGGACGGCTGTCGTCGGGGTGTGTGTCGGATTTCTGGTGTATGTGATGCCGCGTGCCACAACGGTGCGGGCCGCGTCGTCCGATCGGGTCGGGGCGATGGTGGCGCTGGTTGCGGGAGTGGCCGTCGTCGGTGCCGCGGTATGGCTGGAGCAGTGTTGCCGAACCCCGAAAGATCGGGACGACGAGCGTTCCCGGTAACGCACGAAACATTTGATTGTTACCTCGGTTGTGTAAGCGATCGGCCGAGGATGACTATTTGCGAACGGGTTGCCAGTTACCCTTGTGAACATGACAGATCAGACTCGCGCAAAGAAGGGGCGCCGAAACAGGCGTAGTGCGAGCCAGCTGTTTCTTGCGGCGCTCGTCGTGTTCGGCATCGTCGCCAGCGTGTTCCTGTTGTTTACCGAGAGTGTGCAGTGGATGAGGGTCGGCGTTCTCTCGGCGCTGTGGGCTGCCGTGATCGGTGCTTTCGCAATGACCAAGTACCGCCGGGAATCGGCTGCGGACCAGACCAAGGCCAAGGATCTGCAGACGGTCTACGAGTTGCAGTTGGCCCGTGAAATTTCGGCGCGACGCGAGTACGAGATGAGCGTCGAGGCCCGGGTTCGTAGCGAATCGCGAATGGAGATCGACGAAGTCGCAGCATTGCGCAACGAACTCGCCGCACTCCGCCAGAACCTGCAGGTGCTGTTCGACGGCAATCTGCCGACCGAACGCGTCGCGTTGCGGGCCGAGGCGATGAGAATGCAGGAACTCGGCGGTCGGCGATACGACAGCTACCAGCCTGCGCCGTCCGGCTTGTACATCCCCGGTGGTGGGAACAGCAACGGTGTCGGAACTCCCTACGACGAGCCGGTCACGGCCGAGACGTCGGTGGTGTACCCCGAAGGACCGGACGAGATGCCGCAGGCCACCGCCGCGCAGGGTTCGTACGCCGAGAACTCGTTCGAGCCCGAGGAGCCGAGCTACGACGCGACGGCAACAGCGGTGGACGAGGTCGATGCTTTCGAGCGCCCAGCAGCGCGACCGCGTCCGTACGGCGCGCCGAGGCCGGCCGCGCGAGTCACTCCGCCCAGCTCGCCGTTCACGGCGTACAACTTCGAGCAGACGCGTCCGCCGGCAGCGGAGCCGGACGCGCAGGACTACGAACCTCAGCCCGCCGCGGAAACGTACGAGGCCGAGAACGACGTGGCCGAGGAGTACCAGGCCCCCGAGTTCTCGACCCCCGTCGAGCCTGATCAGCCCGAGTATTCCGAGACCGAGCCTGCAGCGGACTACGTTTCCGGTCCTGCGTACGGATCGGACTCGGCCCAGGACGGCGACGCCTACCCGGCGTCCCGCAGTGCGTTGCGTGAATCGGCGGATGCGTTCTTCTCGGCCGATCGTGACCACGAGACTTCGGCCGTGGATACTTCCAGTTCGCCTCGGCGCGGTCGTAGGCGCGCAGAGTCGACCGACGAGGATGCCACCGGCGCACACTCGAACGGCCGTTCCGTCGCCGAGATCATGGCCGGTCTGGCCGGCGGCGACTCGGCCGACACGACGACCACCGACGCAGGCACGCGTCGTCGTCGCCGTCGCGCAGACTGAGAACCAGATCACACCGGTTTTCCATGGCACCGTCGGTGCCGCTGTCGCTATTGTTCCCTGCAGGACGTCTGGTACCCGCCGAGCGGGACTGGAACGAACGAGAGGAAGTTTTCGGTGACCTCATCAGGGTTCACTGGTGGTCTGTCTCCAGCTCGATTGACGGTGGGTGTCGTCTCGGCCGGGCGGGTAGGTACTGCATTCGGTGAGGCGCTCGAACGCGTCGGTCACGTTGTCGTCGGTGCTGCCGCTGTGTCGGACGCGTCGCTCGCTCGGGTGCGCGACCGTTTGCCCGAGTCGCAGGTTCTGCCGGTCGACGACGTCGCTCGCCGCGCAGAACTGCTCATTCTTGCTGTGCCGGACAGTGAACTGGCGTCGATCGTCGCCGGACTGGCAGCAACGGGAGCGGTGGCGCCCGGAAAATTGGTGGTGCACACCTCCGGTGCGAACGGCGTCTCGGTCCTCGAACCACTGGCCGCCCTCGGTGCCGTGCCTCTTGCCATCCATCCGGCCATGACGTTCAGCGGCAGAGCCGAGGACACGGACCGGATGACGGCGGCGTGTTTCGGGATCACCGCGAGTGACGAGATCGGATACGCCGTCGCGCAGGCTCTGGTGCTCGAGATCGGCGGCGAGCCGGTGCATGTGGCCGAGAACAATCGGGCGCTCTACCACGCTGCGCTCGCGCACGGTAGCAATCACCTCGTCACCCTTGTGGTCGACGCGGTCGAAGCGCTTCGAGTTGCGTTGGCCGGACCAGGTTTTCCCGGTTCCGACGCCGAACGTGGTGTGCCCGAGCGTGTTCTGGCTCCATTGCTCGAAGCTGCGCTGGACAATGCACTGCGCAACGGGCAATCGGCGCTCACCGGCCCGGTGGCCCGAGGCGATACCGCCGCCGTCGGTAAGCACCTCGACGTGCTGGGGACCGTCGATCCTCGCATCGCTGCCGGGTATCGGGCGCTGTCTCTTCGCTCTGCGCAGCGCATCGGTGCCAGGGCAGACCTGATCGAACTTCTGGAAGGGAAGCAATGACCCTCGCGGGTAGCTACACCAAGGGGCAGTTGACAGTTCACCACGATCCCGCGGTGATCACGTCGGTGTCCAAGGCCCTACGGGGTGTCGGGAAGCAGGTCGCGCTGGTGCCGACCATGGGCGCGCTGCACGCCGGTCACCTGCAATTGGTGCGCCAGGCCAAGCTCACCGGCGCGGTGGTCATCGTGTCGATCTTCGTCAACCCCCTTCAGTTCGGGGTCGGCGAGGATCTCGATGCCTACCCACGAACCCTCGACGCCGATGTCGCGCTACTCCGCGAGGAGGGCGTCGAGCTGGTCTTCGCGCCGTCGGTATCGGACATGTATCCGGCGGGACCGCGCACCACCGTCAATCCCGGACCGCTCGGCGCAGAACTCGAAGGCGGCAGTAGGCCAACGCATTTCGCGGGCATGCTCACCGTCGTCGCCAAACTGTTGCAGATCGCGGCTCCCCATCGCGCGTACTTCGGGGAAAAGGACTACCAGCAGCTGACTCTGATCCGGCAGATGGTGCGAGATCTGAATTTCGACGTCGCCGTCATCGGGGTACCGACGGTCCGCGAGCAGGACGGTCTCGCACTGTCCTCGCGTAACCGGTATCTCGATACCGAGCAGCGTGATGCGGCGATGGCGCTGTCGGCCGCGCTGGTGGCCGGGGCACACGCTGCGGCAGGCGGCACCGAGGCCATCATCGCCACTGCGCGTGCCGTTCTGGACGAGGCACCGCTGGTTCAGGTCGATTACCTCGAGGTACGAGACCCGCATCTCGGCCCGGCTCCCGAGCGCGGAGACGGCAGACTGCTCGTGGCGGCCAAGGTCGGTACCACGAGATTGATCGACAACGTCGGTGTCGCAGTCGGCACCGGGTTTTTGGAGGCAGGAGTGGAGCCTGCGGAACGACCAGAAAAGAACAGTCCTGACGATCCGAAAAGTGGAGAGTGACACGATGTTTCGTACCATGATGAAGTCCAAGATCCATCGCGCCACCGTCACGCATGCAGACCTGCACTACGTGGGCTCGGTGACTGTCGATGAGGATCTGATGGAGGCCGCCGATCTGCTCGAAGGCGAGCAGGTCACCATCGTCGATATCGACAACGGGGCTCGGCTGGAAACCTATGTGATCACCGGTGAACGCGGCAGCGGGGTCATCGGAATCAACGGTGCTGCAGCGCATTTGGTGAACCCTGGTGACCTGGTCATTCTGATCGCCTACGGAGTGATGAACGAGCAGGAAGTCGCCGACTACGCGCCTCGGGTCGTGTTCGTCGACGAGAAGAACCGGCCGGTCGAACTCGGCAGCGACCCGGCTCATGCGCCTGCGGGCTCGGGTCTGATCACGCCGCGCGATCTCCGGGCCGATTCCGTGCTGGTCTGATTCGATGCTCCTCGCGATCGATGTGCGCAACACCAGCACCGTGGTCGGGCTGTTCACCGGCACCGGTGATCACTCGAAGCTGCTGCGGGACTGGCGCATTCGAACCGACCCTCATGTGACGGCCGACGAGCTGGCGTTGATGTTGCGTGGGTTGCTCGGAGCCGATTCGGAACAGATCACCGGCATCACCGCGCTGTCGACGGTGCCGTCGGTGCTTCGAGAGATGCGCACCATGCTCACGCGCTACTGGGATCATGTGGTGCACGTGGTCGTCGAACCCGGCGTCCGGACCGGCGTTCCGCTGCTGGTGGACAACCCGAAAGAAGTCGGAGCCGATCGGATCGTCAATACCCTTGCCGCGCATGATCTGTACGACTCGGCGTGCATCGTGGTGGATTTCGGCACCACCACCTGCGTCGACGTAGTATCCGCCAAAGGGGAATTCCTCGGCGGTGCCATTGCGCCCGGACTCGAAATGTCGGCGTGGGCGATGTCGACCCGCACCGCCACGCTGCGCGAGGTGGAGATGATCCGACCGCGGTCGGTGCTGGGCAAGAACACCGTCGAATGCATCCAGTCGGGCACCATCTTCGGGTTCGCGGGCCTGGTGGACGGTCTCGTCGGACGGATCAGGCGCGAGGTGCCGGAGGTTACCGGTACGGACGTCGCGGTCATCGGCACCGGAGACATCGCGGCGCTGATCCTGCCCGAGTCGACCACCATCGAGCACCACGAACCGGACCTGACGCTCGAAGGGCTGCGACTGGTCTACGAACGAAACATGGCAAAACGGCGTCCGCGCTGAATGTTTCGGTAAGCGGGTAGCGCATCGGGCGTTCGTGTGTCAGAATCGTCGGCGTGATGACGTGCATGGCCACCCAGGAGTGTTGTCGAGGCTGACCGCTGCCTCGTTCGTCACACACCCCTGGAGTAGAGCTTCATGCTTTCCACACCTGTATTTTCTGCACCCTCCCGACCCACATTGTCCTCGCGATCGGTCTCGACGTTGCCGACGCGGCTGCGTCCTCCCGACCTGCTGCGGATCACCGACCAAGGCGCATCGGACGTCCTCGAAGGTCGTTTCGACCACCTGCTGCCCGGCGGTGGGCTGTGGCCTACCGACGAGCGCTGGGCCACTCGACTGCACTCCGACGATGATCTGGACCTCTGGTTGATCAGCTGGGTTCCCGAGAGATCCACCGAACTGCACGATCACGCCGGATCGCTCGGTGCACTGACCGTCCTGAGTGGGTCGCTGCTCGAATATCGTTGGGCAGGAACCGAACTGAAGGAGCGTCATCTCGACGCTGGAGATCAGGCGGCCTTCCCGCTGGGATGGGTGCACGACGTGATGCACGATCCGGCGTCGACCACGGCCGGGCCCACTCTCAGCGTGCACGCATACTCACCGCCACTGACGGCAATGTCCTACTACGAGGTGACAGAGCGCGCGACTCTGCGCCGCACCCGCAGCGAGCTCACCGACGAACCCGAGAAGGCCACACGATGACCATCCACACCATGACCATCGTCGACATGCTCGAATCCGCTCGCGAGACCATCGACCGCATCACCGTCTTCGAGCTGCGCGACGCAGTCGACCGCGGTGCCGTCGTGATCGACATTCGCCCGCAGGCCCAGCGTGCCGTCGAGGGAACGCTGCCCGGCGCGCTGGCCATCGAACGCAACGTTCTCGAATGGCGTCTGGATCCCACCAGCGACGCGCGTCTGGCGATCGCCACCGACCACGACGTCGAGTGGATCGTCATCTGCTCCGAGGGCTACACCTCCTCGCTCGCGGCCGCGTCGCTCAAATTGCTGGGTCTGCACAAGGCCACCGATCTGGTCGGCGGCTATCAGGCCCTCAAATCGGCCGGGCTGCTCGGAGTGTTGACGCAGGCCAAGCACTGTGTTCGTGAGGCAGAGGCCGTCGCAGCGCACTGACCGTCCTTACACGCTCGGACTGTAAAGTATCTGCGCGTGAGTGATACAGCTTCTACCCAGCCCGCCGACGACACCCCGGAGCAGCTACGGATTCGTCGTGCCAAGCGCGCTGCGCTGCTCGAGCGCGGGGTCGAGGCGTACCCGGTGTCGGTTCCGCGGACCCATTCTCTGCTCGAGATCCGCACCGAGTTTCCCGAGCTCGAGGCCGACACGACCACCGGTCTCATCGTGGGAGTCGTCGGCCGCGTCATCTTCGTCCGCAACACCGGCAAGCTGTGCTTCGCCACGCTGCAGGAGGGCGACGGTACCCAGCTGCAGGCGATGATCAGCCTGGCCGGCGTCGGCGAGGACGCCCTCGCAGCATGGAAGGCCGATGTCGACCTCGGCGACTTCGTGTTCGTGCACGGAGAGGTGATCAGCTCCCGTCGCGGCGAGCTCTCGGTCATGGCAGACGCGTGGCAGATCGCGTCGAAGTCGTTGCGGCCGTTGCCCGTCGCGCACAAGGAACTGAGCGAAGAGACGCGCATCCGGCAGCGTTACCTGGATCTGATCACCAACCCGACCTCGCGCGAAACTGCGCGCAAGCGCATCGCCGTGGTTCGCGAACTACGCAACGCGCTCGAGCGTCGCGGCTTCCTCGAAGTCGAGACACCTATGCTGCAGACGCTGCACGGCGGTGCCGCGGCCCGGCCGTTCGTCACCCATTCCAATGCCATGGACACCGATCTCTACCTGCGGATCGCGCCGGAGCTGTTCCTCAAGCGATGCGTCGTCGGCGGCATAGAGAAGGTATTCGAGATCAACCGCAACTTCCGTAACGAAGGTGCCGACTCCTCGCACTCGCCGGAGTTCGCGATGCTCGAGACGTACGAGGCCTACGGCACGTACGACGATTCGGCGAAGATGACGCGTGAGCTCGTTCAAGAGGTGGCCATGGCCGCGCTCGGATCCACGGTCGTGACGTTGCCCGACGGCACCACCTACGACCTCGGCGGAGAATGGACGACGCTGGAGATGTACCCGTCGTTGTCGGAGTCGCTCGGGTTCGACGTCACCCCCGACACCACCGTCGACGAACTGCTCGCGATCGCGGACAAGGTCGGGCTGGACGTGCCGCGCAAGGACGGCGTCCCGATCTACGGCCACGGCAAGCTGGTCGAGGAGCTGTGGGAACACCAGGTGGGTGACGCGTTGACCGAGCCGACGTTCGTTCGCGATTTCCCCGTCGAGACGTCCCCGCTGACGCGGCAGCACCGGAGCAAGCCCGGCGTCACCGAGAAGTGGGACCTGTACGTTCGCGGATTCGAGCTGGCGACCGGATACTCCGAGTTGATCGACCCGATCATCCAGCGCGAGCGTTTCGAGGACCAGGCTCGTCAGGCTGCGGCGGGCGACGACGAGGCGATGGTTCTGGACGAGGACTTCCTCGCCGCGATGGAGCAGGGCATGCCGCCGACCACCGGAACGGGCATGGGCATCGACCGTCTGTTGATGGCGCTGACCGGCCTCGGCATCCGCGAAACGATCCTGTTTCCGATCGTCAAGCCCTCCCAGGCCTGATCGGTCGGTACAGCGCTGTTCGCCAGCAGCGGACATCGAATGGGAAACGTTTTGCATTGTGCCTGCGTTATGAACAGTAAGCAGGCAAGGCAGTCCGTATTTGCGGGCGGTCGCGCAGCATTTCAGGGGTGGAGGGTCGGCGTTCGTAACGTCGGCCAACTACAGTGAGTACCAGTCTTACCTTCAAATGCACAAGCGACCTCAGCGTATGGACACTGCGGCGCTAGAAGAACTGGTGGGCGAGCTACCACCCACCAAGAAGTGAGGGAGAGCGATGTTCGAGAGGTTCACCGATCGCGCGCGGCGTGTTGTCGTCCTGGCTCAAGAAGAAGCCCGGATGCTCAACCACAACTACATCGGCACGGAGCACATTCTGCTCGGCCTCATCCACGAGGGCGAAGGCGTCGCCGCCAAGTCTCTCGAGTCGCTGGGCATCTCCCTCGAAGGAGTACGCAGCCAGGTCGAGGAGATCATCGGCCAGGGCCAGCAGGCTCCGTCCGGTCACATCCCGTTCACCCCGCGCGCCAAGAAAGTACTCGAGCTCAGTCTGCGTGAAGCACTGCAGCTCGGCCACAACTACATCGGCACCGAGCACATCCTGCTCGGCCTGATCCGCGAAGGCGAAGGCGTCGCAGCTCAGGTTCTGGTCAAGCTCGGAGCCGACCTCAACCGGGTACGCCAGCAGGTCATTCAGCTGCTGTCCGGTTACCAGGGCAAGGAGCCGTCCGAGAGCGGCAGCGGCCGCGGCGAGGCGGGCACCCCGTCCACGTCACTGGTCCTCGATCAGTTCGGTCGCAACCTCACCCAGGCAGCACTCGAAGGCAAGCTCGACCCGGTCATCGGTCGCGCGAAGGAAATCGAGCGCGTCATGCAGGTGCTCTCGCGTCGTACCAAGAACAACCCTGTTCTGATCGGCGAGCCCGGTGTCGGTAAGACGGCCGTCGTCGAGGGACTGGCTCAGGCCATCGTCAACGGCGAAGTTCCCGAGACGCTCAAGGACAAGCAGCTCTACACCCTCGACCTCGGCTCGCTCGTGGCCGGCAGCCGTTACCGCGGTGACTTCGAGGAGCGCCTGAAGAAGGTGCTCAAGGAGATCAACACCCGCGGCGACATCATCCTGTTCATCGACGAGCTGCACACGCTCGTCGGCGCGGGTGCTGCCGAAGGTGCCATCGATGCCGCGTCGATCCTCAAGCCGAAGTTGGCTCGTGGTGAGCTGCAGACCATCGGTGCCACCACCCTCGACGAGTACCGCAAGTACATCGAGAAGGACGCCGCACTCGAGCGTCGTTTCCAGCCCGTCCAGGTCGGCGAGCCGACCGTCGAGCACACCATCGAGATCCTCAAGGGTCTGCGCGATCGCTACGAGGCACACCACCGCGTCTCGATCACCGACGGTGCACTCGTCGCGGCCGCCACGTTGGCCGACCGGTACATCAACGATCGGTTCTTGCCCGACAAGGCAATCGACCTCATCGACGAGGCGGGCGCGCGGATGCGCATCCGCCGGATGACCGCGCCGCCAGACCTGCGCGAGTTCGATGACAAGATCGCCGACGCGCGCCGGGAGAAGGAATCGGCCATCGACGCACAGGACTTCGAGAAGGCTGCGAACCTGCGCGACAAGGAGAAGACCCTCGTCGGTCAGCGTGCCGAGCGTGAGAAGCAGTGGCGCTCCGGCGATCTCGACGTTATCGCCGAGGTGGACGACGAGCAGATCGCCGAGGTTCTGGGCAACTGGACCGGCATCCCCGTCTTCAAGCTCACCGAGGAAGAGACCACTCGTCTGCTCCGCATGGAGGACGAGCTGCACAAGCGGATCATCGGACAGGTCGAGGCAGTCAAGGCCGTCTCGAAGGCGATCCGTCGTACCCGTGCAGGTCTGAAGGACCCGAAGCGTCCGTCGGGCTCGTTCATCTTCGCCGGCCCGTCCGGTGTCGGTAAGACCGAGCTGTCGAAGGCTCTCGCGAACTTCCTCTTCGGTGAGGACGACGCGCTGATCCAGATCGACATGGGCGAGTTCCACGACCGCTTCACCGCCTCGCGTCTGTTCGGTGCTCCTCCCGGATACGTCGGCTACGAAGAGGGTGGCCAGCTCACCGAGAAGGTTCGCCGCAAGCCGTTCTCCGTCGTGCTGTTCGACGAGATCGAGAAGGCCCACCAGGAGATCTACAACACGCTCCTGCAGGTGCTGGAAGACGGCCGTCTCACCGACGGCCAGGGACGCACGGTCGACTTCAAGAACACCGTGCTGATCTTCACCTCGAATCTCGGTACCTCGGACATCTCGAAGGCAGTGGGCCTCGGCTTCTCCTCGGGTGAAGGCACCGGCTCGAACTACGAGCGGATGAAGCTCAAGGTCAACGACGAGCTGAAGAAGCACTTCCGCCCCGAGTTCCTGAACCGTATCGACGACATCGTCGTGTTCCACCAGCTCACCAAGGACGAGATCATCCAGATGGTCGATCTCATGCTCAACCGAGTCGAAGGTGCGCTCAAGAACAAGGACATGGCGATCGAGGTCACCGAGAAGGCGAAGTCGTTGCTCGCCAAGCGCGGATTCGACCCCGTCCTGGGTGCGCGGCCACTGCGTCGCACCATCCAGCGCGAGATCGAGGACCAGTTGTCGGAGAAGATCCTCTTCGGCGAAATCGAAGCCGGCCAGATCATCCTGGTCGACGTCGAGAACTGGGACGGCGAAGGCGCAGGCGAGGACGCGAAGTTCACGTTCCGCGGTGAGAAGAAGGCCATCATCGTCCCCGACGAGGTCCCGGTCGATCTGGCCAAGGCCACCGGAGACAGCGACAGCGAGTAAGTTCCACCAGCTCCACACAACGGGCGATCCTCTTCGGAGGGTCGCCCGTTGTTGTGTGTCCACCCGGCGTCCGCCCCGTTCGCGTCAATGGACCCCTGCAGCGCCCAGACGTATGCAAAGGTCCATTCACGCAGATCAGTTCCGTGGGTGAATGGACCTTTGAACCGCTCAGACGTGTGCAGTGGTCCATTGACGGAGGGCCCGGGCGGCGAGAGCACCAGCGATGATCGCAAGTTCGGCCAGCACGATCCAGAACAACAGCGTCACATCCGGAGCCCAGCGGGAAAGGGTCGAGATGGGGGTACCGGTGAGCATCGGCATCCCGAAGTACAGCGTTCCGCCGGCAATGACGGCCATCAGGATGTGCGCAGGTGCCCATCGACCCGGGGCAGTCCTGATGCGAAGCAGGATTCGGCCTGCGCACAGTGCCAGCAACACCGCGAGTGTGCTCGACGCGATCAGCGCAATCTCGTACATGCCGAGGCCGGTGCTGCGGGGCTCGTCGATTCCGAGTCGGTTGAGGACGAGTGAGCGGGCCGCCGACGCCAGGTTTTCGGCCTCCAGTTCGCCGTATCTGTTGGCCGCGAACACCACGGCCAGATGGCGTTCGGGAATCAGCGCAACGTGCGTGAAGTAGCCGGGAACCGCTCCGGAATGCCATCGCATCTCGGTACCGTCGGACAGCGTTTCGACGTACCACCCGTCTCCGTATGCCATGCCCGAGCCGGTCGGCACCGTATCGAGACTGTTCGACGCCGGGTCGGTCAGTTGCCGCGCTGCGTAACGCGAGAGTTCGTCGATCGAACCACCGAGGTAGCCGTAGCCGAGTCCGGCGGCATCTATCCCGGTGTCGACGCGTCGGGGTAATCCGAAGAACGGAACGTGTCCGGGCGCGACGGCACCCGCGGTGTGCACTCCGGTTTCACGAGCCACGACGTTCGCAAACGGTTCGGCAGTGATCTTCTCGACGATGGCCTGCAACAGTAGGTAATCCAGGCTGGAGTATCGGAAAGTGCCACGCTCGGCAGCGGTGACGTCGAGGGTGGGCACGACGTCGAGTGCCCGGTCGGTTCGTCCCCACACATCGAGTCGGGCGACGTCGTGGGGGAGTCCGCTGGTGTGGTGGATCAGGTCGGTGATCGTGACGTCGTCGGGAAGGATCGAATCGCTCTCCGGGAGAACCGAATTCACGGTGCCACCTAGATCGAGGCGATGTTGCGAGGCGAGAGAGTGCACCGTCGCCGCCGTCACCGACTTCGACACCGAACCCCAGACGAACGGCGTGCCGTCATCGATCGGCGCACCGTGTCCGTCCACCCCGTATTCGACGTTCTCGATGACCTCACGTTCGGAGACCACTCGAAAAGCCACTCCCGGCAGGCCCAATTCCTGGGCGACGACCGCGACATCCGACGCGGTCTCACCACCGGGCAAGGTAGGCGATGCGGTCAGGACTGCTGCGACGGTCAAGAGGGCGTGCACGATTCGCATGGATGGAGTGAACCAACGTCACCGGGGTCGACGCCTCGGTGAACACCCTGATTTCACACCTGAGATCAGCTCGAGCGCACGAGGTCGGCGATCCAGGGCAGGACGTCGGAGTAGGCGGCCAGAGACCCGGGGAGGTGGTTCGCGCCCTTGTACGGGATGGCTGGAAACTCGTACTCGCGGTAGGTGATCCGGGCTCCCAGATCCTGCCAGCGCTCGCGCAGAGTTCGACTCTGCTCGATGGGCACGGTGTCGTCTTCGACTGCATGCGACAGGTACACCGGCATGGTGGGGGCGATGCGGCCGACGGTGTTCGCTGCGGTCACCTCGACGAAAGCTGGGTTGCTCAGCTGCTCGATCAGTGGTCGGCCGTCCCGGGTGAGGTCGTTGGTGTGCACTATCTCGGTGGCCGCGGGGTCGGTGGTGCACCAGTTCTGCGCGGCATCGAGCGCGGCGACGCCGTCGGAGTCGAAGAAGCTGCGGATGTTCTCCGCTCGTTCCGGGTAGGAGTTGATCATGCCGTCGACGGCGAAGAGTACGGCGCTGCCGAGAGTCGTGTTGTCCAGGTTGTCGATGTTGAGCGTCGGATCTGCCGGTGGTGCACCGACATACGCCCCGACGATATCGAGGTCCGGGGCGTACGTGGCAGCGAGTTCGGCGGCGGCTCCCGACGCGAATCCGCCTTCGGAGTAGCCGAACAACACGACCGGGGTGGCTGGGTCGGCGTCTGCCGCTCTGGCTGCGTCCAGCAGAGCGCGGCCCGAGGCGAGCCGGTTCAGATACGTGTGTCCGCCGGGAGTGCCCAGCCCCTGGTAGTCGGTTGCGACGACGCGGTATCCGGCCAGGAGCAGCGGCAGGATGGCCGGGGACGACCCGACGGTGCCGAGGACGGCCGATCCAGCGCAGCGGTCGGCCATGCCGGAGGTGCCGGGCGCGTAGGCGATCACCGGCCGCGGGCCGGGGCCAGGCCACGGAGCGGTGGGGGTCATGGAGTACCCGGACACGACCATGGGGTCGTCGTGAGTGTCGTTGGACCGATAGAGAATGCGTTCGATGTCGAAGCCCAATCCGAATCCCTTGGGTGAGGTGACCGGCTTTGTCCGCACCACCTCGCCGGGGGCCGCTGCGGCGATGGTCGGGACGGGCGCGTCGTAGAAGTCTCGCAGTGAATCGGCGCTCGCCACCGGGGTCGACACCACTGCGCTCGCCAGGATCACCGTCGACGCGATCGCGAGTGCGTACACGCACTTCTTCATCTGTTGCATCCTTCGTGTCGAGATTCCCGCACTCGATGGCCCGGCCGTGCCGCCGACGTTAGCCTGAGTATCGGTCCTACACAGGGTCGACAACGAAAGGATTGAAGTCCGATGCCAACTCGTACCTCACGCACAGCTTGGAACGGCACTCTCGAGCAGGGTTCCGGCCAGGTCGAGCTGTCCAGTTCCGGCGCAGCGACTTTCGACGTGTCGTTTCCCAAGCGCGCCGCCGAGAATGCCGACGGCACCACCAGCCCCGAGGAACTGATCGCAGCTGCTCACTCGAGTTGCTACGCGATGCAGCTGTCGGCCCTGATCGCCGAGGCGGGTGGTACCCCGCAGAGCCTCGAGGTCACCGCCGACGTCTCGCTCGGTCCCGACCAGCCCGGGTTCAAGTTGACGGGTATCAAGCTGACCGTTCGAGGCGAGGTCGACGGTCTCGACGCAGACGGGTTTGCGAAGGCTGCTCAGGCCGCAAAAGAAACGTGTCCCGTCAGCAAGGCGCTGACCGGCGTCGACATCACTTTGGATGCGTCTTTGGAGGGCTGAACAGACGCGGGGCCCGATGTGAGACTGGCGAACGATCGTCAGGTTTGAAATAGTTCGTTAATTGACCCATCTACGGATGATTCGGTGACGAATCGAGGTCAAACGTCGGGTTCGATCGGCTGTTGCGTACGTTCGGGGTACGCACCGAGCGGCCTAGGAAGGATCGGCCCACCATGTTGTGGACGCGCTTCCTGGGCCTCGGTGCGATTGCGGTGGTGGCCTACGCAATTGCCCCGCAGGGATTACCCCGGAACGCGATCTACGCAATCGTGGTCTCGGCCACAGTGGCCGCCTTCGTGCATCGCTACGTGGGTGAACCCGGCCCGGACAAGCGGACGTGGAAGTACATGGCCGTCGGCTTCGGCAGCTGGGGCATCGGGGACGCGCTGATAGCTGTGATGAAGATCGACGGTGGTCGGGTGCCGACGTTCTCCGCTGCCGACGTGCCCTACCTTCTGGGCTACGCGATCCTCGCAATCGGGTTCGCCCGGGCCGCCGACGAGAACGGTCTGGTGTTCGGGCTGGAGGAACTGTACGAGTGCCTGATCGTCGCCGTCGGATTCGGTCTCGTCACGTGGGTGTTCGTCATCTCCGACGGCTCGACCCGGTCGTTCTCGGAGGCGATGGCCCTGTGGCCGGCAACCGCATACCTCACCGTCGACGCGTTCTTGCTGACCCTCGTCGGCAGTTTGTACCTCGTCACCCGGTCGGCCACAGTTCCCCTTCTGGCCGCGGCAGCAGGGGTACTGATGCTCGTATCCGCCGACTTCGCGTCCTACGCCGCCGCGAGCAATACCGAGGTCTACCGATCGACGATTCCGAACGTGTTGTGGTTGGCCTCGTACGTCTGCTTCGGAGTGGTCGCCCTGCACGATGTGCAGAAGTCGGCCAGGCGGGCCGCCCGGCCCGGTCCGTTCAAATTCGGTAGGGGACGGTTTTTCGGACTCTCGGTTGCGGTCGCCGTGACACCGACGGTGATGACTGTGCAGCTGGTCCGCGGCGTCCCCGTCGAGCAATGGGGTTGGGTCATCGTGGGATCCTCGGCGCTGGTCATCCTGCTGGTCGGATTCCGAATGGCGCGCTTCGTGCGGACTCTGCGACTGCAGGCCGCCATCCTCGCGGACGTTGCACGTACGGACGCTGTGACCGGACTCGCCAGTCGGCGTCTACTGCGGGAGCGGTTGGACACGATGCTCGCCACTCGAGGTGATTCGGACGTCTTCACGCTGGTGGTCGACATCGACCGCTTCGCGCAGATCAACGAGACGTTCGGTTACAGCGTGGGCGACAGCGTGCTCCGTGAGATCGGCCATCGACTCGTCGCATCGGTTCGATCCGACGATCTGGTCGGACGCCTCGGTGGTGATCAATTCGTCGTGGCGATGCGCAGAAGTCCCGATCGGATCGATGTGTGCGAGACCGCCGCACAGCTGCAGTTCGCCGTCAGTCGCAAGATGTTCGTCCACGACATCAACGTCGCCCTCGACGCGACGGTCGGAATAGCGGCGATCGAAGAGTCGGCGGCACGTGCACACCGGCCGGAGGGCGCGTCGGCGACGCCGATCGACGGTGAGGCGATGATGCAGCAGGCTCATGTGGCGCTGACCGCGGCCAAGGCAGGGCAGACCCGAGTCGGTCGATACGAACCCGACATGGATCGTGACCGCCACGATCAGATGCGGTTGCTGGGCGAGCTCGACACTGCGATTCGGGATCATCAGCTTCGGGTGTTCTTCCAGCCGTGCCTGGATCTGGAATCGGGCAGCGTCGATCGCGTCGAAGCTCTGCTGCGGTGGCAGCATCCACGTGAGGGCTTGATCGGGCCGTCGATCTTTCTGCCCGACGCCGAGCGCACCGGCATGCTGCCCGCCATCACCGCGTTGGTGCTCGACGAGGCGTTGGCGCAGTGCAGCGCGCTACGGCGAGGCGGCATAAATCTGTCTGTCTCGGTTAATCTTTCGGTCCGAAATTTGCTCGACGAGACACTCACCGAACAGGTGTCGGCTGCGCTGGCCAAGTACGCGATGCCCGCGCACACCCTGGAATTCGAGGTCACCGAAACAACCGCGATGACCGACCCGGTGCGTTCGGTGAACGCGCTGGCGTCACTGCGCAGTTTGGGGGTGACCATTGCTATCGACGATTACGGCACCGGGTACAGCTCGTTGGCTTATCTGCAGAGTCTGCCGGTGCAGACGCTGAAGATCGACCGCTCGTTCGTGTCGAAGATGAACACCGACGACACCGATGCGTCGATCGTGCGCTCGACCATCGACCTGGCTCGAAGCCTCGGGGTACGAGTGATGGCAGAGGGGGTCGAGGACGCGGGCACGCTCGATGCGCTCCGACTGCTCGGGTGCGACGGTGCCCAGGGCTACTTCCTGGGTAGACCGATGCCCGCAGAGTTCCTGGCCGACGCCGTGACGAAACTTGATTCGGAGACGCCGACGAAACTCGAGTGGGAACTCGCTCGCGAACGCATCTGAGCGGCGTTGCTCACGATGTGGCAGGCACGTCCAGCACTACCTCGAATTCGAGCAGTGACGCTCCCGACGAAACCGGTTTGCCCTCACCGGAACCGGCGTGTGCCTGGCGAGACGGTCCACCGGACCAGGCCTGGAACGACTCCTGGTCTTCCCATTGGGTGACGACGAAGTAGCGCGATTCACCCTTGACCGGCCGGAGCAACTGGAACCCGAGGAATCCGGGGGAGCCGTCGACGGTTCCGGCACGCGCGGCGAAGCGCTTCTCGAGTTCGGGGCCTGCGCCCTCCGGTACGTCGATCGCGTTGATCTTCACAATGGCCATGCTCGCGAGATTACTCCGCCGTTATGCTCGGCGGTGATGCTCTACGACGAGGGTGGATCCGGCCGTTCGATACTGCTGCTGCACGGGTTGATGGGCAGTGCGGCCACCTGGCGTCGACAGGTTCCGTGGCTTCGAGAATTCGGGCACGTGCACACCTACGACGCACCCGGGCACCGGCGGCCGGCACCGGCCGAGCTCACGACCGAGTCGTTCGTAGCGGACCTTCTGCAGAATCTGGAGTCGCTCGGCCCGAGTGTGTTGATCGGCCATTCGATGGGGGCGCTGCACGCCTGGTGTGCGGCAGCGCGGCGACCCGACCTGGTGACCGCTCTCGTCGTCGAAGACATCGCGCCGGACTTCCGCGGCCGCACCGCCGACGATTGGGCCACCATGATGAGGGCATGGCCGCAACCCTTTCCCGACGCGGATGCGGTGCGTGCGTTTTTCGGAGACGTTGCAGGACAATACTTTCTGGACTCCTTCGAGCGCGATGACGACGGCTGGCGACTGCACGGCGACATCGACACTTTCGAGGCGATCTCGCAGGAATGGGGTACGCGTCATTTCTGGGACGAATGGGATGCCGTCGATGCTCCGGTGTTGCTGATCGAGGGCGAACACACCATCACACCGGCCGGGCAGATGAGACAGATGCACGTACGCAATGCCGAATCGACGTATGTGCGGATCGAGAACGCAGCGCACCTGATTCACGACGAGTGCCCCGAGCGATATCGCACGGCCGTCGAGGGGTTCCTGCGCACACTAAGATGATCCGATGCCGCTCGCGAAGCTCAACGGAATCGACCTCAACTACGACGTGACCGGCGACGGCCCACTGGTGGTGTTGGTGATGGGCACCGGTAGTCCGGGACGAGTGTGGCGAACCCACCAGGTTCCGACCCTGGTGAAGCAGGGATACCGGGTCGTCACATTCGACAATCGCGGCATCGCACCGTCTTCCGAGTGCGCGGGCGGGATGACGCTCGACGACCTGGTGGCCGACACCGCCGCCCTCGTCGAGCACCTCGGTGGTGGCCCCGCGCGCGTCGTGGGCACCTCGATGGGGGCTCGCGTCACCCAGGAATTGGCTTTGGCCCGGCCGGATCTGGTGTCGCATGCAGTGATGATGGCCACCTTCGGCAGGACCACCACCTTTCGTGCGCAGATGTCGAAGGGCGAGAAAGATCTCCACGACGCCGGAATCGAACTTCCCGCGTCGTACCGCGCGGCAATGACTGCGATGCAGAACTTTTCACCGAAGACCCTGGCCGACGACAGTGCGATCGGTGATTGGCTGGCAGTTCTCGAATATTCGGGCGGCAGGAAGACGGCGGGAATGCGGGCGCAGATCGGACTCGAAATGCGTTCCGGAACAGACCGATTGGCGGCGTACCGCGCAATCAGGGCGAAATCTCTGGTGATCGGATTCGCTGATGACCGCATGATTCCGGTACAGCAGTGCCGCGACGTTGCCGCCGCGATACCCGGTGCGCAGTACGTCGAAATCGCCGACACCGGTCACTTCGGCTACCTCGAACGCCCCGATGCGGTCAACGCCGCGCTCGTGGAGTTTCTCTCGCGGTAGCGAACTATCCTGCGTCGGAGGACACCTCGGTCTACGAGGTGAGTGCGCCCAGGCGCTCGCGAGTCTCCTCGAGGGCGGCTTGTTGTCGATCCAATCGGTCCGACAGTGCGTCCACCTCCGCACGAAGTCGGGGACACATGTCCAAGGTGATGCCGTGGTCGCCGTTTTGTGCGCATTCGAGGTACCGAGCGATCGTGGCCGTCGTGAGCCCCGCGGCGATCATCGACTTGATCTGCAGCACGCGCAGCACGTCGGATTCGGCGTACACGCGGTAGCCGTTGGCATCGCGGTGGGGGACGAGCACCTCGCGACTTTCGTAGTGGCGCAGGGCACGCGCCGACACCCCGGTTCGTGCAGCGAGCTCGCTGATCAACATCTCTGCCCCTCTCGCACTTGACCTTCTCGCCGGTGTCAACCCTTATCGTCCGGCAGTATGGCATTCACAACCAGCAGACGAGCGGTGATCTTCCACGGATACAGGGCAACGCCCGACGATCACTGGTTCGGTTGGCTCGCCGAGCAATTGGACAGCGTTGGAATCTCCGCGCACATCCCTCCGTTGCCGGATCCCGCGTCGCCGAATCGGGATTGCTGGGAGGCAGAGATAGCAGCGACGCTCGGGACGCCGGGGCCCGACACGATCGTGGTGGCGCACAGCCTTGGATGCCTCGCCGTACTGCGGCACCTCGCCACCCTCACGGGGCCATGGCAGTTGGGAACGCTCGTCTTGGTCTCGGGGTTCGTCGACAGGCTACCTGCGCTACCCGTTCTCGACGGCTTCGTTGCCGGCGGTGTGATGCTGTCGACGATGCAGGACCACATCGAGTCGATCTCGATCCTGCGATCGGACGACGACCCGATCGTTCCGCCTGCGCACACCGATCGGCTGGCTCGACTGCTCGACGCGTCGGTGCAGATCGTCCCCGGTGCGGGCCACTTTCTCGCCGGCGACGGAGTCACCTCCCTGCCACCCGTCTTCGATGCGGTGACCTGATTTCGCTGACGGTCCGGCATCTGGGTAGCGGCTCGGTAGCTGCTCTCAGCCGTCCGAACCCTCGCCCGCGAGGGCGAACAATCCCGATTCGGTTTGTTCGATCAATCCGTCGGTCAGCAGCGAATCGAGAGCTCGGTCGCGCTGGGTCGGGTCGGTGGGCCAGACGATGTCGAGCTGAGCTCGCTCGACGGGGCCGGTGCTCTCGCGCAGCACCGACATGAGTTTGCCGCGAACCTGTCGGTCGGTGCCCGCGAACTTCTGGACCTTCTTCGCGGGCCCGGTGTGTGCCGGTCTGCCCGCCTCGATCCAGGCGCACTCCGGCAGCGGGCACAGCAGGCACGCCGGATTCTTGGCGGTGCAGATCAACGCGCCGAGCTCCATCAATGCCGCCGAGTATCGGGCGGCCCGTGGGACGCTCACCGGAAGCAGCTGTTCCACATCGGCCAGATCCCTCGATGTGGAGGGATTTCCGGGCTCGGCGTTGCCGTGCTGTGCACGTGCGACAACGCGTCGAACATTGGTGTCCACCACCGGAACTCGCTGACCGTAAGCGAAAGTCGCGACCGCTCTTGCTGTGTAGGCACCGATGCCCGGCAGGCTCAGCAGTGTCTCCACGTCGTCCGGCACCTCGTCGCCGTACTCCTCGGCGAGCACTCGCGAGCACTCGTGCAACCGCAGCGCTCGACGCGGATAGCCCAACTTGCCCCACGCACGCAGTACCTCGGCCTGCGAGGACGCGGCCATCGCCGAGGGTACCGGCCACCGCTGCACCCACTGCTCCCAGATGGGTGCCACCCGCACCACCGGAGTCTGCTGCAGCATGATCTCGCTCATCAGGATCTGCCAGGCGCTGACGCCCGGACGACGCCACGGCAGGTCGCGTCCGTCGGTGTCGAACCACCCGAGCAGAGCCTCGGCATCGATCGGCAACTGTGCGCCCTTCTTCTCGTGTCTGTGATCGAGATCAACAGTAGTGAACCCGACTCGCCCCGCGCCCGCTCCGCGTGCACAATGAAACCCATGCCTGCTTCGAATCCGATCGCTGCCTGGAAGTCACTCAAGGAAGGCAACCAACGGTTCGTCTCCGGAGAGGTCCTGCACCCGTCGCAGGGCATCGAGGACCGTGCTCGTCTCGAGAGCGCTCAGCATCCCGGTGCCATCCTGTTCGGCTGCGCCGACTCGCGCGTTGCGGCCGAGATCATCTTCGATCAGGGCCTCGGTGACATGTTCGTCGTTCGCACCGCCGGTCACGTGGTCGACTCCGCCGTCCTCGGTTCCATCGAGTACGGCGTCGCGGTGCTGAACGCGCCGCTGATCGTGGTGCTCGGTCACGACCACTGCGGTGCAGTGCAGGCGACCGTCGATGCCCTCGAAAGCGGAGACGTCCCCGGTGGCTATATCCGCGACGTCGTCGAACGCGTCACCCCGTCGGTGCTCTCGGCGCGACGTGACGGTCACGAGGCGGTCGACGAGTTCGAGGCACGACACGTCCAGGAGACCGGCAATCTGCTGATGCAGCGCTCGCGCATCGTGGCCGAGAAGGTGGAGGCCGGGGAACTCGCGATCGTCGGCCTCACCTACCAGCTGTCGAAGGGACACGCGCAGCTCCGCGAGGTCATCGGCGAGATCGGCGAACAGCCCGCCTGACTCCTGCCCGAGCACGTGCGAGCGAGTCGTTCGCGCGACACGCCGCGTGGGCTCAGGGAAAGGTTGCCTCCGGCCGCATACGGTTGATTCGTGTTGGAACCGAGCGGGCCTTTGCCTCCCGAAATCTATTGGCGACGCCGCGCGCTCGCCATCGGTGCGGCCGTTGTCGTCCTCGGATTGATCGTGTGGTTCATCGCTTCGCTCAGCGGCGGTTCCGACGACACCGAGGCCGCACCGGCCGGTGTCGTGTCGGCACCGGCATCGACCTCGGCTCTGCCGTCACCCAGTTCGTCCGCCACCGAAGGTGATTCCGGCGGCTCGGGTGGCTCCGGCGGCGGTTCCGGTGGATCGGGCGGATCAGGTGGAGGCACCGACTCTGCAGCCGGCGGTGGAGCAGCAGTGACAACCAGCGGTGCACCGGCTCCGGTGATCGCCAATCAGTGCCCGGACCAGTCACTCGCAATCAAGGTGACGCCGGAGAAGGCCACCTACCGTCTGGGTGAAGAGCCCGTGTTCACCGTGGTCATCACCAACATCGGCTCCGCCGAATGTCAGCGTGACGTCGGTGCCGGTCTGCAGCAGGCGCTGGTCTACACCCTCGACAATCAGCGCATCTGGTCCAACGTCGACTGCTTCCCCAACGCCGCGTCCGATCTGCGTACCTTCAAGCCCGGCGAGCAGGCCGGATTCACGGTCAAGTGGTCGGGTACCAACTCCGTCCCCGGTTGCGGTGAAGAGCGCATCCCGGTGGGTGTCGGTGCATACCAGGCGATCGCGCAGCTCGGCGAGCTCAAGAGTGTGCCGGAGCCGTTCAACATCACCGGCTGAGTACGGTCGAATCTCATGACCACTTCGACAGCCCTCGCCCGTGCCGCCTACAAGACTCTCGAACCCTTTCACGTCACCGCCTACTTCAATCCCGAGTTGGGGACGGCCTACGAGGACACCGGACTCGACGGTCATGCCTGGTACGTCGGTGCACGGGCCGCGCCGATGGGTCCGTGCGCGCCGAGTGTCGTTGCGGCTGCGTTCTACAACTTCAACCCGGTGCTGATCGAGCGCGCGTGGCCTGCCGCTGTGGCCGTCGGTCTGGATGCGGTGTCCGACCGTCGGTGGGCACTGCTCGATTCCGTTCTCGGCACCGCTCTCGGCTCCTTGGCCGACGACCCGGCGCTCGCCACGTTGGCGGGCCGTCTGGGCGATATCGGTGACACCGCCTCGTTCGCCGGTCGGCCGCTCTCGGCAGCGTGGCATTCCACCGAACGACCCGACGTGCCGCATCTTGCCCTCTGGCATTCGATCACCGTTCTGCGTGAATGGCGCGGCGACGGCCACCTCGCCGCCTTGATCGACGCAGAACTCGACCCGACGGAAGCGGCCGTGTTCCACGAGGCCGTCCGCCCGACTCCGCAGCCCGGCCGCCGAGCACTCGGCAAGCGCATCACGCAGCTGACGAGGCAGTGGTCCGAGAGCGAATGGGACTCGGCCGCAGAACGACTCGCCACCCGCGGACTACTGACCACCTCGGCCGACGGCGAGACTTTGACCGACAACGGCACCGCTCTCGATCAGCACATCGAAGACCGCACCGACGCGATGGCGTCGGCGGTGTGGAACAACGTCCCGGACGCGGAGCAGTTGATCACGAGCGCACGGCCGTATGTGAAGGCCGTGATCGACGCCGGTTTCCTGCCGGGGACGAAGAAGAAGGCGTCCTAGTCGTACGGACCCGAGATCGAGGCCTCCGCCAGCCTGGAGAGGCCTTCCCTGATGTGTCGAGCCCACAGTCCACCGATTCCGTCGACCGATTGCAGATCGGCAGCAGTGGCGGCGAGCAGCCCCTGCAGCGTGCCGAAGGCACCGACGAGTCGATGAATCTGGCTGAACTGCAACCGCGGAACGCGCGTCAGTACCCGATACCCGCGAGGACTCATCGGGGTGTCGAGGGCTTCGATGGTTGCGGGGTAGCCGAAGGCGCGGGCAAGAGTTGTCAGATCCAGCAGATCGACGTCGGTCAGCTTGTCGAGGGCGGCGAGTGCCTTCTCCACCCCGGTGGTGCTCGACGGCTCGTTGCCGGCCAGGTAGTCGCGCACCACCAGTTGGCGATCGACGTCGTTGTCGCCCAACAACTCTTCGAGCTGCAGGGCGAGCTGGCGGCCGTCGGTGCCGAGTTCGAGGACGTTCTGTTCGATCTCCACCGACACTCGCCGCACCATCTCGAGCCGCTGCGCGACGGTCAGGGCGTCGCGCAGGGTCACGAAGTCCTCGATCTCGACGACCGAGAGCTGGCGAGTGTTCTCGTCGAGCCGGGCCTTGTATCGCTCGAGGGTCGCGACGGCCTGATTGGCGCGAGAGAGGATGGTGGCCGAGCCCTCGACGACGTGTCTGATGCCGCCGATGTACACGCTGACGATGCTCATCGACTGGCTCACGGAGACAACGGGATAGCCGGTCTGCATGGCGGTGCGCTCGGCGGCACGGTGTCGAGTACCGGATTCGACCGTGGGAATCTTGTGGTCGGGTACCAGCTGGACATTGGACCGAACGATGCGTTTGCCGTCGGTCGAAAGCACCACTGCGCCATCCATTTTCGACAACTCACGAAGCCTGGTCGGGGCGAACTCGACATCGAGCTCGAAGCCTCCGTCGCAGATCGCTTCGACTTCTTCGTCGTAGCCGAGGACGATCAACCCGCCGGTGCGGCCGCGCAGAATTCGCTCCAGGCCGTCACGCAGGGCGGTCCCCGGTGCGAGCCGAGCAATGGTCTCGCGCAACGCTGGGGACGGCGTGGTGCCCTCCATGGCCAACCCCCTCGTGTTCGTATCGGCGTCGTGCTGCGGATCTACTCGTGCGAACACAGAGTACTGCGCTGCTACATGCGGGCAGCCCGACAAAGAATACTGCCCGGTGTCATACGGGGCGCATACGCGTATAGGTCAACGCCTCGCCGACGTTGGTCACCGTCTTAACCTTGATGCCGTCGGGAATGGGGCCTGCGTCCTCGGGGACGATCGCGTAATTGAAGCCCAGTCGTGCAGCTTCGGCGAGTCGGCGGCCCAACCCGGCCACGCGTCGCACCTCGCCGGCCAGGCCCACTTCGCCCAGAATCACCATTCCCGCAGGGAGAGGTTGATCGCGCACGGCCGAGGCGACTGCCGCCGCGAGAGCGAGGTCAGCGGACGGTTCGCTGGTGCGCATGCCGCCGACGGTGGCCGCGTAGACCTCGGCCTTGGAGACCTTGACCCCGCACCGGCGTTCGAGGACGGCCAGGATCATCGCCACTCGAGCATGATCGAGTCCGCTGACCGCACGCCGGGGCGACGGCATCGCGGTGTCGACTATCAGTGCCTGCAACTCCGCCAGCAGCGGCCGCTTGCCGTCCATGGTGACCGTGACGGCCGTACCGGGCACGGCGTCGCTTCGATGATGCAGAAACAACCCGGACGGATCGCTGATGCCGACGATGCCGGTCTCTCGCAACTCGAAGCACCCCACCTCGTCGGAGGCCCCGAACCGATTCTTGACGCCCCGGATCATCCGCAGCGTTGAGTGCTTGTCACCCTCGAAGTTGAGCACCACGTCGACCAGATGCTCCAGCGACCGCGGACCTGCCACCGCGCCGTCCTTGGTGACATGTCCGACGAGCAGCACCGCCACCCCGGTGGTCTTGGCCAGGGTGGTCAGGGCACTGGTGATGGCGCGAACCTGCGTGACTCCGCCGATGACGCCGTCGACGTCGGCGGCGAGCATCGTCTGTACCGAATCGACGATCAACAGGCTGGGCTTGACCTGTTCCACATGGCCGAACACCGTGGCCAGATCGGATTCCGCGGCGAGGAAGACTCGCTCGTGTACCGCGCCGGTGCGGTCCGCGCGCAACCGAACCTGGCCGGCTGATTCCTCGCCCGTGACGTACAGCGCGCGGCGATCCGGTGCCGAGCGGGCCCACCGATGCACGACCTCGAGCAGCAGGGTCGATTTTCCGACTCCGGGCTCACCCGCGAGCAGAACGACCGAACCGGGCACCAAACCGCCGCCCAGTACGCGGTCGAACTCGTCGATCCCGGTGGTGTTGGCCTGAGACGTGGCACTGCTGATGGTCGTCAGAGCAGCTGCGGGCGTGGTCGGGATCATCGCCCCGCCGCCGGAACGCAGTGCCGATGCGCCTGCGCGGGAGGTCAGGGGAGCGGCGGTGGCCTGGACCTCGTCCATCGATCCCCAGTTGCCGCATTCGGGACAGCGCCCGACCCATTTCGAGACCGAGTGATGGCATGCGGAGCACCTGTAACTCGATTTCAGTTTGACCACGCACGGAGCCTAACGATCGGCACCGACAGGGTCGAGGTGGTGGTTACTCGCCTTCGCTGTGCTCGGACACTGCCTCTTCGGAGCGCTCGAGCTCGTGGCCTGCATCGACCGGAACGTTGACGACGACCTCGCCTGCGTTCGCGAACTCGAACGTGACCGGAAGGGTCAGGCCCGGACGTACGTTCTCGCTGATGTCGGCCATCTCGACCTTGATCAACTGGATCGGCAGAAGGGGATCGTCGAGCTGAACGTCGGCGGGCGAACCTGCACCGAGCGCGGTGAGTGGAGCGATCTCGTTGCTTCCCGATTCCGCCTCGTCGACGATGGTGATCTGCGCCTCGGGGGATGAGATGCCGGTCAGTTCGTCGGCCTCGGCGGGGTTGGAGTTGATGGCGGTGAAGCCGAGCTCGACGGTGCCGCCGGGCTCGATGCTGTACTCCTGCGAATCGGGGTACACCACGTGGACGTTGCGCAGCTGAATTGCCCCGACGTCGGCGGAGTTGCCGTTGACAGCGGCGACCTGGGTGGCAGTCTGGGAAATCTGGCCTGCGCCGCACGCCGTGAGGGCGAGTGCGCCACCGGCGAGAAGAGCGAGAGTGGCGGCCACTTTGCGATGGCGGCCAAGCGGTGTCGCAGCGTCGATTGCAGTCACTTCGGTCGTCCTCCATGTGGTGCCGGGCCGGCTCGGTCCATCTCGTCCACTAGGCAGAGTAGTAGTTCTCGTCCACCGACCGCCCGTGGGGTCTGCCAGCGGCCCGATGACGCCAGGTGGGGGTGCCTGTCAGGAGAAGAACATGCAGAACGGCCCGCGTGAAAATGTGGCCCCGGATACACGTCGATCCGTCTGTGTCAACCCCTGATTCGGCATCGCTATGCCCCTGACCTGCACCGTTGATATCGGACGTGGTATTCTGGGTAAATCGAAAGGGGCACTTGTCACATGATTTTCAAGGTCGGAGACACCGTCGTTTACCCCCATCACGGAGCGGCGCTGATCGAAGCGATAGAGACACGCACCATCAAGGGTGAACCGAGAGAGTATCTGGTTCTCAAGGTCGCGCAAGGCGACCTCACCGTTCGAGTCCCCGCGGACAACGCGGAGTACGTGGGCGTTCGCGACGTCGTCGGGCAAGAAGGTCTCGACAAAGTCTTCCAGGTGCTGCGCGCACCGCACACCGAAGAGCCCACCAACTGGTCTCGCCGCTACAAGGCGAACCTGGAGAAGCTGGCCTCCGGTGACGTGAACAAGGTAGCCGAGGTCGTCCGCGATCTCTGGCGACGCGAACAGGATCGTGGACTGTCGGCAGGCGAGAAGCGCATGCTCGCCAAGGCACGTCAGATTCTGGTCGGCGAGTTGGCACTGGCCGAAGGAACCGACCAGGCCAAGGCCGACACCATGCTCGACGAAGTTCTCGCCACAGCTTCGTAGTGTGAACAGCTTCGTAGAGTGAACGGTGCTGCCGGCGACGTAGTCGCGCTGGTACCCGCTGCAGGCAAAGGCCTTCGGCTCGGACACGACGAGCCGAAGGCATTCGTCTGTCTGGGTACCGACTCTCTTCTGACGCGGTCCGTCGACGGACTTCGGGCTTCGGGTGCCGTCGATCGCATCGTCGTCGTAGTCCCCGCGGATCTTCTCGACGTGGCTCGCAGCCACGTGGGTGCCGATGTCCTCGTCGTAGCGGGTGGCGTCGAGCGCACCGATTCCGTGCGAGCCGGTCTCGCTGCCGTCGGTGACGCGTCCATCGTGTTGGTCCACGACGCCGCGCGTGCCCTCACTCCACCGACGCTGATCGCCCGCGTCGTGGCCGAGGTGCGCGCCGGCCGCCGCGCCGTGATTCCGGTTCTTTCGGTCGTCGACACCATCAAGTCGGTCGACCTCATGGGCGCGGTGGTCGGCACACCCGATCGCGCGAGTCTGCGAGCGGTACAGACACCACAGGGCTTCGACGCCGACGTCCTGCGTCGTGCGTACGACGCGGCCACCGACGTCTCCACCGACGACGCGGGTTTGGTCGAGCGCATCGGCGAAACGGTGCACACCATCGTCGGCGACGCCCTCGCATTCAAGATCACCACACCACACGATCTGTTACTGGCACAGGCCCTGCTGTGAGAGGCGCGCTATGAGAGTCGGCATCGGCACCGACGTGCATCCGATCGCTCCCGGCCGACCCTGCTGGCTGGCCGGGTTGCTGTTCGAGGACGCGGACGGACTCGAGGGACATTCCGATGGTGACGTCGCCTCCCACGCTCTGTGCGACGCGTTGCTGTCCGCAGCAGGTCTCGGCGACCTCGGCTCGGTCTTCGGCACCGGCCGTCCGGAATGGGACGGGGTCAGCGGAGCTGCCATGTTGACCGAGGTCAAGCGGCTGCTCGACGCGGACGGATTCGCGATCGGCAACGCTGCGGTACAGATCATCGGCAACAGGCCCAAGATCGGACCGCGTCGCGTCGAGGCGCAGGAAGTTCTTTCGCGCGTGCTCGGTGCACCGGTATCGGTGTCTGCGACCACCACCGACGGGCTCGGCCTGACCGGTCGCGGTGAAGGAATTGCCGCCATCGCGACCGCACTTGTCATGACGGGGTAAAACCACCGGTAGCATTGCTGGTCGTGACCCTTCGCCTACACGACACCGAGACGAGGGCCTTGCGGGAATTCACCCCCTTGGTCCCTGGCCATGCATCGGTGTACCTGTGTGGGGCGACGGTGCAGGGTGAACCCCACATCGGTCATGTGCGCAGTGGCGTCGCGTTCGACGTGTTGCGGCGGTGGTTGCTGGCGCACGATTACGACGTCGCCTTCGTCCGCAACGTCACCGATATCGACGACAAGATCCTCAACAAGGCACGCGATGCAGGCCGTCCGTGGTGGGAGTGGGCCGCGACCTACGAGCGGTCCTTCACCTGGGCGTACGACCGACTCGGGGTACTTCCGCCGTCGGCCGAGCCGCGCGCCACCGGGCACATCACCCAGATGGTCCAGATGATCGAGCGCCTGATCGAACGCGGCCACGCTTACGCCGACGAGTGCGGCGACGTCTACTTCGACGTGCAGAGCTTCCCGAGTTACGGCGCGCTGTCCGGCCACAAGCTCGACGACGTGCACCAGGGCGAGAGCGTCGCCGAGGGCAAGCGTGATCCCCGCGATTTCACGCTGTGGAAGGGTGCCAAGCCCGGCGAGCCGTCATGGCCGACGCCGTGGGGCCCGGGTCGCCCGGGTTGGCACCTCGAATGCTCGGCAATGGCGGAGACATACCTCGGCGCGGATTTCGACATCCACTGCGGCGGGCTCGATCTGGTGTTCCCGCATCACGAGAACGAGCGCGCGCAGTCGATGGCGGCCGGAGACGGATTCTCGCGGTACTGGCTGCACAACGGGTGGGTGACGATGGGCGGCGAGAAGATGTCGAAGTCTCTCGGTAACGTTCTCTCGGTACCCAATGTGCTCAAAAAGGTTCGGCCGCAAGAGCTTCGGTTCTACCTCGGTGGCGCACACTACCGGTCGATGCTCGAGTACTCCGACACCGCGCTCGAGACCGCGGCCGTGACGTATCGGGGCATCGAGGGGTTCGTCCGGCGAGCCGTCGAGCGCGCCGGTGAGGTACCGATGGGCAAGTGGACCACAGGATTTGCCGCGGCACTCGACGACGACCTCGGGGTTCCCAAGGCGTTGGCCGAGATTCACGCCACCGTCACGTTGGGTAACACCGCGCTCGAATCCGGTGACCTACCGGCCGCGGTGGAGCACGCAGGCAGTGTGCGGGCGATGCTGGACATCCTGGGCGTCGACCCGCTCGATCCGCACTGGGCCAGCGACAGTGGTTCCGATGCAGCCGCTCTCGGTGCGCTCGGCGTATTGGTCGAGGCCGAGCTGGAGCGTCGAGCAACGGCGAAGGCGACCAAGGACTGGGCCGCCGCAGACGAGATACGCGATCGATTGGCCGAGGCCGGAGTCGACGTGACAGATACACCCAACGGGCCCGAATGGTCGTTGGGTACGAGCAAGACCGACGAAGCAGGTTTGTGATGGCAGGCAATTCGAGTAGGCGCGGCGCAATCCGCAAGGACGGCACCAAGAAGGGGCAGGTCGCCGGTTCCGGAGGCAAGCGTCGTAAGGGCCTCGAAGGACGAGGTGCGACGCCTCCCGCCTCCGAGCGCACCAAGCATCCCGCGGCGCGCCGGGCGAAGCTCGCCGAGAAGTCCGCGCAGAACCGCGGCGGCACCACCGGTGGCCGCGCAGGCAGCAGGCCGGCAGGACGTAAGGCCGAAGACGGCCCCGAGGTGGTACTCGGTCGCAACCCCGTCGTCGAGTGCCTGCGCGCAGGTGTGCCCGCGACGGCCCTGTGGGTTGCTGTCGGGACCGACAGCGACGACCGGCTCAAGGAAGCCGTCCAGCGAGCGGGCGACGCGCGCATCTCCATCCTCGAGGTGCCACGCTCCGATCTGGACAAGCTCAGCGCCAACGGACTGCACCAGGGCCTTGCGCTGCAGGTACCGCCGTACCGTTATGCGCATCCCGACGACTTGATCTCGAACGCGCGCACGCACCAGGAACCTGCGCTGCTCGTTGCGCTCGACAACATCACCGATCCACGCAACCTGGGCGCAGTGGTGCGTTCGGTGGCGGCGTTCGGTGGCCACGGCGTCGTGATCCCGCAGCGGCGTAGCGCGAGTGTGTCCGCAGTGGCCTGGCGCACCAGCGCCGGCGCTGCTGCTCGGCTGCCCATCGCGCGCGCGGTCAATCTGACTCGCACCCTGAAGGATTGGCAGTCCAAGGGCGTCACGGTCGTCGGCCTCGATGCCGGCGGCGACACCGAACTCGACACCTTCGACGGCAAGGGTCCGGTCGTCATCGTCGTCGGATCCGAGGGCAAGGGCCTCTCGCGTCTGGTCAGCGAGACCTGCGATCACATCCTGTCGATCCCGATGGCGGGGCCGGTGGAATCGCTCAACGCCTCCGTCGCGGCAGGCGTCGTATTGGCCGACATCGCCCGGCAACGCCGCGGGTAGACCTAGGTTCTGATGCGGGCGGCGGTGTCGTGCATCGCCGGGACGACGGTGTCGATCATGTCCGTCGGGGTGTAGTTCCTCGCGTGCAGTGACGTGTTCAGTGCTGCCACGACGGTGCCGTTGCTGTTGCGCAAAGGTACTGCCGCAGCGCGCATTCCGACGTCCAGTTCGTCGACGACCTCCGACCATCCGGCGCTGCGTACCCGAGTGATCTCGGCGCGCAGTGCGTCTCGATCGACGAGCGTGCGCGGGGTCAGGGCTTCGATGGGGGCGTCGGCGAAGTATCGTTCGAGCTCGCTCTCGGCGAGGGCTGCGAGCAGCACTCGACCCGAAGACGTTGCGTGCGCCGGGAATCGAGTGCCCAACGTGATGACGACCCGCAACATGCGAGACGACGGAACGCGCGCGACGTAGACGATGTCGAATCCGTCGAGGATGGCCACCGAAGTAGTCTCGCCCAATTGTCTTGCGAGCGCTTCGATGTGGGGTTCGGCCAGGCGGGGAAGGTCCATTCCCGACAGGAACGAGAAGCCCAGATTCATCACTCGCGGGGTGAGGGTGAACTGACGGCCGTCCTGGCGGACGAATCCCAATTCTGCGAGCGTCAGTAGCAGTCGGCGAGCCGTTGCTCGGGTGACTCCGACGGCCTCGGCGACCTCGGTGAGCGTGCGGGCCGGATGTGCGTCGTCGAAGCACTGCAGCACGCTCAGGCCGCGTTCGAGTGACTGCACGAACCAGGCGGGGCGTTGGTCGTCGGGGGCGATCTCGGCCGTCATGGTTCGAGTCTGCCTCATCGCCCTGTTCGCGCTGCATCACACCGCTCCGTGCTTGTGGTGTTGACCACAAAGCCTGCCTCTGGTTACAGTTGTGCGAATAACAAACAACTGTGCGCGATGCGCACAAAACCGAAGGGCCGACAAGTGAACGTTGACGTCGCAGTCGCGGACGGATCCAGAGCACGGAAAGCTGCCATCGGCAGCTTCGTCGGTGCCGTGGTCGAGTGGTACGACTTCCTGCTGTACGGCATCATCGCCGCGCTGGTGTTCAACTCCCAGTTCTTCCCGAGCGTCTCGCCCGCGGTCGGCGTGATGGCGGCGTTCGCCACCTTCGGTGTCGGCTTCCTCTTCCGGCCCCTCGGCGGCATCTTCTTCGGCCACTTCGGTGACCGCCTCGGACGCAAGCGCATGCTGATCTGGACGATGCTGCTGATGGGCGTCGCAACCGCGTTGATCGGCCTGGTTCCCAACTTCGAGTCGATCGGTTGGTTCGCGCCGCTGCTGCTGGTGCTGTTGCGCGCCATCCAGGGCTTCGCAGTCGGCGGTGAATGGGGTGGTGCATCCCTGATGGCTGTCGAGAGCGCGCCGGCGAAGAAGAAGGCGTTCTACAGCAGTGGCGTTCAGGTCGGCTACTCCGTCGGTCTCATCCTCGCCACCGGCGCGGTCACCATCATGAGCAACCTGCTCAGCGACGACGCATTCACCAGCTGGGGCTGGCGCGTACCGTTCCTGGCCAGCGCCGTCCTCGTACTGTTCGGCCTGTGGATCCGGTCCGGTGTCGAGGAGTCGCCCGTGTTCGAGCAGGCGGTCGAGGAGAGCGGCGAGAAGAAGAAGCTGCCGGTCATCCAGGCGATCACCGAGCACCCCGGCTCGTTCCTCAAGATCATCGCGCTGCGTATGGCAGAGCTGTTCACCATGTACATCGTCACCACGTTCGCGCTGAGCTACACCGTCAACGAACTCGGCTACGAGCGTCAGTTCATGCTCAACGTCGCGCTGCTCGTCGGCGGCATCGGCATCCTGAGCATCCCGACCTACGCGGCGATCGCCGACCGCTTCGGCCGCAAGCCGATCTTCGTCACCGGTGCCGTCGTCGGCGCACTGGCAGCCGTCCCCTTCTTCCTGTCCCTGCAGGCCGCCTCGGTGGTCGCCATCGTGATCCTCGCCGTCATCCTGGTCAACGTCTCGCACGACATGGTGGTCTCGGTGCAGCAGCCCCTGTTCACCGAGATGTTCGGCCCCGAACTTCGCTACAGCGGAGCCGGTGTGGGCTATCAGGTCGCCAGCGCGATCGCCGGTGGCTTCACCCCGTTCATCGCAGCGGCGCTGGTCAGCTGGAACGACGGCTCGTGGCACTACGTCGCGGCGTACCTGGCTCTGGGATGCGTCATCTCGGCTGTGGTCGCAGCACTGATGAAGAACATGGGCTCCTCGGATGTCACCTCCATCTCCGATCAGGCCGCCCCTGCAGCAGAAGCCGTTGTTGCAGAGCGTGTCTCGAAGTCGGTATGAGCTCACTGACTCTGGTCGGTTCGCACGCGTCCACCGCGATGTCGCCTGCGCTGTGGACGCGTGCGTTCGAGATCGCCGAGGTGTCGTCCAGCTACGACGCCTGGGAGGTCGCCGATGTTGCCGACCTACCCGACGTCGAGAGTGCCCTCCGCGGCGGGCGTACCGATGCTGCGAATGTGACGATGCCCTGGAAGCATTGGGCTGCAACGGTTGCCGACGAGGCGCATCCGGATGTGACGGTCTCCGGAGTGGCGAATCTGCTGTTCCTGCGTTCGGGTGCGCTGTTTGCCATGAACACCGACATCGCGGCAGTACGAGCGGCAACCTCGGGACGTACCTTCGGCTCCGCTCTGCTGCTCGGAGCCGGTGGCGCCGCGCACGCCGCCGCCTTCGCGCTACAGGGCCGCATCGACAGGCTGGTGATCTCGGACGTCGACCGGAGCTCGGCGGCCGGGCTCGTCGCCGAGCTCGACGGGTACAACGGGTCGGCCTCGGTTGTCGACTGGTCGGATCGGGCAGTGGATCTGGACTCCTACGACCTGGTGATCAACGCGACGCCGATCGGCCGTGACGGCTCCGAGGACCAACTCGCTTGGGGATCAGGTGAACTGGCACCGTCGGCTACGGTGTACGACTTCGTGTACGCCGACACGCGCAATGCCGCCGAGGCCTATACCGCGGACCGCGGAATCGATCTGATCGATGGCTGGACGCACCTGTTCCACCAGGCCGACGCCATGGTTCGCCCGCTCGGACTACCCGAACGCATGTCCGATGCCCTGCGGCGCAGCATTCGGGAGATCTGCCCAGCTTCGGCCGGAATCAACCGATAGCGCGAAAGTGCACCCGACTGGCGGGGGTCAGCTGCGCGGCGGCGGACACATCGCCCGCGGTGACTACGGCGATCACCGGATAGCCGCCGGTGATCGGATGGTCGGCGAGAAACAGTACCGGCTGACCGGACGGCGGAACCTGTAGCGAACCGAGAACCATTCCTTCGCTGGACAATTCGTCGTCGATCGCGCGGGTCAAGGGTTCGGCACCGTCCAGCCTGATCCCGACGCGATCCGAATCCTGCGTCACGGTCCACGGCTGCTCGAGCAGTAGCGATCGAGCGCGCTCGGTGAACCAGTTCTCGCGCGGCCCGAAGCTGACACCAAGCGCGTCGGGTTGGGCGCGTGGTGGTGCGAAATCTGCAGCGGGCCAGGACGCCTTGTCGGTGCCGACAGGCAGCGCGGTGCCGGGGGTCAGGACGGCCGGGCCGATGCCCGACATCGTGTCTGTCGAGCGACTGCCCAGGACAACGGGCACGTCGATCCCGCCCCGTACGGCGAGGTAGCTGCGCAGACCCCAGGTCGGCGCGGACAGTTCCAGTTCCTGCCCCGCTCGTATCACCAGTGTCGAATACAGACCCTGCTCCGTGCCGTCGACGCGGCAGGTCACGTGCGCACCGGTGACGGCGACGAGAGCGTCGAACTCGGCCCGTAGCGTCAGTCCGCCGAAGGTCACTTCCAGTGTTGCGGCATCGGAAGTGTTGCCCACCAGGCGGTTTGCGGCATCGTGCGAGAGCAGGTCCGCTGCACCGGAGCGGCCGACACCGATCGACGCGTGCCCCGGGCGGCCACGATCCTGCACGGTGCACAGCGGTCCCGTCCGCAGCACGGTCAGGGCCCTCATGCTTGCTCGAATCGGACGGTGGTGCCGGGGCGTAGCAGTGCGGGTGGATCGCGGTCGAGGTTCCACAATTGTGCGTCCGTGCGCCCGATGAGCTGCCAGCCGCCGGGGGAGGAGCGTGGGTAGATGCCCGAGAACTCGCCCGCCAGCCCCACCGAACCAACCGGAACGCTGGTACGCGGCGACGTGCGCCGCGGGACGTGCAGTCGGGTGTCGGTGCCGACGAGGTAGCCGAACCCGGGGGCGAAACCGCCGAACGCGACTGTCCATGTCTGATCGAGATGTGCCGCAACGACTTCGGTGGTGGACAAGTCGGTCAGGCGGGCCACCTCGTCGAGATCTTCGCCGTCGTAGACCACCGGGATCGTGACGGTGTCGGATCCTGCTTCCGTCCCCTCGACGGTTGGCTGTACCGACGAGATCCACTGCAGCACGGGCCCCGGCGGTCCGTCGAACGTCACCAACACAGTGCGGGCGGCCGGAACCAGATCCACGACTGGAGGCGGCGGATCGGCCGCCAGCGCCCGGTAGTACGCCATCGTCTCGTCCAGCCCGTCGAATTCGACGAGTGTTGCACTCCTGCCGGCCGAGTGGATACGCATCAGACGAAGGCAGTGACGTCGATGTGGTTGGCCCGCAGCAGCTCCGAGACAGCGCCGGCCATTGCGACTGCGCCTGGGGAGTCGCCGTGCAAGCAGATCGAGTCGGCCCGGACGTCGATGCGCGAGCCGTCCACCGCTCGGACGGTGCCGTCGGTGACCATGGTCAACACTCGCTGGGCCACGGCGTCGGGGTCCGAGAGCACCGCGCCGGGCTCCGAGCGCGAGACGAGCGTGCCCTGCGGTGTGTAGGCGCGGTCTGCGAAAGCCTCTGCGACAGTGCGCAGTCCGGCCCGCTCGGCCTCCTCCAGGAAAACCGAACCGGGGAGCCCGAGGACCGGCAGGGTCGCGTCGTACGAGGTGACGGCGTCGACCACTGCCCGTGCCTGCTCACGGTGATGCACGATCGCGTTGTACAGCGCCCCATGCGGTTTGACGTAGGCAATGGCAGAGCCGGCTACCTGGGCCAGGGCATCGAGTGCGCCCATCTGGTAGATCACGTCGGCGGTGAGGTCGGCGGGGGAGACGTCGAGAAAGCGTCGGCCGAACCCGGCGAGGTCGTGGTAGCCGACCTGCGCTCCGATCCGCACGGCTGCTCGAGCTGCCGAACGGCACGTCCGCAACAGAGTGGTGGGATCACCGGCGTGAAAGCCGCACGCAACGTTGGCACTCGACACGACGGCGAGCATGGCGTCGTCGTCGCCGAGAGTCCATGCGCCGTAGCTTTCGCCGAGATCGGCGTTGAGATCGATGGCCGTCACGCTGCACATCCTAGGCGGCGACGAGCCGTCCGGAATTGGCCTTGCGCGTCGCACCCACAGCGCGGCAGAGGAGGTAGATGACGAACGAGATGGTCGTCACGAACGTCGAGACGGGAAGTCCGGGAGCGAGGGAGAGCAGGATGCCTCCGACGGCGGCGATTTCGGCGAACAGGATGGACAGCAGCGTCGCCTTGAGCGGACTGGCGGTGACCCGCGCAGCAGCCGCGGCGGGCGTGATGAGCAGCGAGAGCACCAGCAGGGCTCCGACTATCTGGACGCCCAGCGCACACGCCACGCCGACGAGAACGGCGAACACGACCGAGAGCGCGCGGACGGGGACGCCGCGGGCCAGCGCCACCTCGGGATCGGTACTGGCGAACAGCAGCGGCCGGTAGACCACCGCGAGCACGATCAACACCAACACCGCGCACACCAGCAGCAGCTGGATTCCGCTCTGCCCGACGCCGACGATCTGGCCGATGAGCAGCGAGAAGCTGGTGCCGGTTCGGCCCGGGTAGAGCCAGATGAACAGCACCGACAGGCCGAGCCCGAAGGACATGATGACGCCGATGACCGAGTCGCGGTCGCGGGCTTTGTTGCCGAGCAGTGCGAACATCACCGCCGCGACGACCGAACCGACGATGGCACCGAGACCGACGGTGATGCCGACGAGCAGGGCTGCGGATGCTCCGGTGAGCGAGAGTTCGCTGGATCCGTGCACCGCAAAAGCCCACTGCCGGCTGACGATCAACGGCCCGAGAGCGCCCGCGAGCAGCCCGAGAATTGCGGCCGCGATCAGCGCCTGCTGCACGAAGTCGTAGGTCAGCAGGTTGGCGGTGGTGTCGAAGTCGAGCATCTTCGAGAATGCCTCGAGAACCTTCTCGTTCATGCCTTGTCTTCTCTGTCGTGCGGCACGGGTGGATGGTGGGCGCCCGCCGAGCCGAGCGCATCGATCGAGTCGCCGGTCCCGACGACCACGAGTCGGCCGCGGACTTTCAGCACCTCGACCTCGGTGCCGTAGAGCTCGGACAACACCTCGGTGGTCATGACCTCCTCGGGAGTTCCGATGCGGAACCGGCCGTCGACGATGTAGACGATGCGGTCGACGAGCGGGAGGATCGGGTTGATCTCGTGAGTGACGAACAGGACGGCTGTCTCGTGCTCACGCCGTCGACGATCGATGAGGCTCGAGACCAGTGACTGGTTGGCGAGGTCCAGGCTGAGCAGGGGCTCGTCGCACAACAGGACCGAGGGGTCCCCGACGAGTGCCTGGGCAATGCGCAGTCGCTGCTGCTCCCCGCCCGACATCGAGCCGACCGGTGCACCCGCGAAGGAGTTGGCGTCGACCTGATCGATCGCTCGCTGCACCGTTTCCTTGCGCTGTCGCATGCCGCGCAATCCCATGCCCCATTTGTGGCCGTCCCAACCCAGGCCGACGAGATCGCGTCCGCGTAGCGGCAGATCGTCGTCGATGTTGCGTTGCTGGGGGACGTAGCCGACTCCCGACTGGCCGCGATGGACGGGATTGCCGTCGATCGCGGCCGTGCCGGACGTGAGCTGATTCTGGCCGAGCAACACCTTGAGCAGCGACGTCTTACCCGACCCGTTGGGGCCCAGAACGGCAACGAACTCGCCCTTTTCGACCGTCAGGTCCAGGTTCTGCCACAGCGTGCGCTCGCCGAACGCCAGTCCGGCATCGCGCAGTTCTACAGCAGGCATGTACTACAGCTTTCCATCACGCCGGTTCGACTCAGGAGGCGGTGGTGAGAGCGGCCCGAAGATCCGTCGCAGCCTTGGTCTGCCACTCGATGTACGTCATGCCTGCGGGCAGTGTTTCGGTGACCTCGACGACAGGGATGCCGGCGGCCTCGCTGGTGGAGCGAATGTCCTGGGTGACGGCATCCTCGGTCTGAATGTTGTAGACCAACGCGCGAACGGACTTGGAGGTGAACAGATCTCGCGTCGCGGCGATGGAGGCGGGCGACGGATCGTTGCCTTCCTCGATGGAGTCCTTGAAGTCCTCGGGGGTGCGATCGTCGAGTCCCGACTCCTCGATCAGGTAGTGCGCGATCGGTTCGGTCTGTGCCACAGGCGCATTCGGGAAATCGGCGGCAATCTGCGCGGTCACGTCGGTGATGGCGTGGACCTGCTCGTGGAACGCCTGGGCGTTGGCGGTGTACTGCGCGGCGTTGTCGGGATCGAGCTGACCGAGCTTGTCGGCGATCTCCTCGGCGGTGTGCGCTGCCACCTCGGCGTTGTACCAAACGTGTTCGTTGACCTCGCTGTGTGAATGACCGTCGTCCGTCGTCGGTTCGGCAGTTGCATCGGAGGTGGGCTCGGAGGTGTGATCGTGGCTGTCGTCGAGCAGGGTGTAGGCGTCGACCGACGGCACATCCTTGCCCTCGGAGCCGAGGATGTCCTCGATGAACTGGTCGTAGCCACCGCCGTTGTAGACCACGAGCGACGACTCGGAGACGGCAGCCGCGTCGGCCGGGCTCGCCTCGTAGGAATGCGGGTCCGCGGAGGGATCGGAGATGATCGACGTCACTGTCGCGAGGTCACCGGCAACCGCTTCGGCGACGCTTCCCCAGACGTTGGTGGACGCGACGATCGTGATCGGCCCGTCGACGGGGGTGGCGGGGGCGGACTCGGTGCTCGCGGGATCGCTGGAGCTGCATGCGCTCAAAGTGAGGGCTGCGGCGCAGCTCAGGCCCAGTGCGGCCATGAGCTTGGTCCTGGACGCGCGATGGATGGACGACATCGATGTACTCCTGATGGGCAATGCTTGACGCTAATGGAAACCGTTACCGTTGTACTCTAGCGCTCGTCGGGGCTCCCGATCGAATCGGACGACGGCGACCTCGAATTTCTCCGGAGTGCGTTGTGGGACTAACGTCCCGGTAATGGTCAGGTCGAGCGAACCGCGACGTCAAGCGACGTTGGCGTCGATTGCTGCCGAGCTGAAGGTATCGCGCACCACTGTCTCGAACGCCTACAACCGACCGGATCAGCTCTCTCCCGAACTGCGCGAACGCGTACTGCAGGCGGCCAAACGCCGCGGCTACGCCGGCCCCGACCCGGTTGCCCGATCGCTGCGCACCCGCAAGGCCGGTGCCATCGGGCTGCTCCTCACCGAGGCCCTGAGCTACTCCTTCCGCGACCCGGCCGCCATGAGCTTCCTCGCAGGCCTCGCCGAATCCTGCGAGGCCGCGGGGCAAGGCCTACTGCTGATTCCCGCCGGTGCCGAACGCGACGACGTCCAGGCCGCTGCCGTGGTGCAGCAGGCGGGAGTCGACGGATTCGTCGTGTACTCCGTCGCCGACGACGACCCCTACCTCGCTGCCGTGCGCGAACGTCACCTGCCGATCGTCGTCTGCGACCAGCCCCGCAACATCCCCGAGGCCGCCCTGGTTGCCATCGACGACCGTGTCGCCATGAAAATGCTTGCCGCACATCTCATCTCGCTCGGGCACGAGCATCTCGCCGTGCTGTGCATGCGGCTCGGACGCGACCGCCGCGATGGCGTCGTACCCCCGGGGCGGCTGGCGGACAGTCACTTCCACGTCCAACGCGAACGCATCGCCGGAGTGCAGGCCGCGATGATCGACGCCGGACTCGATCCCGACACCCTCACCGTCGTAGAGCGCTTCGACCACACCGTTCGCTCCGGCCACTCCGCCGCGGCCCAAGCGCTGCAAGCCAATCGCGAAACCACGGCGTTGCTCTGCACCACCGACGTCATCGCGCTCGGTGCACTCAACTTCGCGAGGGTCTCCGGAATCGATGTGCCGAGCCAACTCTCGGTGACCGGATTCGACGGCATCTCCGACGCCATCCGCGAGAACCTCACCACCGTGCGCCAGGACGCCGAGGAGAAAGGCCGTCGAGCCGGGAAACTGGTGCTCTCGTCCTCGCACTCGGGCATCGTCGCCGCCGAAACCCTGCCGACCGAACTCTTCCGCGGACGAACCGCGGGACCTCCGCCGGAGCAACCGCCCGCTATCGCCTGACCTCTGCCGTCGCCCGCTCGCCCGCCCCCACCTGCCCTCCCAGTTCGCGTCAATGGACCACTGCACGGCTCAGACGTATGCAATGTGCCATTCACGCAGCAGACCCCAGTGGGTGAATGAACCATTGCACGGGTTGGACGTATGCAGTGGTCCATTGACGCGGAGCGGGGGCGGGGTCAAGCAGGCTGGGCGCTGAGCAATCTCGCGCAACGCAGCAGACCCAGGTGGCTGTAGGCCTGAGGATGGTTGCCGAGCGATCGTTCGGCGATGGGGTCGTATTCCTCACTGAGCAGTCCGGTGGGGCCTGCGGCACTGACCAGTTGGGCGAACAAGGCCTCGGCTTCGGCGCGCTGTCCCACCAACAGGTATGCCTCGACGAGCCAGGCGGCGCAGAGGTGGAATCCGCCTTCGCCGCCGGGGAGTCCGTCGTCGTGGCGGTAGCGGTAGACGGTCGATCCACTTCGCAGTTCGGCCTCGGTGGCGGTGACGGTGGCGGCGAAGCGGGGGTCGGCCGGATCGATCAGCCCGGACAGGCCGATGTACAACGTTGCGGCGTCGAGGTCGGTGCCGTCGTAGGCGGCGGTGAAGGACTGCACCTCGTCGTTCCAGCCATTGGCGAGCACTTCCTCGCGGATGGTCTCGCGTAGTGGTACCCAGCTCGATTCGGCTGTGCGACCGAAGGTTTCGGCCAGACCGATGGCGCGATCGACGGTGATCCACCCCATCACCTTCGAGTAGACGTGGTGGCGGGGATTGTCGCGGATCTCCCAGATGCCGTGGTCGGGCTCGAACCAACGTCGCTCGACGGCTTCGACCATGGCGCAGACGAGTTCCCAGTCGTCGTCGGAGAGGCCGTTCTCCGAACCTGCGGCCTTACGTGCGAGTGCGAGGGCGGACACCAATTCGACGATGGGGCCGAAGACGTCCAGCTGAACCTGTTGGTTGGCAGCATTTCCCACGCGCACCGGACGTGAACCGGCGTAGCCGGGGAGCTCGTCGATGACGGCCTCGGGTGGAAGTCCCAGGCCCCAGATCGTGTACAGCGGGTGTAGACGCTCGGGGCCGGACACCGATTCCAGTACTCCGTGGATCCAGGACAGGTAGTTCTCGGCCTCGGCCACCGATCCCACGTCCACCAGTGCGGTCGCGGTGAGTGCAGCGTCACGCAACCAGCAGTAGCGGTAGTCCCAGTTACGCACTCCGCCGATATCTTCGGGCAGTGAAGTGGTGGCGGCCGCCATGATCGAACCGGACTCGGCGTGCACCAGACCGCGCAGAGTGAGTGCCGATCGTTTCATCAGATCGCGCTTGAGAGGCGGCAGGTCCAGGCCGTCGGCCCAGTCCTTCCAGTATGCCTCGGAGGCGCGACGACGCTCGACCTCGGCCCAGGGGTGCTCGCTCAGATCGTCTGTGCCGAGCCGCAATTCGAGAACGATCGGCCCGTTCGAGGGATCGACCTCTGCATGCGCGGTCTGCTGCGACCCGTCGGAGACGATATTCCAGGTGACGCCGGGGCTACGCAGCACCATCGGGTCGGCCGTGCCGAGAATGCGCAGGCCGTCGGCGTCGGGTTCCAGTGAAGCCCACGCTTTTCCGAATTCCGGACGCGGCGCGAACGTCACCACGGCGGTGGCTTTGCCGGTGATGACGCGGGTCAACGCGGTCTGGCCCTGGCCGATGTCGTGTGGCAGGTAGTCGGTGACCTGCAGGCTGGCCCACTTGGTCTGCACCGTCATGGTGCCGTCCACGTACTGCTGGCTCAGCGGCAACGATGCACGGGTGGGTCCGACACTGAAGTGACCGGCCTGATCGCCGCCGAGCAGATGTGCGAACACCGCTGCCGAATCGGGCTCGGGGTGACACAGCCAGGTGACATCTGCATCGGGGGTCAGCAGCGCAACGGCATTGGGGCTTGCCAGCATCGTCAGGCGCTCGATGCGCGGGGCGTCTGCACCCGAGAGCCACTGCCGACGCTCTTCCAACAGGAACGCCAGGGCGAGCGCGACCTGTTCGGTGCTGTCGATACGGAACTCCGCGAGGCTGTCTCCCGGCCCGATCTTGACCCCGATATCGGGGCCGTGCAGGTGGCTGAAGGCCTTCTCGTCGGTGACGTCGTCGCCGAAAAAGACTGCAGCAGTGGCTGCTTCCTGATGGCGAAGGATGTCGAGCGCGACGCCCTTGTCGGTGACGATGACGGCCAACTCGATGACGGACTTGCCCTCGGTGACCTGGACGCCGTCCCGTGCTGCCGCGCCGGAACGCACGGCCGCGAGCGCCTCGCTACCGGCGGCGGTGTCGGCGTTGCGCACGTGCAGCGCGACACTGGCCGGCTTGGTTTCGATACTGACGCCGGGATGGGTGTCGGCGATGGCCTGCAGTTCGCCGGTGATGACGGTGAGGAGCTTCTTGGCGTCGTCGTCGATGGCGTTGACGAACCCGGCGTCGAACTCGCTGCCGTGACTGCCCACCAGCTGCACCTCGGACGGCAGCCGAGAGAGGATCGCGAGATCGCGGAGGGCGCGCCCGGAGATGACGGCGGCATTGGTGCCGGCCAGTGAGGCGAGCCCGCGCATGGCGCTCACCGACTCGGGATGTGGGAACGCCTTCTGGGGGTCGGAGACGATCGGTGCCATGGTGCCGTCGTAATCGGACGCGACGAGCAGACGCGGAGTCCGAGCTACTCCAACGAGTGCGCGGCGTAGTTCGAGCGGCAATTCGAGAGCAGTCACCCGTCGAATCTAGGCGATGAACCCCGCCTCGGCGTACCTGGCTTTGTGCGCTCGGTGTATCACTGCTGGTCGGGCACCAGACCGGGCGACGGCGTCACACCCGAGGCTGCCGACATCGATGCGGCGGACTTGGTGACGATGGCCAACATGGCTCGCTGTGCGGCGTCGGCGTCGCCGGACTGGATCGACGAGGCGACCACCCCGTGCAGGCGGATCGCCTCCGGGTCTGCCTGCCTCGACATCAGGGCGTGCCGGGTGCGTCCGGCGAGCACCTCGACCACGATGTCGGACATCGACCGCAACATCGGATTGCCCGACGCGGCGAGCAGTGTCCGATGAAAGTTGCAATCGTGTTCGAGATACGCCTCGGAGTCGGCTGCGCGGGACGTCGACGACATTCCGATGACGGCGGCTGTCAATGCGCCGCACTGCTCGGGCGTCGCTCGGTGAGCTGCCAGTTTGGCTGCCAAAGGTTCTATGCCCGAACGCAATTCGCTGAGCAGTAGTAGTTGTTCGGCGCGAGCGGGCCCGGCCAGCTGCCAGCGGATCACCACCGGATCCAGTGAGTTCCAATTCTCGGAACCCTGCACGGTGATCCCGACGCGCCGCCGCACGGTGAGCAACCCCAGCGACTCGAGAACCCGGACCACTTCCCGTACGACCGTCCGCGAGACGGTGAACCGCACGGCGACGTCGTCGGCCGAGATTCGGGTTCCGCCCGGGATCGCGCCGCTGACGATGTCGCGACCGAGCTCGTCGAGCACCGAATCGTGCAGTTGGCGGAAATCGCTGGTCTCGGTCATGTCCGATCGATCGTCCCACGGGTGGCCCGGTTTCTCGCGTCTGTCCGATCCGAACGAGCTCGATGCAGCAGTATCGAGGGATGGCATCGCAGACGACAGGCAGAGCGCATCATCCGGTTCTCGTGGTGATGGGAGTGTCCGGATCGGGCAAGTCCACGGTGGCGGGCATCCTCGCCGGGGCGTTGAAATGGGACCTACAGGAGGGCGACGACCTGCACCCGGACGCCAACGTGGCGAAGATGGCGTCAGGGCAGCCGTTGACCGACGAGGACAGGTGGCCGTGGCTCGACGTGATCGCGGAGTGGATCACCGACCACACCACTACGGGCCGATCCGGGATCGTGACGTGCTCGGCGCTCAAACGGTCGTATCGGGACGTGCTCAGTGCCGCGTCGAGGGAGGGTGCGGAGGTGATCTTCGTTCATCTGGCCGGAACCAAGGATCGGATCAGCGGGCGCCTCAATGCCCGGATGGACCACTTCATGCCGTCCTCGTTGCTCGATACCCAGATCTCGACACTCGAGCCGCTCGGTGAGGACGAGAACGCCATCGTCGTCGACATCGGCCCGCCTCCGACGAAGATCGCCGAACAGGTCCTCGTCGAGCTCGAAAAGCGGGCAGGGATGTCGGAGAGTCATTGACGGTCAGGTTTCAAGCAAGCGCGCTTGCTTTTAAGTACTACGAATGAACGAAGGAGCTTGTAAAAGTACGACGAATGAGGGAAGGTGAGCTTGTTCACTTTTCAGTGAGGAGACAGCTCATGGTGCGAGGCGCACCCGCCAGGCCGGTCCAACTTCCCGTCCCCAACGCAGATGTGTGGGACTGGCAACTCGACGGCCTGTGTCGTGGACTGGACTCGTCCGTGTTCTTCCACCCCGAGGGTGAACGGGGCCGCGCCCGCTCCTCGCGAGAAAAGGCCGCCAAGCAGGTCTGCGGTCGCTGCCCGGTCCTCGACCAATGCCGTCAGCACGCCCTCGAGGCGAACGAGCCCTACGGCGTGTGGGGCGGAATGTCGGCGCACGACCGCGCCGATGTCTACCGCGGAGCCGTCCGTACCGCTTGATCCTGCTGTACCGAAACTTGTCGGTGGTCTCGTGTTTCATGACGACCCATGAACAAGGTCCTGCGTGCGACGCTCGTCAGTGCGGTCGTCATCACCACCGTCATCGGAATTGCGTCGTTCGTGCTGAGTTTCGCCGCACTGTGGGATCTCGCCACGATGGCAGGCGTCCCGCGCTCGCTGTCATGGCTGTGGCCGGTGATCGTCGACGGCACCATTCTCCAAGCGACCATCTCCGTGATCGCACTCGCCCAGTTCGAGGATCAACGCAGTGGCCGACGCTTCTTCTGGGGTGTGTTGATCACCGCGGCTCTAGTGAGTATCGGCGCAAATGCCATGCACGCCTTCATATCCGACGCCGGCACACTGCATCCCGCTCTGTCGGCGGCCATTGCGACCGTCGCCCCGGTGAGTCTGTTGGCCGCAACCCACGGACTCGGCATCCTCGTTCGGGTACCGGCGGAACTGCCGAAGACCGTGGACATCGCCGACGACGAAAAACCTGCAACCGACGAGTGGGCTTTCGTCCCGCGAGCCGAACCCGTGACACCTGCGCCCGAACTCCCCACACCCGAGATACCGACACCCGGGCCGACAGAGCGCGCCGAGAAGCCGGTCCGCATCGAGCAGCCCGTGCCTGAATCAGCGATGGCATCGGTGCGCACGGTCGAACCTCTCGACGAAGTCGATCGCTGGATTCTCGACGAAGAACGGGTGGACGATCTCTATCCCGTCGACGCCCCGTGACACCCGGTGGCACCATCGAAGGATGAGTCCACAATTGCCGAGATCCGTAGTTCCGGAGAAGCCGAAGCCCGGCCAGGAATCCGTCTGGGATTACCCCCGTCCGCCGAGCCTCGAGTCCTCGAACCGTTCACTCGTCGTTCGACTCGGAGGAGAGGTGGTCGCCCGCACCACCGCCGCCTACCGCGTACTCGAGACGAGCCATCCGCCCACCTGGTACATCTCGCCGGCTGACGTCGTTCCGGGCGCGTTGACCCCGTCGGCAGCGCGCTCGACGCACTGCGAGTGGAAGGGTGCGGCAACGTACTGGGACGTCCACGGCGGAGATGCCGTCGCAGAGGCAGCCGGATGGAGTTACGAGAACCCCACGCCGCGGTTCGCCGCGATCGCGGGCTACCTGGCGTTCTCGCCGAGCCGTCTCCAGTGCGAAATCGATGGAGAAGCGGTCCGACCCCAGGAAGGCGGTTTCTACGAGGGCTGGATCACCGACGACGTCGTCGGCCCGTTCAAGGGAATTCCGGGCTCCTACGGCTGGTGACGATTCACTCCGCGGGCAATTCGGCGCGGGCGATGATCTGAATCGAACTCGCCGCACCGGGGTCGCTGCCGGTCACCAGCACGTTCCCGGTGCGCGGATCGACCGCGACGGAATTGGCCTGTATCACCGTCGGGACGTCACCCAGAATTCGCGGAGCAGTGGGATCCGACACGTCGACCACCCGCAGGAGGTTCGACGCGGTCAACGTCACGAACAGCAGCTGACGGTCGGTGTCCACAGCGAGCCCGTACGGGTTGCCGGGTGCGTCTATCGACGCGATCTGACGAATGCCCCCAGCAGCGTCGACCGATGTGAGCAGGACTGCTCCGCCGTCGGTGTCGGCGAATCCGGCCGTCGTCTCGTTCACCGTCACAGCGTGCGTGAGCTTGACGCCGATCGGGGCCTGCGCCACCTCGCGTTGTGTCGCGCCTTCGTAGACCCACACGCCGTTGCCCTGAACGTCCGCTACGGCTGCGTACGGCCCGAGAGCTGCGACTCCACCGGGTTGGACGGGGCCCGGCGGTAGCTCCGACAGCACCGAGCCGTCGCGCAGGAAAATCACTCCGCCACCCATTTCGTTGGTGGCCACGATCGTGCCGTCGGAGGTCGAGACGGCATCGTGCGGCTGACGGCCCACACCGGTGGCGGTCGACAGGATCGTACCGTCGTCGAGTGAGACCTCGACCAGCTCGTCGCTGCCTTCGAGCGGTGCCAGCACCGGGCCGTCGGGGCCGGCGAGCGAGAGATGCCGTGGTGCTCCGGTCGTCTGGACCATTTGCCGCACGACACCTGTCGCCGCGTCGAACAACACCACACCGTCGGGCTCTCGGACCGCTGCGGCAGCGATCCCGGATGTCCCGACCACAACACCTTCGGGAGCGCCCGGTAGCGCGACGACGGTGCCGATCGGGTCGGCCGAATCCGGAGCCTGTGCGGGCTCGGCCGCCGGAGTCGTTGCCGGAGTGGACGGTTCGGTAGGGGATTCGGCGGCGGAGCATCCGGCCACCAGAACACAGACTGTTGCCACCGCAACCAGGCGCGCCCTCATCGGCGGTACTGCTCGAAGTGCAGGGCGTCGTCGAGGGGACGCCGAGAGCGCCAACCGAAACGCTCCAGATCCGGCACCTCCTGGAACGACTCGACCGGGCCGACGCACAGCCAAGCGATGGGACGGACCGGAGCGGGGATATCGAGCAACTCGGTGAGGTACGCCTCGTCGTAGAACGAGACCCAGCCGACGCCGACGTTCTCGGCAATCGCTGCCAGCCAGAGGTTCTCGATCGCGAGCACAGCAGAGAACAATCCGGTGTCGTCGACGGTGTCGCGGCCCAGGACGTGCCGTCCTCCGCGGTTCGGATCGTAGGTGACCACCACTCCGGTCCCGCTTGTTTCGATCCCCTCGATCCGAATGGGGTCGAACGTCTTTCGGCGTTCGGCATCGAGCTTGTCGGCGAAGTCCTGTCGGCAGCCCGCGACGTGGGCGGCGAATGCGCTCAAAGTGTCGGGCTTGCGGACCACGACGAAGTCCCAGGGCTGGGTGTTGCCGACGCTCGGGGCCTGATGCGCGGCACCGAGGATGCGGCGCAGCGTGTCGTCGTCCACGACGGTTCCGTCGAACTCGGCACGGACATCGCGTCGAGATCTAATCGCGGCGTACACCGACAGGGCTGCCTCGGTCATGGTATCCGTTCTCCTGTAACAGTTTTCAAGCGAGTGTTCAGTTCGGCGACGAGGGCGGGCAGTAGATCCGATGAGGTGGGTCTGCCGAGGTGGTACCCCTGGGCACGCCCGCATCGCAGTTCCCGTAGCGCGGTCATCGTCATCTCGTCCTCCACGCCCTCTGCAGTCACCGACAACCCCAGCGTACGGGCGAGCTCGACGGTCGATCGTACGATCGCGGCGTGCGCGGGATCGTGGGCCATCCCGCCGACGAAGGCTCGATCCATCTTGAGCTCCTGCACAGGTAACCGTTCGATGTAGGCGAGCGAACTGTAGCCCGTGCCGTAGTCGTCGATGGCGACCTGTACGCCCATCGCATGCAGAATCGACAGCATCTCGGTTGCACCCACAGGATCGGTCATGGCCGAGGTCTCTGTCACTTCCAGTGTCAATCGTTCTGCAGGACAGTGGAATTCCCTCAACGCGGTGCGTACCTGCGCGATCAGGGTGTCGTCGAACAGGTTGCGGGTCGAGATGTTGACGGCCATCTGTAGATCCAGTCCGTCCATTGCCCAGAGACTGCGTTGGGCGAGCGCACGGGTGAGCACGTAGCTCGTCAGCGGCCGGATCAGCCCGGTCCGTTCGGCGGTGGGTAGAAATGCGCTGGGCGCAAGCAGCATCCCGTTCGGATGATGCCACCGCAGCAATGCCTCAACGCCGACGACAGTCATCGACTCGAGATCGACCTGGGGTTGATACAGCAGTTCCAGCTGGTCGGATTCGAGTGCGGTGGTCAACTCGCCGAGCATGATCAGTTGCGCGCTCGTGTCGCGGTCCATGGACCGGTCGTAGAACGCGACGCGCGACTGCGTCGCCTTCGCGGCCTGCACGGCGAGATCGGCACGCTGCACCAGGCGATCCGGGGTGTCCTCGTCCTCGCCCTCTGCAATGGGAAGGCTGAACGCCACACCCACACTCGCCTCGATCAGCAGCGTCATGGTGCCCACATCGAACGGCGCAGCGAACCGGCGCTGAATCTCGTGTGCCAGTGCGGTCGGGTCCATCGAATCGGCCGTCCCGCACAGTGCGAACTCGTCACCTGCCAAGCGCGCCAACATGATCGAATCGTCGACGACACCCCGCAGTCTGTCGGCGACCGCCACGAGAACCTGATCGCCCAGGCCGCGTCCGAACGTGTCGTTGATTTCTTTGAATCGGTCGATGTCGACAGTCAGCAAGGTTGTGTCGCCCGCGTTCTGCCAAATTCTGTGTTCCAGGGCGCGGAGGTTGGCGAGACCGGTGAGGTGGTCGGTGTCGGCGGCGGCGCGGAGCCGCACGGTCTGCGTGTGGAGCAAGCGCAGCAGATCGGTGATGCGGTATATCACCAGAATCACCAACGCCGATGCACAGAGCAGAACTGCCCAGCCCCATTGCGCGATCGGCTCGTCGCGAATCACCTCGATGAACATGACCGTCGGAGCCGTCAGGGTGGCAGCGGTCAAGACGACGACCGTAGGGGTGGTGAACGACGCCATCAGGTGTGCTTCGGGTTCGATGTTCGGGCTCGTTATTCGCCGCATGGACGGATGCAGGGCCGCGACGCCGATGAGGACGTACGACATGGTCCACCCGACGTCGATCAGTGAGCGCTCCGACGACGGCTCCGAAACGATCGAGAAATTGTTGACGATATCGGTGACGACCAGCAGCAATACTCCCGCCGTCAGGAACCGGTACGACAGAGTGCGCCATTGTCGTGAGCCGACGAAGTGGGCCAGTAACCCGAGTAGAAAGATGTCCATGGCGGGGTACGCCACGTCGACCAGGCCTGCCGTCCCCGAAACAGCGTCGTCGCCGAGCGTCGGCTGCACGGCGAACACCCAGGTGAGCAATCCGAACGCGACCATGACGATGGCACTGTTGGCGACGTGACCGCGCTCGCTCGCTCGCCATTTATGCCGGACCAGCAGAAACAGACCGAACCCGTAGATCGGGTAGGCCGTCAGATAGACCGCGTCGGCGAGCGAGGGTTCGGGAACGCTGCCCCGCGTGACATCGATCCACTCGAACACGATGTCGCCGACGACCCAGAGCCCGGTGCCCAGCGCGATGGTCAACCACGCAGTGCGATTGGTCGGCCGGTGCATCCTGGTGCCGATCACGGTGGCCGCAACAGCGGACGCACCGACGAGCACGAAGATCGACTGTGCCGCGGCGATGCTGGGAACTGCGAAGTAGGCGACGCAGCCGAGTACGCCGAGGGCTGCGTACCACCGCCACCAGGCCGTCACGATTCTCTCCAGCCGTTCACGCCGATCCGACGACATCAACAATGGCACACTCGGTGATCTGGGTCACTTCGGCTGTCTCGATTGCTCTGCTTGTGTATCAAGAGTATGTCGGTAGCCCGTGCGAGCATGGATTCGTGGAGTCCACCGGCAGACCCGTGGCGAGCATCATGCACGCCGACCTGGACTCCTTCTATGCCTCGGTGGAGCAACGTGACGATCCCCGGCTGCGCGGTAAGCCGGTCATCGTCGGCGGGGGAGTGGTGCTCGCCGCCAGCTACGAGGCCAAAGCGTTCGGGGTGCGCACCGCAATGAGTGGCGGTCAGGCCAGGGCCGTGTGCCCCCAGGCCATCGTGGTGCCGCCGCGCATGGAGGCGTACTCGCAGGCGAGCAAGGACGTGTTCGACGTCTTTCACGACACCACCCCACTGGTGGAGGGCATCTCCATCGACGAGGCTTTTCTCGACGTCGGTGGGTTACAGAAGATCGCGGGCAGTGCAACGGAGATCGGACAGCGTCTGCGGCAGGAGGTGGCCGAGCAGGTGGGGCTGCCCATCACCGTCGGGATCGCCACCACCAAGTTCCTGGCGAAGGTCGCCAGTGCGTTCGCGAAGCCGGACGGTCTGCTGCTCGTACCGCCCGGCGGCGAACTCGAGTTCCTGCACCCGCTGAACATCGAAAGACTCTGGGGCGTAGGGAAAGTGACCGCCGAGAAGTTGCACGTTCTCGACATCAGGACCGTCGGCGACATCGCGGCCTACGGCGAGCGGTCGTTGGCCTCGGTGCTGGGCAAGGGTGCGGGCGCGCATCTGTATGCGCTGGCCATGGGCCGTGATCCCCGACGCGTCCAGCCCGGCAAGTCGCGTAGTTCCATCGGCGCACAGCGGGCACTCGGACGCGGCAGGCACGACGCAGCCGAGGTGGAGGCATCGTTGATCGGGCTCGTCGATCGCGTCACACACCGTATGCGCGCAGCGGAGCGAACCGGTCGAACTGTCATGTTGCGCTTGCGTTTTGCCGACTTCACCCGCGCTACCAGATCGCACACACTCGATCGCGCAACCGCCGACACCCGAGATATTCTCGACGCCGCGCTGGAATTGCTGCACGACGCGGCACCGATGATCACGGAGAAGGGCATCACCCTCGTCGGTGTCACCGTCTCGAGCATCGACAAGGGCGGCGCGGAGCAACTGGAACTGCAGTTCGACGCACCGCAGGTGCGCAAGCCCCCGGAGGCATCGGCTCTCGACCGTGCGCTCGACGGGGTGCACAAGAAGTTCGGCTCCACGTCGTTGACGCGTGGGGTGCTGCTCGGCCGAGACCCGGGAATCTCGGTCCCCCTCCTACCGGACTGACTACGTGCGAACTGTGGGCCGAACCCGAAAGCCCTCGGGCATCATGGTCAGTCGCTCCTGGACCTTCAGACGGTACGACGGGTCGGCCTGCAGATCGAAGCGCTGCAGGATGGTCCCGAGTACCAGAACTGCTTCGTGGATAGCGAATTGTCTTCCGATACAGGCGCGTTCGCCGGTACCGAAGGGTTTGTACACGTGCGCGGGGCGTGCCTTGATGCGATCGGGTAGAAAATTGTCGGGATCGAAGTCGCTCGGACGGTCACCCCACACCGGATCGCGGTGCAAGGCCGTCACCAGAACGACTGCCCAGTCGCCGGCCGCCATGCGGTAGTCGTCGCCGATGACGGTGTCTGCCCGCGCGCCGCGTCCGAACGCGGGAACCGTCGGCCACAGGCGCAGCGATTCGTCGAGGACTCGGCGGACGTACCGCAGTTTGGGAACCTGACCGAACTGGGGTTTGCCCGTGCCCCAGACCTCGTCGACCTCGGCGCGGGCGCGCTCGAACACCTCGGGGTGGTTCGCCAAGTAGTAAAGCGCGAAAGACAGTGCACCCGAGGTGGTCTCGTGGCCGGCGATCAGGAACGTCAGGATCTGATATCCGATGTTGGCCTCGCTCAGCGCATTCGGATTGTCGGCGTCTTTCGCCGCATCCATCATGATCTGCAGCAGGTCGCTGAAGTCCTCGTTCGATCGGCGGCGGGTTCTGACGACATCGGCGAGGACGTCGGCCAAGTACTGCTTGTTGTGTGCGTATCTGCGATCGGACTTGGCGAACAAGGGCTTTGCGAACGCAGGGATCGACAGCAGCGACCGCCGCTGGTTGTACGTCAGTGCGCCGACCATGGCGGCCACGAAGGGATGCGGCTCGGCGCGCGCGAACGAGCCGAAGCTGTAACTGAAACCGGTGCGTCCGATGGTCTCGAGTGTCAGTTTTGTCATGTCCGAAGAGACGTCGGTGTCGGCACCGCTACGAGAGCGGCCCTCCCAGTGCTCGATCAGGTCATCTGCGACGTCGACCATGATCTCGTGGTACCCGCGCATGGCGCCCGCAGTGAAGGCCGGACGCAGAAGGTCATGGGCGCGTTGCCAATTCGGCTCGTGGTTGTAGGCGGTGAACAATCCGTCCGCCCCGATATCCCGTAGATTCTCGACTCCAGGGGGCAGGAACTTCTCGAAGCGTTTTTCGTCGCACAGCTCGCCCACCACGTCGGCACCGGAGGCGAAGACGAAGCGTCGCCCGAGAATTTCGCGCTCGAACATCGGGCCGAGTCGGCCGGCCAAGACGGTGGAGTCCTGAATCGGGGTGCGGGGATCGACGCCCACGACATCGCCGAGTACGGGGAGTCGGTAGGGAGGATGCGGTAGCGAGCCGTTTCGCACCGCGAACTGTGTCGACATTGCCGCTCCCTCGTTGACGAACCGCGTGCTGTTGAACTGATGTGTAATAGTGACCGTACTCACTGTTGAACTCGTGTCAAGTAAGATCCGAAGCCCATGACCACACCCCGTAAGCGCATGACGCCGGCGCAGCGTCGCGCGCAGTTACTCGAGATCGGTTCCGCATTGTTCGCCGAGCGGCCGTACGAGGATGTGTGGATCGAGGAGGTCGCCGATCTCGCGGGAGTGTCCCGTGGGTTGATGTACCACTACTTCCCGTCCAAGCGGGAGTTCTTCGTCGAGATCGTGCGCACCGAATCCGAGCGCAACCTCGACGTCACCGCGCCGGACACCTCGCTGCCCGTCCTCGAGCAGGTCGCAGCCGGTCTCGACGCGTACATCGCCTACTCCGACGAACACGCGCACGGCCTCCGTGCCGTCAACCGGGGCGCGTTGCTCGGCGACCATCGGATCAACGACATCCTCACGCGAGAGTTCGCTGTTCAGCAGGAGCGGATCCTTGCTGCGCTGCCCCCGGCATTCGCCGACGACGAGATGGTGCGAACAGCGCTGCGCGGCTGGATCGCGTTCGTGCGAGCGGTGTGTCTGGATTGGGTGGAGCGCAGAACCCTCGATCGTGAGCAGGTTCGTGAGCTGTGCCTTCGCGCGCTGTCGGGTCTTCTCGAGGTGTGAGCTGCGGGGTTATCGTCGACACATGTGCCGAAACATCACCACCCTTCGAGGGTTGGAACCACACGCAACCGACGAGGAAGTCGAAGCTGCCGCGCGACAGTACGTCCGCAAGATCAGTGGCGTACAGAAGACGTCCGACGCCACGCGCGACGCCTTCGAGCTGGCCGTCGCCGAGGTGACAGCAACGACGCATCGGCTCCTCGATGCACTGCCGGACCGGCGTCAGCCACCTCCCACGGTGCCGCCGCTGCGGCGTCCCGAAGTGCAGGCGAGGATTGCAGCCAAGGCCGGCGCGTCCTAACGGGTGCTGTCCGGTGGCACCGCCGGCAGTCCCTCGCTCACGCGCAGTTTCTCGGCCATCGAGCTGAGTAGGTTCTGCGATTCCTCGGACAGGTCGAACGCGCGGGCAGACAGGCGGCGTAGGCCGTATCCCTGCAGTCGGCCCAGCAATTCGAGGTCGTGATCGACTTTGGCTGCGTAGATGTTGTCGAAGAAGTAATCGGGCTTGACCTTGAAGAAGGCAGCCAGTGCCGTCACGGTGTCGGCGGACGGGTTGGCGCGTTGGCCCGACCGCAGTTGCGAGATGTACGGCTTGGAGATCTGGTGCCCGCGCAGGGCGAGAGCGTCGGCCACCTCCGCGTTGGTGTGTGGCTTGCGTCCCGCAGGGTGGATCGTGGAGAACAGATGGTTCAGACGTGCGGCGAAATCAGCGGACATCGGGGATGTGTTTGCCTTCCTGACACGGCCGCTGCCCACCGGGCAGATCGATCCGCCGAGGACCGAACCGGTTGATAGTAGCCGGTGCCATGGTTCCGCTGGACCATGGCTGACCTGCAGAAACTTAGCCGAAGATAGTACTGATCGGTTTCCTGATCTTGCGGGCACGCCGGTGGGTCCAGCGTGCTTCCATAGTGGACCGTCTCGATCGAACAGATGGTTTTCGAGCAGAATTCGTCGCACGATCGGCACCTCGGTGGCACACTGGATTGCCAGGCGAAGGGGGTGGAGATGGCCGATCGTCGACGACGAACGTTCGATTCACGCGACGGTGACGCGGAGGTGGTCGAACCACTGCTGCGCGCGGTTCTGTCCTACGCTCCGCGGGACGAGTCGCCCCCGCCGCATCCTTCCGAGGGAATCACTCTTCGAGCCGAGAACGGCTCCGGCTGCATTCGGCTCGAACTTGCCATCGCGGGCGATCTCGGCACGGGCATTCCCGGGCCGTTCGGATCCAGGTTCTACGAGTGCGGATCGTACGAAGTCATTGTGCCGCAGCGAGATCCGCACGACGGCGCGCTGCTGATGATCCATCTTCTCGCCCCGCAGGCACCGCACAGATTCGAGTTCACGACGTCGATGCCGCCGTTGTGGAGTCTGCGGCTCGAGCACGATGGCTCGGTGTCGGTACTGGACGAGGTCGGCATCGCCGTGATCTTCATCGGCCGTCCGTGGGCGTTCGACGGTGATCTGCAGCCGGTGCACGTGCACTACACCATCGAGAACGGTCTGCTGGTGCAGAACGTCGGAGTTACCCCGGATACCGGATATCCCATCCTCATCGATCCCGATCCCGATGCCATCATCACCGGAGACGGCCGACTCGTCACCGAGGCCTGGACTCCACGTCTGGTGGTCGGCGGGGTTGTCGAGGACGTGCCGCCGAAATCGTTGTCCAGCTGAAAAGCGTTGCGGCACAATCAGAATGGATCGTGCTGAACATGCTCCATCGGGGTACCGACCTTGCGTAGTGCGTACAGCGTGGTGCGCACCATCGACGGCGACCCGCAGATCTGAATCTGGCGATCGGCCCACGAGCCGAATCGGGTGACGACCTTTCCCACCGCACCGTGCAGTCGATGGTGCATTCCCCACGGCAGCTCGCGCGCCGGGCCGGAGTACCACCACGGATCTTCCAGCTCCTCGGTTACCGGGACCACCGTCAGCCATGGATTGGACAGCGACAACTGCCACAGGGTGTCCAGATCGTAGAGATCGCACGGATACGTACCGCTGACGAACAGATGCACCCGCGGATTGTTGCTGCGCTGAGCCATCTCCATGACCTGAGCGCGCAACGGAGCCAGGCCGGTGCCTCCCGCGATCATCAACACGTCCTCGTGGATCGCGCGATCGACGTGCATCCCGCCCAGTGGTGGACTGATGGACCAGCGATCACCGACCCGAGTCTCGGTGACCATGGCGGGGGACACCCAGCCGCCGGATACGCGTCGAACATGGAACTCGATCTCGCCGTACGGGTTGCTCGGAATGGCCGGGGACAGGTACCGCCACAACTTGGGTCGCTGCGGGATCTGCACACTGACGTACTGCCCGGGGAAGTACGGGATCTCGCCGTCGGTCTTCAATCGCACCACCGCGAGGTCGTCGAGGAGCCGTTGGTGTTCGACGACGGTGGCACTCCAGTACGGCGGCAGTTCGTCGTTGTCTGCGGCGGCGGCCATCGCGTTGCTGACCACGGTGAGTGCGTCGTGCCAGGCCGTCTCCACCTCGTCGGTCCACATCTCGGTGCCGGCGAACGTGCGGAACGCGCTGATCAGAGCCGAGCTACCCGCGCGGAAGTGCGCGCCCGAGATGCCGTGCTTGCGGTGGTCTCGGCCGAGTTGCTCGAGGAAAGGCTCGACGCGGTCGGTGTCGTCGAGATGCTCGAAGACGTAGCCGAGCGCCAGTACGAAATGTTCGCGAAGTGAATCCATCGAGGCGGGAAACAGGGATCGGAAGTCCGGGTACTCGGCAAAGAGGTGTGCGTAGAAGGACCTGGAGAGCCGGGCGGGGCCGTCCGGCGACGCGACGACGGACTTGAAACCGGTGCGGACCAGGGAGATCGTTCGTGCGTCGAGCATCGATCAACCTCCACCCCACCGATTCGCCACCGAGTTCGCCACCGATGACACAGCCACTGTCGACCGTCACCAAAGTAGACCGATCGAGACTTTCGCGCGAGAGGGCGCTCGAGAAATCCAAGGTTGAGCGGAACAGACTCAACTTGTCTATGGTTGTACCCAGCGACACGCAAGAACCGATCCGAGAAAGAAGGTGACCGGTGGACAGTTTCACTCCCACCACGAAGTCGCAGGCAGCGCTCTCTGCTGCTCTGCAGGCCGCATCCGCGGCCGGTAACCCGGATATCCGTCCGGCACATTTGTTGGTGGCGTTGCTCGATCAGACCGACGGCATCGCCACTCCACTGCTGAAGGCCGTCGGCGTCGACCCTGCAACGGTGCGTCGAGAAGCGCAGAACCTCGTCGACCGCCTGCCCTCGGCATCCGGCTCGACCACCACTCCGCAACTCGGCCGTGAAACCCTCGCCGCGATCACCGCAGCGCAGCACCTGGCCACCGAACTCGACGACGAGTTCGTCTCCACCGAGCATCTGATGGTCGGGCTCGCGACTGGTGACTCCGACGTCGCCAAGCTCCTGACCGGCCACGGAGCCGGACCCAACGATTTGCGCGACGCCTTCCAGGCCGTACGGGGCAGCGCTCGGGTGACCAGCGCGGATCCGGAGAACACCTATCAGGCGCTGGAGAAGTACAGCACCGACCTGACCGCGCTGGCCCGAGAAGGCAAGCTCGATCCCGTCATCGGTCGCGATACCGAGATCAGGCGCGTCGTGCAGGTTCTTTCACGCCGCACCAAGAACAACCCGGTGCTCATCGGCGAACCCGGCGTCGGCAAGACGGCCATCGTCGAAGGACTCGCGCAGCGCGTCATCGCCGGCGATGTACCGGAAAGCCTGCGCGGCAAGACCGTCGTCTCGCTCGATCTCGGTTCGATGGTCGCGGGCGCGAAGTTCCGCGGTGAGTTCGAGGAGCGGCTCAAGGCCGTGCTCGACGACATCAAGAACTCCGCAGGCCAGGTCATCACGTTCATCGATGAGCTGCACACCATCGTCGGAGCCGGCGCGACCGGCGAATCCGCCATGGACGCGGGCAACATGATCAAGCCGATGCTCGCCCGCGGCGAACTGCGACTCGTCGGTGCGACGACCCTCGAGGAGTACCGCAAGTACATCGAGAAGGACGCTGCCCTCGAACGCCGCTTTCAGCAGGTCTACGTCGGTGAACCGTCGGTCGAGGACACCGTCGGCATCCTGCGCGGGCTCAAGGAGCGCTACGAGGTGCACCACGGTGTCCGGATCACGGACTCTGCCCTGGTCGCCGCGGCAACCCTGAGTGACCGGTACATCACGGCCAGGTTCCTGCCCGACAAGGCGATCGACCTCGTCGACGAGGCCGCGTCGCGGCTGCGCATGGAGATCGACTCGCGGCCCGTCGAGATCGACGAGGTCGAACGCGCCGTGCGTCGCCTCGAGATCGAGGAGATGGCGCTGGCCAAGGAGACCGACGACGCGTCGAAGGCTCGCCTGGACAAGCTGCGTCAGGAACTCGCCGACCTGCAGGAGAAGCTGGCCGGGCTCAGCACCCGTTGGCAGAACGAGAAGAACGCCATCGACTCGGTGCGAGTGCTCAAGGAAGAGCTCGAGAATCTGCGTGGCGAATCCGACCGCGCCGAACGCGACGGCGATCTCGGCAAGGCAGCCGAGCTTCGATACGGACGCATCCCGACGCTCGAGAAGGAACTCGCCGTCAAGACCGAGGCGTCACCCGCGCAGGGTGACGTGATGCTCAAGGAGGAGGTGGGGCCGGACGACGTCGCCGACGTGGTGGCGGCTTGGACCGGAATCCCGGCAGGCCGGATGCTCGAAGGCGAGACCGCCAAACTGCTCCGCATGGAAGACGAACTCGGCAAGCGAGTCGTCGGACAGAAGGATGCGGTGCAGGCGGTGTCCGATGCCGTCCGTCGAGCGCGCGCAGGTGTGGCCGACCCCAACCGTCCGACGGGATCGTTCCTGTTCCTCGGGCCCACCGGCGTGGGTAAGACCGAGCTCGCGAAAGCGTTGGCGGAGTTCCTCTTCGACGACGAACGCGCGATGGTGCGGATCGACATGAGCGAGTACAGCGAGAAGCATGCCGTCGCTCGCCTGGTCGGGGCACCTCCGGGCTACGTGGGCTACGAGGCAGGCGGACAGCTGACCGAGGCGGTGCGCAGGCGGCCGTACACCGTGGTGCTCTTCGACGAGGTCGAAAAAGCGCACCCCGATGTGTTCGACATCCTGCTCGCAGTGTTGGACGAAGGCCGCCTCACCGACGGCCAGGGCCGGACCGTCGACTTCCGCAACACGATCCTGATCCTCACCTCGAACCTCGGTGCCGGCGGTACCAAGGAGCAGGTCATGGACGCGGTGCGACGCTCGTTCAAGCCCGAGTTCGTCAACCGACTCGACGACGTCGTGGTGTTCGACGCCCTGTCCGAGGACCAGCTCGAGTCGATCGTCGACATCCAGCTCGGCTTCCTCACCAAGCGTCTTGCCGCTCGTCGTCTGACGCTCGAGGTGTCTTCGCCGGCGAAGATGTGGCTCGCGGCCAGAGGCTACGACCCGCTCTACGGCGCTCGGCCGCTGCGGCGACTGATCCAGCAGGCCATCGGCGATCAACTGGCGAAGCTGCTGCTTGCCGGGGACGTCCACGACGGCGACGTGGTGTCGGTCAATGCAAGCCCGGACGGCGAACGCCTCATCCTGGGTTAGCAGGTCTGCGAGACGGGCCCGCACGAGCACTGCTCGTGCGGGCCCGTTCTGTGTCGCCACCTGCGTTCTGCCGGGTAGGTACCCTCGTGGAATGACGAATCCGGACGACCCACGGTCACCGCGGGAGCGCGACCAGGATGCGGCCGAGCGCAACCGACCCGACGACGCTCATCCCACCGAGGCGTATCCGACTCAGGCGTACGGAAGTCCTGGGTACCAGAACCCGGGGTATCAGGACCCGGCCCAGCAGAACCCGGCCCAGCAGAACCCGGCCCAGCAGAACCAAGACCCACAGGCGTATCCGCCGGGGTATCAGCCCACGCAGGCGCTGCCGCCGTACGACCCCGATCAACAGGCAGCAGCAAATCAGGCCTACGGCCAGACCCAGCAGTACGGCCAACCGCAGTACGGCCAACCGCAGTACGGCCAGACTCAGCAGTACGGCCAACCGCAGTACGGCCAGGCCCCGGGTTACGAGACTCAGCAGTTCGGCCAACCCCAGCAGTTCGGCCAACCCCAGCAGTTCGGCGGGCCACCCGCCGAGGAACCCGCCGCCGATTCGGGTGGCAAGGGTCCTCGCCCCTGGGTTCTGGCCCTGATCGGTTTCGTCGTCCTCGCGATCGTCGTAGTTTTCGGAATTTCCTTCCTGAGCGGTGGATCGGACGACTCGAACACCACGGCTGCTGCGCCGTCGACGTCCATTCGGCCCTCGCCGTCGAGTACGCCCACGACCACGCCGCGTCCCGCGGAATCGGGTGCGACGACCACGCCGGAGCTGATCCCCGGTGGAATTCCGGAGATCCTCGGTCAGCTCGGTTCGTCGGTGGGAACGATCAGCGCCAACGATGGTTCGAGTCTGACGATCGACGGACTCGATGGTGCGCCGGTCACGGTGCAGACCACGCCGCAAACCCAGATAATCTCGTTGTCCGGCACCGATGTGGCGTCGCTGAAGGTCGGCGCTTTCGTCGTGGTGCAGGGAGAAGCCGTCGAGGACGGGACCATTCGCGCGAACGTCATCATCGAGACCCCGAATCTCGGCGGTTAGCAACCAGCATTGTCGTAGGGATCGTTCACAGGACCCGGCGGTGGTGGGCGGAGACGGTGTGGATGTCGATTAAGGTGGTTCGCGATGACGGCAATGTGGTTCGGCCTGGCGGCGATTGCACTGGTAGGTGCAGTGGCCCTGCTCTACATCGACAGGTCCAAGCGAGATCAATCCGGGCGGCTGCGGCAGATGTGGGCCAAGGCGCAGGGATACGAGTACCGACCGCACGATGAAGAACTGGTCACCCGGTTCTCCCGTGCGGCCCTGTCCAAGCCCGAGTTCGACGTGGCTCTCGGCGTGGTGACCGGTGTTCGACGGGGTGAGGAGTTCGTTCTCTTCGACGTCGAGGAAACGGGCACCATCGTGGCCGTGCAGCGCTCTGTCGGTTCCGATGTCGACATAGACCTACGGCCTCGCTCGACGCCACCGCCGCGCGACGGGGACATGGAACTGCTCGGGTCCATCGGCCCGCGCGTGGTGTTCGCCACCGATGTCGATATCGCTCGCCGGGTCTGCGATCAGCGAATGGCCGCTTTCACCGAATCCGTTCCCGAAAATCTTCAGTTGCTGTGGAGCGAGAAGGACTGGACACTCGGATCGCTGCCGCTGGGCAGCTCCGGGCGCGATTGGGACGCGGCTATCGATGCGGTCGCACGACTGTCCGGCATGCTGCACGTGCTTCCCCCCGTGCGCGGTAGCGCGGTCTACGGCGCCCGCGCTGGCGAGCCCGGCCGTGATCGAGGCGATCCGGGCCGGCCGTTGGTCAAGGAAGCTCTCCCCCAGCAAGCCCAGCCGCAGCCGCGAGTTGCCGAGCCCACCAGGTCCGAGCCGCGGGTTCGACCTCCCCAGGCGGCTCGTCCCCAGGTAGCGCGTCCCGAGATATCCCGCCCTCAGGAGCCCCGTCCTCAGGAACCCCGTCCTCAGGAACCCCGCGACCACGAGCCGCGTCCTCAGGAACCGGGTCGCAGGCCGCGTCCACCCAGGCCCGATGCGGCGGGTCCGCAGGCCGTACGTTCGGCGAATCCGTCGCGTTCGGTGCCGCGTCCGCCTGCGTCGCGTCCGATTCCCTTCGATTCGGAGCGTCGGCGCAATCAGCCCTGATTTCTTTCGGGCGTGTTTACGGGCTCGGAAGCTCGGACGCGGCTAAATTCGTACCTCGTGACGGTTTTTGTGGTTGTGGCCATCGTGGTTGTCGTAGTCCTGTTGCTGGTCGGTTACGTCGCGAGCACGGTGCGTCGGCTGGGTCGGTACAGCGAGCAGACCGAGCAGAGTCTGCGGCTGGTCGACGTGGAGCTCGAGCGGCGGCACCAGCAATTGGTGCCGTTCATCGAGGCCGCAGACGCTTCCGGGTTGTCCGCCGATGCAGTGCGCCAGCTCGGCGGTGCTCGCTCGTGGTCCAGGGCCGTGCGTGATCGCGACCTGGGACCGTCGGCACAGGCGGCTGCCGAGAATGCGTTGTCCGCCGCCTTTCACGCCGTTCTCGCCGAGGCGGACGCGGGCCGGAACGTGTTGGGCAACTGGGCGTTTCAAGGGCCGGCCGGGGAGCTGGCCGTGACCGAACGCCGAATCGCGGGGGCGGTGCGGGTGTACAACGACACCGCCTACCGACTGTCGCAGGCGATCGGCACCTTCCCGTCGTCCATCGTCGCCAAGTCTCGTTCCCTGACGGCGCCCGAACCGTTCGTGGAGACGAGGGACGTACTCGACGAGCAGTTGTCGGACCAGGTCGCAGCGTAGGGGCGGAGCGGCCGGAGTGGCGAGCCGCCAGGAACGACCCGCTTTGTTGTGGGTAAGTTCGTAGCGACCTTCGAAGATCCGTGGTGCGACGAGAGGAACCCCGACATGGCCGAGAGTGCCGCGAATTCGGACCGGCAGGAACTGGCCGACTTGGTGAAAGAGCTTGCCGTGGTGCACGGGAAGGTCACGTTGTCCTCCGGCAAGGAAGCCGATTATTACGTGGATCTGCGTCGGGCGACGCTGCATCATCGGGCGGGCGCGTTGATCGGCTCGCTGATGCGTGACTTGGTTTCCGATTGGGATTTCGTGTCGGTCGGCGGGCTGACCATGGGCGCAGATCCGGTGGCGATGTCGATCATGCATGCCCAGGGTCGTCCGATCGACGCGTTCGTGGTACGCAAGGCTGCGAAGGCGCACGGCATGCAGCGTCAGATCGAGGGACCGGACATCGTCGGCAAACGCGTTCTGGTAGTGGAAGATACGACAACGACCGGTAACTCACCGCTCACTGCCGTCAAAGCTCTGCGGGACGCGGGCGCGACGGTCGTCGGGGTGGCCACGGTGGTGGACCGGGCGACCGGGGCGGACGAGGTCATTGCTGCAGAGGGGCTCGAATATCGATCCCTGCTCGGCTTGGCAGACCTCGGCCTGTAACCCCGGCCCGAATCGGCTTGCTAGCGAACCAATTGCGCGACGACCACAAAGTTGTCGTCGGTCGGTTCGCCGCCCTGGACGTCGCAGTTGGCCAGGATCAATCGTCCCGGTACCGAACGCCTGAGTTCGTTGTCGGCCAACAGGGATCCCTTCGGCAGGGGACCGACCGATTCGACGGCGTACTCCAGAGTGCCGCTTGCCGTACGCAGCACGACCGTGTCGCCAGGGGTCACCACCCGCAACGCCTTGAACGGAGCGTCCCGCTTCGAATAGTTGTGTCCGGCAACCACTACCGTCTGCTCGGTCGAGGTACCCGGCATGCCGCTCTCGGCCCACCAGGCCGGTAGTTCGTCCACTGGGTTCAGCACCTGGCCGCTCTCGCCGCCGCGGTAGAGCGGATCGGGGTGGATGGGGCTGCTCAGATAGGTGGTGCCGTCCGAAGATCGGAGCTCGATGTACTCGGGCTGGGCAGGAGCGACGTCGCCCGCAGGCGCAGCCACCGAAATCTGTGACTGCACCGGCGAGCGATCGGGTGCGGCGATCCCGACTTCGTCACTCGCACAACCGGATACGAGTAGAACGAAGGTCAGGATCGCCGTCCACAGCCAGCGGGTACTACGAGGTGGCATCGGAAGAGTTGCGGCGACGCAGGTAGAACGCTCCACCCGCTGCCGCTACTACGACCACGCCCACTCCGGCGAGAATCACCGGGGTGTTGGACGAGCTGTCCGATCCGCCCGACGCCTCGTTCGAGGAGTCGCCGAGTGCGAGATCGACCGGCGGCAGATCGCCGGCAACGCTGACGACACCGTTCTCGTCGGTGGTGAAGTAATCCGCGACGGTGAACGATCCGTCCTCGTTCTTGACCCCGACCAGCGAGACGCCGGTCTTGTCGACGACGACGGTGTTCTCGTCGACCTCGGTGACCGGAACATCTTCGCGGACAACACTTCCGAGGTTGATGGTCCAACTGAACTTCGGTCCGCTGGCGGCCAATTCGGCTGCTTCGGCCTTGAGGTCGGCCTCGGCCTTGGCCTTGGCGTCGGAGTTGGCCTTGGCCGTTGCTGCTGCGTCCTGAGCGACCTTCAGCTGTGCCGCGGCATCGGTGGCCTTGGCCTTCGCACTGGCTGCCGCGTCGGCCTTGAGCTGTGCCTCGGCCGCCGTAGTTGTCACGGCGGCCTCAGCGTCCAGCACTGCCTGCGCGGCCTTGTCTGCCTCGGCCTGCAACGCTGCGATGTCGGCACCGGACGGCGCTTCGTCGAGTGCTGCCTGAGCAGCTGCTGCCGCCGCGGCCTTCGCGTCCGAATCGACCTTCGCCGCATCGGCCTTGTCGCGAGCATCTGCCGCTGCCTTGCCTGCCTCGGTGTCTTCACCCGCAGCCGCATCGGCTGCGGCCTTCAGATTCACCGCGTTCTGCTCGGCCATTGCGGCCACTGCAGCGGCGCTCTGGGCCTCGATGTGCAGAGCCAGCGACTTCGCCGCCGTGGCGGCTGCGGCCTGCACCGCTGCCGTCACCTTGGCGAGGTTGAAATTCTTGAACGAATCCTGAACGGCCTGGACCGAGGCTTCGAGCGCCTTCGTCGACGCATCGGCCTCGACCTTGGCTTCGGCGGCAAGCTGGGCCTTTGCATCGGCATCGATGCGGGCTTCAGCCGCTGCCGCCGCAGCTTCGGGGTCGCCCGCTGCGGCCTTGGCTTCCAAATCTTTGGCCGTGGCTTCGGCGGTCGCTGCCGCGGTGGCTGCGCTGTCCGCGGCCGCTTTGGTCTCGTTTGCCTTGGTCTGCAGTTCGGCAGCAGTGTTCTTGGCTGTGGTGACTGCCGCACTGGCAGCCTGGCTCTGGACTTTCGCGGCAGCGGCAGCGGTCACGGCGGCCTTTGCCTTGACGTCGGCCTCGGCGGCAGCAACCTCGGCCTTGGTGGCGTCGGTGCTCGCTGCGGTGTTGTCGGCATTGGCCTTGTCGAGACGTACCTGGGCTGCGGCCGATGCTTCGGCGGCTACCTTGCTTGCCGCCTCGGCGTCGGCGATGGCCTTCTTCTCGGCGTCCGAGAGCTGCGGGATGATATCGAGACTGACCGTCGCGGTGCCGTCGTCGTTCATGACGATGCCGGGCACGATCTGTGGGAGCGGACGGATGTCGGAGGGGGCCGCGGGGGGTGGGACAGCTGCGGCTGCGGCTGCGGCTGCCGCCGCTGCATCCTCGGGGGTGACGGCCGGAGCGGGTGCTTGGATCTGCCCCTCGACCGAGGCTGTGCCCGATCCGTCGACGGTCGCACCCTCTTCGGCTGTGGGGGCTCCGGATTCGGTGCTGCCTTCGGTGGCCGGCTGCTCGACAGCGGAGCTTTCGGGGGTAGTCGGCTCCTGTGCACTGGCAATTCCCGGTGCGGCGATGGAGAGGGACAGTGCCATGGCGGCCCCGGCAGCGGCGAGGCGCGCCTTCTTGGACCTGGCGATCGACTTCTGCGACATGGAGATTGTGGCCCTTCGGTCAGTGGCAGCATCGTGCTGCGCGCACCCGTCCTCCCACGCGGAACGAGTGTTGTTGGTGAGTCACACGAACAACCGTGATGGGGGAACCGTAAACCAACCGTCCGGTCCAGCAAACAGAAAAGGGCTTTACCAGTGGTTTGGTTATAAAAGTGTTACGGATGAGGCTCATGTGACGAAAGGGGCCGCAGATACGACGCGACGGTCGAGATCCGTGATCTCGACCGTCGCGAAAAGGCTTTCGGATGAACGTAATTCAGTCGCCCACCGTCACAGCCCGGGCCTCGTCGATGCTGTGAGGTGCAGGTTCGTGGTCGTCGACGTGAGCGAGCACCTTGCGTCCGGTGGCAAGGACGACGATCGCCAGCGCGGTGCACGCGGCACCCACCCAGAACGGCACGTGCATGTTGGTCTCGCCCAGCTTGCCTGCCAGGTACGGCGCCGCTGCTCCGCCGGTGAAGCGAACGAAGCTGTAGGCAGCCGATGCCGTCGACCGCTCGACCGGTGCAGAGATCATGACCGTCTCGGTGATCAGGGTGTTGTTGACGCCGAGGAACAACCCGGCCACGACGGTGCCCACGATCAGGACCGTCTTGTTCTCGGTGAACATCGCCATGACGGTCAGGTCGACGGCGAACAGCAGGAGCGCGAGCATCATCATGTTCAGCGTTCCGAAGGCCCGCTGCAGCTTCGGTGCGATGAACACCGACGCCACGGCCAGGCACAGGCCCCAGCCGAAGAAGATGAATCCGATCGAGTAGGTGCCCATGTCCAGCGGGAACGGCGTGTAGGCCAGCAAGGTGAAGAAGCCGTAGTTGTAGAGCAGAGCAGTGATCCCGACGGTCAACAGTCCGCGGTGCCGAAGCGCGCGAAAAGGATCGAGGATCGACGTGGTGTGCGCGGGCTTGGGGGTGTCCGGGAGCATGACGATGAGCAGGATGAACGCGACGGCCATCAGTGCCGCGACGCCGAAGAACGGTCCACGCCAGCTGAATCCACCCAGGACGCCGCCGACGAGGGGACCGGTCGCGATGCCGATACCCAGCGCGGCCTCGTAGAGGATGATCGCGCGCGCGACTCCACCCGACGCGGCACCGACGATGGTCGACAGCGCCGTGGCGATGAAGAGCGCGTTGCCCAGTCCCCAGCCGGCGCGGAAGCCGATGATCTCGCCGACCGATCCGGACGTGCCGGCCAGCGCGGCGAAGACGACGATGATCGCCAGGCCCACCAGCAATGTCCGCTTCGGGCCGAAGCGGCTGGACACCACTCCGGTGATCAGCATCGCGACGCCGGTGACGAGCATGTAGCTGGTGAACAGCAGTGACACCTGGGACGGCGAGGCATCGAGTTGCTCACCGATGGGCTTGAGAATGGGATCGACGAGGCCGATGCCCATGAAGGCGATGACGCTGGCGAATGCGACTGCCCATACCGCGCGCGGCTGCTTCAGCAGGCTGTCGGGGGAGGTGCTGGTGGTCACGAAAGAGTTCCTCTCATTCCGTGATCGACGGGCTCGAGGATGCTACGAAGCTCGCCCAAGCCGTCGGTCAGTTTCTGGATCTGTTCTGGGTCGAGGTCGGACAGGTAGGGGACCAGTCCGTCGACGAGGTGACGTCGACCGTCGGCGAGCCAACGGTGGCCGGCCTCGGTCATCTCGACGAGCACGGCGCGCGAGTCGTCGGGGTCGGATCGTCTGGTGACGAGGTCGGCGTTGCTCAGCTTGGCGAGCAACGCCGTCGCCGATGGTTGGGAGCATCGATCCAGCTCGGCGAAGGTGCTGATGCGCAGTGGCTGATACTCCTCGAGCAACGACAGGGCCCGCATCCATGCTCGCGGCCATTCGTCGCTGCCGAACCGGGCGGCCAGTCGGACGAAGCGCGACGAACTGGTGACCAGCTGCGAGAGGAGGTCCCGGATGTCTTCGTCGGAGTGGCTCACCGATTTATTGTTACATACACTAACTATCTATCGCAACGCGGGGCTGACCCCGGGGATAACGGGGGAGCCAGGGGGGCGAGTCAGTGTCGGCTCAGGAGATCGGCGATGTCGCGATCCCACTCGGCATTCCGCCGACCGTCGTACCGGAAGCACATCACGTGGTAGAAGCCGATGAGAACTACCGCGACCAGCACCCAGCTACCGACTGCTTTGAAGATGGATGCGGCGACGACGTCCGCCGACGTCAGTGGTCGCAAGCTCAGGTTGCCGCTGTTGTCGACCCAGATCTCGGTGGTGGTGCCCGCCGGAGAACCGGTGTCGACGCTGACGCGCCCGGTGTGCTCGACGCCCCGATAGACCCAGCGCGAGTCGACGGCAGTGGCAGCGGCGGCCCCGGACGAGCCGAACTCGGTCGAGGCAACGGACGTCGTCTCCGCGGTTGCCGTAGTGGTTGCGGTGACCTGGTGGATCGAGCTGCTCTGATTCTCGAGGCGTTGTTGCTGATCGGCGTGGGCGCTCAGCCCGAGCCACAGCGACACCGGAATCATGACGATCAGCAACGCGGTGACCCAGTGCTTGATGCGGGCCTGACGGACGTCGCAGTCCCGGAGCAACGGGTTGGGGTAGCCGGAGAAGTCGGTGTGTGCCGAGCGGGCCTGCCCGGTGAGTTTACGGCGCATGATGGTCCCCACTACTTCGAAATGATTCCGACCGACTTTTCCACGATGACGAGCCGACCTGCGAGTATCAAGCAGGAGGGGTCAGCGTCACATGTGATGTCCGTTGTGATGGGCTCGGTGAAAGGAGTGGAATGACTGTCGACCGGGTGCGTCGTGCCCGCGGTGCTGCTCTGGTTGCCGGGGCCGTGACGGTGGTCGGAGCCTGGACCGGCTCGACGCCGTTGCAACGCATCGCCAAGCCGCTGATCGTGCCTGCGCTGGCGACCGGGCTCGATCCGGCTCGCGATCGAGTGCTGTTGGCCGGTCTCGCCGCGGCGACGGCGGGTGATGTTCTGTTGATCGATCCCGACGACGATTCCGCGCTGGAATGGGGCGCGCGTGCATTCGCGGTGATGCAAGGAAGTTATGCGTGTCTGCTTCTTCGCCGGGGTGCACGACCGGCACCGATCGACGCGATTCCGAGGTACGCCGGATGGGCGGCCGCGGCGGTACTGCTGGCCCGACGGCAGCCGGCGGTGGCGTCGACCCTGTCGGCGTACGGAGCGGTGCTGGCGACCACGTCGACGCTCTCTGCCGTTTCCCCGGCGCGCGGCGGCGATCGACGGCTGATGATCGGCGGCGCGCTGTTCACCGCATCCGATGCGCTGATCGTGTTCCGGCGACTGTTCCTGTCCGAGGAACGTCATCGCAGGACGGCGGAGGCGATCATCCTGTCGACGTACGTAACGGCGCAGGTGCTACTCGTCGAGGCTCTGCGGTCGGGGCAATAGCAGCACCCGTTCACGATGGGCCGGGTCGACGCGGACCGCGATCACCGTCCCCGGCTCGAACCGGGCGGTATCGGATTCTGGGATGTCGTAGACGATCTTGCCGAAGTAGCTGCTCGAGCCCGGCACGGTGAATTCCAGGTCCAGCTCGGCTGTGTCGTGGTCGATCCGGCGGATGGCATCCACCGTCGCCCAGCCTTCGACGCCGTGCTCGATCAGTTCCTTCTGCTCACGCGTCGGGCGGCCGGCGATCATCATCGCCAGTCCGAGAGCCGCGCCGAATCCGGCGACCAGGGCGGCGAGCTGGTACGGAAGCGTTCCGGGCGGCGTTCGAGGGTTCAGCCAGCCGATCCAGATCGCCAGCACGACCGCGTACACGACCGTCACGACGACGACGGCACGCACGATTCTCGTGTTGTTCACTTCGACACTCCTGGGCCGCCTGCAGCGGTGCTTCGATATTCGACGATAGGGGGTTACCGGTAAGTAGGGTTACATGTACGGTGTTCGATGTGACTCGACCAACTGTCTTCATCTCAGGCGCGGCAGCAGGTATCGGCCGCGCAACTGCTCTCAAGTTCGCGGCCGGTGGCTACCTCGTCGGTGCGTACGACATCGACGAGACCGGCTTGGCATCACTCGGCAAGGAAGCTGCCTCGCTCAGCGGCCGTGTAGTTACCGGCGTCTTGGATGTAACCAACTCCGACCAGTGGGAAACCCGGTTGAAGGAGTTCGTCGGGGAGGGCGACGGTCGACTCGACATTCTGATCAACAACGCCGGAATCCTTGCCGCGGGTGCCTTCGAGGACATGCCGCTGTCGGTGCATCGTCGTCAGATCGACATCAACGTCAACGGGGTCATCTACGGCACCCTCGCGGCCTTTCCCTACCTCAAGGACACCCCAGGCGCGCAGGTCGTCAACCTGTGCTCCGCGTCGGCCATCTACGGTCAGCCCGAGTTGGTGACCTACGGTGCGTCCAAGTTCGCGGTGCGCGGCATCACCGAGGCGTTGGATCTCGAGTGGAGCAAGTACGACATCTCGGTCAAGGCCATGTGGCCGCTGTTCGTCCAGACGGCGATGACCCAGGGCGTCTCGACGGGCACAACCAGTTCGTTGGGAATCAAGCTCACAGTGAAAGACGTGTCCGACGCGATCTTCGCCGCGACCCGTCCGGTGAAGCGGCGGTTGCACAAGGTGCATTTCCCGGTCGGCTTGCCGTCCAAGGCGCTCTCGCTCGGGTCACGCTTCTCGCCCGCATGGCTCACTCGTGAGGTCAACCGGCGCCTGAGCCACACCTAGGACTTCTCACCGAACGATGCCGGCGGCACGCCGGTATCGTCGGTCTTTCGAGCAATCGGTGTCGAAAGGTGGGTCGGGGTTTTTTCATGCTGAGCACGTGTGGTTCGAGCAAGTTGGGTTCGAGCAGGGCCGGGAGAATTCGTTCGGTGCGAGGTTGGCTGGTCGGGATCGGGGCGGCCACGGCCCTCGTTCTCTCCGGTTGCAGCGGTGAGTCGGCCGCTCAGCCCCCACCGCCGACGTCGACCACAACGCCTGCCCCGACGACGACCGCGCCCACCACCACCGTCGCTCCGGTGCCGACAACCGAGGTGCCGCTCCCTCCGCCTCCGCCGCCGGTCGAACCGCCGCCCACCGCCGAACCGCAGACGACGTACGCCGCCATCGGTGGTGCGTACTACTTCAGTTCTCCCGACGGTCTGTTCCAGTGCGGCATCGTGCCGTTGTCCAGCCGTACCGAGGCCGGGTGTCAGGGCACCACCAACCCGGTTCCGCCACGGCCTGACGATTGTATGATCAACTGGGGCAACGGAATTCGAGTCACCAACGAGGGTCCTGCGGCATTCATGTGCTCGGGCGGAGTGGTGTACACCTCGGGCGGGGAAACGATCGATCCACCGTTGGCTGTGGGCGCGACCATCGCGGAGGCCGGCTTCACCTGTACATCGGCCGAGAACGGCATCTCGTGCGTCGACGACGCAACCGGCCACGGATTCCGCATCGCACCGGACAGCAACGAAGTCTATTGAGCGGCGACAGCGCAACTCCGTCGGAGGACATCGGACCCACCGAGTGGGGCGACAACCCCAACGGCGTCGGCCCCTGGGCCGATTCCCACTCCGAACCGCCACCCGACGATCCGCGGTTGGATCCCGAGCTTCTCGCCGGTGGTGACCGTCGAAACGTCGTCGACGCCTACCGCTATTGGCGGCGCGAGGCCATCGTCGAAGACATCGACACTCGACGCCACTCGCTGCACGTCGCTATCGAGAACTTCACCAACGACGCGAACATCGGCACGGTGGTGCGCACTGCGAACGCCTTCGCCGCCCAGGCTGTGCACATCGTCGGGCGACGTCGATGGAATCGCCGCGGCGCCATGGTCACCGACCGCTACCAGCATCTCCATCACCACGATTCGGTGGAGGCGTTGATGGCGTTCGCCGCCGAGCAGGGCCTGGTGGTCGTCGCCGTCGACAACACCCCGGGATCGGTACCGATCGAGACGGCCGAGCTGCCGCGAGAGTGCCTGCTGCTGTTCGGCCAAGAGGGACCGGGCGTCACCGACGGAGCCCGCGAATCGTCGTCGATGACGGTATCGATCGCCCAGTTCGGCTCCACACGCAGCATCAATGCAGGTGTCGCCGCTGGGATCGCCATGCATGCATGGATTCGGCAGCATGCCGACCTCGACACTGCCTGGTAACAGCGCGCTGATCCGGGGCGGGATGTAACGAATCAGCAACGGTAGTGGCAGGATCTTCGATATGCAGGAGTTGTGGTCGCAGCGTGCGGACGCTGCGGAGGGGGCCGTGGTCGCGCGGCACATGCGTCGGCTGTGGGGGCTGCCGGGCACGACGCTCGGGGTCGTCGCCTGGCCTCCGGTCCGCCGTGAGCGGCTGTTCCTGCGTTGGCACTACTGGTGGCAGGCCCATCTGCTCGACTGCGCAGTCGACGCCGCAGATCGCGAACTCACTCCCAAGCGCCGTCGCAGACTGAACAAGATCACCCGAGCGCATCGCACCCGCAACATCAGCGGATGGACCAACAGCTACTACGACGACATGGCCTGGCTCGGGCTGGCACTCGAACGCGCGCAGCGGCAGCACTTCGTCGGCAATCGCGGTGGCATTCAGCAGATCGAGATGGAGCTGTTCGACGCCTGGGCTCCGGCCGAGGGTGGCGGCATTCCGTGGCGCAAGAAGGACGACTTCTACAACGCCCCGGCCAACGGTCCGGCCGCGATCATGCTCGCGCGTACCGGTCGACTGTGGCGTGCCCAGGAGATGTCGGACTGGATGAATCGGACTCTCCGGGACCCGCGAACCGGCTTGATCATCGACGGAGTGCACTCCACTCGCGCGATCGTCGACGCGGGTGAACAGGCCGAGCTGGAACGTGCGATCTACAGCTACTGTCAGGGAGTCACGCTCGGCCTCGAGACCGAACTCGCGGTCCGACTCGGCGAGCCCCGGCATGCGAAGCGAGTCCACACACTGGTCGACGCCGTGGAGAACCACCTGACCCGCAACCTCGTCATCACCGGCGGCGGCGGGGGAGACGGTGGACTGTTCAACTCCATCCTGGCGCGTTACCTGGCCGTGGTCGCGGTGGAGCTCCCCGGAGACTCCGACGCCGACGATCGTGCCCGCGAACTCGCCGCGGCAATCGTGCTGAACTCGGCCGAGGCCGCGTGGGAAAACCGACTCGAAGTGGAAGACAACCCGCTGTTCGGAGCCGACTGGACCCGCGAAGCGCGATTCCCGGGCCAGGGACTGCACATCGCCACCTTCGCCGAAGGCACCGTCCGACCGTCCGACGTACCCGAGCGAGATCTGTCGGTCCAACTCGGCGGCTGGATGCTGATGGAAGCGGCCTACCGCGTCAGCGCAGCAGGTTTTTAGGGCCTACTCGACGACCTCTTCGACCTCGATGGTCTCCTCGGGCCGTGCCATTTCCTTGCGGTATTGCCAGATTCCCAAGCCGGTTCCGACCACGAGCAGCACGATCATGCTGATGAGAACCGCGGGCAGCAGCCACGGGATCTTCTCCAGGAACGACCCGAAGTAGAAACCGATCAGCAACAGCACCGGTGCCCAGATGATCGCGCCGAGGGTGCTGGCGATGGTGTAGCGGCGGTGATCCATCTTCGCCGCGCCTGCGACGAGCGGGCACAGCGTGCGCACCCAAGGGATCCATCGTGCGACCAGCACCGCCCAGAATCCGTGCTTCTCGAGCAGGAGATTCACCTTGTGCAGGTTCTTGGTGTTGAGGTATTTGCCGTTCTTGCGAGCCACCAGCGTCGAGCCGGTTCGGTGGCCGATCATGTACCCCACCTGATTACCGGCAATGGCGGCAACCATCGCACCGACCGACAGTGCCCAGATGTGACCGGTGCCCGACGCGTGCGTCGCCATGACGATTCCTGCTGTGATCAGCATCGAGTCCCCGGGGAGGAACAGGCCGATGATGACGGCGCATTCGATGAACACGAAAGTCATCACGACGACCCAGACGACGAGGGGGCCCGCAGTCTGCAGTGGGCCGAAGCTACCGGCTGCTTGCGTGGACACGTCCTGCAGCGCCGTTGCGCTCAGAGCGGTGGTAATCGAATGCACAGGCTCGATCACTTTCGGAAGATCACTATCAGGACTTGGTGTCCGGGGCGTCGGCTTCGATCGCGTCGGTTGCCTCGCCGAGCGGAGTCTTACGGGCCTTGATCATTCGCTTGCCGACCTCGATCACGATGGGCAGTACGGAGACGGCCACGATGATCAGGAAGATGATGTCGACGTGCTCGCGGATGAACGCGATCTGCCCTAGTAGGTACCCCAACACCGTCACGCCCGCGCCCCAGAGGATGCCGCCGACGACGTTGTAGGTGAGGAACAACGAGTACTTCATGTGCGACGCACCGGCGACGACCGGCGCGAACGTCCGCACGATCGGAACGAAGCGCGCGAGGATGATGGTGATCGGACCGTGCTTCTCGAAGAACAGGTGCGACTCGTCGATGTATTTCTTCTTGAAGAATCGAGCGTCGTTGCTCTTGAAGAGAGCGGCACCGCCCTTGGTTCCGATGAGGAAGCCGACCTGGTCGCCGAGAATCGCCGCGATCGGAATGAGGATCACGAGCGTCCAGATCGATGCGAACGGCTCGATCTCGGTGGACTTCGACGCTGCGATCAACCCGGCCGTGAAGAGCAAGGAATCGCCGGGTAGCAGCGGGAACAGCAGGCCCGACTCGATGAACACCACCAGCAGGAGCCCGATGAGCACCCAGTGTCCGAAAGAGTTGAGCAGGTTCACCGGGTCGAGGAATCCGGGCAACAGGGCCAGATTGGTCGTCACCGATTCCGAGGCAGCTAGAAGACTCACCGCGCCCACACTACCGGCCGAAACTGGTAACTCCTGAACAGTCGGTGAGCGGAAGTGAAGCCTGCGGAATGACCGGGGTGATGCGGGTATGCACGACACCGAGCCCGGTAGTTGCCATACTGCACGGGACACAATCGAACTTTCAATGGAGGAATGACGCCGTGCCTATCGCAACTCCCGAGGTCTACGCCGAGATGCTGGGCCGGGCGAAGGAACACAAGTTCGCTTTTCCGGCAATCAACTGTGTGGGTTCCGAGTCCATCAACGCCGCTATCAAGGGCTTCGCCGACGCTGGTAGCGACGGCATCATCCAGTTCTCGACCGGTGGCGCCGAGTTCGGCTCCGGACTCGGTATCAAGGACATGGTCGTCGGCGCCGTGGCGCTCGCTGAGTTCGCGCACGTGATCGCCGCCAAGTACGACGTCACCATCGCTCTGCACACCGACCACTGCCCCAAGGACAAGCTGGACACGTACGTGCGTCCGCTGATCGCGATCTCGCAGGAACGCGTCGACGCAGGCAAGAACCCGCTGTTCCAGTCGCACATGTGGGACGGCTCGGCCATCCCGATCGACGAGAACCTCGAGATCGCCAAGGATCTGCTCGCCCGCGCTGCAGCAGCGAACATCATTCTCGAGGTCGAGATCGGTGTTGTCGGCGGCGAGGAGGACGGCGTCGAGGCCGAGATCAACGACAAGCTCTACACCTCGAACGAAGACTTCCTCAAGACCGTCGAGGCGCTCGGTGCAGGCGATGCGGGCTCGCGGTACCTGCTGGCGGCCACTTTCGGCAACGTGCACGGCGTGTACAAGCCGGGCAACGTCAAGCTCAAGCCTTCCGTGCTCGCCGACGGGCAGAAGGTCGCGACGGAGAAGCTCGGTCTGGCTTCGGGTTCCAAGCCGTTCGATTTCGTCTTCCACGGCGGATCGGGCTCGGCGAAGAGCGAGATCGAAGAGGCTCTCGAGTACGGCGTCGTGAAGATGAACGTCGACACCGACACCCAGTACGCGTTCAGCCGTCCCATCGCCGGACACTTCTTCTCCAACTACGACGGTGTGCTCAAGATCGACGGCGAGGTCGGCAACAAGAAGGCCTACGACCCGCGCAGCTACCTCAAGAAGGCCGAGGCCGGCATGACGGCCCGTGTCGTCGAGGCGTGCAACGACCTCAAGTCCGCCGGTCGCAGCGTGAGTGCCGGCTAGCCGGCAGTGGCGTGGATAAGTGCCCCCTGGGGCACATAGGAGCGGAGCCTGCGGAGCGACCCGCAGGCTCCCTCGCGCCACTGCAGCGTCAGCTGCACACCTTCCACTGATCGCCTTCCAGGCTCAGGTCGAAGGTGCGCGGCGACCGATCGTTCGGATTGGCATCGGTGTGCGCGATCACCTGCGCGATCGCGGTGGTGGCGTCGGTGACCTGAATGGCGTCGATGCTGTCGACGGTCGGAATGCTGCCCTGCTCCACGGAGACACGGTGGACGTCGGCGAACTCGGTGTCCGGGATATCGCGGTAGAAGGTCGCCAGATCCCCGCACGAGGTGCTGCGAAGCGTGGCCAGGTCACCGCTGGCCAGCGCCCTCGTGAACGATTCGACGGTCGACCGGATCTGCGCTTCCGGTGAGTTGTCCTCGCTCGTGCGGTCGATCAGCAGGTACGCCCCAGCGGCAACCACTGCGATCACGACCACCGCGGACACCAGTGCCGCCCACCACTTCTTGTGGCTCGGCTTCCTCGGCTCCGCCGGCGGCGGTCCGACGCGCTGGGGAACTGCTTGTTTGGCACCGGCACCGACCTGTTTGGCACCGACCTGCTGCGGCTCGATCTTGCGGGGCCCGACCGGTTGCGGCACCACTGCCGGTGCTTTCTTTTCTGCCGCAACAGCTTTCGAGGAAACAGCAGCGGTGTCTCGTGGCGGAATACGACGCGGTGCTGCGGTCGGTTTTGCGACGGGCTTGGCTGCCGGTACCTCGGCTGGATCAGTGGTGATCTTCTCGGTCGGAGTGTCGGCGGGCTCGTCGACCGGCTTCTTCTTGCCCAGATCGATTTTCTCGGTGGCGGCGTCGTTCTCGGTGGCGGCGTCGGCCTCGGAGGGTGCATTCTTCTTCTCGTCCGGCATGCGTTCTCCCTCGTTCACCGAATTCTTGCAAGAGCGGTATGTCTGAAATTTCGTCAGCTGGCAGCCTATCGACCGCATCTGCGGTCCGGCACGAGCGATGCGGGGGTGTTCGGACACGATTCGGTGACGTAGGGGCACAATGAGCGCCATGACTTCTTTCGGTGATCTGCTCGGACCCCAACCCACACTGTTGCCCGGCGACGACGAGGCCGAATCCGCACTGCTGAATCACGAGGCCCCCGAGACGGTCGCAGCTGCGCATCCGACCGCGTCCATCGCGTGGGCATATCTTGCCGAGGCCGCGCTCGAATCGGGTGCCACCATCACCGCATACGCCTATGCGCGTACCGGATATCACCGAGGTCTGGACCAGTTGCGTCGTAATGGATGGAAGGGATTCGGGCCGGTCCCGTACAGCCATGAGCCCAACCGCGGATTCCTCCGATGCGTCGCAGTCCTCGCCAAAGCCGCCCGCGACATCAACGAGAACGACGAGTACGCGCGCTGCCTCGACCTCCTCGAAGACTGTGACCCCAAGGCAGCAGAAGCGCTCGGCCTGGGCTGATCGAGCCCGCGCCAGCCGCTCGCGGGGGCGCACCCGGCTGAAATCGGGCAGTGCTCGGCTGAAGTTGTCGCTGCTGCCCATCATTCAGTGCGCGTTGGCGGCAGGTGTGGCGTGGTTCGTCGCGACGGACATCGTCGGTCACGAGAGCCCATTTTTCGCGCCGATCGCCGCTGTCGTCTCGCTGGGCGTCTCGCTCGGCGCTCGCCTGCGCCGATCGGCGGAGCTCGTCGTCGGAGTGACGGTGGGTATCGGCATCGGCGATCTGTTGATCTCGCTGATCGGTAGCGGGCCGTGGCAGATCGCGTTGGTGGTCGTGTTGGCGATGTCGGCCGCGGTGTTCCTCGACGGTGGTCCGATCATCGCGATGCAGGCCGGATCGTCCGCCGTGCTGGTGGCGACCCTGATCCCGCCGGGCAACATGGGTGGCCCCAACCGCATGGTCGACGCGTTGGTCGGCGGTCTGGTCGGCATCGCGATCGTGGCGTTGATTCCGACGCATCCGGTGTGGCGGGCCCGCAAGGATGCGGCGAACGTCCTGGCTACGGCTGCGAGTGTGTTGCAGAAGGTGGCCGACGGTTTGGTGGCGAACGATCCCAAACCGATCGAGGAGGCGCTGCGTAAGGCGCGTGCAACGCAGTCGGGTATCGATGCGCTCCGAACCGACCTCAAGGGCGGCCGGGAAATTGCCCGGATCTCGCCGATGTACTGGAATCACCGCAATCGTCTGGCCGCGCTCGCGGCGACGGCCGATCCCATCGACAATGCCGTCCGCAACATTCGGGTGCTCGCTCGGCGGTCGTTGACACTGGTGCGAGACGACGAGATTCTCGATCCACGTGTCGTCGACGAGGTGGAGAAGCTGGCGCACGCCGTGGAAGTTCTACGCCAGATGATTCTGGCCGATCCGGGACAGAAGCCGGATGCGGCGGAGGCTGCGCGGGTGTTGCGTTCGGTTGCGGCCGGTGCCAAACCGGAGTTGATCTCGAATGCCGGTCTGTCGGCAACGGTGGTGCTGGCGCAGTTGCGGTCGATCATCGTCGACTTGCTGCAGGTCGCCGGGCTCAAGCGCATTTCTGCGTTGGCGACGCTTCCGCCGACGGTGAAGCATCCGCACGTCCCGCCGGAGTTGTGAACCGGAGCCTGTAGGCCGCACGACACCATTGCATATATGCGTATGTACGCATATGGTGACTGCCGGAAGCAGATACAGGCACGCAAGGGGGAGTCATGGGCGCCGGTCACGGGCACAGTCACGGTGTGGGCGGTCATTCGCCCGCAGGGCCACCCAAGTCCCGCGTACGCAAGATGGTTGTCGCTCTCGCCATTCTGGTGGTGTTCCTCGTCGTCGAGGCAACCGTGGCGCTGGCGATCGGCTCGCTCGGACTGCTCGCCGACGCCGGCCACATGCTGACCGACGTACTCGGTATGTCCATGGGTTTGATTGCACTTCTGTTGGCACGTAAGGGAAGCGCAGCCGCGGCAAGAACTTTCGGTTGGCACCGCGCTGAGGTGTTGACCGCCATCGCCAATGCTGTTCTGCTGCTGGGTGTTGCGGCCTTCATCATGTACGAGGCAGTATCGCGGATCGGTGACGCTCCCGAAATCCCGGGCCTACCACTCATTCTCACTGCGGCCGCCGGTCTCGCGGCCAACATCGTTGTCATGCTGCTCATTCGCGGAGACGCCAAGGACTCGCTCGCGGTCCGCGGCGCATACATGGAAGTCCTGGCCGATGCGGTCGGCAGTGTGGGGGTGCTCGTCGGCGGTGTGCTGATGCTGCTGTTCCAGTGGACCTGGGTGGACATCGTCGTGGGTGTGTTGATTTCCCTGTGGGTGATCCCGCGAGCGATCAAGCTGGCCGGCTCTGCGCTACGCATTCTCACCCAGGCCAGTCCGGCGGACGTCGACGTGGACGCGTTGACCGGGGACCTGAGCGCACTTCCCGGAGTGACCGGGGTGCACGACCTGCACGTGTGGACGCTCACCACCGGAATGGATGTGGCCACAGTGCATCTCGAGTGCGAGGGTTCGTCGTCGATGGTGCTCGATCGTGCCAAGTCGTTGTTGTCCACCTACGGACTCGACCACGCCACGGTGCAGGTCGAGCCGGCGGCACACGGCCGAACGTGCAAGGAAGAGATCACCTGGTGACGGTGCGAACCTCGCTGCCCGGACGCCAGACGTCGATCTGCATGTGATCGTCCACCAGGGACGTCAGCACGATCTCGGCGATGTCGAGGTCGAACACGTGGTACGGCACCAGTTCGCCCGGCGCGGCGTCGAATATCGGTTGCAGCACAGCGGGATCGGTGATCTCTACGGCCACTCCGCCGATCTTCGCATCACCGCCCTCCATGGAATGGTGCCCCGGATTGCTGTGCAGCGCGAACCGTCCGTCGCGTTGGAGGTCCCGCGCCTTGACCGCACCGAGCATCGACCCGAGGCGCACTACGCCGCTCGCGTCGAATTCCACCTCGGTTCCGCTCACGCGCGGCGAGCCGTCTGCTCGTAGCGTCGCAAGAACATGGTGCTTGTGAGCGGTGAATCTGGCCCGCACCGCCGAGGCCAGGTTCGGTGCTGCTGTCGAGAACTCGTTCCACGTCGTCATGGTGACGAGTATTCGCCACCATTACTGACACCTTGTGTCAGTAATATCGAGACATGCGTTCCGCGCGGTTGCTCCGCATCATGCTGCTGCTCCAGCAGGGGCGATCGGCGACTGCACAGTCCCTGGCCGACCAGGTCGAGGTATCCGTCCGAACCATCTACCGCGACATCGGCGCACTCGGTGCGGCCGGAGTGCCACTGTGGACCGAAACCGGCCCCGGCGGCGGCATCCGGCTGCTCGACGGGTGGCAGTCCGCACTGACCGGTATGACCGGGACCGAAACGTCGGCGCTGATGCTTCTCGGGATGCCGTCGATCGCTGCCGACCTGGGTCTGTCCGATGTCACCGCTGCGGCCGAGAGCAAGCTTCTCGGCGCATTGCCGGTTCCGTTGCGGGCGAGCGCGCAACTGTGGCGTGAGCGTGTGCACGTGGACGTCCCCGGGTGGTTCACCGTGCCCGCCGCGAACGATGTCGTGCCGGTGCTGGCTCGTGCTGTGCTCGGTGGTCGGGAGATCGAGATGGCTTACCGCGGTGGGAGACGGGTCGTCGGGCCGCTCGGTCTCGTGGTGAAGGCGTCGGTCTGGTACCTGGTGGCCACGCGTGGCGAGCGCGTCCTGTCGTTTCGGGTCGACCGGATCGGCAGCGTCACGGAGTCGAAAACTCCGGTCGTTCGGCCCGAGGGATTCGACCTCGCGCAGTGGTGGAACGCGTCGATGGCGGAGTTCGATCGGTCGCTGCTGACGTATGCATGTCGTGTGCGTCTGTCCGACTCCGCAATTCGCGCTCTGCCCCGGGTGATCGGTGCCACGGCGATGCCGGCGACTGCGCCGCCCGACGACGACGGCTGGACCACCGTGGACCTGATGCTCGAGAGCGAGGAGGTGGCGCTCGGACAGCTGATCGCGCTCGGTGGGGGAGTCCGGGTGCTCGAGCCGACCTCTCTGCGTATATCTCTGCGCGACCTCGCGTCGAACATCGCACTCGACAACGGTTGAGCTACACCCAGAATAGCATCAGGTAGTTGCCGTTACCGGCGAAGAACTCGGGAACACCGGACAGCCCGAACAGGGTGTAGATCGCTCCGAAGAATGCAGAGTTGACTGCGGGCACGAACAGCAAGGCCACGAGTACGAGCAGACCGTACGTCTTGAACTGCGCCAGCGATGCCCTCGTCGCGGGTGAGAGCGAGGGCTCCAGCGCGGCGTATCCGTCGAGTCCCGGTACCGGAATCAGGTTGAGGATGGTGGCCATGATCTGCAGGAACGCCAGGAAGCTGAGCCCGTACCAGAACGCGGGGTGAGTACCGTCCGTGCCGAACAGTCTGATGACGACCAGAAGTGCTACGGCGACAACGGCATTGGCGAACGGACCGGCCAGGGCGATGCGCCGTTGCGTCGACGCCGAGAACTGGCCGGTGCGCAGGTACACGGCGCCGCCCGGCAGTCCGATTCCGCCGATCGCGATGAACACCACCGGCAGGATGATCGAGAGCAACGGGTGGGTGTACTTCAGCGGGTTGAGCGTCAGATAGCCGCGGAGCTCGACTTCGCGGTCGCCGGCGCGAAATGCGGTGAAGGCGTGGCCGAACTCGTGCAGGCAGACCGAGGCGATCCAGCCGGCGAGGACCAGAACGAATACCCCCAGCCGCGCCGTGAACGACGTGACGTCCTCGGCCGTCCAGGCCAGCGCGCCGCCCACTCCTGCGACAGCCAGAACGGCGACGAACACCGGGCTCGGCAGAACGGGACTGCGCCGCAGCGGAACGGTCATCGGATCAGTGGGACGGTCATCGGACCAGCAACCACTCCTGATCGTGGCGGTAGAACGTGGATCTCTTCACCGTTCTGTCGCCGGCGATGCCGTCGCGCAGCAGTTGAGCTGCGGGGGAGCCGAGTTGCATCGCCCGCCCGCTCACCCAGCGGCGGGGAAGCAGACGTCGACGGCCGATGACTCGCGCGCGCAGGCCCGGCAGCTCCGGGGTGGGTGCCACCTCGACGCCGGGTACGACGCCGGAGAACAGGCGAGTGTCGTCGACGTACGCCTCGCCCTCGAGTTCTGCTCCGTCGGCACCGCCGAGGAGCGCCCGACCGACGACGGCTTTGCCTGCGTCGTCGCGAATCAGGGGTGTGCTCGACGCCGTCCCGGTGAGCGCCACTTTGGCGGCGCGCGATCCGGTACCGAGCTTGTAGATGTGAGCTGCGTTGGTCGCGGTCTCCGGTACGAAGGCGACTTCGACGTGCAGGCGGTCGGTGCGCATCAACCGGGTCAGTACTGCGGCCAGGGAGGCGTCGTCGCCCAGGACGATGATGCGGGGTGCAGGAGCCGATTCGATGTCGGAGAAGAGGGCGCTGCAGTCGTCGTCGGTCGGTACGGCATCGGCGCTGCGCAGCGGGACGTCGGTCAGCGCGATCGGCAGCAGCGGACTTCCGCAGTGCAGAACGAACGGTGTCACGGCGCTCCTCGGTCTTCGGTCGAACCTCGTCACGACCATAGTGCCCTCGTTTCCGCTCCACCGTAGCGGCATGCGGGCCAGCTCACCGGCTCGGCTAGACTGTTCTCCCGGCCACTGTCGCGCCTGCGACAAATGGTGACTGCTGCATTCGTTCGAGCAAATCTGCAGCACGTCCTCGCACGAAAGCAACGTAGGAGAGCACATGCCGGCGATAGTCCTGATCGGCGCCCAGTGGGGCGACGAGGGCAAAGGCAAAGCCACCGACCTTTTCGGCGAACGCCTCCAGTGGGTCGTTCGTTACCAGGGCGGCAACAACGCCGGGCACACCGTTGTGCTTCCGAACGGCGACAAGTTCGCGCTACATCTCATTCCGTCGGGAATCCTCACTCCGGGCGTGAAGAACGTCATCGGTAACGGCGTCGTCGTCGATCCGGGTGTGTTGCTGACCGAGCTCGACGGTCTCGAGAAGCGCGATGTCGACACGTCGAACCTGCTGCTCAGCGCCGATGCGCACCTGATCATGCCGTACCACGTGGCCATCGACAAGGTGACCGAGCGCTTCCTCGGTGCCAAGAAGATCGGCACCACAGGACGCGGAATCGGGCCCTGCTACCAGGACAAGATCGCCCGCGTCGGAGTCCGAGCGGCCGATGTGCTCGACGAGAAAATTCTGACCCAAAAGGTCGAGGCTGCACTGGAATTCAAGAATCAGGTGCTCTCGAAGATCTACAACCGGCGGGCGTTGGATTCGCAGCAGGTTGTCGACGAGGTGCTCGAGCAGGCAGAGGGCTTCAAGCACCGCATCACCGACACCAGGCTGCAGCTGAACCTGGCGCTCGAGCGCGGCGAGACAATATTGCTCGAAGGCTCGCAGGGCACGCTGCTCGACGTCGATCACGGCACGTACCCCTACGTCACGTCCTCGAATCCGACGGCGGGAGGCGCATCGGTCGGCTCCGGCATCGGCCCCAACAAGATCGGGACCGTGCTCGGCATCCTGAAGGCCTACACGACGCGTGTCGGCTCGGGCCCGTTCCCGACGGAGCTGTTCGACAACCACGGCGAGTACCTGGCCAAGCAGGGCGGCGAGGTGGGCGTCACCACCGGTCGCGCCAGGCGCACCGGTTGGTTCGATGCCGTCATCGCGCGATACGCCACCCGCGTCAACGGCATCACGGACTACTTCCTGACCAAGCTGGACGTGCTGTCCAGCTTGGACACCGTGCCGATCTGCGTTGCCTACGACGTGGACGGTGTGCGGCACGACGAAATGCCGATGACTCAGACCGGCTTCCATCACGCGAAGCCGATCTACGAAGAGATGCCCGGTTGGTGGGAAGACATCTCCGGTGCCCGCACATTCGAGGAACTGCCGATCAATGCGCAGAACTACGTCCTGCGTCTCGAAGAGCTGTCGGGTGCGTACATGTCGTGCATCGGTGTCGGACCGGGTCGCGACGAAACCATCGTTCGCCGGGACATCCTGCGGTAGGTATTTCGATCGAGACCGAAGCCCCGAGGCATTGAGCCTCGGGGCTTTTTCGTGCGCTCCGGACGACGCACCCACGCTGATCTCCGCGGCTCTACGAACAGCGGGCAGTGTTGGGAAATTGCGTCAAGTGATGACGCATCCGCTGTTGAGTGCGGTCTCACCAGCAGCGTCGTCCAGCGGAGCAGGCAATCTTACGTTCTCTGATGCTTTACAACAAAGAATAATGTGTAAACGTAGAGTTCGAAATAACCGACCAAAAAGTCTTCTGGACTTTTACCTTCACTTGGGTAACGGGCCACGTAGTCGTGGCGAAACAATGAGCATCGCACCAGTTGCGGAGGCCTCTTCGGATGGCCGACGACCCGACCGGGTCACCCCCCTCGGCCTTGCAAGGCCACCGAAGAAAGTAGAACGAATGAACAAGGCAACCAAAGGCGCCATAGCCGCGGGGGCGGCAGCTGTACTGCTGCTCGGCGGTTTGGGATCCTATGCATTGTGGCAGGACGAGCGAACCATCGCGGGCGGCGAGATCAACTCCGGTGAACTACAATTCGTGTCGAACGCGCCGGGTGCGTGGACCGAAACCACATCCGGAACTGCCATTGGGTCAGATCCGTCCGGCTTCCTGATCGTCCCGGGCGACATCCTGACATACAGCAGCTCGTACACCATCGAGTCTGCCGGCCCGAATATTCGGGCAACGTTGACGGCCGATTTCGACGAGGTCTTCGCGGATGACACGAGCGATCTGGCGGCGGCGCTCGACCCTGAAATAACCGTAACGGGGGCGGGTGGAACGGTCACGTCCGGTCAGATTGTGCCGCTGACCCTGACAGCTGGCAGCCAGGTTGTAAACGTCACGGTGAAGTTGACCTTCGACGCGGATACCACAGACTTGATCGCACAGAACGAGAGCGTCGACCTCAACGCCATGACCCTCACGCTCGACCAGGTTCGTCCCTGATCTGTTGCAGTGACGAACAAGTACGGCCGGTATTGGGCATTGGCAGCCGCGTCCGTCGCCGTGGTGGTCTTCGGATCAGCACAGGCGACGGGCGCGCTGTGGCGTGACCAGCAGACCATCGCCGGCGGGACCATCAATTCCGGCACCCTGGATATCAAAGTCGGTCAAAACGGAGCAGAAGTGAACGATTACGTGCTCGCTGCGCTCGGTTCGGCGAACCTGGGTCCCAACGGCTTCTCCCAAGCTCCACTGTCGATTCGCAACGCCGGTAACGTGCCGTTCAACTTTCGGCTGCAAGGGACCACATCGACCGGAACGGTTCCTCTCGCCCTGACCGTCACAACTGTTGTCGCCGAATCGAACTGCCCGGCTACGGGTGCGCCGACAGGGCCCGCGACGGTCCTCTACACCGGAAACGCCGCTGGAGCTCAAACTTCTGCCACCGGGCCCCTGGCTGCAGGTGCGCGTGAGCTGTGGTGTTTTCGTCTCGCTGCCGGTGTCACCCCGCCGCAGAGTGCGTCGTCGACGGTGACGTTTTCGTTCAGGGCTGATCAGACATGAACGCCGACGACGATACAGATGTGATCGACACTGTGGCAGCCGTTTCCGATGGCGAACGGACTGGCCTCCAGTGGTGGGTGAGCCGGATCGTGTCGTATACGCTGCTGGTGGCAATGTTGTTCGTTCTCGCTGTGACCGTTGTGATTCCGAGGGTCACCGGTTCGACGCCCTACACGATTCTCACCAATTCGATGAAACCGACGTACCCGCCCGGAAGTCTGGTCGTGGTCAAGCCGGTCGATGCAGTCGAGCTTGCAGTCGGGACGGCCGTCACCTACCAGATCCGTTCCGGGGAGCCCGATGTGGTGACGCACCGCATCGTGGCGACTCGGCAGAGTGGCGCGGGGGAGCTGACGTTCATCACTCGCGGCGACAACAACGGTTCCGACGACGAGAATCCTGTGCAGCTCGGGCAGATTCGCGGAAAAGTCTGGTACTCGGTCCCATACATGGGATATGTCAACAACTGGCTCAACGGTGAACAGCGAAAGATCACAGTGACTGTCATCGTCATCGGATTGGCCGGGTATGCACTGTTCATGTTCGCCGGTGCCGCCGTCGATCATCGAAAGAAGCGGAAGGAGTCCACGCCGCCATGACGAACAATGCGGCTGTGGTGACCGCCGCTGGAGGTGCACTGCTCGCGATCGTCGTGCTGATCGGGGCCGGAACTGCGCGTCCGGTTCAGTCCGTAAGCTACAGCACCGACGGTCGGCTGTGGCTGCAGAGCTTGGCCGAGCCTCTGTTGGACAAGGACATCCGGTGGGTTCCGGGTGACAGCCGGACATCGGAGTTTCACATTCACAACGGCACCGACAGAGACGGCCGACTTCAGGTGATCGTGAACAGCGATAATTCGGCTTTCGTTCGCGCACTGAGCGTGTCCATTGCCGGCGGGTCATTCGGTGCCTGCGCGCCGGTGGAGGTGCCCGCCGGTGAGAAGAAGCGAATCGACGCAACGGTCACCATGTCCGATGTGGCCGGAAACGATACTCGAAACTCCTCTGCCGAAGTGGATCTCGTTCTGCAGTGGAGCGACAACACCAGCTCTGTGTGTCCGGAATTCGCGGGCCGAGAACTCGAACAGGAAGGGGCGCAGCCCTGATGGCGCGTCATGAAGACGCCGTCGGATTCGCGACGGTTCTCCGCCGGATCGGTACTGCGCTGATCAGTGCCCGCGCCCGGGCCATCATGTCGATCGGTATAGTTCTCGGCCTCGGAGCGGTGGGAACGCTTGCAGCATGGTCGGATACGGCAACGGCGACGTCAGGCACCTTCACGACCGGCAGGCTCGATATCAAGGTCGGCAACCCCGCCGTGGACAACGATCCGACTGCGTTCTCGACGACCCTGGCCAATCCCGCAATTTTTCCCGGCGATACCGTCGCGGCCGGACTGCTCGTGTCCAATGCGGCCGGGTCCGTAGCCAACACGTACACGATCTCAGTGGTGGCCAGTAACGCCGCTCTGGGAAACAGGCTCAACTCTTCGGTGCACACCGGTCTCCCATCCGGCGCGGCGTGCGCGGGTCCGACAATCAGTACAGTCACCGGCCTGGAAACCTCGAAGCCGTTTCCAGCTCTGAGTCGGCCTCTCGTCGTGAACGGATCCGATCAGCTGTGTATCAGCGTGACGATGACAGCGGGGGCTCAGCCGAGCCCCGCGCTGTCCGGCACCGTCACTTACACAATCACCGCGACGTCGAGCTAGATCATGTCCGACGCCCACACCGCCCCCAGCACCCGCGTGCGATCCGGCCCGCGTCTGCTTCGCGAGATCGCGCTGACCGCAGGCGCTGTCGCCGGGCTCGTCTGTGTGCTGTTCGCGCTCGCAGCCGTGTTCTTCGGTATCACCCCGTTGGTCTTTCGGTCCGGGTCGATGGCCCCCGCGATCGATACCGGCGCATTGGCTTTGAGCAAGTCGACCGCGGCCGCGGACATCGAGGTCGGCGACATCGTGAAGGTGACGAACGCGTCGGGTACCGGAATCACCCACCGCGTCGTGCAGATCGGGGCGGTCGGAACCGATAGCGCACAGCTGTTCCTTCAGGGTGACGCGAACGCTGAGCCCGATGCCGAGAGCTATGTGGTGTCCGAGGCCGATCGTGTGTTTTTCAGCGTCGGGAAGCTCGGTTACGCGGTCACCTGGCTCAGTGGCCCGGTCGCAGTGTTCATCGGCGGCATCGCTGTCGGCGCACTTCTCATGACCGCGTTCGGATTTCGTAGGTACACCCAGGAGTCTCCTGCGCAGCCCGACGACGACGATCGACGTCAGGAACGGTCCAGTGGGCGGCACAGCGCCCAGGGACGCGGGACGCCCACCCTCGGTGTGGTGCTCGCGCTTGCGGCCATCTCGGCGGTTGGCATCAGTGCCTCGAACACTCCGACAACCCTTGCGGCTGGACAAGATACGGCGACGGCCCTCAGTGGCACCATCACCACGGCGTTGCCGATTCCGGTACCGCAATCGGTATTGTGTACCAACCGTGCTGGAATTGCTGGACTCCTCGGAAATTATGTGACTCTGTCCTGGACGTCCGCGGGAGCGGGATTCACCTACAAGTGGACCATCCGTCAAGCCGGTCAAACGGATGTCACAGGCAACGTCTCGGTGAACTCGGTCGACCTTCAGAACGGACTTCTGCTCGGTGGCACCCGGACCGGTACCTGGATCTTTTCGGTCCAGACCGTATCCGGTGCTCGATCATCTACTGCTAGCGCTACCCAGAATGTGATTATGAACGGGGGACTGCTGCCCAGCTCTCGTTGTGAGACGCCAGGCACCGCCGCCCGCAGCGCCCCGCGAGCGATCGTTCCCGAAGCCACAACGCCGTCCCCTACAGTGACGTCCCCGCTCGTTCCGGAGTCGACACTCGTACCGGTCCCGACAACAACGGATCCTTCGCTGACCGATGAGGCTCCGGCTCCGCCGCCAGTCGAGGTTCCGTCGACCACGTCGACAGCGACGACCACGACAGTTCCGCCGATCACGACGACAACCACAGTTCCCGCACCACCACCACCGACCACCACGACGGCACCCGCAGCTCTTGCGTCTCCGCAGACTTCGCCTTCGGGTGCGTCGACTGCCCGGGTCGTAGATGTCGACGGCGCTCCGACGCTGCAGATCGTCGACTCCGCCGGCACCGTTCAGTACAGCGCTCCCGCCACGTCCAGTGAGGCCTACGGCTACGGCGTGCAATGGTCGACGGGAGATCAGCTGTGGATACTCGGCCCCGATCAGCTGGTTCGTCTCGACAGCACCGGCGGTTCATGGTCCCGGACGCTGATCGATCCGACGGCCACCGATCAGATTCCACCGGACATTCTTGCGCTGTTGAACTAGTTATTCATACATATATGTCCGAATCGAACTGCGCATCTGCTCAACGGAGTGGATAATTGCCGTCAGGTAAAGCGACGGAAGGTCGGGCGATGACTGAGAATTACAATGGATTGGAAGTTTTCAGCTACCAATTCGATCGCTTCGCTTACGAACATCCCTGGATCGGCGCGCAGACCGGTGAATTCATGCTCGGGCCCGAAGGCGGGGGAATGCTCGATTTCACGCACGCCACCGTGTTCGCGCTACCCGAAGGTGGTGCGCACGAAGTGCACGGACCCATCCTGGACTGGTACCTGGGACATGGGGGACCCTATGGCGCACTTGGCTATCCGATCAGCAACGAGCGCCCGACACCCACCGGTTCAGGTAGATACAACCTGTTTCAGCGTGGAGCCATCGGCTGGTTGCCGGAAGTGGGTGCGTTCACCATCGGTGGTCGATCGGATGAATCGGACGTCAGCCCCGGGCCGGACGCTGTATTGGTATCGGCAGTCGACGGCCCTCTTTCTTCGCTGGAAGTTTCTGCCTGAAAACTATTCCTCTTCCCTGTTTCACGCCTTTTATCCGGTCGTGGAGTCCGAATTACGACCGCGGTAATTCAGAACAGTGTCGGCTCGTCGAACCCCGGTACTCCCTCGATGCCGAGAATTCGTTGTTTGGTGTTCGCTCCGCCCGGTGCCGAGAAGCCTCCGACTTCCGTGCCCGCGCCGAGTACTCGATGGCACGGAACGATGATCGGCACGGGATTGCGGCCGAGTGCTCCGCCTACCGCTTGGGCCGCACCCGGGTGGCCGAGTCGGCGGGCTATGTCGCCGTAGGTGAGGGTCGAGCCCCGGGGAATCTCGCTGCACACGGTATATACCGAGGCGTCGAACTCGGAGACGTCGAGAACCAGCGGAATCGGCCTCATATCGACGGTACGTCCGCCCAGCAGGCCGACAATTCGGTCGATCGCATCGGCCGCAAGTGCGTCTACCTGCCCGTGCGCAGCGCCGAAGCCGGCCAGGTAATCCTCCATTGCCTCGTCCGACGGTTCGGGCAACGCAACGGCGACTATTCCGTCCTCGGTCCACGCGATACCGCAGCGTCCGATGGCGGTATCGAAGAGCGTGCTGCTCGGCATGGCTCCAGTATCCACCCATTGCCGCGGAGCAGTCCAGTTCATCGTTGAATGGACTTGAATGTTCGATGCCAGTGCGCGAATACTGGGGAGCATGGCCTCAAGAGTTCTCAATGCAACGTCACTGGCCCGCGATCTGGGTAGCTGGCGCGCCGACGCGACCGCGGATGGATCCGGTAAGCGCAAGGCCTCGCGTCCGACGTATCGGGCGTTGGCAGACGGCGTCCGGCTGCTCATTCACGACGGCCGAATTCCGCTCGGCGTGGGGCTGCCGAGCGAACGCGATCTGTCGGCGGCACTCGATCTGAGTCGCACGACGATCACCTCCTCGTATTCGGTGTTGCGCGACGAGGGATATCTGATCAGCAAACAGGGCTCGCGCAGTACGGTGGCGTTGCCTTCCGCGCCGACGCCCAATGGCATGTTGATCCAGTCGACGTCGTCCTCGGGTCCTGTGGTGGACATGTCTCATGCGGCGATGTCGGCCGCGGACGGGACGATGACGGCCGCGTACGAGTCTGCGCTGCAGGCACTTCCGGCATATCTGCCGACGCACGGTATGGAGCCCATCGGTCTGGCTGTATTGCGCGAGGCGATCGCACAGCGCTTCGTCGAACGTGGTCTACCGACAACCGCGGACCAGATCATGGTGACGTCCGGTGCGCAGCAAGCAGTTCGACTACTGCTGGGCACATTGACCTCGCCAGGCGATCGCGTGCTGATCGATCATCCGACCTATCCCAACGCCCTCGAGGCCATCAGGCGGGTGGGTGCCCGGCCCGTGCCCGTGCCGGTGCGCCCCGCGGACGGCGACTGGGACCTAGACGGGATCCGAAGCGCTGCAAGGCAAACAGCAGCCAAGGTGGCATACCTGATTCCGGACTTTCACAACCCAACCGGGCAGGTGCTGGGTGCCGAGGGGAGAGCCGAACTCGCGCGCATCACCCGTGATACCAGGATGACGCTCATCGTCGACGAGACGATGGTGGATCTGTGGCTCGACGCGCCGCCGCCGCCCCCGGTCGCATCCTTCGGGCGGGTCTCCGGTTCGGATATCGTCACGATCGGTTCGGCGTCCAAGTCGTTCTGGGGTGGCCTGCGCATCGGGTGGATCAGGGCACACCCGTCGCTGGTCTCACAGCTCGCAGGTTCGCGGGCAGCACACGACCTGGGTACGTCGATCATGGACCAGTTGGCGTCGTCATTTCTGCTTCAGGACGCGGAACCGGCCCTCGACCTGCGTAGGTCTCAACTGCGTGAGCGTCGAGACGTTCTCGAAGATGCTCTGGCCGAACATGTTCCGGACTGGCGCTATCGCCGTTCCGAGGGCGGCATGTCGCTGTGGTTGCAGCTGCCCGCTCCGGTATCGAGTGCATTGGCCGCCACGGCTCCCGCATTCGGAGCGGTGCTGGCCGCGGGGCCGCGATTCGGCGTGGAGGGTGCCTTCGAGCGCTACCTCAGGTTGCCGTACACCCGTGAGCCGCAGGAGCTTCGGGCCGCGGTGATGGCCACGGCTGCTGCGTACCGAGCCCTTGCCCCCAGCTCCGAATCGGAACAGCCGGCACTGGTGTTCTGAGCGGCTGTGTGCTGACGGCGAACTCGAAGTTACGGACGGAAGTCAGCCGAAAATTGTCCACAACTTCGAGTTCGGCACACGTCAGCTCCAGACCGACGCGATGTCGGTTGCGGTGGACGGCGGTGGCGTCGGGACTCCGTTTTCGGTGCGCGAGAACCGCGGTGCCGGACGGTGTTGCGTGACGCCGCCGACGTCGATGAGCGAGTCTCGATCCTTCATGTGCGGGTGGTTCGGGGCCTCGGCGAAGGTGAGGACCGGCGACACGCACGCGTCGGTGCCGTCGAAGATCGTGGCCCATTCGTCGCGGGTTTTGGTCAGGAATGTCGAGGTGAACTTCTCGCGCAATTCCGGCCAGCGCGACTTGTCCATCTGCGACGGTAGGTCCGTATCGGAGAGGCCGAGTCCGGTGAGCAGCTGCGCGTAGAATTGCGGCTCGAGTGAGCCGACTGCCATGTACTGGCCGTCGGAGGTCTCGTAGGTGTCGTAGAACGGTGCGCCGGTATCGAGAAGGTTGGTGCCGCGGTCGTCGCTCCAGGCTCCGACTCCGCGCCACGACCAGATCATGTGCGAGAGTGCGGCGGTGCCGTCGACCATGGCGGCGTCCACCACCTGGCCCTGCCCGGAGTTCTGTCGCTCGTAGAGCGCCGCCATGATGCCGAAGACGAGGAACATCGAGCCGCCGCCGAAGTCGCCGACCATGTTCAGCGGCGGCACCGGGCGTTCGCCCGCACGGCCGATCGCGTTGAGCACCCCGGTGACGGAGATGTAGTTGATGTCGTGGCCTGCGGTCTGGGCCCAGGGGCCTTCCTGACCCCAGCCGGTCATGCGGCCGTAGACCAGGCGCGGGTTGCGGGCCAGGGCGTCGTCGGGTCCCAGGCCGAGTCGCTCGGTGACACCGGGGCGGAATCCCTCGATCAGCACGTCGGCGCGCTCGACGAGGCCGAGAACCTTCTCGATGTCGGCGGGGTCCTTGAGGTTCGCCTCGACGATGGTGCGGCTGCGCAGCTGGTGGTCGTGGGGGGAGATCTGTCCGGCGCGTTGTACGCGCACGACGTCTGCGCCGAGGTCTGCCAGCAGCAGTGCCGCGTGCGGGCCGGGCCCGATCCCTGCGAGTTCGACGACGCGGAGCCCTGCGAGCGGTCCACCAGTGTTCGACACGTTGATTGCCTCGTTCCGACGTTGTGCGCTGCGATTGTGCATGGAGACTAACTTGTACTAGGTCGTCCAAGTAATGTGGGTGTGGATAATAGGGCTGTGACTGCCCCAGATCCCGTCCGCATCGGTACTCCACTGACTCCCGGCGCGACCCGGGTCATGCTGCTCGGCTCAGGTGAGCTGGGCAAAGAAGTCATCATCGCGTTCCAACGCCTCGGTGTCGAGGTGATCGCCGTCGATCGCTACGACAATGCTCCCGGCCATCAGGTGGCCCACCACGCATTCACCATCGATATGAGCGACCCGGAACAGCTTCTGGCACTGATCGATTCGCAGCAGCCGGACTTCGTGGTTCCGGAGATCGAGGCCATTGCCACCGACGCCCTCGCCGAGGTGGAAGCCCGAGGCCGAAGCGTGGTGATTCCCACGGCTCGGGCGACGCAGTTGACGATGAACCGCGAGGGCATCAGGCGATTGGCAGCCGAGGAACTCGGGCTGCCGACCTCGCCCTACGCTTTCGCCGATTCGCTGGACGACGTTCGACAAGCATTGTCCACCATAGGTTTTCCGGCCGTCATCAAGCCGGTCATGTCGTCGTCGGGCAAGGGTCAGTCCGTTGTTCGCAGCGACGCCGATGTCGTGGCGGCCTGGGAGTACGCCCTGAAGGGTGGTCGCGTCGACCTCGGCCGCGTCATCGTCGAGGGATTTGTCGACTTCGATTACGAGATAACACTTCTCACCGTGCGAGCCGTCGACGGAACCTTCTTCTGCGAGCCTGTCGGCCACCTGCAGGAATCCGGCGACTACATCGAATCCTGGCAGCCGCAGCCGATGTCCGACGCGGCCCTCGCCGGTGCCCGCGACGTCGCCGAGCGCATCACGACGGCGCTCGGTGGGCGCGGGCTGTTCGGTGTCGAGTTGTTCGTTCAGGGCGACACCGTGTACTTCTCCGAGGTCAGCCCCAGGCCGCACGATACGGGTCTGGTAACGCTTCGGACGCAACGGTTCTCGGAGTTCGAGCTGCATGCCCGCGCCGTGCTCGGTTTGCCGATCGACACGACGCTGCTCTCGCCCGGCGCGTCGGCCGTGATCTACGGCGGTGTCGATGCGGACGGCATTTCCTTCGAAGGCGTCGCCGATGCGTTGGCGGTTCCCGAGACCGACCTGCGCCTGTTCGGTAAGCCGACGAGTTTCGTCCGGCGCCGGATGGGTGTCGCGGTGTCGACCGCGTCGGACATCGAGACGGCGCGGAGCCGGGCCCGCGAGGCGGCAGGCAAGGTTCGTCCTGTCGTCTGACCCGGCACAGGGCACACTGAGCTCATGAGCACGCTCGGAGAGGTCCTGGTCGGCCTGGTGATTCTGGTCGGCCTCGTCGGCATCGTCGTCCCGATTCTGCCCGGCACCATCTTGATCTTCGCGGCGGTCGCGGTGTGGGCGTGGCTCACCGGCGGAGCAGCCGCGTGGACGGTGTTCGCGATCGGGACGATATTGCTGGTGCTGAGCGGCGTCGTGAAATACACCTGGCCGGGCCGTCGCATGCGGGAGGCGGGCGTGCCGATGCGGTCGTTGATGGTCGGCGGCCTACTCGGCATCGTCGGATTTTTCGTCATCCCCGTCGTCGGGCTCTTCATCGGTTTCATCGCAGGCGTCTACGTGGCCGAAGTGCCCAGGCACCGAAACCATTCCGAGGCCTGGCGATCGACGGTGCACGCCACCAAGGCCGCGGGGTTGTCGATCCTGGTGGAACTGTTCGGCGCGCTGCTCGCCTCAGCGGTGTGGCTCGGGGGAGCCGTACTCGTCTGAGGGCCTAGGGGACCCGATACCAAGCCCGGGCATTACCGTCGAGCACGGCGGGTAGGTCGCCGCCGACAGCATGGGTGATGATGTCGATGTCGTTCTCCGAGAACGGGCGTGGGGCACGGGTGCCCGGCAGATCGGTGCCGAACATCAACGCCGCGGGGTTGACTCGATGGATCTGCTGGAGCGTGTCGGCGATGTCGAGATCCACTCGGCCGAATCCCGTTGCCTTGACGCGTACTCCGCGGTCGACGAGATTCAAAAGGTACGGCAGACCCTGGGTCGACAGCCCCAGGTGGTCGATGCTCACGGCCGGCAGCTTCGCGAGAATGGGTTCGAGCGAGAGCAGCAGGGACGCGTCGACGTACAGCTCGGCGTGCCATCCGACCAGTTCGTGCACACGACGTGCCTGGGTGGTGAGCATCTCGACATCCGTCTCGCCGCGTTTGAGGTTGAACCGCATACCGCGCACGCCCGCCTCGTCGAGCGCGACGATGTCCTCGTCGGAGCAGTCCGGATCGATCTGGGTGACGCCCACCCAGCCGCGCCCGAGGGTCTCCAGAGCGGCCAGCAGATAGCTCTGGTCGGTGCCCTGGAACGATCCCGAGATCACCGCACCGCCGGTGATGCCGAGCCCGTCCACGTCGTACAGATAATTCGAGACGGTGTAGGGATCGGGCAAGAATCCGTGGTTCTCGATCAGCGGAAACCGGGGGTCGATGATGTGCAAGTGGGCGTCGAACACGGGTCTCAGCATGCCAGCTCGCTGATTCGCCGTCGCGGCCCGGTGTCGCGGTGTTTGAATGCGAAACATGAAACCGGAGACCACTGTCGTTCTCGACGGCTACACCTATTTCGAATGTCCGCGCTGGCACGAAGGGAGGATCTGGGTATCTGACTTCTATTCGCACCGCGTCGTCTCTGCCCTCGAGGACGGATCCGACGTGCGAGTCGAAGCCGAGGTGCCCAATCAGCCGTCGGGCCTGGGGTGGTTGCCCGACGGCCGGTTGCTGATCGTGTCGATGCGCGACTACAAACTGCTGCTGCGCGAGCACGACGGTTCGCTGACCGTCCACGCCGACCTGTCGACGTACGTGACGGCGAACCTCAACGACATGCTCGTGGACGCCCAGGGCCGCGCCTACATCGGGAATTTCGGGTTCGACCTGATGAACTTCGCTCCCGTCGAGACGGCCGATCTGATTCGCGTCGACCCGGACGGTTCTGCACACGTCGTGGCATCGGATCTGTACTTCCCCAACGGGATGGCGTTCACGGGTTCGGGTGAACTGCTCGTCGACGAGACGGTCGGTAACCGAATCAGTGCGTTCGACATCGCCGAGGACGGTTCACTGGGGGAGCGGCGTGACTGGGCGACGTTCGGTGAGCTGCCGTCGTCGACGGACATGGCGACGGCTCTGGGCGAGGTGAAAGTGGCTGCCGACGGATGTTGCATCGACACCGACGGCACGATGTGGATCGCCGATGCGTTGGGTCAGCGGGTGCTGCACGTCGCGCAGGGTGGAGAGGTACTCGATCAGCTCGATTTCGATCTCGGAGTATTCGCCTGCGGACTCGGCGGATCCGACGGCCGCACGCTGTTCGTCTGCGCTGCACCGGATTTCAACGAGCATCAGCGCAAGATCGAGACCGAGGGAAAGCTGCTGGCGGTTCGGGTGTAGAGCGCTTCGCGCAGTGGTGTGGTCATGTGCCGCAGAGGGCACACGGGAGTGGAGCCTGCGGAACGACCCGCAGGCGCAACCACACCACTGCCGCAGGCACTCAGGCCTTGTCGGGCTCGGAGGCCTTCAGCATGTCCTCACGCTCGACGACCTTCACGCGCTCGCGGCCCTCGGGCTCACCGAGTGAACGCTCGTGGGCGTCGAGGCGGTACCAGCCGTCCCAGGTGGTGAAGGGAACCTGCTTGCCTTCGAGGAACGACGTGACGGCATCGAGATCCGGTTCGGCCGCACCGGCGAAGTTCGGCGCATCCTCGAGCAGGTTCGCGACGGTTTCGTTGGCGTCGCCCTTGGTGTGACCGATGAGGCCGACAGGTCCGCGCTTGATCCAGCCCGTGACGTACGTGGCGGGGACGGGCGTGGTGGAGTGCGGTGACTCGACGACGCGTCCGGCCTCGTTGGGGATGGTGCCTGCCTGCTCGTCGAACGGGAGCTGGCTGATGTTCTGGCTGAGGTAGCCGACGGCGCGGTAGACGGCTTGGACGTCCCAGTCGTTGTACTTGCCGGTGCCCTTGACGTTGCCGGTGCCGTCGAGCTCGGTGCGTTCGGTACGCAGTCCGACGACCTTGCCGTCCTCGCCGAGTACCTCGCTGGGCGACTCGAAGAAGTGCAGGAACAGCTTGTGCGGGCGGTTGCCGACGTCGCGGATGGCCCAGTCCTGCAGGGTATTGGCGACCATGTCGATCTGCTTGGAGCTACGCCGGGCCTGCTCGGAGCCCTCGTCGTAGTCGATGTCCTCGGGGGAGACGATGACCTCGATGTTCGGTGAGTGGTCGAGCTCGCGCAGCTCCAACGGGGTGAACTTGGCCTGAGCCGGTCCGCGACGTCCGAAGACATGCACCTCGATGGCTTTGTTGGCCTTGAGACCTTCGTAGACGTTAGCTGGGATCTCGGTGGGGAGCAGTTCGTCGCCGGTCTTGGCGAGGACGCGTGCGACGTCGAGGGCGACGTTTCCGACGCCGAGGACGGCGACCTTCTCGGCCTCGAGCGGCCAGGTGCGCGGCACGTCCGGGTGGCCGTCGTACCAGGAGACGAAGTCGGCGGCGCCGTAGCTGCCCTCGAGATCGATACCGGGGATGTCCAGTGCGCGGTCTGCGTTGGCACCGGTGGAGAAGATGACGGCGTCGTAGAAGCGACGCAGGTCGTCGAGGTTGATGTCGGTGCCGTAGTCGATGTTGCCGAGCAGGCGGACCTGTGGCTTGTCGAGCACCTTGTGCAGGGCGGTGATGATGCCCTTGATGCGCGGGTGGTCGGGGGCCACGCCGTAGCGAATGAGCCCGAACGGTGCAGGCATCCGCTCGAAGAGATCGATGCTCACGCCCGGTCCGCTGACATTGTGGTCGGACTTCATGAGCGCGTCGGCGGCATAGATGCCGGCCGGTCCGGCACCGACGATGGCGACGCGGAGTGGACGAGTCTGATCAGTCATGTGCAGCGAGCTACCTTCTTCGAGGGAAGTGCGGACACCCCAGCATAAATTAAGCATCACCTGAGCTGGGGCAGTGGGCAACTTGCCGTATTTCCCGGTTTCCGGTAGGAATTGACCCGTGGAGACGACATACCTGGTCCGACGGTTCACCGTCGACTTCTGTCGTACCTGCACCAACATGTGTTGTCGGTGACCTGACCCGACGCCCTTCCTCTCCTTCCGGACGAGATCCGCTGGGACGGGATCCCTCTTTCGACGGCAGCGCTGCCTGAATCAGCCCTTTCGCCGTGCACAGATTCGAGGACACATGACCACTCTGGAACAGACCGCCACCCTCACGCTCGACAAGCTCGGCCCGTCGTTCGGGGCCGAGGTCATCGGCCTCGACGTCGCATCGGCGTCCGATGCGCAGATCCACGCCGTGCGCCGAGCCCTCGTCGAATACAAGGTTCTGGTGCTGCGCGGGCAAACGCTCGACGACGCGGCACACGTCGAATTCGGCCGCCGTCTCGGTGACCTCACCGCCGGTCACCCGGTACACGACAGTGGCCACGTCGCCCCCGAGGTGTACGCGCTCGACAGTCAGGACAACGGGTTCGCCGACGTCTGGCATACCGACGTCACCTTCATGGAACGTCCGCCGATGGGGTCGATCCTGCGCCCCGTCGTCCTGCCCCCACACGGCGGCGACACCAACTGGGCCGACAGCCAGCTCGCCTACGAGTCCCTCTCGGCACCGGTACGCCGAATGATCGACGGGCTCACCGCGATTCACGACGGCAACCGCGAATTCGGCTACTACCTCGCGCAGAAGCGCGGCGGTAAGGGCAACGTGTGGGACGGCAAGGAAGTCACCGCGCTGGTCCCCGTCGAACATCCCGTCGTGCGGGTGCATCCGGAAACCGGCCGCAAGGGGCTGTTCGTCAATCCTGGTTTCACCTCCCACATCGTGGGCGTGTCGGAGGCGGAGAGCCGCGGAATTCTTGACCTGCTCTACGCGCACCTCACCAAGCCCGAGCACATCGTGCGACACCGCTGGCGTCTCGGTGATCTGGTGCTGTGGGACAACCGGAGCACCTCGCACTACGCCAACCGCGACTACGGCACCGAGCACCGCAAGATGCACCGCATCACGTTGCGCGGAGACATTCCCGTCGGACCCCGGTAGTTCCGGGCCCGTTGGATCGAGGAAGATTGCCTACATGGCGTCGTGGAGTGAACGTAGGCAGCAGTGGGTCGACAGTCGTGAGGAAGCGCGTAACAACGCGTCCGAAGCGGCCGCCGACTCCGGTGAGCAGCGTCCGCCCAACGCGTGGCCGTTCATCATCGCCGCGGGCATCGTCGTCGTTCTGCTCGTCGGTATCTTCGCGGCGTCGAAGTTCGCTCCCGCCGAGAACAACGTGACGCAGGCGCAGCTGCTCACCGACGCCGTCGACGGATTCCTCGAAGCACAGAACACCGGCGACGCGGATCTGTTGCGCGAGAACACCTGCTTCGACCAGGTTGCGCTCCTCGTTCCCGGCGACGACGCGCAGTACCGAACCGATCGAGCAGGCGAGGTCGAGCGCAACGGCGAGACGTCGATCGACGGGGTGCCGTCGGAGTACGAGGTCAACGGCGACCGCGGCAGGGTGACCGTCCTGCTGAAGGAAGAGAAATCCGGAGTGCAGACCGACGACGAGTGGAAGTTCGTCCGCGTCGACGACAAGTGGCTGGTCTGCAATGTCTGATCTCGGTATGTGTGATGTAACGGCAAGTGACGGAAGGCTGATCCAGTGACCTACGCAGGTGACATAACCCCGGAAGCGGCGTGGGAGTTGTTGCAGAGCAACCCCGAGGCTGTGCTCGTGGACGTTCGGACGCGCGCCGAGTGGCAGTACGTCGGTGTTCCGGACACCTCCGGTATCGACCGTCCGACGCACCTGATCGAGTGGGTCAGCTACCCCGACGGTGCGCGCAACACCGATTTTGTCGAAGACCTGAAAGCCGCAGGCGTGGACGGCGATCGGCCGGTGGTCTTCCTGTGCCGCTCCGGTCAGCGGTCCATCGGTGCCGCCGAAGCCGCGACGGCAGCGGGCATCGGCCCGTCCTACAACGTGCTCGACGGTTTCGAGGGTGCCACCGACGCCGACGGCCACCGCGGAGCCACGGGTTGGCGTGCGGTCGGGTTGCCCTGGAGGCAGTCGTGAGCGGGAATCCAGGCGGCGGGCAGGAGCGCAGCGACAAGGGGATTCCCAAAGGCGGCGGATTCGACAAGCCCTTGCCCGAGGGTGTGGGTCAGGGAACGCTGGGAGTTCGCGGCGGCCTGATGCGATCCGGGTTCGACGAGAACGCCGAAGCGCTGTATCTCTCTTCGGGTTTCGTGTACGAGAGTGCCGGCGCGGCCGAGCAGGCCTTCACCGGCGACATCGATCACTTCGTGTACTCGCGGTACGGCAACCCGACAGTGAAGATGTTCGAGGAGCGACTGCGGTTGATCGAGGGTGCCGAGGCATGCTTCGGGACGTCCAGCGGCATGTCCGCGGTGTTCACCGCGCTCGGTGCGCTGCTGAAGGCCGGCGACCGATTGGTCGCTGCGCGTAGCCTTTTCGGGTCGTGCTTCGTGGTGTGCAACGAGATTCTGCCGCGCTGGGGCGTCGAGACCGTCTTCGTCGACGGCGAAGACCTCGAGCAGTGGGAGCAGGCGCTGTCGGTGCCGACGACGGCGGTGTTCTTCGAGACCCCGTCCAACCCGATGCAGTCGTTGGTCGATGTCAGGCACGTCTCCAAGCTGGCGCATGCTGCCGGCGCAACGGTGGTGTTGGACAACGTGTTCGCGACGCCACTGCTGCAGCGCAGCCTCGAACTCGGGGCCGACGTGGTCGTGTACTCGGGCACCAAACACATCGACGGCCAGGGCCGGGTACTCGGCGGGGCGATCCTGGGCTCGAAGGAATACATCGAAGGCCCGGTGCAGACTCTGATGCGGCACACCGGCCCTGCACTGAGCCCGTTCAACGCCTGGACCCTGCTCAAGGGGCTCGAGACGATGCCGGTGCGGGTGCGGCATTCGGTGAACTCCGCGCTGCAGATTGCCGAGTTCCTCGAAGCTCACCCTGCGGTGCGCTGGGTGAAATATCCTTTCCTGCAATCACATCCGCAGTACGAGCTGGCGAAGTCGCAGATGTCGGGCGGCGGAACCGTCGTGACCTTCGAGCTCGAAGCACCTGAGGGTGAAGGCAAGAAGCGCGCCTTCGAGGTGCTCGACGCGTTGCGTATCGTCGACATCTCCAACAATCTCGGCGACTCGAAGACACTGATCACCCATCCGGCCACCACCACGCACCGCGCGATGGGGCCGGAAGGTCGTGCGGCAGTGGGCATCACCGACGGCGTCGTGCGCATCTCGATCGGCCTCGAAGACACCGAGGACCTGATCGGAGACCTGGACCAGGCGCTGAAGTAGCTGGGTCAGAGTGTCACCGGTACCGGCTTGTCGATGAGGGAGTAGTGCGCGGCATCGCCGGCGACCACTCGGCTCTTCTCTCCGTTGGGGTGTACCGGCACGTCGCCCGCCAGGGTGATGCGTTCGAGGCGGCGGTACTGATCGTCCCAGTCTGCGACGGCGTAGTGCTGGGTGGCGCGGTTGTCCCAGATGGCGACGTCGCCGAGGCTCCAGGTCCAGCGAACAGTGTTCTCCAGCTTGGTCACTCGATTCTGTAGGAGATCGAACAGCGTCTGCGACTCTTTGGTCGACAACCCGATGAAGTTCTTCACGAAGTGGCCCAGAACCAGAGTCTTCTCACCGGTCTCGGGGTGTACTCGCACCACTGGATGCTCGGTCTCGAAGTAGGTGGACTGGAATTCCTTCCGGTACTCCTCGGTCTTCGAGTTCTGAATTTTCTCTGCCGCTGTCGCCGCATAGTCGTAGGTGTTCGAGTGGGTGGCCCAGAGGTTGTCGACCAACGCCTTCAACGAATCCGGCAGCTGCGCGTAGGCGGCAGTCTGTGACGCCCACGTGGTGTTCCCGCCGTATTCCGGGAGGCTGACCGCACGCAGGATCGAGGCCTTCGGGATGCGGTCGACGAAGGTCACATCCGAGTGCCAGCTGTTGGCCTTGCCGTAATCGGAGTCGATGGCCAGCGTTCTGGTGCCGCGAGAAGTGACCGTGGGGTGCGGAGTGGTCGGCGATCCGAGTAACTCCGCGAACGCATACTGGCTTTCGTCGTCGAGGTGGTGCTGGCCGCTGAAGAAGATCACCTTGTGTTCGAGCAGAGCGCGCCGAACGAACTCGACGGTGTTCGCATCCAGGTGGCCACCGAGTCGTACTCCCTCGATGCGGGCACCGAGATTGCCGCCGATCTTGATCGCACGCAGAGCTGTGTCATTCTCGACAAGAGTGTCCACCGACATGTCGGTACCTTTCGCTGGTTGAAGAACTGCCCGAATTGCGCCGGTGCAGTGCGGAATTCAACAAGCTGACCATTGTCGATCGTCGATGTACACAGTTCGATTCACCGTGATCTCAACGCGACGGGCGATCGGTAGCGGTGTCCGGAGCGACGTCAGTGCTCGAAAACGCTGAGTACCGTGCGGAACTTGGCCGTGGTTTCGTTCAGTTCGGCGTCGGGGTCGGAATCTGCGACGATGCCGCCGCCCGCTGTGGCCGTTCCAGAAAGTCCGTCCGCAGCGAGTTCGATGCAGCGGATCGTGACCATCCACTCGCCGTCGCCGCTGCCGTCGGTCCACCCGACGGCTCCGGCGTAGAAGCCGCGGGAGCCCTCGACGTCTGCGATCGCAGCCATGGCCGCGGCTCGGGGTACGCCCGCGACGGCAGCGGTGGGATGTAGCGCCAGCGCGAGGTCGAGCGCCGAGGTCGCGGGATCGGCCAAGGTGCCGACGATGGGTGTCGACAGGTGCCACAGCTGCGGAGTGCTGCTGAGTTGAGGTGACTCGGGCACATCGAGCGTCTCGCAGTACGGCTCCAACGCAGCACGGATCTCTTCGACGACAAATCGGTGCTCGGCCTGATCCTTGGCGCTGGCCGCCAACGCTGCGGAGATGCGCGCTTCTTCGTCTGGATCGGTGGAACGCGCAGCCGTTCCGGCAAACGGATGGCAGGTGACGACGTTGCCGCGCTTGCGAACCAACAGTTCCGGGCTCGCGCCGACGATGTGCCTGCCGGTCTTACCTGCGGGCGACAGATCCGCCAGAAAGCCGTTGCCCATCGGATCTCGGGTGACCAGCGCGCTCAACACGGAGGCGGGATCGATCTGTGCATCTGCGGTCACTTCGATGGCCCGAGCGAGCACGATCTTCTCGGCCACACCGGCTTTCAGCTGCTCGACGACATCGCGCACTCGCTGCACATGGACGTCAGGATCGGGAATCTGGCGCGCGACGGTCATCGCCGGTAACGGCGGTTGAGCATCGACCGTCGACCAAGGCCCGTCGAGTCGGTAGAACTCCTCCGGCTCGATGAGGGCGGTGGCGTCGGACATGTCGAAAGGAATTGCGCCGACGACGTTTCGGCCCTCCCGCACCGCGGCCACCGCGTCGGCGACATCGGGAAAAGCGTGCCGGACGCCAAGTCCGACGACGTGGTGATCCTGCCGGGACAGGACGAATTCGAGTGTCATCAGAACGGGTTCTGAGTGCGGCCCACCAGGTCTGCGACGGAATCGAGGACCTTGGTCGGTCGGTACGGATACTGCTCGACGGACTGGACCGTCGAGATTCCGGTGAGAACCAGGATGGTCTGCAGTCCGGCTTCGAGACCGGAGAGCACGTCGGTGTCCATCCGGTCGCCGATCATCAGTGTGTTCTCGGAATGGCCGCCGATCGCACGCAGAGCCGACCGCATCATCAACGCGTTGGGCTTGCCCACGTAGTAGGGCTCTTTGCCGGTGGCCTTGGTGATGAGCGCGGCGACCGAACCGGTCGCCGGCAGCGAGCCCTCACGGGACGGGCCGGTGGCGTCGGGGTTGGTGGCGATGAAGCGCGAACCCTTCTCGACGAGACGAATGGCGGTGGTGATGGCCTCGAACGAGTACGTCCGGGTCTCGCCGAGTACCACGTAATCCGGGCTCGAGTCGGTGAGGGTGTAGCCGATGTCGTGCAGGGCCGTGGTCAGGCCCGACTCGCCGACGACGTACGCGCTGCCGCCGGGACGCTGATTGCCGAGGAACGTCGCGGTGGCCAGAGCGGAGGTCCAGATCGACTTCTCCGGAATGTCCAGACCGGTGAATGCGAGACGTGCGCGCAGGTCACGGGGGGTACGAATCGAATTGTTGGTCAGCACGATGAACGGGATCTCGTTGGCCTGCAGCTCGGCGAGGAACGTGTCGGCACCGGGAATCAGGTGATCCTCGTGCACGAGAACACCGTCCATGTCCATCAGATACGTCCACTGCTGGGGCTTCTCGGTTTCGCTCACCCCTCCATTGTGAACTACCGGGTCGAGCCGCAAGGTCGACTGCCGAACTATCGGGTCGTTCCGCCGGCTTGACTCCTGCTACTAGCTTGCCTGCCGTTCGTCGGCACGTCGGGAGCTGGCTCGGTGCTGTTGTCGCTCGCGGGCAGTCGTTCCGCCCCACACTCCGAACGGTTCGTTGGCTGCCAGCGCGAACCGTTTGCATGCGTCGAGCACTCCACAGCCGGCGCACACCTGCTTGGCGCGATCCTCGCGTTGGCGACGCGCCGTTCGCCCCTCACCCGACGGGGAGAAGAAGATCTCCGAGTCCTGACCTCGGCACAGTGCGTCGACCTGCCAGTCCCAGGATTCGGTGGTGGAGGAGATTCTGCGTTCGATCATGGCGATTGCGGTGTTCTTCGACGTGGCAGAGCTGTTCGGCATCGTGGCGACCCATTCCTTTCGTCGACGCTGCGCGAGACCCAGCCCGCACAGAACGATTCGCTACCGGCAAGGCTCGCCGCGTCGGGGGCGCGACGCAATGGTTGAAATCAGGCTGATTCGAGGGGCTGTGCTCGGTGCGCTGCCGACGTCTGCGCGGTGTTCCGGCATGTGTCTTCGTGGCATGGTGGCGGTATGACTCGGCCGCTCAGGTTTTCCGCATTCGTCATGAACACCACGTCTCATATCGTGCACGGTGCGTGGCGCAGGCCGGAAGCAGAGCAGACGAATTTCGCGTCCCTCGAACACTGGGTCTCGCTGGCCCGACTGCTCGAGCAGGGGAAGTTCGACTTCATCTTCTTCGCGGACGTCGTCGGCCTGTACAACGACCACCGAGGCTCGTCGCGCAAGTTCGTCGAGTCCGGATTGCAGATCCCGAGCCACGATCCATCCGTAGTTGCGTCGGCGATCGCCTATGCGACAGAACATCTGGGCATTGCGATCACGTCGTCGATCCTGCAGGAGCATCCCTTCAACTTCGCTCGCAAGATGTCCACCCTCGATCACGCGTCGGAGGGTCGGATTGCCTGGAACATCGTGACGAGTATGTCGGCCAACGCGTGGCGCAACTTCGGCTTCGGTGATCTGGCCCTGCACGAGGACCGATACGCCTGGGCGGACGAGTACGTCGAGGTGGTCTACAAGCTCTGGGAAGGTTCCTGGGACGACGGAGCTCTGGTGCAGGACAAAGAGACCGGGGTGCACGCGGACTTCTCCAAAGTGCACACGATCGATCACGTGGGCAAGCGCTACCGAGTCGAAGGGCCGCATCTGTCTGCGCCGTCGCCGCAGCGCACGCCGGTGCTGTTTCAGGCAGGTTCCTCGCCGACGGGTCGACGCTTCGCGGCCCGAAATGCCGAAGCGCAGTTCATCGCGTCCCCGTCACCCGAAGCCGCCCAGGCGCTGATTGCCGACACGCGACGGCTGGTGGTCGACAATGGCAGAGCAGCACACGATCTCGAGTTCTATCAGGGGCTGTCGTTCGTCATCGGGAGCACCGATGACGAAGCGCGACGCAAGGAAGCAGAGTTGGACGAGTTCGTCGACGACGAGGCGATGATCGCGCATGCCGCCGGCGGAATCGGCATCGATCTCGGCTTCTACGATCTGGACACCCCGATCGGCGAAGTGCAGGGGGAGGGGTCGCAGAGCACGTTGGCGTGGCTTCGCGAAGCGATCACCGACAGAGAACCCACCGTTCGCGATCTCGCGCACATGCGGACTCGGAGCGGCCGTGTGGTGGGAACGCCCGAGTCCATCGCCGAGCGTCTCGAACAGTGGCGAGACGCCGGTGTCGACGGCATCAACGTCATCAACTCCACCCTTCCCGGAAGTTACGTCGAGTTCGTGGACCACGTACTGCCGGTCCTGCGGCAGCGGGGGTTGGCCAAGCGTGAATACGAGACCGGCACCGTCAGGCGCAAGCTGACCGGTGTCGATCGCTTGCCCGACGCGCATCCCGCCGCCCGCTTTCGGGGAGCATTCGGCCGATCGCTCTGACGGCAAGGGTTGAAATCAGCGTGATTTCAACCCGAAGTGACACTCGCACTTGACTTTTCAATCCGAAGTTCTATACATTCCTGTCACCATCCAGAGCGACCGAGAGACCTTGGCTCGATGACGTCGCAGCAACCCCCTTCCTCGCCGAAGGTGTGGGTGCTACCGCCAGGACCGATGGAGGCACTGCTGATGAACATCTGTACCTGTACGCACGTTTGACGATTCGCGTACTCACAGCTCGAATTCCTCGAAAGGCAACACAGCGATGATCGCTGCCCATCCGGCCCGGCGGTTCCGGTGACTCAACTACAAGCTCGACCGGCGGCCTCGAACCCAGGTGATGACGCACAGGTCCCCGACGAGCAACTCGTGCTGGCCAGAAAATGGCATCCGTGGCGTTGGGTGATCAGCATCGCCACCCTGGTCGTGGTTGCCCAGTTCCTGCACGGCTTCGCTACCAATCCGGGTTGGGACTGGGGCACGTTCGCCCAGTACTTCACCGCGCAATCGGTGCTCTCGGCCCTGTGGCTCACCATCCAGCTCACGTTCTGGGGCACCCTGATCGGCTTCGCGCTCGGTATCGCTTTGGCGGTCGCGAGATTGTCGAACAACCCTGTCCTACAGGTGATTGCGTGGTTCTACATCTGGGCGTTCCGATCCATTCCTCTGATCGTGCAGCTGCTGTTCTGGTTCAACATCGCGTATCTCTACCAAACCCTGTCGGTGGGAATTCCGTTCGGACCCAGCTTCTTCGAGTTCGACGTCAACAACGTCATCAGCGGGTCGACGGCTGCGATCGTCGGACTCGCTCTGCATCAGGCTGCATACTCCGCCGAGATCGTCCGCGCAGGTATTATCTCCGTGGACCAGGGGCAGCTGGAAGCATCTGCAGCACTGGGTATTCCGAAAAGGCGAGAGTTCTTCAAGATCATTCTTCCGCAGGCGATGCGAGGCATTCTCCCCAACGCGGCCAACGAGGTGATCAGCCTGTTCAAGGGCACCTCGATCGTCTCCGTCATGGCCATCGCCGAGCTGTTCTACCAGGTTCAGGTCATCTACGGCCGAAGCGGCCGAGTGGTACCGCTGCTCATGGTGGCCACCGTCTGGTACATCATTCTCACCTCGATTCTGTCGGTGGTGCAGTACTACGTGGAGCGGCACTACGCCAAGGGAGCGGTGCGCACTATCGAACTCACTCCCGTCCAGAAGCTGCGAAAGAAGTTGGCCGAGATCACTCTCGCCCCGCGAGGAGCGACACGATGACCACACTCGATGCCGCCACGTCCGCGAAGACCTATGCCGTCGAGGTGCGCGGGGTGCACAAGTCCTACGGTGCCCTCGAAGTTCTCAAGGGCGTCGACCTCGTCGTCCGGCCCGGGGAGGTCACCGCCGTCATCGGCCCGTCCGGATCGGGTAAATCGACTCTGCTGCGCATCATCAACCACCTCGAGAAAGTCGACCAGGGGACTGTCCGGGTCGACGGCGATCTGGTCGGCTATAAACGCAAGGGTGCCAAGCTGCACGAGCTGAGCAACCGTGAGATTCTGCGTCAGCGTTCGCAGATCGGGTTCGTATTCCAGAACTTCAACCTCTTCCCGCACCTGACCGTGCTCGAGAACGTCGTCGAGGCTCCCATCTCGGCGCAGAAGCGTAAGCGCGTCGACGTCGAGCCCGAGGCGCTTGCGCTGCTCGAGCGGGTGGGTGTCGGCGCGAAAGCGCACGACTACCCGCGTCGGCTTTCCGGGGGCCAGCAGCAGCGAGTGGCCATCGCGAGGGCACTGGCGCTGCGCCCCAAAGTGATTCTGTTCGACGAGCCCACCTCGGCGCTCGATCCGGAGCTCGTCGGCGAGGTACTGGAAGTCATCCGCGGACTTGCCCGCGATGGAGCCACGCTGGTGATCGTCACCCACGAAGTCGCCTTCGCCCGCGACATCGCCGACACCATTGTATTCATGGACGCCGGCGTCATCGTCGAACAGGGAACTCCTGCAGCGCTTCTCGACTCCCCGCAGCACGAGCGGACCAAAGCTTTCCTCTCCCACGTTCTGTAAACCACGTCACTTCAGCGAAAGACGGACAACACTCATGTCGAAACCATCACGCAGGCTGACGGTCATAGCCGCAGCAATGGCCATCGTGGCGCTCACCGCGACCGCCTGCAGCGAACCCGAGGCCGAGTCGCAGGTCGTGACCGAGGGCGGGCAAAGCTTCGACCTCACGCCCGAGCAGACCGAAAGAGTCCGAGTCGACAAGGTAGACGAAATCGCCGCAAAAGTGCCACAGGCCATTCGAGACCGAGGAACGCTGATCGTCACCGGCTCGGGCGGAACTGCGCCCCCGCTGCGGTTCTACGCCACCGACGACACCACCATCGTCGGATCCGAAGTCGATTTCTCCTACCTCGTCGGAGATATTCTCGGGCTGGACGTCGATCTGCAAGTTGCCGACTGGTCGCAGAACTTCGTCAAGATCGACTCCGGTGAGAACGACGTGTTCATCTCCAACGTCACGGTCACCGAGGAGCGAAAAGACAAGTACGACTTCGCCACCTACCGGCTCGACAATCTTGCATTCGAGACCCAGAAAGACACCGACTGGAAGGTGGAGAAGCGTCAGGACATCGCCGGCAAGAAGATCGGCGTCGGGTCCGGCACCAACCAGGAACAGCTGTTGGTGGACTGGAACGAGGCGAACGTGGCCGAGGGTCTCGCGCCGGCTGAGCTGGCCTACTACCAGAACACCTCCGACTACTACTTGGCATTGGGATCCAAGCGCATCGACGGTTATCTCGGGCCGAACCCCTCTGCCGTCTACCACGCCGCGACCAGTGGCGAATCGAAGGTTGTCGGCACCTTCTCCGGGGCCGGTGACGCGCTGCAGGGTGAGATCGCGGTGCTGACGAAGAAGGACAACGGTCTCATCGAGGCCGTCCGTGAGGCGCTCCAACATGCCATCGACGACGGCAGCTACCAGAAGGTGATCGATCGCTGGGGTCTGCAGTCCGAGGCTGTGTCCGAGTCCGTCATCAACCCGCCCGGGCTGCCCCGCAAGCCCGCAGCGTAGACAGACGGTGAAAGTAGTAGTCGTCGGCGGCGGCATCATCGGAGCGTCGTCCGCCTGGCAGATCGCCGAACGTGGGCACGATGTCACTCTGCTCGAGCAATTCGAGCCGGGGCACAAGAACGGTGCCTCACATGGAAGTTCTCGGATATATCGACACGCGTACGCCGACGACTACTACGTGGCACTGGCCGCCAGGGCGCACACACTTTGGCGTGAGCTCGAAACCGATACCGACACAGGGTTGTTGGATATCACGGGAGCCGTCGATCATGGAGATCCGAACACGGTGAATCCGAGGATCGGCGCACTTGAGCGGGCGGGTCTGGAGTTCGAAGTGTTGGAACCCATTGCTGCGCAGCGGCGGTGGCCCGGTCTACGATTCGACACCACAGTGCTGTTCCATGCTGCGGCCGGGCGACTTCACGCCGATCACAGCGTCGCCGCAGCTGTAGCGGCAGCTCGCTCACGCGGTGCGACGATCGAATACGAGACGCCCGTGCGTGAGATCTTCGGCTCCGACGTGGTGACGGACACCCGCACCTACGTGGCCGATGTGGTCGTTCTCGCGGCGGGAGCATGGACGGCCGAGTTCGCGCCGCGAGGTGCAACTCCGCCGCTGGTCACCACCCAGGAACAACCGGCGCATTTCGCGCCATTGCTTGTCGATGACCTGTGGCCGAGCTTCATCCACCATCCCGGTGCGCTTCTCGGTACTGCCGGCATCTACGGGTTGTCGTCGCCCGACGGCGTCAAGATCGGCGAGCATGCCACCGGACCGGTCGTCGATCCGCACACCCGCGACTTCGTGGCCGATCCCGCGGGAGTCGATCGCCTGATCGAATACGCACGCACGTGGCTCCCGGGAGTTAACGCCGATACGGCCGACCCGCTGACGTGTCTGTACACCAGTACTCCCGATTCCAACTTCGCTATCGGGCGCAGTGGCAACACCGTTGTCGCTGCGGGATTCTCGGGCCACGGATTCAAGTTCGCCCCTGCGGTCGGGGAATTGGTCGCAGATCTGGTCGACGGATAGTCGAGACAGGAAGCTCATGAGCGCAACGTTCGATCTGAACACTCGCACTGGCGACACCGGTCCAGTTCGGCTGAACTTCGTCGAAGTCGATCAGAACGATCCACTTGCGACGCCTCTGCTGCAAGAGCTGGCGGCCGAGTATGCGTCCAGGTACGGCCGCAGTCCCGGCGTTCAATATCAAGAACTGAAGTCCTATCCCGCTCGGGAATTCGCCCCTCCGGGCGGTGTGCTGGTGATGGCGTTGACCGACGGCGTTCCGGTTGCCGGCGGCGCGTACCGGCAGTACGACTCGACTACCGCCGAGCTCAAGCGAATCTGGACCTCGAAAGCGCACCGAGGCAGGGGGTTCGGCAAACTCGTTGTGGCCGAGCTGGAACGCAGCGCACGCGATCGCGGATATCGCCGGGTGTACCTGACAACCGGCTGGAATCAGCCCGAGGCCGTGGCCCTGTACCTGTCAGCCGGATACACCCCATTGTTCGACCGGAGCTTGCCGTCCAAGACTGTCGGATCACATCCCTTCGAGAAGAGTCTCGAATGAATCCGCGGCAGTGAGTTCCCGGCTTACTCCGTAGGTGGGTGCGGCACAGCCGAGGAGCGTTTCGGTGCCGGTCAGCCGGCCGCGGTGGTGTTGTGTTCGAGCGCCGCGGCGATCCAGAATTCCAGCGCTGTTTCGCCCGTCAGTGCGTTCGCATCGACGGTGATCCACCCCTGGCCCATCGACCGGTCGCGACCCATCACAGCGTGGTGGGCTCCGTCGCGCTGGAGGTATTCGGGTTCACGGACCCCATCCACACGAACCAGCAGCGCACGATTCCCGGTGCCGACACACACCACCATCTTGTCTCGCACCATGAAGGCCAGACCGCCGAACATCTTCTGCTCGCGCAGACTTTCCTGATCGGAGAGGATGTCGCGAACGCGGTCTGCAAGTAGCTCGTCGTACGCCATGTGCTTGCGCCCCTTCGATGGTCGTTGCCCTTATCGAAGACCTGATCGGTAGTGGGCGCAAGAGTAGATCACTCGCCGTGTGGCATGCCCTTGGCTTCAGCGCATGTCTGTGCAGCAAGCAGAGCTGTGCCCTGAGGCTGGTGTGGGTCGTCACGCGGGTTGTCGTGGTTCCTCGTCGCCAGTGTCGTCGTGGTGTTCGGGTGGATACAGGACTTCCTCTGGGTGGTGTGCGTGATTGATCAGCCCACGGCGCTTGGGGTCCATCCCTGTTGGTGGATGCCACAGGGTGCGGCCTGGGTAGCGATGTCCTGCTCCGGTTTTGGTGGTTGCCCACTTGCCGGGGCCGGTGCCGACGAGGGCGTGGTGCATGTCGCAACCGAAGGTGAGGGAGTCGATGTCGGTGTAGCCGCCGTCGACCCAGTCGTCGACGTGGTGGGCTTGGCACCAGGTAGCCGGCCGGGTGCAGGAGGGGAAGCTGCAACCCCGGTCTCGGGCGATGAGCACGATGCGCTGGTCTGCGGAAGCGATCCGCTTGGATCGGCCGAGGTACAGCGCGCGTCCGTTGTCGTCGAAGATGGTCAGGTAGTGGTGGGCGTGGGACGCCATACGGATCGCATCGCGGATCGACACTCGGGATCCGGTGCCGGTCATCGCGTAACCACAACCGGCGTTGAGGTCTTTGAGGGTCATGGTGACGATGGCGGTGACGGGCAGGCCGCGGTGGGTGCCGAGGGTCCCGGAGGCGAGTGTGTGCCGCAGTGCCATCTTCAGCGCGTCGTGACGACGTTCGTTCTGGGTGCGCGTATCCCGCGCGGCGGCAGCGTCCCGCAATGCGGTGTCCGGTGCGTCATCGTCAAGGTCATCGTCACCGCCGGCGTCGGACTCGGAGTGACCGCCGGGGTCGGCAGCGCCTGCAGTGTCGTCGGAGCCGTCGTACTCGTCGGAGTCGAGCATGTCTTCGGGCTCTGTGCCGCAACCACAGTCGGCACCGACTCCGCAGTCGCCGTCGCAGCATTCGTCGTCACCGCAGTCGCAATCACCGCAGTTGTCGTCACTGCAGTCGCTGGCCTCGTTGCAGTCCGTTCCATCCCACAGACCCGCATCGCTCGACCCTGCATCACCGGACGTCGGCTCGGGCCGTGATGCAGTGGACTTGCTGTCGCCTTCGCCCCCGTGGACGACCGACGTCGGGTCTGCCGGATTGTTCACTCCCGGCTTCGCGGCTTTGGAGAACAAAGCCTCGAGATAGGCCCGTAGTTCGGAATCGACGCAGAAGCTTCCTTCCGACATCCCGTCGGCACCCTGCTCACCGAGATAGAAGAACGCATCGCGTCGTTTGCGCGGCTTGGGCTTACCGTCCTCGTCCTCGTCGTAGTCGCCGTCGGGGTCGAGGATCGAGTCCAAGTGCGCCACCAATGGTGCGAAGTCGTCGGGGAGTCTGGTCGAGGCGTAGCCCACCAACTGCTGTTCTGCGAGATCACGGGTCTGCGGGTCCACACTGGGCGGCAAGTGCTTGAAGAACTCGCGGATCATCTGCACATGCTTGGCATCGAGCAACCCCGCCCGTAGTGCTGCCGCGGTATGCGGCAACAACGGAGGCAGGACTTCACCGGACAGTGCGATGCGATCACCCAACTCCGCAGCCAGACGCACCCGTGCACCGGCTGCTCGTGGGGTGATCCGCAGCATCCACGCCACCGAACACGGCACCGACCCCGGATACACATCGAGGCCGTGCTGAGCGATCAACTCGTTGAGCCAGGTGTACGAGTACGCGGTGACAGACCTGGTGAGAGTTTCCATGCGTTGGATCACCGCACGCCGGTCGGCATTCGTCCACGACACCGACCCCTGCCCGGCCAGTTCGGCGACCGCGGACTCGACGCGGTCCACCAACACCGACAACTCGGGATCGGACACGACAGGGGCAGGCGGCACCGTCTCGATGCCGTCCACCCCTGATCCGCCGTCCCCCGAAAGCATGAACAGAATCTATCGCGACCCACCGACAAGTATTCGAACACACGTTCCCAGTCGTATTTGTCTGTCGAAGCGGCGGAGCATCGCACTATGTGGGGGATTGCACATCGATCGAAAGTGTGACGTTGTCGATCTCGCGTAACGAGGGGTCGCGTAGATGCTGGTGGCGGGGTTCAATATCCCCCAAGGCGGACGTAACGACCTCAGCAGCGTTGCTTGTTTCGGTGACGAAAGCCGCTGCTTGTCAGTACCTCCGAACTCGACTGTCGGGTCGGTGTCCAATGTTGTGTGTTGACCCAGTGGGGACGATCGACATGAACGACGCATTTCGTTTCGCCGCTTCGTGCAGTTCACCGAAGGAACTGATCACTCGACTTCAGTTCGGTACGACGGACCTGTGGCCAGAGGACGTCGCCCTTCCGACCCGTTGGCGCTACATGGCCGATCTGATCGATTCCGATCGAGGCATGCTCGTCGAACTCGACGGTGCACTGTCGACACCGGTTGTGGACGCGCTCGTTGCGACGGCGGAATTGTGCAGGCAATCGGCCACCGAGTCTGTGCCCGCGGCCGACTGGGAGTATCTCCGGCGGGCGTTGGGATGGCTCGAGCGCGGTAGTTCCGGTGTCGATCGCGCTCTCATCGCCGTGGGCGACGAGTTGGCACTCATGGGCCTCGACGGGGCGGAACAGGATTTCTCGGTTGCGACCTGGCTGTGCATGGACGTGCTGGATCGGTTTGCCTCGGCCGACGAAACGGTCGGGTATTGGGTGCATCGTGTGAACGCTCGGGTATCGAATTTGGCTGAGCAGCAGCTTGATTCGGTCCCAATCGAAAGCGAGAACGCTGAGCTGACAGTGGCCGTCTGATTGGTAGGAGTGGCCCCGTGGCTGCTTGATTTCTCGCGGGAACGACGACTGCGATAGGGGCGAAAAGCCCTCTGCAGGAGATCGATTCGGTCAGTCCGAGAGTGATGCTGTGCTGTCGTAACCTGCGACAGCTTTGTTCGCGGAGCAGACGGCTTCGACAATGTTGTTTCGGTTCTGATCGATGAACAGTTGATCTCGCGTGTAGAGGGCACCATGCTCGTGCGTGAGCCCTCCGTCGATTGCGTTCTTCATTGCCGCGAGTCTGCCAATGACGATGTCTGGGAGTTCGGCAGCCCGAGGGTCGGGATAGATCGTGAAGATTCGGCGCAGCCTGTCCCATCGATCGGTGTCCGCGGACCATCCTCCGTCGGAGAAGTTGTCGGCACTGCAGAGGGGCGCGAATCGATAGGCGAAATAGGCCAGGTCGTCGATGCGTCGCCCCGGTCCAGCTTCGTCGAAATCGATCAAGCCGACGGCTGCGGAACCCTCGAAGACGAAGTTGTATGGAGCTGCATCCCAGTGGCAGATCACCTCGGGGTCGACGCCGTCGGGTAGGTGTAGGGCATGGCCGTCCGACAACTGCAGACCGATGGTGAGGTCGTGTAATCGCCGTAAGATCCGTGCAGCGCTCTCGAGAGCTTCGACGCTGCGAATGGCGGCCGACATCGGGTAGTTGCCGGCGGTCCCATGCCGATACGTGAGTATTTCTCGGCCCTGAACATCCACTCCCAGAAAGCGCGGAGCGTAGGGATAACCCTTGTGCTCCAGCACCTTCAGGAGATCGTGTACGGCAGCCGAGTGGTCTCCCGTTGCTCGACGTACCGTCTCGCCTACCCGATGCACGACGGTCCTGTTCCCTCCGGGCAACGGGATCTCCGTCTCGTCGTTCATGCTTCTACGGTCTCACGTCGTGCGAATTCCTACCCCGGTTGGCAAGTGCGCCGACCCTCTCGTAGTATCGGACACGTAGGACCATCCAGAGCGACCGAGAGACCTGGCTCGTTGACGTCGCAGCAACCCCCCGCTCGTCGGGTGAGGGTGCTACCGCCGGGACCGATGGAGGAATACACGTGAACACTCGAGTCGCCTCAGGTTTCGTCGACGGATGCCGTCGGATTCATGTCGATCTGTGCCGTCTGAACGGTTCGACCTGTCTTAGCTGACATTTCGGCACCGCACTTTTCGACACCACACCTCATCATCTGCACGAACTCCTTCCTGGGCGCACCTGGCTCGGACGCGGGAGCTCTCGTGCGATCGACCAGATACCGGAGACACCCACGTGTCCACTCGCCCTGTTCTTCTGGTGGCCGGAGTAATCGCCGCCACCGCCACACTGCTCGCCGGGTGCGCAGGTAGCGGCAACACCTCGGCCGCCGACGCGGGCCCACCGCAGTCCGGAGGGACGCTGCGTTACGGCCTGTCCGGGGCTCCTACCTGCTCCGACCCGGCTCAGGCGGGTACAAATCAAACCATCTACGTCACCCGGCAGGTGGTCGATTCGCTCACCGACCAGAACCCTGAAACCGGAGAAGTCGAGCCATGGTTGGCCGAGAGTTGGGAGGTCGGTGCCGACGCGAAGTCCTTCACCTTCCAGCTGAAAGACGGTGTGACGTTCAGTGACGGCACCCCGCTCGACGCCACCGCCGTCAAGGACAATTTCGACGCCATCACCGGCACCCTCGGTGCCGCCAAGGCACCGCTGGCTGCGAGTTACCTGACCGGATATCAAGGTGCCACGGTCGTCGACCCGCTCACCATCCGCATCGACTTCTCGGCACCCAATGCGCAGTTCCTGCAAGCGAGTTCGACGCCTCAGCTCGGAATTCAGTCCACCGCGACATCGGCGCAGTCGGCAGAGTCGCGGTGCTTGGGCACCAACATCGGATCGGGACCGTTCACCTACGCGGACTACCAGCAGGACCGTTCCGTCACTTTGGCGAAGCGAAGCGGATACGACTGGGGCTCTGCGGTATTCGGTCACGAGGGCGAGGCATACCTGGACCGCATCGAGTTCACCATCGTGCCCGAATCGGGTGTACGTACCGGCAGTCTTTCCTCTGACCAGCTCGACGCCGTCAGCGACGCGCTACCGCAGGACGCTCCGCAGATCGAGGCGACCGGTGGCCGGATCCTGACGGCATCCAACCCGGGCGTTCCGTTCGGCATTCAGCCCAACGTCACTCGCGGTGCGCTACAGAACCCCGCCGTCCGGACGGCCCTTGTACCGGCGATCAACCGTCAGGAACTGGTCGACACGGTCCTGGGACCGGACTTCCGGACGGCGACAAGCACGTTGGCCAGCGCCACGCCGGGGTACGTCGAGCTCGCCGACGTCACCTACGATCCCGAGAAGTCGAAGTCGCTGCTCGACGCCGCAGGCTGGGTTCCCGGTGGAGACGGCATCCGTGAAAAGGACGGGCAGAGGCTGAGTTTCAAGGTCATGTATTCAGCGGTGTTCGCCGGCAACCAGGCGATTCTGGAGCTGACCCAGCAACAATTGCGCGCGGTGGGTGTCGACCTACAGCTCGAGCTGGTCTCCAATTCGGAGGCGACGGCACGGCAAGGCACAAAGGACTACGACGCGACGTACTACAACAGCACACGCGCCGACGGGGACATTCTGCGCACCTCGTTTGCCGTGGACGGTCGGAACTTGAACGCGCGCGGCCCGATTCCGGATCTGGATGCATCGTTGTCCGAGCAGCTCTCGACCACCGATGTGGCGGCGCGCAACGAGATCCTCGCAACCGCACAGCAGCAGGTGCTCGACAACGGATTGTGGATTCCCACGATCGAGCTGTCGCAGGCAGTCGGCGCGGCGTCGACAGTGCAGGATCTGAAGTTCGAGGCCTCCGCTCGCCTGCAGTTCTTCGACACCTGGCTGAGCGGGCAGTAGAGCGATGACCCGCTACATCGGACAGCGAGTATTGCAGGCACTGGCAGTGCTGTGGGCTGCGTTCACCATCTCGTTCATCGTGCTCTTCCTCCTTCCCTCGGACCCGGTCAGTCTTGCCGTGGACTCGGCCGGCTCGGGCACCCCGGCAGATGCTGCGGCGATCGCTGAACTGCAGGCTCGTTACGGTCTCGATCAGCCGGTGCTGGTGCAGTACTGGCACTCACTGGTCGGGGCCGCGCAGGGCGACTTCGGATTGTCCATCGCCACCGGCCAGCCGGTGACGACGGCCATTCTCGACGCGGTGCCCAGCACACTCGGCTTGGCGGGGACAGCCCTGGTGCTGGCGGTCGTGTTCGGATCCGCGGTGGCTTACGCCGCCACGTACACCCAGATCGTATGGCTGAAGAACCTGCTGCTGGCGCTTCCACCGCTCGGGGTGGCGGTGCCGACGTTCTGGGTAGGACTACTGCTGCTGCAACTGTTCTCGTTCCGACTGCGCTGGTTCCCGGCGTTCGGTGACGACGGGGCAGCGTCGTTGGTGCTGCCTGCGGTGACGCTCGCTATGCCGACCGGTGCCGTCATCGCGCAGGTCCTGGCTACCAGCATGGCCACCACGTGGAAGCAGCCGTTCGTGGATGTGGCTCGCGCCAAGGGGGTCTCACGCATTCGGGTGCAGACGCGACACGTTCTGCGACTGTCCTCGATCCCGGCCTTCACGATTGCCGGAGTCTTGGTGGGCACCCTGCTGGCCGGATCGGTGGTGGTCGAGACGGTGTTCTCGCGCGCCGGAGTCGGACGGCTGACCCAGACATCGGTTTTGGCCCAGGACACTCCGGTGGTGCAGGGCATCGTCGTTCTGACTTCGCTGGTCTTCGTCCTTGTCAATCTCGCAGTCGACCTGCTCTATCCGCTGATCGATCCACGCATCGTGCGCGAATACCGGCCCGCGCAGGCCAGTGCAGAACCGGAGAAAGCCCATGTCTGACATATTGATTCGTGAACCGGCCGTCCATTCGCCAATTCCCGCGGCAACCGAAGAAGCACCGGCACCCACGCGGCGACGCGGTCCGCGGGATGTGTTGAAACACATCTGGCTCGGTGCCTCCGTGATCGTGCTGCTGCTTGCTCTCGGGTTCGCGCTGTTCCCGTCCGTCTTCGCGAGCGGCGATCCGCTGGTGGGTACACCGGCCGACAAGCTGCAGGCACCCAGCGCGGCGCATTGGTTCGGCACCGACAACATCGGCCGTGACGTCTTCACCCGAGTGGTCCACGGTTCCGGATTGTCGCTGACGGCAACGCTGTTGGCAGTCGGCATCGCCCTGGTGGTCGGCTCGATCATCGGTCTGGTCTCGGGGGCCGTCGGCGGAGTAGTCGACGCGGTGCTGATGCGCATCGTCGATGTGCTGCTGTCGATTCCGACGCTGTTGCTCTCGCTGGCGCTGGTGACCGCTCTGGGCTTCGGCACCGTCAACGTTGCTATCGCCGTCGGTGTCACATTGATCGCGAATTTCGCCAGAGTGATGCGCTCGGAGGTGCTGCGGGTGCGCAGATCGCTGTACGTCGAAGCGGCTTACGCCTCGGGTGTGCGGTGGTTCGATGTCTTCCGCAGGCACATCCTCAGAAACTCGTACGGCCCCGTGATCGCGCTCGCTGCAGTCGAATTCGGTATGGCAGTTCTCGCGGTATCGGCGCTGAGCTTCCTCGGCTTCGGCGCTGCTCCGCCCACCCCGGAGTGGGGATCGCTGATTTCCGAGGGCCGCAACTTCCTGGCCACCGCCTGGTGGATGACCACACTGCCGGGATTGGTGATCGTGGCCGTCGTCGTGTCCGCGCACCGCCTGGGGCACGCACTCGAGAGGCGATCACAATGAGCCCCATTCTCGAAGTAGAGAATCTGCACGTCAATTACGGTGAGACGACCGCCGTCTCCGGCATCGGGTTCACCGTCGACCGCGGTGAAGTGGTGGCCGTGGTCGGTGAATCGGGCTCCGGAAAGTCGACGACTGCCCACGCCGTCATCGGTCTGCTCTCGGGTTCCGGCCGCATCGTGGGCGGATCGGTGACGTTCGACGGGCAGCGGCTCGACACAGCCTCGGACAAGACGTTGAACCGGTTGCGCGGCCGTCATATCGGGCTCGTCCCGCAGGATCCGACCACCTCGCTGAACCCGGTGGTTCGCGTCGGCGACCAGGTTGCCGAGGTGCTGCGGGTGCACGGCCTCGCAGATCGCCGGTCCGCGAAGGTCGAGGCAATTCGCATCCTCACCGAAGCAGGTCTGGACAACCCCGAGGTGCGGGCGCGGCAGTATCCGCAGGACCTGTCGGGTGGGCAGCGTCAGCGCGTACTGATCGGAATCGCTCTCGCGTGCCGCCCGGAACTGGTGATCGCCGACGAGCCGACCAGCGCCCTCGACGTCACCGTGCAGCGACGCATCCTCGACCATCTCGACGCCCGAATCGCCGAAACCGGTGCCGCAGTCCTGCTGATCACTCACGACTTGGGCGTTGCTGCGGACAGAGCCGATCGCCTGATCGTCATGAGCGCGGGTCGAATTGTCGAAACCGGCCCCACCGCAGAGGTACTGGCGAACCCGACGCACGCGTACACCCGTCAACTGTTGGCCGCTGCGCCGTCGCTGAATACGACCGTACGACCCGCGCGCACCACGGCAGCCGATCCGATCCTGACGGTCGGCGACGTCTCGAAGCGGTTCACCATAGGCCGAGGCGTCCACCTCGATGCGGTCAAGGGAGCCACGTTGACCGTCGAACGTGGGCGCACCGTTTCGCTCGTCGGCGAGTCCGGGTCCGGCAAGTCCACGTTGGCGCGCATCGCGATCGGCCTGGAGACCGCGTCGTCGGGTTCGGTCACGTTCGACGGTGTGGACATCACCGGTCTGCGTGGCAAGGCCAGGCGTGAACTGCGGCGGCGTGTTCAGATCGTCTATCAGAACCCGTACGCGTCACTGAACCCGAAGCTGCGCGTCGGCGAGATCGTGCGAGAACCGTTGGACGCGTTCAAGGTCGGTTCCTCGCGTGAGCGTTCCGAGCGTGCCCGGACGTTGCTGGATCAGGTGGCACTCACCAGCGACTACCTGGCCCGACGGCCGGCCGAGCTCTCGGGTGGGCAGCGCCAGCGCGTCGCCATCGCCCGAGCGTTGGCTCTCGCACCGGAACTGGTGGTGCTCGACGAGCCGGTCTCGGCCCTCGACGTATCGGTGCAAGCACAGATCCTGACGCTGCTCGACGACTTGCAGTCCGAGCTGGGTCTGAGCTACCTCTTCATCTCGCACGATCTGGCCGTGGTCCGTCAGATCAGCGACACCGTGGCCGTCATGCAATCCGGCGTCATCGTGGAATACGGCGACACCGCAGCACTGTTCGACAATCCACAGCAGGACTACACCCGCGAGCTACTCGGGGCCATTCCCGGAAGCGCGCACGAGAAAGCGAGCACCAGTGTCTGACAAGCTGTTCCTGACCGCGATAGAGCTGAAAGGCACCGGCGCACATCCGCAGGCCTGGCGTCGTCCCGATTCTCGCGCGGAAGAGGTGTTCACCGCAGGGTTCTGGATCGACCAGCTGCAGGCTGCAGACCGAGCGGGTATCGATCTCGCGTTCCTGGGCGATTCGTTTGCCAGTCGGACGCTCGAGGCCGCAGCCATCGCGGCACGGGCAGCCGCCGTCACCGAGAAGATCGGGCTGGTGCCCACGATCACCGTCACGCACACCGAGCCGTTCCACATCTCGAAGCAGATCGCGAGCCTCGATTTCGCTTCCCACGGCCGGGCCGGATGGCAGGTCGAGGTGAGTCCGGGTGCCGAGCAGGCAGCGCTGTTCGGTCGGAAAGCGGAGCAGGACAACGGCAGCCTGTGGCGCGAGGCGGACGAGGCAATCGAGGTCGTCACCAGGCTCTGGGACAGCTGGGAGGACGACGCGGAGATCCGTGATGTCGAGTCGGGGCGGTTCATCGACCGAGACAAGCTGCACTACATCGACTTCGAGGGTGAGAACTTCTCGGTCAAGGGTCCGTCGATCACTCCGAGGTCTCCTCAAGGACAGTCGCTGGTCGTGATTCGCGGTGACTCCACGGAGTCCGTGTCGGTGGCCGCTGCGCGTGCCGACATCGTCCGAATCGTCGCCGACACGGTCGAGGATGCGGCAACGACCGCCGCCCGCATTCGACGGGCGGTCGTTGCCGAAGGCCGTGACCCGGCCGAGGTGTTCGTCCTGTTGGACGTGGAGACCTTGGTATCCGATTCTGCCGCTGAGGAACTCGCTCAGCTCGACAACTGGGCGGGGCACGTCAGAGCCGCTGAGAGCGTGTCGCATGTCGGCGATCTGGCAGGCTTGCATCTCCTGCTCGGTTCCATCGAAGCGGCCGGGCTGGACGGGGTCACCCTGGTACCGCTCGCCCTGCCGTCTGGAGTGGCGGCACTACCGGCCACCGACACCCGCAGCGGATCGACTCTGCGCGAGCGTCTCGGCCTGACACGCCCCGTCAATCGCTATGCACTCGAAGGGAAGAGCCTGTGACGAAGAAGCAGATACATCTGGGTGCCCATTTCCCCGGCGTCAACAACACCACCGTCTGGGCCGATCCGGAATCGAAGAGCCAGATCGAGTTCGATTCGTTCGTACACCTCGCCGAATCGGCCGAACGCGGTCTGTTCGACTTCTTCTTCCTCGCCGAGGGACTGCGACTTCGGGAGCACCGCAACCGGATTCACGATCTCGACGTGGTCGGTCGACCGGATACGCTCACCGTCCTCAATGCGCTTGCGTCGGTGACGACCAAGCTCGGACTTGCCGGGACGATCAACACCACGTTCAACGAACCGTTCGAGCTCGCCAAACAATTCTCGTCGCTGGATCACCTGTCCGACGGTAGGGCGGCATGGAACATGGTGACGTCCTCGGACGCGTTCACCGGCGAGAATTTTCGGCGGGGCGGCTATCTCGATCGTGCCGACCGTTACGTGCGGGCCAACGAGATCATCGACGTCGCGCGAAAGCTCTGGGACTCCTGGCAGACCGACGCGTTCGTCGTCGATCGCGAGCGCGGGATCTTCGGTCGCCAATCCGAGATCCGCGCAGTCTCGCATTCCGGACCGCAATTCGATGTGCAGGGTCGCTTCACACTGCCGCGCAGTCCGCAGGGACATCCGGTTCTGCTGCAGGCGGGCGATTCCGACGAGGGCCGCGAGTTCGGTGCGGCCAAGGCCGACGCCATCTTCACCATCCACGGCACGCTCGAGGACGGACAGAGGTTCTACTCCGACGTCAAGGGTCGGCTCGCCAAGTACGGTCGCGAGCACGACGACCTGAAGGTGCTGCCCGCGGCGACGTTCGTGCTCGGCGATTCTGCGCAGGACGCGGTCGACAAGGCGGACCACATCCGGCATCAGCAGGTCAGCGGTAAGACAGCTATTTCGTTCCTCGAACAGGTGTGGGGACAGGACTTGTCCGCGTACGACCCGGACGGTCCGTTGCCGGATATCGAACCCAGCGGCGATGTGTCCATCACCCGTGGTCGTGCGCGACACGGCGACCCCAGAACCATTGCCCAGCAGTACCGCGAGCGCGCCGAAGCAGACAACCTGAGCATTCGTGAACTGATCATCGCGATGACGACGCGGCAGCAGTTCGTCGGAACCCCTGCGCAGGTGGCCGAGGAAATCGACAGCTACGTGCAGAAGAACGCGAGCGACGGCTTCATCCTCGTCCCGCACATCACCCCAGCAGGCCTCGATGAATTCGTCGACAAGGTGATTCCGGAACTTCAGGACCGCGGCAGCTTTCGCACCGAATACGCCGGAACCACCTTGCGTGACCACCTCGGTTTGCGTCACCCGTACGAACAGCGTGAAGGAGTGCGAGCATCATGAGCGATTTCGGGCAGGACTGGAAGCAATGGCATGCCGACCGAGAGGCGTCCTACGGTGATCCTCTGGGTTGGGTCTCCTTGACCGGTTTGTATTGGCTGACAAATGAATTCGAGACCGTCGCGGACCTTCCCGGCCGGTGGAAGGCGGACGCCGATTCGGTGACTGTCGAAGGGTTCGACGGCGTGACGACTCTGAATCCGGTGGAGGGCGCACCGGGCATCCTGGTCGAGGACGGAGATCGACGTATCGAGGTGATCCGTCGGACCGGTTCTGTCGCGCTGCGGGTACACGACCCGAAAGCTCAGACCCTCCAGTCCTACAACGGTATCCCGGCCTACGAGCCGAGCGAGAAGTTCGTCGCCACCGGGAAGTTCACCCCGTACGACTCGCCGGTGACCGTCACGACCGGAGCCGTGGTGGAAGGACTCGAACACCATCACACGGCTGTGGGCACTCTCGACTTCGAGGTGGCCGGTACCGCTGCGCAACTGATTGCGTTCGGCGGCATCGGCAACGGTCTGAAGGTCCTGTTCACCGATGCCACGAGCGGGGTGACGACCTATCCGGCTGCGCGGATCCTGGCAGTGCCCGCTCCCGTAGACGGCACCGTCGTTCTCGATTTCAACCGCGCTTCCAACCTTCCGTGTGCGTTCACCGACTACGCGACGTGCCCCGTCGCGCCTGCTGAGAACAGGCTGACTTTCGCCGTCGAGGCAGGGGAGAAGAACCCGAGATGACGCGAGTTCCGTTGTCGGTTCTCGATCTGTCCCCGATCAGCGAGGGGTCGACCGTCGCGCAGGCGCTGCGAAACACGGTTGACCTTGCGCGCCAGACCGAGGAGTGGGGTTACGAGCGTTATTGGGTGGCCGAGCACCACTTCGTGGCGGCGGCTAGTTCTTCACCCGCAGTGTTGATCGGTCTGATTGCCGCTGCCACCAACCGGATTCGCGTCGGCTCGGCAGCGGTCCAGCTCGGTTTCACGACAGCTGCTGCCGTTGTGGAGTCCTTCGGAACGGTGGACGCGTTGTATCCGGGTCGTATCGATCTGGGTGTGGGTCGATCCGGGCAGCGGCGTGCCGAAGTGTTGTCCGGTGCCCCGGTACCCGAGCGGCCTCGCGCTGCGAGAACGATCGACGGGGTACTGTTTCCAGTTCCGTATTCACCGGTTGCACTGCTGAAGTCGGCCCGATTGGCAGCCTCGCTGGGTGCCCTCCAGCAGCCCGAGGCGATCTCACCGGACTTCGGTGATCAGCTCGACGATATCGTGGCGCTGCTGTCCGATACCTATGAGCGAAACGGCGTGCCCTTGTCGGCCCGTCCCGGTGCGGGTGCCCAGGTGCAAGTGTGGTTGTTCGGAAGCAGTGCAGGGCCCAGTGCTCGAGAGGCGGGTGCCCGTGGACTACCGTTCGTTGCGAATTACCACGTCAGTCCCGGAACGACACTCGACGCGATCGACGAGTATCGGGGTGCATTCGTGCCATCCGATACGTTGTCCCATCCGTATGTGGCAGTGTCCGCTGATGTGGTTGTGGGAGATTCGGATTCCAGAGCGCACGAGTTGGCGGCGTCGTTCCCCCAGTGGGTGTACAGCATTCGGAGCGGTCACGGTGCCGTCGAATATCCGGATCCCGGGAGTGTTGCGCCGCTGTCCGACGAGCAGTACGCACTGGTGGCCGATCGCGTGGACACTCAGATCACCGGGTCGGCGGCGACAGTGTGCGAGAAGCTCGACGGTTTGCAGAAAGCAACAGGCGCAGACGAATTGGTCGTTACCTCGATGACCCACGACCACGCCGACCGGCTGCTCTCGTACGAACTGCTGGGTAAGGAATGGGGACTACCGCGATTACGCGTGTAGTCGGGAACAAACGATGTGAGAGAACGGTTGAGGGCGGCATGACTCGAGTAGCGGTAGCAACATCATTCGGTGGACCAGAGGTCGTCGAGATCGTCGATCGGGCTCTGCCCAAGCCCGCAGCAGGGCAGGTTCTGGTGGAGGTGAAGGCCATCGGGGTCAATCCGATCGATTACAAGCTCTACAGCGGCGCGTTCGGCTCCGACGAGTCGACGCTTCCGCTGCCGCTCGGTAGCGAAGCGGCCGGCGTCGTCGTTGCTGTCGGTAACGCGGCCGAAGGTCCGGGCGGGCCGATCTCTGTCGGCGACGAAGTGATCGTGTCCGGTGCGAAGGGTGCATACGCCGAGAAGGTTCTCGTTCCTGCGGACGCGGTACTGCCGAAGCCCGCCTCTCTGGACTGGAATGTCGCTGCCGGCCTGCTTGTCGTCGCCGGTACCGCATACGACACGCTCGAAACGGTCGCTGTGTCGACCGGCGATACCGTGCTCGTACACGGCGGGGCCGGGGGAGTCGGATCCATCGTCGTGCAGTTGGCCAAGGCCCGTGGTGCGACAGTGATCGCCACAGCGCGTGCGGAGAACCATGACGCTCTGCAGAAGTACGGTGCCGTGCCGATCGAGTACGGCGAGGGATTGCTCGATCGTGTGCGGGCCGTGGCACCCGACGGCATCGATGCGGCGATCGACACGGTCGGCACCGACGAGGCCGTGGATGTATCCCTCGAATTGTTGACGAACAAAGCCCGTTTGGTGACTATCGCTGCCTTCGAGAGGGCCGCCAACGAAGGTTTCCCTTCGGTGGGTGGCGGTAACCCGGAGAGCGCGGAACGGCGTAAGAAGGCAGCCCTGTCACTCGTGCGACAAGCAGGTGAGGGTGATTACGAAGTTGTCGTCGCCAAGACGTTCCCGTTGGCCGATGTAGCCACAGCGCACTCGGAACTGAAAAGGGATCACCCGCGCGGAAAGTTCGTGTTGATTCCGTGACGGAAGAAGTTGACGTTCTGAACAACTGGGCCGTCGCGGAGGTACTCGCGCGCTACGCGCACGTGGTGGATAATCAGGAGTGGGAAGAGTTGGCATCGGTCTTCACTCCCGATGCAACCCTGGAGGCAGAGAAAACCTGATCGTCGGACTCGACGGTATCCGGGGTTATCTGCAGTCGTTCGATCCGAAGCGATCTCATCACACACTCAACACCATCACCGATATCGACGGTGATGTAGCGCGGGTGTGGAGCCGATTCATCGTGGTCGAGTTCGACGCCACCTCTTTGACAGGTGACTACGTCGATCAGGTGATCGCGACCGGAGACGGTACCCGAATCTCGAAGAGGCGCATCACTGTTCGCAATCGACCGGATATTATCCAGCACGAGGCGGAATCGTTCGTGAGCTGGGCTCGGTCGTGACCACGGAAGTTCGCGTCGATCCCGACACTGCGGCCGAGATCCTGGGCGTCCTCTCCCGCTACGCCCAGGTGATAGACAACCGGGACTGGGATCAGGCCCGCACGGTGTTCACCGACGATGTGGTCTTCGGGGCCGGAGAGGCGGCACTGCAGGGCATTTCGGCCGTGCGAGAGATGGTCGAGAACGTTCGGCCGTATCACCCAGACCACACGTCCGATACCATCCTCACCCGCCGCCCGGACGGAACCATCCGGGCGTGGAGCAAGTTCGTCATCGTTCGAACCGACGGCACCGCGGGCAGCGGCGACTACCAGGACACGCTGGTGCACACCGTCCGTGGCTGGAGAATCGCGCACCGAGTCGCGAGCCGGGGAAACCGTAGACGCGACGACCCCGGTGGTCCGTCGAGCAGGACATTCACTTTCGCGTCCTGGAGGGGATGACGGGAACTGCGGCTGGTGGACGGTGACCGAGGCCCACCAGCCGCCGATCAGACAGTCACCAAACCGAATTGGTTCACCGGCCGCGGCAGGCCGTAGTGCTCACGCAACGTCGATCCGGTGTACTCGGTTCGGAACAGTCCCCGTGCCCGCAGAATCGGGACCACCTCGTCGACGAACACCTCGAGCCCGGAGGGAAGCGCCGGCGGCATGATGTTGAAGCCGTCTGCGGCTCCGCCGAGGAACCACTGTTCGATGGCGTCGGCCACCTGCAGCGGCGTACCGGTGAACGTGTGGTGCCCGCGTCCACCACCGAGGCGTCCGATCAGCTCGCGCACCGTGAGCTGTTCGCGTCGAGCTAGTTCCACGATGAGGGTGTAGCGGCTCTTGGCCTCTTCGATAGCGTCCTCGGGCAGTAGCTGCTCAGGAAGCTGTTCATCGAGGTGCAGCGTGGACGGATCCACTTTCAATGTTTTCGCGAGCTGAACAAGCGCGTATTCCGGCACGATGAGCCGGTCCAGCTCCAGTTCGAGTGCGTGAGCCTCGGCCTCGGTCGAGCCGATGACCGGGACGATGCCGGGCAGAATCTTGATGTGGTCGGGATTTCGACCGACAGCAGCAGCGCGCGCCTTCAAGTCTGCGTAGAACGCACGAGCATCGTCGATGGTCTGCTGCGCGGTGAACACTGCCTCGGCGTACCGGGCCGCAAGATCCTTACCGCCCTCGGACGAGCCCGCCTGGACCAGAAGTGGATACCCTTGGATCGGTCGCGGGACATTCAACGGCCCTCGGACCGAGAAGAATTCGCCTCGATGATCGACAGTTCTCACCCTGTCGTTGTGCCCCCACACTCCGGACTCCTTGTCCGCTGAGATCGCATCGTCGTCCCAGCTGTCCCACAACTTCTGAGCCACGTCGACGAATTCCGCCGCGCGGGCATACCGAACGTCGTGCTTGGGCAGCTCGTCGAGGTTGAAGTTCTGTGCCGCCTCCAGGCCGGCCGTGGTGACGATGTTCCAGCCGGCACGGCCGCCCGAAATGTGGTCGAGGGAGGCGAATGCACGCGCGAGGTTGAACGGTTCGTTGTAACTCGTTGTGGCCGTGGCAATCAAGCCGATACGTTCGGTCACCGTCGATACAGCCGTCAGAATCTGCAAGGGCTCCAGGTTCCCGGACGGTCGGCGCGCAACGTTGGCCATCAGTTGAGGGCTGTCGGCGAAGAAGATCGAATCGAACGTGCCTCGCTCGGCGATCTGGGCCAGTCGCTGGTAATGCTTGATGTCGGTGCCGGACCGCGCATCGGATTCCGGTAGACGCCAGGACGACTCGTGATGGCCGGTGGACATCAGAAATGCGTTGAAGTGCAGGGTCCGGGTCATGCGTGTGCTCCTTCCTCGACACCGAGAGCCGCGAGCAAGGCGTTGCGGTGCGAGACGAATCGGGGGTCGCCGTGACGACGAGGTGACGGTAGATCGATCTGGCGATCGGCGACGAAGCGGCCCCTGTCGAGTACGAGGACTCGATCGGCGAGCAGTACTGCCTCGTCGACGTCGTGCGTGACCAACAGGACGGCCGGGTTGTGGCGCGCGCAGAGATCCTGCAACAGGACGTGCATGCGGATGCGGGTCAGTGCGTCGAGTGCACCGAAGGGTTCGTCGGCAAGCAATAGCTCCGGCTCGCGAACCAACGAGCGGGCCAACGCAACTCGCTGCTGTTCGCCGCCGGACAGTTCCTTGGGCCAGGCCCTCTCGCGGCCCTCCAGGCCCACCTCGGCCAGGGCGGCGCGGCCACGAGCCGAGGCGTCGCGTCCGGTGAGGCCGAGGATGACGTTGTCGAGCACCCGTGCCCACGGCAGCAAACGCGAGTCCTGAAACACGACGGCACGAGCTCGCGGCACGCGCAGGTCACCAGAACCGAGCACGCCGTCGTCCAATTCGGCGAATGCGCGCAGTAGCGTGCTCTTGCCTGAGCCGCTTCGTCCGAGCAGGGCAACGAACTCACCCTTGTGAATGTCGAGGTCGATGCTGTCCAACACGAGTCGATCGCCGAAACCTCTGCTGAGACCGCGAGCTTCGACCACTCGCGTATCGTTCGGCGTCATGGTGGTGTTCAGCCTCCCAGTGTCTGTCGCCATGCCAGTGCCTTTCTCTCGGCCGCCCGAACGAGGGCGTCCCCGATCAATCCGAACAGCGCGTACACCACCAACCCGACGACGATGATGTCGATCTGTCCGTAGGTGCGTGCCTGCGTCATCAGGTAGCCGATGCCGCTGGTGGCATTGACCTGTTCCACGACGACGAGCGCAAGCCACGAGATCGTGACCGCCATCCGTAGGCCGGTGAAGAAACCGGGGAGTGCGCCTGGGAGAGCGATCTTCCGGATGAACTGCCAACGGGACAGGTCGACGGTCTCGGCCAGCTCGACGAAGCGTTTGTCGACTCCGCGCAGTTGGGCATGGGTGTTGATGTAGACGGGGATGAGCACACTGGTGGTGATGACGATGATCTTCATCGACTCGCCGATTCCGAACCAGACGATGAACAAGGGGATCAGGGCCAGGGTGGGAATGGCGCGTTTGATCTGCACCGGCCCGTCGACGACAGCTTCACCGAGTCTGCTGAGGCCGGCGACGAGGGCGAGTACGATCCCGATGGCGACGCCCAGTACGAGTGAAATCCCTGCGCGCTGAACGGACGTGAGCAGATTGCTCTTCAGGCGACCGTCGGCGATCAGTTCGGCCCCGGCCTGGTAGATGGTCCAAGGAGCCGGGAGGGTCTGCGGGTCAAGCCATCCGGCGGCGGACGAGATCACCCAGAGAAGTAGGAGAAGCACTGGGCCGACCGCCAACCCGTACGGAATTGCCTTTCCCGGCCCCAGGCGCCGGGTCGAGGTACGCCGGGGCGCGAGCTTGCCGGTCGTATCGACCGCCCTTTCGGTGTCCTCGCGGCGCAGTGTCGGTGTGGCCATCAGCTGTCCTCTCGCGAACGGGTGGCGCCGACCTCGGTGACCGTCTCCGCGATGATCGGCTCGAACCGCAGGTCGAATCCGTCGGATGCGGTGACCTTCTCGGGCAGTTCGCCTGCGTCGTCGATGACGTCGATGGTGTCCTGCTGACGCTGTACCAGAGCCTCGTCGAGGACAGGGAATGTCGACGGCCCGAGCGATTCCACGATGCGTCGACCGTCCGCCTCGGTGAGCCCCTGGTTGTCCACGTAGTACGCCTGGATCCACTCGTCCGGATTGTCGTTGGACCAGTCGACCGCGCGAATGTAGGACGCGACGTAGGCGCGCAGGGCTGCGGCCTTTGCGGGGTCCTGCAGTGCTTCACGACGCGCGTACAGGTAGCTCAGCCCTGTGGACGTCCCGTCGGACTCGCTGACGTCGATCAACGTCGTGCCCGGATTGGCAAGGAAGCGAGTCAGATTGGGCTCGCCGAGCGGCGCTACATCCACCTGACCGGTCCGGATGGCGTCCGGAAATTCCGAGAGCTGCAACCGGACGAGTTCGACGTCATCGGTGGTCAGGTCGGCAGCGGCCAACGCCCGCAACACGATTGCCTGCTGCGCCGTGCCTTCGGCGTAGGCGATCTTGGTGCCGCGCAGATCGGCGAGAGTGGTGATGTCTCGGCCCGCAGCCACTGCGAGCCGGGTGTTGTTCGGATCCGACTGCCGTGCAGCGATGATGGGCACATCTTGTCCGGCGATGAGAGCCTGGATGGGCGGGGTGTCGCCGACGATGGCGACGTCGGCGGCACCGGCCCGGAAGGCCTCCAGAATCGCGGGCCCGCCCACGAAGTTCGCGAACTCGTAGTCGAACGGCAGAGCATCTGCTTCGCCCGATGCGGCAAGAACGGTCTGCTGAGCCTCCGATTGGTCCGCAATGACCAGCTTGGTTCCTCCAGGAACCTCGGTGGGCAACGCCGCGTCGGCAGCGAGAGCGTTGTCCGGCGAATCGTCCGACGCACAACCGGACAGTGCCACGGCCACGGTGCACAGAGCGACCAGGGCAGTGGTGGCGGTTCGGAACGGTCGTCGTCTGGCCATGAAGGTTCGCATGGGACCAGTGAAACGTGAGACCGATTGTTGAACAACAGTTTACGTTAGCGTGATTCTAAGTGCGCTTCTCGATCATGTCGGTGGCCGAGCAGCTCGGCGGCGAGCTGATCGTTGTGCCGAAAGAACCCGGCGTTTGTGCGCGGCCGCGGGAAGGCGCTCGACCACGTGTGTCCGGCAACCCACGGACCCACCGCATACCGGTTCCCAGCGATCTCCCCCGACGCGGTAATCAATCGAGAGTGCCCGTCCACGGCTACTTTCGCGGCGCTGTGTTCGGTCGCGCGAATATCGGTCACGTCACCGCGGGCATGCAGGGTGCGCAGCAGTTCGTCACCTGCCCTCGCGATCGACGCCACGGGGAGCCGCGCATCGATCAGGGTGTCGGCATGGATCACCACGTCGTGAGCGGCGCTGCTGGCGACGAACCGGTCGCCCTCGGTAGCGAAGGTGACCTCGGGGCCGAGGAACTGCACGATGCCGGCGCGGCTGAGGGCCAACAGCTGTTCGAGACGAAGCGGCGGCGGTCCGCTGGCGACGAAGCTGAAGAACGAATGCAACCAGCCTTCGACGTCCGTTGCAACGGAGTGGGCCGGAATCCGGCCGCGGCGCAACAACTCTCCGATCGTCATGTACACCGACAGCAACGCGGAGAAGACTGCTGCGTCGGAGCTGTAGTGAGGGTCGGCACGACGGCGTAGATCGGTCTCGATGTACTCGTCCAGGTGTGTCCGCACCTCTTCGAGGCTCTCGAATCGCACTCCGGCGAAGGGCTTGTCCATGCGCGCGAGATCGATACGGTCGTCGTCCTTCGGAACGAACTCTTCGACGAACCGGCCGAGTTCCTCTGACTCCCAATCGATCTCGGTCAACCCGGTCTCGAAGTCCGTCCAGGATCCGGACGTGCGCTCGGGATGAGCTGCGAACAGTTCGTAATAGTGGGCCCAGGCGAGTTCTTTGGACGCCAGTGGCCAGATCTCGTCGCGGAAGTGCAGCGGTCCGTCGCCGGGGAACGCGTCGGCGGTGAAGTACTTCGGCAGAGGTGGCCGCGCGGCCGCGATGTCGTAGGAGAGCTTCGCGTGATACGGCACCCCGCGTCGCGAGCCTGCGTAGAGCACCGGCTCTCGGCCCGAAGGTGTGTACTCGAGTGTGCCGTTCTCGCTCCGTGCGAAGGTGCCACCGCGACTCTCCGCGAGCAACACCATCCAGTCGATGAATGCCAGGCCGAGTCCGGCAACCAACACCGGCTCACGCGCAGGTACCGGGCTCGGGTCCATATCTGCGGTGTATCCGGGGCCGATGTACGTCAACCGGTGGGCATTCGCGAAGTCTGCTAATTCTGTCTCCCGTTGTGAAGCAAGCGCATCGGGATGGCCTTGCGCGAGCAGAACGACGTCGGCGTGGATGTTCGACCCGTCGTCGAGGGTGAGGACTTGCTCGGTCGACACATCGACGACCCGCGCCCGGTGCACCTGCACGTGCGCGCTGGACCCAGCGATGGCGCGCTCGAACACCCAACCGAGGTAGCGACTCTGAAGGGTGCGTGAGGCGAACGATCCGGGCGTGAACCGCTCGAGCTCGTCCTGAAGTTCGGGGTCCGCGCGCAGTGTGTCTACGTTGTCGAGTACCCACTCGGCCAGCGTCGGACCCGTTCGTATGGGTCCGTCCACGACGGTGGTGTCGTCGGTGAACATGGTGACATCGGCCGCTACTGAATTCATCCACAGCAGTGGTGGTTGGCTGCCCCGCCAAATTCTGCCTGCTCCGGGTGGGAAGGGATCGATCACGTGGACGTGGATATCCGCGGAGGACTGTCGTGCCAGTAGCCGTTCCAGCACGCCGGTACCGCGGGGGCCTGCGCCGACTATCGCAATGGTGAACGCGGTCACTGGCTTCCTTCCCGAGTAGGCAGGCGTATCGAAATCAAGTATGCACGTGCCGAAATCGGGGATTGCAGGTGTAAAAAATCACGCTGAGTCGAAGTCTTCCCTTTGCGGCCGGCGGCACTTTACCGTCGTTCCACATGACACTCGCAACAGTTCGGCACGAGGGCGCATGAGCGAGCGTCGTCGCACACTCAAGACCGTCACCGGCGTCAGCGGTGGAACCGATATCTACGACGCGGCAGTCGATTCCACCAAGTCCACTCTCGATCAGGCGCTCGAGGTTGCCAGAATTGCGGAGGCCAACAAGATCGATGCGCTCTTCGCGGCCGACCTGCTGAGCTTCGGGTCGCAAGGTGCTATCGGCGCCCAGGAACCGTTGATCTATCTGGCCGCGCTGGCCGCGGTCACCTCGGATGTCGGTTTGATCGCGACCGTCACCACGACGTTCCATCATCCGTTCAACCTGGCGAGGCTCTTCGGGACGCTCGACCACGTCAGCAACGGTCGCGCGGCGTGGAATGCCGTCACCTCGTCGCTGGGGGAGGAGAACTACAGCGACCTGGACCTGCCGAGCCCGGAGGAGCGGTATGACCGCGCCACCGAGTCGCTCGAGGTGGTGAACAAGTTGTTCGACAGCTGGAAGCCCGGCTCATTGACGCCGGGGCCGAACGGTGCCGAGTTGGATGCCACGCTGGTGCAGCGCATCGATCATCGGGGCAAGTACTTCACCGTTCAGGGTCCGCTCAACATTCCAGCGTTGCCGCAGCGTCGACCGGTGCAATTCCAGGCCGGGCAGTCCGCAGGTGGGATCGAGTTGGGTGCCCGGTTCGCGGAGGTGGTGTTCACCTCGCTCGCGACCCTCGAAGACGCCGTCACCTATACCAAGGCCGTGAGAACCCGGGCCGCCGAACTGGGCCGCGGCGACCAACTGCCCCTGATTTTCAGTTCCTTCCATGCCACCTACGGAGCCTCGGAAGCAGAGGTGGCGCAGATCGTTCGCGAGGCCGAGGATGATACCGACTTCGACGCCGGTAGGTTGCGGCTCGAAGACATGCTCGGCGGTGGCGTCGACCTGTCGGAATTGCCGCTGGACCAGCCGATCCCGGAGTCGGTGTTGCCCGACCCGGCCTCGGTCAACCGTCGACGAGGTCGAGTGGAGATCTTCGGCAAACTGGCGGCGCAAGGAAAGACGCTGCGTGAGTTGATCATCACATCGAAGGACACCGGCCACTGGGCCGCAGCGGGAACCCCCGAGCAACTGGCCGACGCCATCCAGGAACGCTACGACGCGGGGGTTCTCGACGTCATCTCGGTCGGCGGACTGACCGACCCACGGACCGGGGACTTCGTGCTCAACGGACTGTTCCCGGAATTGCGCAAACGGGGCATTCTCGGCACCGACTACATCGGCGGAACCTTCCGCGAAAATCTCGAGCTTCCTCCCTTGCCGCCATTCGAATCAGCGTGATCGGAACGGGTGACGAATCTGGGCGGCGAGCCTACCGTCACGTCCATGACCTGGCTCAAAGCGCGAGTAGCGGCTCTCATCGACCGCCTTGGATCGCAGCCTGCATGCACCCACGCTGCCGTCGACTTCGGCATCCGCGGCTGACATCGCAAGCGTTGCTTCGGGTAGACCGTTTTCGAGGTAAACCGTTACTGCATGCCCCACGCAGGCACGATCAGCCGTAGTAGGAATCCCACCACGTCAGCACTCGGGTTCCGATCAGTGTCAGCCACTTCGAGCGTTCACCCTCTGGTACGTCGGTCGCGAACCACACCTCACCTGGATGAGGGTGACCCTGCAACCACGTTCCATCGTTCTGGCGGGCGGCTCTGATGATTCCTATCGCCTCCTCCATGCGGGGATCCGGCGCTGTCCCATCGAGCAGGGAGGCCTGCCGAAAGTAGTCGGCGGCATTGAGGGCGTTGTACGTCCAACGGGATGGGTAGAAGAATTGATCCACCCATGTCCCGACTTTCTCAGCCGTGGACAACGTGTACAGGAGCTTTCGCGTCAGCAAGTACTTTTCACCGGCGCGCCGGGCAGCTCGAGTTTCGTCCGTGCCGCCGAGGGCTGTGTCGTACTCCAGCAATCCTTTCAACGAGTTCAGTGTCGAGTGAAATGACGAGCGGGTCGATCCCTCGACCCACTCGCAGTTCCAACCACCGTCCGGCAGTTGGTGTTCGAGAAACCACTGAGCGATGCCCTCGACGTCTGCACCCAGCCACACCCCGTTGGCGACCGTCCACGCGTTGATGCAGCAGTCCACCTCGCCGCCCCAGTACGGCAGGTTGTCGTACTCCCACCGACTGTTCTTGTCGAGCAACTCGACCGTGCGGCGCGCTCGCAGGACCGCGGGGTCGAGACCCCACTCGCGCAGCGAATTCAGCGACCAAGTGGTCGCAGTCCAGGGTTGCCCCGGAGCCGCGGAACTATCGAAATTCGCAGGGAAGAATGCGCCGCCGGCCCATTGCCCGTCCGGATCCTGCAGCGCAAGAAGCCTTGCACCGAAACCTTCGGTGGCAACTCGGGCGCGAGTTGCTTCCCAAACTTCGGACGGTTCGTCCAAGAGATCGCGCTCCACCTGCCAACGCAGCGCTGGGTCCGAGTCGACAAGCCAGTTGCGCAGGAAATCGGCGACCATGATCAGGCAGCCTATCGTCGTTCGGCCATTCGTCCTGAGTGTTCACATCTGTATTCCTCGGTTTTCCTCATGCTGATTCGAACCCTTCATTCTCGAGCGCATCTGCGGCAACGTGGGCTGTTGCGCAGGTATCGATGCATGCCCCGGAGAAAGCAGGATCACGATGAGTTCGGAGTTGATCAGCCTCAGCGAAGCCGTGGCGGGCGAGGCCACGTTGATGGATGTGCGATGCGCGCCATCGAGGGTCGAATTCGGCACGGTGGCAGGTGCGATCGTGGTCGACAATGGCTGACACCTTGTACTTTGCCCTCGAACTCGACGGCTACGACGAGTCACCCGAGCGACTTCGCAGCGACGTCGCGGACGCCGAACGCGCAGGTTTCACAGTCGTCACCTTCGGTGATTCTCTGGTCTCGGCCCGGAATCGACTCGATGCAGGCACGCGCGCTGCGTTCGTCGCCTCGACCACATCGACCATCGGGCTGGCTCCCACCGTCCACACCGTGACGACCGAACCGTTCTTTCTCGCAACACAACTCGCCAGTCTCGACCATGCATCCCACGGCCGAGGAGCCTGGGTGATCGGCGCAGACAATTCGCCGGCCGCTCATGCAGCAGTGGGATCGGAGGTGCGGTCGAGCGTGACCGCTGAGATCCGTGACGTCATCGACGTGTCTCGGCGGCTGTGGGATTCGTGGGAGGACGACGCGGTTATCCGTGACGCGGCGACCGGTCGATATCTCGACCCAGCCAAGGTGCATCACGTGCGGTTCGAGGGCGAGTTCTTCGATGTCGTCGGGCCCTTGATCACTCCACGTTCGCCGCAGGGTCAGGTGGTCGTCATCGGAGATGTAGATCTGGGCGTCACCGATCTGCTGGATGTGGCGTTGGTGCGCGGCGACGATGTCGCGGATCGGGCGGCAGCGGCGCGCGCCGATGGAGCAGCCCTGGTGTTCGCCGACATCGACGATCTGTCCGACGCCCAATCGCTGGCCGGCGTGGTCGACGGCATCCGGTTACATCTCGGGACTGACGCCGTGAAAGACCTTGCCGTCCCGGCGCATCTGCTTCGCAGGCCGACCCCTGGACTCTCGCTGCGCGAGAATTTGGGACTGGTGCGTCCGGTCAGCCGCTACGCCGCTTCGGCTCGGAAATAGGGAGAAGAATCATCGTGAGCACCAACGACCAGCACCCGGACACCGGCGCACCGTTCGACCCGAATGCACAGATCCATCTGGGCGTGTTCTATCCGGGAATCGGTGCCCAGACGGTCTGGGAGGATCCGAAGGCACCCGATCAGGTTGCGACGGACACCTTCGTCGAGGTGGCAACCAAGCTCGAACGCGGTCTGTTCGATGCATTCTTCCTCGGCGACGGTCAGCGGGTTCGGGAGAACCGCGGTGCGATCCTCTCCACCGACATCGCCGGCAGGCCGGACGCGATCACACAGCTCGCTGCGTTGGCGTCGGTGACCGAGCGCATCGGACTGGTCGCCACGCAGAACACCACCTACAGCATCCCCGTCGAGCTCGCGCGGCGGTTGGCGAGCCTCGACGTCCTGTCCGACGGGCGCGCCGGATGGAACATCGTCACGACCGACAACGCATGGACGGGTGAGAATTTCCGTCGCGGAGGTTGGCTGGACCACGAACGACGCTACGAGCGGGCAACCCAGGTAGTCGAACTGGCGAAACAGTATTGGGCGGGTTCGGAAATCGACGCCGATACCGATCTGCTGAAAGCCCGTGCAACACCCAATGTTCGGTCCAGTTCGCAGGCCAGGCCCGTGCTCTTTCAGGCCGGGGATTCTTCGGGTGGACGCGATCTGGCAGCGAGGCATGCCGACGTCGTATTCTCTGCCAACAACGCCTACGACGCGGCGGTGGCGTACGCGCGAGATCTCCGCGCGCGAACGGCTGCGTACGGTCGCGCCGCCGATGCGGTCAAGATTCTGCCGGGTGTCACCGTGGTACTCGGTGACACCGAGGCGGAGGCGGAAGAGAAGGTTCGCTGGCTACGGTCCAACGCCTACAACGGAGTTCGCGCCATCGCGTTCCTCGAGCACTATTGGGGTAAGGATCTCTCGAGCTACGACCCGGAAGGTCCGCTGCCCGACATCGAACCGGTAGAGGACGAGCTCGATCCGTCCCGTGGCACCCTCGCGGTCGACGCGCGGACCGGCAAGCTCGATCAGATTGCCCAGTGGCGCGCGTTGTCCGAGGAGAAGGGCCTGTCGATCCGCGAACTGGTACTCGAGATCTCGCCTGCGTCTCGGTTCCATTCCGGCACGCCTGCGGCTTTGGCTGATCGATGGGCCGATCTGGTGCGGCACCGGGTGGTCGACGGATTCAACATCAACCCCTATCACTTGGCTGATGCCATCGACGACCTCGTGGACAAACTGGTCCCTGCCCTACAAGAGCGCGGGGTGTATCGAACCGAGTACACGAGCACCACGCTGCGCGGGCACCTCGGTCTCGACGAGCAGACCGCGTCGGAGCGGGAGCAGGCCTCGTAGGGCGCTTCGGAGCGCCCTACGAGTCGGGTCGAGGGACGAGCTCGGTCAGCTCAACTCTGCGCGCGACCATTCGTTCACGAACTCCAGGCCACTGCGCACGAAGAGCTGGGTCACCGGGCAACGGCGAGCGACCTCGGAGACGAACTTGTCGAAGGTCTCCTGGTCGGCGTCGGTCTGTACCGTCGCCTCGACTGTCACGGCGTCGAAGTTCGCATTTCCTTCGTCACCGTTCACGAGCACTGCGGTGTCGAGGTCGCCTTGGATGCGAAACGTGAACTCGCCGAGCGTGATTCCCATGTCTTTGGCGACGAGGGCGGCCGTTACCTGGTTGCACGAGGTCAACGCACCGAGCGCGTAGAACAACGGGCTGGGTGCCTCGTCCTTACCGCCGAATGCAGGATAGGCATCGGTGTCGAATTGGTGGCCTGCATCGCCGTCTGCGACAAGGTGCTGGGCGACCCCGGTACCGCTGGCGTTGAGAACGAAGGGAACGACGGACGTTCGAATAGTGCTGGTTGTCATGAATTCCGACGATGGCCCTCCGACGACCGAAGCGGAATGGTTCGGCTCACAGTGATTCGAACTCGGCACGAGCACGGGCTGTACGGGACGCGCGTCGACGATGGAAGCTAACGATCAGGTCTCGACTCGAGTGGGGTACTGCTCTGCACGATCTACGATGTCCTCATGACTGCCGATCCGACCACGCCCGCACCGTCGACCAGCTCGGCGAACTGGAAGAGGCGGGGCATCCTCGTCGGAGCCGGCATCGTCCTGTTGTTGATCGCGTACTTCATCCTGGCGGCGTTTCTTCCGCGCTGGTGGAGTCTTCGGGTCGAAGAACTGGCCGACCGTACGTTCACCAAGGGCATTCTGTGGGGCCTGTTGTTCGGCATCGTCTGCACGTTCGCGCCGCTGGTGTTCTTCTGGAGCGCCTGGACGGTCCGCAAGGGTAGGGCGGGCAAGCAATTGGCTATCGGCTCGGTGATCCTCGCCGTCGTCACTGCGATTCCGAACCTGTTGACCCTCACCATCGTCCTCGGTACCAGCAATGCCGCCCATGCCGGTGAACGCACCCTCGACACCAGCGCGCCGGGTTTCCGCGGCGCAACGGCACTCGGTGCAGTGATCGCCGTGGTTCTGGTTGCTCTGCTCGTGTTCGTGGTGGTCCGGCGAAACCGCCGACGCAGAACTACTGCTCTGTCGCAGTAACGTTCAGGCGCTACGCAATACCGTCGGTTGGGTGACGACGCGGATTCCCGGTTCCGGGTCGAAGCGGTACCCGGTTCCTCTGACCGTGGTGATCAGTCGACCGAATTGGCCTAGTTTGGTGCGCACCCTCGACAGGTGGACGTCGACGCTGCGTCCGCCGTCGGATGTGTTGAGCTCGGATCTCGCAACGACGACGCGTGGATGCTGAGCCAGATACGCGAAGATCTCGAACTCGGTGTGACTGAGTCGAATGCTCTTTCCGCCGAGGATCACGTCTCGGGCAGGGATGTCGATGACCAGGGGAGCGTTCAGATCGTTGACCCGAACATCGAATCGCGTCAGGATCTTCGCATGCGGCGCATAGCTTTTGGCGGCACTGCGAAGCGCGTCGGCGAGTGCGTGCAACTGCGGTCGGGTCAATCCCTGCAGGGACGATGTGCCGGAATCGGAGATGTGGACAACGACGGTGGCTTCGGTGGTCATGCTGGAGAGCTCCTGAGACAAGGGTGTGCTGCGGATACCGGGCAGTTGGTCAGCGTGGGCAGCGACAGTTCTTGTTCACCGTCACAGAGTGATCGACGGCGGGCTCGTGCGCCAGAGATGCGCTCACCGTGATCGCAATTGTTGACCCCATGACCGTCGACGTGTTGCGATCGGGCGTGACCGATGTATGCCGATCCCGCGCCGCCCTGTTCACCCGAGCCGTCGACTGGGATCACCCCGACGCCGAAACCCTGCGCGCGGCGATGGCCGCCGAGGTGGGTCCCCGCTACGCAGACCGGGCCGCTCTGATGTCGAAGACCCAGGCCAACGCCGTCGACGAGAGCACTGTGCACCGGACGTTCGTCGTGTATCGCCGTGAAGCGGAGGGGGATGAGCATGCCGTCGGGCATGCAGCGCTGCGTTGGAACGGGGCGGACCTCGAGCTCAAGCGCATGTTCGTGCACCCCGACCATCGCGGCACGGGTGTATCGGCTGCCCTGCTGGAGGCGTCGGAGAATGCCGCCCGCGACCAAGGGCTGCCGCGGCTGATATTGCAGACGGGAGACCGTCAGCCCGACGCGGTTCGACTGTACGAGAAGAGCGGTTACACCCGAATCCCGGTGTTTCCTCCCTACGAGGTCCTGCCGTTCTCGAACACCTTCGAGAAGCGCCTGTAGTCAGGCCCGCAAGGTCATGATTTCGGCACCGTCGTCGGTGATGACCACCGTGTGCTCGCTGTGCGCGGTACGGCATCCCGTCGTACTGCGCAGGGTCCAGCCGTCGTCGTCGGTGACGAGCTCGTCGGTGTCTTCCATGATCCACGGCTCGAGTGCCAACATCAGGCCGGGACGAAGTCCGTAGCCGCGGCCCGGCCGCCCGTTGTTCGACACATGTGGGTCCTGATGCATGGTGGACCCGATGCCGTGACCGCCGAACTGCATGTTGATCGGGTAGCCCGCCTCGCCGAGGACGGTGCCGATGGCATGCGAGATGTCACCGATCTTGTTTCCCGGACGTGCCGCTGCGATCCCCGCAGCCAGAGCCCGTTCGGTGGCGTCGATCATGGCGGTGTCTTCTTTTCGGGGCTCGCCGATTGCGAAGCTGATGGCAGAGTCCGCTGCGACGCCGTCGAGGACCACAGCGAGATCGAGAGTCAGCAGATCGCCGTCAGTCAATGCGTAGTCGTGTGGAAGGCCATGCAGCACAGCATCATTGACGGAGGTGCAGATGTAGTGACCGAACGGGCCGCGACCGAAGGACGGCGCGTAGTCGACGTAGCAGGACGTTGCCCCGGCTCCGAGGATGATGTCTTTGGTCCACTCGTCGATCTCGAGCAGGTTGGTGCCGACGGTGGCACGCTCGCGGACGGTCTCGAGGATTTCGGCGACCAGAGCGCCGGATTTGCGTGCGAGGGGGATCTTGCTGGGTGGGAGAATCTCGATCATGTGATGCCTTTCGTCGTGTGACGAATAACTATACCGGTATAAGTATTGGTGTCGATATTGACGGTGCGTTGACCGTCGACCGTTCGTGCGACTCTATTTGCTGTGTCTGCTCATCCTCTCGACGACCCCGTCCGCAATTCCCTCGACGGCGCACTCTCGCGCTTTGCGGTCCGGCGCGGACGGGTCGTGCGGGCGGATCCCGAAGTGTCTCCGTTCCTGGTGCATCCTGACGTTCTCGATCCGCAGGACTGGGACGACATCGCGGCCTTGTTCGGACCGCGAACGGTGGTGGCGCTGAACGGACCGGAACGCGCACTGCCCGAGGGGTGGTCGCATGTGGAGACCTTCGGTTTGGTGCAACTCGTGGGCACGCACCTCGAGACGAGGCCATTCGCTGACGCCGTCGAGCTCACGGCAGCAGACGTCCCCGAGATGCTCGAATTGGTTCGCCGCACCGAGCCCGGGCCGTTCCTGCCCCGGACCATCGAGCTCGGCACGTACCTCGGAGTCCGACGCGACGGTGCGCTGATCGCGATGGCCGGTGAGCGCATGCACCCTCCGGGGTGGACGGAAATCAGCGCGGTGTGCACCGACCCGGCATTCCGAGGGCAGGGTCTGGCGACGGACCTGGTGCGAGCGGTCGGTCACGGTATCCGCGCCCGCGGAGAGGAGCCGTTCCTGCATGCATCGGCCGCGAACGTGCGCGCCATCGACCTGTACCTGTCCATCGGATTCGAGTTGCGTCGCACCTCCCACCTGACGTTGGTGAGAACGCCCGCACCGAACGCGGAGCACGTCGACTGACGAGTGCGATGGTCGGTCGGTGGCTTCCGCTGGACGTGATGCGTCCCAAGAAGGACACTGCAGTGGTGCTGACTATCCGCCGCATCTCGCCGGTTTTCACCCCCGACGATCCTGAACTGGTTGCCCATCTGATTCGCGAGCGCATGGCCGCACGTCAGTGACGCGCCCCGACGAGCGGTTCACGCTCGCCAGCGAACGCACTTTTCTCGCGTGGCTGCGGACGTCGCTCGGGCTCCTGGCCGGCGGAATTGCGATCGTTCACCTCGTTCCCGATTTCAGTACGGGATGGGTGCGGACGGCACTCGGTCTGATTCTGATCGGACTCGCCGCCGCGGCACCGATCATCGGCCTGCGGCGGTGGATGCGGGTGCGCGCTGCCCTGGAACGCGGTGCACCGATGCCGGAGTCCCGGGACCTGTGGATCTTCGCGGTCGGAATAGCAATTGTCGCGGTCATGGCTGCAGTGGTCACCGTTCTGGGGATCCAGTAGTACTCAGCCGACCACCGCGGGTGCACAATCGAAGAACTAGGACGACCAACGACAGGAGTTCGGCGTGGCGCAGGGTCTCAAACTCGGTTACAAGGCATCGGCGGAGCAGTTCGGGCCGCGTGAGTTGGTCGAGCTCGGTGTTCTCGCCGAGCAGCACGGAATGGACTCCGCGACGGTCAGCGACCATTTCCAGCCGTGGCGGCACGAGGGCGGGCATGCGCCGTTCTCGCTCGCGTGGATGACTGCCGTCGGTGAGCGGACGAACACGATCCAGCTCGGTACCTCGGTGCTCACCCCGACGTTCCGCTACAACCCGTCGGTCATCGCCCAGGCGTTCGCGACGATGGGCTGCCTGTACCCGGGACGCATCATGCTGGGTGTCGGTACCGGCGAGGCGCTCAACGAGATCGCTACCGGATTCACCGGCGAATGGCCGGAGTTCAAGGAACGATTCGCGCGCCTGCGTGAGTCCGTGCGCTTGATGCGCGAGCTGTGGCTCGGTGACCGTGTCGATTTCGAGGGCGAGTACTACACCACCAAGGGTGCGTCGATCTACGACGTCCCCGAGGGCGGCATCCCGGTGTACATCGCGGCCGGCGGACCCGTCGTGGCGCGGTATGCAGGACGCGCGGGCGATGGTTTCATCTGCACCTCGGGCAAGGGCATGGAGCTCTACACCGACAAGCTGCTTCCGGCTGTGGAAGAGGGCGCAAGTAAGGCCGAGCGCGACGCCGGTGAGATCGACAAGATGATCGAGATCAAGATCAGCTACGACACCGATCCCGAACTGGCACTGGAGAATTGCCGCTTCTGGGCCCCTCTGTCGCTGACGCCCGAGCAGAAGCATTCGATCGACGATCCGATCGAGATGGAGAAGGCCGCAGACGAGCTGCCGATCGAGCAGGTCGCCAAGCGCTGGATCGTGGCATCGGATCCGGACGAGGCAGTGGAGAAGGTCAAGCAGTACACCGACGCCGGCCTGAACCACCTGGTGTTCCACGCGCCGGGTCACGATCAGAAACGGTTCCTCGAACTCTTCGAGAAGGACCTCGCGCCGCGCCTGCGGAAGCTCGGTTAGTTACGACGAACCACCGAGATCGGCCGCGAGTGCGAACAATCGCATGTCGCGGTCGGTCCTGGTTTCGTACTCGCCGTACACCTCGACCATCGCGTCGAACTGCCGGTAGATGCGGGCCTTCTCGTCGCCGGTGATGCGGGTGGCCGTCACCGGAATCTTCTTGCCGCCGATGGCCACCACGGCCTTCGGATCGGCGAGGAGGTTGGACGTCCACGCCGGGTGATGTTGCTGACCGAAATTGGAGCCCACGACGAAGATCTTGTCGCCCTCGCGGTAGTAGAGCAGCGGGCTCGTCCTCGGCTTGCCGGATTTGCGGCCGGTGGTGGTCAGCAACACCACCGGTGCCGCGATAGGGCCGAGGACGGTGAACCGGCCGTCGGATTTGGTCAACAACCAGCGGTCGACGCCCGCGAGGTTCCTGATCACCCACGAGCCGGGCTTGGTCGACGCGAACTTGACGGCGGGCTTGCGGATGAACGAGGTCTCGCTGCCCCAGCGCACGTCCGGGAACGGTGAATCGGCCATGGTTCATAGGACAGCCCGACCGCGCCCGGTGTCAACACCCCACCCACTGGGCAGGAGTGGAGCCTGCGGAACGACCCGCACTAAGCTGGCGGGCATGGCTGAGCCCAGCGGCACCGACGCGTCGGACATGTATCCCTCGAGCATCTACATCGCGTCACCGGAAGGCGACTCCGGCAAGTCCACCATTGCGTTGGGTGTGCTGCAGATGCTCGCCGCGACGGCTGCCCGGGTCGGTGTGTTTCGGCCCATCGCGCGCTCCACGGACGAGCCCGATTACATTCTGGAACTTCTCGTCGAGCACACCACCGCAGATCTGACGTACGAACAGTCGCTCGGCGTCACGTACGAGCAGGTGCACACCGACCAGGATGCCGCGCTCAGCGAGATCGTCAATCGCTATCACGAGGTTGCTGCTCAGTGCGACGCCGTGGTGATCGTGGGAAGCGACTACACCGATGTCGGCAGCCCGAGTGAGCTCGGCTTCAACGCCCGGATCGCCGTCAATCTCGGTGCCCCGGTGCTGCTCGCACTGCGTGGATCGGATCGCGCACCCGACGAGATCGCGCAGTTGGCTGCTCTGTGCCAGGCCGAACTACGCCAACATCACGCTCATCTGGCCGCCATCGTGGCAAACCGCTGTGCCCCCGACGATCTCGATGCGGTCACCGATGCGTTGGCGTCGGTCGGGGTGCCTGCGTGGAGCTTGCCGGAGATCCCCCTCCTCGTGGCCCCGACCATGGCCGAGCTGCTCGACGCCGTCGACGGCACCCTCTACAGTGGTGACTCGTCGCTGCTGCAGCGAGAAGCGTTGCGGGTCATGGTCGGTGGCATGACAGCCGAGCACATCCTCGAACGCCTTACCGAAGGTGTGGTCGTCATCGCGCCTGCGGACCGATCGGACGTACTGCTCGCACTGGTCAATGCCCATGAGGCCGAGGGCTTTCCGTCGCTGGCCGGCATCATCATGAACGGTGGCATCGAGCCCCATCCGGCCATCGCACGTCTGGTGGCGGGACTCGGCCCACGGCTGCCGATCCTCACCACCGATCTCGGCACCTTCGACACCGCCTCTGCCGCGGCGCAGACCCGGGGCCGCGTCGCGGTGGGATCGCAGCGCAAGGTCGACACCGCACTGGGGTTGATGGAACAGCGAGTGGACGCGAAAACCCTTCTGGGACGGCTCGACATCGCCATCCCCACCATCACGACTCCGCAGATGTTCGAGTACCAGCTGATCCACCGGGCCCGCGCCGACCGCAAGCACATCGTCCTGCCCGAGGGCGGCGACGATCGCATCCTTCGGGCTGCCGGCCGACTGCTGCAGCGTCAGGTTGCGGACCTCACGATCCTCGGCGAGGAGGGTCCTGTTCGGCGACGTGCGTCGGAACTGGGTGTCGACCTCGACAAAGCCACTGTGCTCGATCCCAACAACTGCGAGTACACCGAGGACTTCGCGGCCGAATACACCGAACTGCGCAAGCACAAGGGCATGACGATCGAGCGAGCCCGCGAGATCATGGCCGACATCTCGTACTTCGGAACGATGATGGTGCACAAGGGAATCGCCGACGGCATGGTCTCGGGCGCGGCGCACACCACCGCGCACACCATCAAGCCGTCCTTCGAGATCATCAAGACCACCGAGGGAGTGTCGACGGTGTCGTCGATCTTCCTGATGTGCCTGTCCGATCGCGTACTCGCCTACGGTGACTGCGCCGTCGTACCGGACCCGACAGCCGAGCAGCTCGCCGACATCGCCGTGTCCTCGGCGCAGACGGCGGCCCAGTTCGGCATCGAGCCGCGGGTGGCGATGCTCTCCTACTCCACCGGAGAATCCGGTTCCGGCGCCGATGTGGACAAGGTTCGACAGGCCACTGCGATTGTGCGCGAACGAAATCCGGAACTACTCGTGGAAGGCCCGATCCAGTACGACGCGGCGATCGAGCCGTCCGTCGCCGCGTCGAAGCTGCCCGACTCCGAGGTGGCCGGCCGCGCGACGGTGTTCATCTTCCCGGATCTCAACACCGGTAACAACACCTACAAGGCCGTCCAGCGCAGCGCCGGTGCCGTTGCCGTCGGACCGGTTCTGCAGGGCCTGCGCAAACCCGTCAACGATCTGTCCCGCGGCGCACTCGTCGAGGACATCGTCAATACCGTTGCCATCACGGCTATTCAGGCACAGGGCATTGCCGACGCAGCCAAGGAGAACAGCGAATCGTGAGCATCCTCGTCGTCAACTCCGGGTCGTCGTCGGTCAAGTTCCAATTGGTCGACCCTGGCACCGGCGAGTCCGTGGCCAGCGGGCTCGTCGAGCGCATCGGTGAATCCGACGGCCGCGTCGAACTCGACCATCGTGGCGAGAGCGTCGAGCGTACCCAGCACGTCGAGGATCACGGTGCCGGTCTGGCACTGGCGTTCGAGATGCTCGCCGACGCCGGGATCCAATTGGGCTCCGACGTCACCGCCGTCGGGCACCGCGTCGTCCACGGCGGTACGGTGTTCTACCGTCCGACGATCATCGACGACGCCGTCGTGCAGCAGATATCCGATCTCAGTAGCCTTGCACCGCTGCACAATCCGCCGAACGTACTCGGCATCGAGGTCGCCAGGAAGCAGCTGCCGAACGTCCCGCATGTGGCGGTGTTCGACACGGCCTTCTTTCATTCACTGCCCGACGCGGCCGCTACCTACGCCATCGACGCGAGCGTCGCCGCCGAGCACGACATCAGGCGCTACGGCTTTCACGGCACCTCGCACCACTACGTCTCGGACCAGGTGGCGCAGTTCTTGGGACGCGATCTCGCAGAACTGAACCAGATCGTCCTGCATCTGGGCAATGGAGCCTCGGCCTCCGCGGTCTCCGGTGGCAAGGCAGTCGACACCTCGATGGGCCTGACCCCGCTCGAAGGACTGGTCATGGGGACTCGCAGCGGCGACATCGACCCCGGCGTCATCATGCATCTGCGCCGCAGCGCAGGCATGAGCGTCGACGACATCGATGCCTTGCTGAACCGGCGATCCGGACTGATCGGACTGTCCGGGGTCAACGACTTCAGGCAACTGCAACAACGGATCGACGACGGCGACGCCTCCGCGCGGCTGGCGTACGACGTCTACATCCATCGCCTGCGCAAATACATCGGCGCGTACATGCTCGGACTCGGCCGGCTCGACGTCGTCACGTTCACCGCCGGTGTCGGCGAGAACGCGGCCGCCGTGCGTGCCGACGCCCTGGCGAACCTCGAGGGATTCGGCATCGAGATCGACCCGGAGCGTAATGCGGTGCGCAGCAAGCAGGCTCGCGTCATCTCGACCGATTCGTCGACCGTGACCGTGTTGGTGGTGCCGACCAACGAGGAACTGGCGATCGCTCGGGCGACGGACGATCTGGTTCGTGACGGCGACTAGAACAGTGAACGTGGCCGGATAGCGTTCGCCAGGTCCACCAGTGAGAAGCGATGCGCGCGATCGGTGGCGTTGCGGGCCAGCGCGCGCAGCCCCTTCTCGGTGCCACGCCGCAATCCGTCCTCGGTGAACGGGACGCTGAGAATCGGCTCCCGTTCGGCCGTGGCGGCGTGGCCGGAGACGATCCAGTCCAGGGCCATCGCGAGCACCAGCGTCCGCATCTGTAGTGCCCGGCTCTCCGCCTTGGGTAGCAACGCAACTCGGCGTGCGGCGGAACGGAAGTCGGCTTCGGACAGTTCGGCTCGCGAGCGGTCCATCAGCAGCGTCAGCACACTGGTCATGCGCGCCATAGAGTAGTGCCGTGAACTGATCGGTACCTGGTCGAGAGCGGCGATGGCCCCGGTCTGATCACCGCGCCGCTGCAACTGTCGGGCCAAGCCGAACGCCGAGCTCACGATGCCGCGGTTGGTACGCCACACAGCTCGGTAGAGGCCCTCGGCTCGGGCTCGCCACTTCTCGGCTTCGTCGGCTTTGCCCGCGGCGACATGGCCGAGCAATTCCGAGGTGGCACCGAGAGCGAGCTTGGGGGCCAGCTCTCCGGGCATCGCTCCGAGCACGTTGTCGAAACTCGTGAACGCAGAATCGTATTCGTGATGCAGCAGCGCGATCAGGCCTGCGTACCACTGCACCCGCCACGGATCGGCGGCGTCGTCCTCGGACTGCACCTTGGCGAGAATCTCGGTGGCCTCGACGACGTTCCCCAGATCCAGATTGGCTTTGACCTCGGCGAGGGTGATCTCGACCCCCAGGTCGACAGGAGACGAGGAAGTCGTGGAGTCCTTGGGCTTGTCCGCGCCTGCAGTGATGCGTTCGATGCCGTTGCGTTTGGCGTGCTGCAGCGAGTCCAGGGTCTGGCGAGGTTCGACGTGTACGGCCGCCGCGAGTAAGGGCGCGCTCGGATCGTTGGGGTCCACCAGTGGAACGGGGAGCGCCGCAACAACTTCGGCTGCGGTCATGCGTTCGTGGCGTACCGTACCGTCCACGTAGGTGTCGGTCCGGCCCACCGACTGCTCGGTTCCGAAGGTGGTACGGGGCGGGCTGAACACCGTGGACAGGCCGGGGCGCTCGACGCCCGTTCGGATGGCCAGAATCTCGCGTAGCACCCCGGTCGCCTGCCCGGCGAATTCGTCCGCTGATCGAAACCGTCGAGCGGGGTTCTCGTGCGTTGCGCGCAGCAGCAGTCGGTGCAGTGACGGAAATTGCTGCAGCACTTCGGAGTCTTCGACCGACGGCAGGCCGTCGAGATATTTACCGTTCTTCGAGGGCATGTCCAGCGTCAATACCGCGAGTGTGCGGCCCACCGTGAAGATGTCCGACGCCACCGTCGGTCCCGTCCTGACGATCTCCGGTGCCTGGTAGCCCACCGTGCCGTACAGGTAGCCGTAGTCCTCGATACCCGCGACCGCGCCGAGGTCGATGAGTTTGATCTGGTCGTCGGAGACCATGATGTTCTCGGGTTTCAGGTCGTTGTAGACCAGGCCGATCGAATGCAGGTAGCCCAGTGCCGGAAGCACTTCCAGGACGTAGGCGAGTGCCTGCTCGACGGGCATCCTTCCGCCGTCGCACGTACCGAGGATGTCGCGCAACGACCGTCCACCGACGTACTCCATGACGATGAAGCCGACGGTCGACCCGTCGCTGCGGGGTTGCTCGACGAAGTTGTAGATCTTGACGACGCCGGGATGCGCTACCTCGGCCAAGAATTGGCGCTCGGCGACCGCGACCGCGTGGGCCTCCTCGTCGCCGAAGTGCAGTAGTCCCTTGAGTACCACCCAGCGGTCGCTGACGTTGCGGTCGATGGCGAGATAGATCCAGCCGAGTCCGCCGTGCGCGATACAGCCCTGCACGTCGTACTGGCCGACCACTCGATCGCCCGGTTCGAGCAGGGGCGTGAAGTCGAATGTCGTGCCGCAGTGCGGACACACGCCCTTGGCGATGTCGGGCTCGCCCGGCTCGCTGCGGCCGACCTTGGCGTTGCACTTCCAGCAGAACCGCTTGTGCTGCGGCACCGTCGGATCCGACATCACCGCAGTTTCGGGATCGACCGGCTCCACCCGGGGTACGTCGACCAGCCCGCCCCCGAGTCGACGTCGAAGGCCGGTACTGCGCGATCGACCTGATCTGGACCTACCCGTCCTGGAACGGGTGGATGCGGCCCGTGTTGCAGCCGATTTCGCTGTTCCGCGTTCGGTCGAGCCGGCGTCAGGGGAAACGGGGCCCGGCGTCCGTGCGGTCCGGTCGTCGATCGGTGCCCGTGACACCGCTGGGCTTCTCGACACTGCTTGGGTGCGTTCGATTCCGTCGGTTCCCGACTCGGCCCGAAAGACTGCCTGCGTCTTGTCCGCTGGGGCAGTAGTTTGCTGTTCGTCGTCGTCCATGATGCCCCTAGTCGCTGTACGACGCGGTAGGCGGGCCGGGGGAGGGGCCGAGGACCGTCAGCCATCGGTTGTAGATGCGATTCCAGGTTCCGTCGGCGCGAATGCGCGCCAGCGTTCCGTTGACGAACCGCACCAGATCCTCGTTGTCTCGGTTGATCCCCACCCCGTACGGCTCCGGGCTCAGGCTGTCGCCGACGATCTCGAGGTAGGGATCCTGCGCAGCCAGACCGGCGAGAATGGCGTCGTCGGTGCTGATCGCGTCGACCTGTCGTTGTTGCAGCACCACAAGGCAATCCGACCACATCGGCACAGTGACCACGGTCGCTGCGGGTTGCACTCGCTGCAGTCGTCGCAGTGAGGTGGTGCCCTCGACGGCGCACACGCGCTTGTCCGCCAGGTCGCCGACGCCGCGGATACCCGAACCCTGCACCACCAGAATCCTGTGCTGCGCCTGGAAATACACGGTGGAGAACTGGACGTCCTTGCGTCGAGCGCACGTGATGGTCATGGTCTTCACCACGATGTCCACCGAGGAATCCTGCAGGGCCTCCAGCCGTTGTGCCGAGGTCAGAATGCGAAAGTCCAACCTGTTCGGATCGCCGAAGAGGTCCCGCGAGATTTCCCGCGCGATATCGACGTCGAACCCGACCAGCTGCCCGCTCATCGGATCACGGAAGCTGAAAAGGTTGCTGCCCGTGTCGAGTCCGACTACCAGGCGGCCCTTCGCGCGCAGTGCGTCGATGGTCGGTTGCGGTACCGGCGGTGCATCCGTACCGGTCGTGAGTGGGCGCAGGCTGGCGGTGGGGCGGGCGCACTCGTCGTCGGCCGGGGTCTCGGTCGGCCGAGCGGCCACGGATGCGCCGTCCGGTAGCGGCGGTTCGGAGAACGTCGTATCGACTTGTGGCGCAAAGCTTTCCGGCGGAGTACAGCCGACCAGCAGTGCGGTGGTCAGGAGGCCGACGGCGAGCAGACGTTTCACAGGTACTCACGCAGCCTCGGGAACAGGCCGACACCGAACGCGACCGAGGCGACGACGGTGAGCACGTACGCGCCGTTGGACAAGCCGGACAACACCCCGACCGAGCGGTCGATGTTGGACCGTAGTTCGGCTCGCGCGTTCTCTATGCCGTCGACCAGAACACTGTCCAGTGCAGTGAAGGCGGCGGCCGAATCGGATTCCGCGGTTCCGGTGGCGATGGCGACCGCACCGTTGAAGTCGCCGACTTCGAGAGCGGAATCGATGCGCGCATGCGAGCCGGACCATGTGTTCAGCGCGTCGATCACCGCGGTATCACCCTGGAACATCTCCGACATTCGAGAGACGTTGGCGTCGAACGATTGTCCGTAATCCTGACTGCCGCCGCGGCGTGCGAGATCGAGGGTCTCGTCCGCTCTGGCCTGTTGCGCCATGATGAAACCCGTCGTGTACGACTTCAGCGGCGCGACACCGCGATCGAGCGCGCGGTCGGTAGCGATCGAGGAGATCAGTCCTACCACCAACATCCAGCCGAGCAGGCCGACGACAGCGGCTGTGGCACCGAGGAATCCGACGTTCAACGTTCGACGCGTCGTTCGCGAGAGGTACCACTGCGCCAGGCCGGTCATCATCAGCAGGAACACGACCGACCCGATCGCGAAGAACGGCGGGCTGGTGAACCGTTCCTGATCGGCCGACACCCGTGATGCCTGCTCGGTGTACAACTTCTCGGCCAGCGGCAGCAGACTTGTCTGCATCATCGTCGAGGCCTCACCGAGATATGCCGCCCCCACCGGGTTCCCGCTCCGGTTGTTGGCCCTGGCCGTCTCGACCAGACCGCTGTACACCGGCAGTCCGGCGGCGATCTGCGTCAGCACGGCACTGGTGGCCTCGTCGTTCTCGGTCACTCCGGCCGACGCTGCGATCAGTTCGGACGACGCCTCGCCGAGTGCCTGCGAGTAGCGTTCGCGTACCTCGGCCGGTTCGAGACCGCCGGCGATGAATGCGGTTGCGGCAGCGGAATCGGCCACCGACAGTGCCCCGTACAGATTCTGCGCCGAGTTCGCGAACGGCTCGGTCCGGACCAGCAGCGTGCCCAAGGTGTCCACCCGCTCGGTGACCGCCGTGGACGCCAGATTTCCGACCGTCAACGCCAACACCACCAGCGCGGTTCCCATCGCGACCAACCGCGCAGGCGTCGAACGCATCGTGTAGCGAACCGGTGGCTTGCCGGCAACGGTACCGACGGGAGTGGCCGTTGTCGGAGGCACGGCAGCGGAGGGGGTAATGCCGGCCGCGATCACGTCACCGAGCATATAAGCAGGCGGACCGTACTGCAGCCACTACAGCACAGTCACTACAGGCGGACGATTCCCCTAGGGTGGTGAGCATGCGAGGTGACGGGGACGGGTGGGTGATCGGTGCCGACGGTTCTCGGCACTGGGGAAAGCACGGGGCCGCCGGACTGTTGCTCCGCGCACCGTCGAACACCGGAGAACCACTCGTACTGCTGCAGCACCGCGCACTGTGGAGCCACCAGGGCGGAACGTGGGCGCTGCCCGGCGGGGCCCGTGACTCTCACGAGAGCACCGAGCACGCGGCCGTACGCGAGGCTCACGAGGAAGCCGGTATCGCTGCCGAACAGCTGTGCGTGCGGAGCGAACGGGTCACTGCGAGTGTCGCGAGCGGCTGGTCGTACACCACCGTCGTTGCCGATACCGATCATCCACTGACCACCGTGCCCAACGGTGAGAGCACCGAACTGCGCTGGGTACCGGAATCGATCGTCGCCGACCTCCCGTTGCACCCGGGGTTCGCATCGAGCTGGTCGGCGCTGCGCACCGTGCCGCTGCGGGTACTGCTGGACACCGCCAACGTGCTCGGCTCACGACCGAACGGCTGGTGGAAGGACCGCGCCGGATCGACCGGCGCACTGCTCACCTCGCTCGCCGAGACGTTGCCACGCACCGTCGAACTGCCCGGCGGCCAATACGGGTGGCTCACCAGAATCGAGGCCGTCCTCGAAGGCGAGGCCCGCGACGCGGTGGTGAACGACCCGCGCACCAGGACGATTCTCGCGAACGGCAGCGGCGACGACACCTTGGCCGATCAGGCCCGTCTCGACGGGGATCTGACGGCGCTGGTCACCGCCGACCGCGGATTGCGCGACCGGCTGCCCGACTCGGTGCAGGTGTTGACGCCGTCGACCGTCCTCGGCTGGTTGTAGAGAACCTGGCGTTCGACCGCGGTCGGTTCTGCTCACATGCAGCACACCGGGTACGTCCGTACGGTCGAAGAGGTGCGCAAGAAGTGGCGGTGGCTGGCGGTGGTGCTCGGCATCGCCGTGCTTGTCGCCACCCCCTCGGTGATAGCGCGTTGGCCCGTCGAGGCGTCGAACATCACCGCGGCCGAATTGCTCTCCCGAGTCCAGTCCTCCACCGCGACGCCGTACTCGGGCTACGCCCAGGCGGTCGGCGGTGTCACTCTGCCGGTGACCGACGGACTCGGCGGCCTTCCGGATCTACTGGGCGACACCACGACCCTGCGCGCCTGGTATCGCAGCCCGGACAGCTGGCGCGTCGACACCGTGCGCCTCGCCGGGGAGCGTGGCCTCTACCGGAGCCCGGCTCGGCTGTGGAGTTGGGACTACGAACAGAACACGGCAGTGGTGACACCGGTACCCGAGCCGAGCCTGCGCCTGCCTCGTGAAGCCGACCTGCTGCCCCCGGAGCTCGGGCAGCGGTTGCTCAGCGAAGCGAACGCCGATGAGGTCACCCGGCTGCCGGATCGTCGGATCGCCGGCCGGGACGCCCCTGGCCTCCGACTGATCCCCAGCGAGCCGCAGAGCACCGTCACCGAGGTAGACGTGTGGGTCGATCCCGACAGCGGTCTTCCGCTGCAGGTCGACGTGCTGGGCGACGGGGCCACTCGCCCTATCGTCAGCACTGCGTTCCTCGACTTCTCCTCCGCGACCCCGGACGCCGACACCGTCCGCTTCGTCCCGCCGCCAGGAACCGATGTGCAGCAGCAGGACGGTCTCGACATCGCTTCGTTTGCCGACGGGATCGACGCCGCCGGTCTTCCGTCGACGCTGTCCGGACTCGACCTGATGGACCGCGGCGGCCAGGGTGCGGTGGGAATCTACGGCCGCGGGGTGACCGAGTTGATCGCCGCTCCACTGCCGCGTCGCGCTGCGCGCGGGCTCGTCGACCAGCTGCGGGAAGCCCCTGGCGCAGTCGTCACCGGCAACAGCGTCGCGCTGTCGATCGGGCCGCTCAACGTCCTGATCACCGAGCCCACCGCCGACCGGCGTCGCTACCTGCTCTCCGGCACCGTCACCGCAGAAACCCTGGCCACCGCCGCCCTGCAGCTCGAAGGAGCAGCCACATGATCCGCACGACCGGCCTCACCAAGAGCTACGGATCGGTGCGAGCAGTCGACGGCGTCGACCTCGATGTGCGCGCCGGCGACATCTACGGCTTCGTCGGTGCCAACGGCTCCGGCAAGACGACGACCGTGCGGATGCTGCTCGGCCTGGTCCTGGCCACCTCCGGGCAGATGCAGTTGCTCGGCGAGGAGATGCCGCGGCGACGCAGGAGCGTGCTGCCGCGGGTGGGTGCGCTGATCGAGAACCCCGCCGCCTACCCCAATCTCTCGGGACGCCGGAACCTCACGCTGCTCGACGCGGCCGGGCCGGGTGGTGCCCGTCGTACCAGGACCGCCCGTGTCGGCGAGGCCCTCGAACAGGTGGGCCTCGCCGGGGTGGGACGCAGACCGGTCAAGCAGTACTCGCTCGGTATGCGGCAGCGCCTCGGCTTGGCCGCGGCACTCATGCGCACCCCCGAGCTGCTGATACTCGACGAGCCGACCAACGGTCTCGACCCACAGGGAATCCTGGAGATTCGAGAGTTGCTCCTCGGCCTGCATGCGAAGGGCACCACAGTGTTCCTCTCCAGCCACCTGCTGGCCGAGGTGGAGCAACTGTGCGATCGAGTGGGAGTGCTCGATCGGGGTCGCCTCGTTCTGCAGGATCAGCTCTCCGCGTTCCAACAGCCCACCGGCCGAGTGCTCGTGGGCACCCCGGACCCGGCCGAGGCCGTCGCCGTGCTCGCCGGAGTCCAGAACGCCACCGTGCTCCACCGTGAAGGGCAGCAGCTCGTGATCGAACACCCCGACTCGGCCCTGCTCAATCGACTGCTCGTCGAAGGTGGGGTCCGAGTGAGCGAGCTGACGACGCAGCAGATGAGTCTGGAGCAGTCCGTGCTGGCCGCCACCGGCGCCAGCGCCGACCGAGTCGACGGTCCCGTCCGCTCAACCCGGACGGAGGTGACCGCATGATCGGCGTCGAGCTGCGCGCGATGCTGAGTCGACCCCGCACCTGGGTCGTCATCCTCCTGCTGAACCTGCTGCCCACCATCGTCGCGGGCCTGTTGGCACTCACCGACATCGGTCCGCGGCCCGGCGAAGGCCCTGCCTTCCTGTCGGCGGTGACCACCAACGGCCAGCTCTTCCCGCTCGCCGCGCTCGCCATCGTGCTGCCGCTGTTCCTGCCCGTCGCGGTGTCGGTCATCGCCGGCGACGCCGTCGCGGGAGAGGCCCAGGCCGGCACCCTGCGCTACCTGCTGGCCCGCCCGGTGGGAAGGACCCGACTACTGGTGGCAAAGCTGATCTCGGTGGCCGCCTTCGTGTTGCTGGCCGTGGTCATCGTGGCCGCCGTCGCGTATTTCGTCGGTACGACGCTGTTCGACACCACGTCGTTGGCCGGCGTTTCCAGCGTGTCCGGCACGGTGCTGACCGATCAACAGGTCGCCGTGCGCACCGTCATCGCCGTGCTCTACGTGACGCTGTCCATGCTCGGAGTCGCTGCCATGGGGTTGTTTCTCTCGACCCTGACCGACTCCCCGCTCGCCGCGACGCTGGGCGCGTTGGCCTTCCTCATCGCCAGCTCGTTGCTGCTGACCCTGGACGCGGCCGACGCCATCGCGCCCTACTTGCCGACGCGATACTGGCTGGCTTTCGTAGACCTGTTCCGCGATCCGGTGCCGACGCGGGACCTGGTGCGCGGCGTCGGGTTGCAGGGTGCCTACGTCGTGGTGCTCCTGGGTGCGGCGTGGGCGAACTTCACGACCAAGGACATCACTAGCTGAGACGGCTGCAATCAGCTGCGCCGAGCTGGGTGGTGGAGCTGCCCTCCAACTGGGCCGAGACCATCGCCGCGACGAGAGGATCGCGGGGCAGGTTCCCGTGATCGACGGTGGAATCCGCACACACGCTCTGGACGGGGATGTCGATCGCCCCGTCGAGTTCGGCCGAGGTAGGCGGGGTCACCACCTGATCCACGTCGGTCCAGATCGACACCCACTGCGGCCCCTCCGGGGTCTCGTCGCCGGAGTTCAGGGCGGCCAGCACGGAGCTGTCCGGGGCGAGCTGCTGACAGGCCGTCGGGCATCGATCGGGCAGGACTTGGGCCGCCAGCCCCGCCACCTGGGTGCCGTGGTGCGGGGAGCCGAGGGTCACGATGCGCCGGGCCTGCTCGGCGCCGCCCAGGTCGGCGGCCCAGATCCGGGCCACCACGCCGCCTGCGGAATACCCGACGACGTCGACCGACGTCGCTCCCGTCCGAGTCAGAGCTGCGTCGGCAGCGTCACGCAAGGTGCCCGCCTGGGCGGTCAGATCGCCGACGCCACCGTCCGGCAGGGCCACCACGGTGGCGTCGCGACCGTCTTCTCGCAGCGCGGACGCGAGCACATCGAGCGCATCGGTGGAACCGCCGAAACCGGGGACCAGCAGCACCGGGCCGGGCACCGACTGGTCGACGCTCGCGACGGGGTCATCGGTACGGAGCGACGACGCAACAATCGCGGCGACCACGACGACCCCGACTGCAACCAGGACGAGGAGAGCGAGGACCAACCGGCGACGGGCCGGGGCGAGGGAGGAGAACACTCCGTCCAGTGTGCCCCGGCTAGGCCTGCAGAGCCTGGACCAGCGCGCGAGCGGCTGCCTGTGGGTCCCGGGCCTCGGTGATGGCGCGGACCACCACGATGCGGTCGGCACCGGCTGCCCTGACCTGATCCACGTTGGTGGCATCGACGCCGCCGATGGCGAACCACGGCCGCTCCGGCAGCGCGTCCGCGGTGGCCCGCAGAGTCTCGAGCCCGGCGGCCGATCTGTTGGGCTTGGTGGGCGTGGGCCAGACCGGCCCGACGGCGAAGTAGTCGACGCCGTCCTCGATCGCAGCGAGCGAGGACTGGGCCCGGTTCTGCGTCGAGCGGCCGATCACCACGTCCGGACCGAGGATCTGGCGGGCGTAGTGCACCGGCAGATCGCCCTGACCGAGATGCAGCACGTCCGCGCCGGAGGCCAGCGCCAGGTCCGCGCGGTCGTTGACCGCCAGCAGTGCACCGTGCCGCTTGGTCGCGCCGAGCAGAATCGCCAGTGCAGCCAGCTCGTCCTTGGCCTCGAGCGGCCCGAACTGGCGCTCACCGGCGGAGTTCTTGTCGCGCAGCTGAATGATGTCGACGCCACCGGACAACGCGGCCTCGGCGAACTGCGCGAGATCGCCCTTGTCGCGCCTGGCATCGGTACACAGGTACAGGCGAGCGGACGCAAGACGCTCACGGGGAGTCTGATTGCGGGCGGTCTGAGATGGATGCACAAAGCGAACTGTATTCTCATGGTGGCCGCCACCGACGACGGAGTGGCCGAGATATCGCGGGAGTCCCGAGGATCGTGGGGCTGAGAGTGGGTTCGCCGCCCTTACCGTCAATACCTGAACCCGATCATGCGGGCGCAGGGAGTGAGGACGTGAATCGCGTGCACATCGTCGTTATCGGCGGAGGCGTCATCGGGCTGTCGACGGCGCTGCGCCTGAGCCAGGACGGTCACCGAGTGGTCGTGCACGATCCTGCTCTGGGCAAGGGCGCGTCCTGGGTGGCCGGCGGCATGCTGGCCCCGCTGTCCGAGGGGTGGCCGGGCGAACACGAACTCCTGCACCTCGGTGCTGCCTCGCTGGCGCGGTGGCCGGACTTCGCCGAGCGCCTTCCCGGCCCGTCGGTGTTCTCCGCGTCCGGATCGGTGACGGTTGCCCTCGACTCCGCCGATGCCGCAGATCTGCGGACCGTTGCCGAGTGGGTGGGCGAGCAAGGACACGAATTGGAGATTCTCGGCCGCGCGCAGCTGCGTGAGCTCGAACCTGCTCTGGCACAGAACATTCGGCTCGGCCTGCTGGCACCGACCGAGCTGTCCGTCGACAATCGAGCGCTGGTTGCCGCGCTCGAGCAGGGATGCCTGGACGCAGGAGTGGGGTTCGTGACCGCCCCGGTGGAGACCATCCCCGACGCCGATCAGGTGGTCCTGGCCGCCGGGGCACAGTCGGCGGCGCTGTGGCCCTCGCTGCCGGTCCGTGCGGTCAAGGGTGAAATCCTCCGGCTGCGTCGTCGACCGAGCGCGGCACCCCCACCGCACCGCACCGTTCGCGGAACCGTACACGGCAGGCCGATCTACCTGGTGCCACGCGGGGACGGATTGGTCGTCGGCGCAACACAATACGAATCCGGGCAGGACACGCAGGTGACCGTCGCCGGGGTGCGAGACCTGATAGCCGACGCCGAAAGGCTCATGCCGAGTATCGGCGAATACGAGCTGTACGAAACAGCTGCCGGACTGCGGCCCATGAGCCCGGACGGACTACCCATCATCGGCAGGCTGTCTCCCCAGGTGATCGTCGCCACCGGCCACGGCCGCAACGGCATCCTGCTCGCCCCCATCACCGCCGACGCGGTAGCCGCACTCGTCTCCGGCGAAGAGATCTCCGAGGCGAAAGCCGCCAGTCCTGAACGCTTCTCGCACATTTAGAGCCCGCAGATCGAAAGGACACCATGACACAGGTTGCCATCGGCATCACCGTCAACGGCGAGGATCACCTGCTCACCGAGGACATGACCATGACTCGACTCCTCGACAAGCTCGGAATGCCGGAGAAGGGTATCGCTGTCGCCGTCGACGGTGCCGTGCTGCCCAAGAGTCGGTGGGACACCACCAGCATCGAAAAGGGTTGGACCATCGACGTTCTCACCGCTGTGCAGGGTGGCTGAGGGCATGACGGGTCTGACGATCGCCGATCGCACCTTCACCTCCCGGCTCATCACCGGCACCGGGGGAGCGGCCAATCTCGCGGTACTCGAAGAGGCCCTCGTCGCGTCCGGGACCGAACTGACCACTGTTGCGATGCGCCGCGTCGACGCCGCGGGTGGGACGGGAGTGCTGGATCTGCTGCGCCGGTTGAACATCGCGCCGCTGCCGAACACCGCAGGGTGCCGAGGATCGGCCGAGGCAGTGCTCACCGCGCAGCTGGGCCGTGAGGCGCTCGAGACCGATTGGGTGAAACTCGAAGTGATCGCCGACGAGCGAACCCTGCTGCCCGACGCCATCGAATTGGTCAGGGCTGCAGAGCAACTCGTCGACGACGGCTTCCAGGTGCTGCCGTACACCACCGACGACCCGGTTCTGGCCAAGCGCCTGGAGGACATCGGCTGCGTGGCCGTCATGCCGCTCGGCTCGCCCATCGGCACCGGTCTCGGGATCGCCAACCCGCACAACATCGAAATGATCGTCGACGCCGCAACGGTGCCGGTGATCCTGGACGCGGGTATCGGTACCGCCAGCGACGCCACCCTCGCGATGGAACTCGGCTGCGACGCGGTGCTGCTCGCCACCGCCGTGACCCGCGCGAAGGATCCCGCGCTGATGGCGTCGGCAATGAGACATGCGGTAGCGGCTGGTTACCAGGCCCGACACGCAGGACGTATACCGAAACGATTCTGGGCGCAGGCCAGCTCGCCCATGTGAGCGGCTGCGTCGACGGCCCGGCACCTTCCAGGGTGCTGCGTATCCGGCAAACGCGCGCGCATTTGTGAAACGCGCGCAGAACAGTGGCGAATACGAGGACTGTTCCGCTCGCATCTGGCAAACGCGCGCGCGTTTGCGGCTGCGCCTGGTTGGCCGCGGGCTCCCATGTGACCGACTGTCTCAGGGTGTGTGTCATCCGAAAGGATGATGCAATCGGCGACTGTAGGTCGATGTGCGGACGCGTTCGATCGGGGAAGGTTGACCCCATGATCGAAGTGACAGGATTGACCAAGCAATACGGCGCGGTGACGGCGGTCGACAACCTCACCTTCACCATCAAACCCGGCATCGTGACCGGCTTCCTCGGCCCCAACGGCGCAGGCAAGTCGACCACCATGCGGATGATCCTCGGGCTCGACCGACCCACCTCGGGCTCGGCGACCATCGAGGGCAAGAGCTACAGCCACCTGAAGCAACCACTGCGTACCGTCGGCGCCCTGCTCGACGCCAAGTGGGTGCACCCCAACCGTTCGGCACGTGCTCACCTCGAGTGGATGGCCGCGTCCAACGGCATCCCCAAGTCGCGCGTCGAAGAGGTGCTGCGTCTGGTGGGACTGTCCGAGGTCGCGAAGAAGAATGCGGGCGGCTTCTCACTCGGCATGTCGCAGCGGCTCGGTCTCGCGGGCGCTCTGCTGGGCGATCCCAAGGTGTTGCTGTTCGACGAGCCGGTCAACGGCCTCGACCCCGAAGGCATCGTCTGGATCCGAAAGTTCATGCAGCGCTTGGCAGCCGAGGGCCGCACGGTGCTCGTCTCGAGCCACCTGCTCTCGGAGATGGCCCAGACGGCAGAGCACCTCATCGTCATCGGACGCGGCAAGCTGATCTCGGATTCCTCGGTGCAGGAATTCATCGACCACGCCTCCGAGGCGTCGGTGCGCGTGCGCAGCCCACAGCTCGACGGGCTTCGACAGGCACTGACCACAGCTGGTCTCACCGTGCGCGAGCCGGACAAGACCGATGAGCTTCAGCCCTCGCTAGTGGTGCTGAACTCCACGACCGACACGATCGGCGATATCGCCGGACGCGCCGGAATCACCCTGCACGAGTTGGCCTCTCAGCGAGGCTCGCTCGAGGAAGCATTCATGAAACTCACCGGAGACACAGTGCAATACCACGGCGCGGGCGCCGAAGACCAGAACACTCAGCAAGCGATGGGCGGGTCACTCTGATGGGCGTCTTGGCAGCAGAAAGAATCAAGTTCACCTCGACCAAATCGCCGTGGTGGTGCAGCGCGATCGTGGTGGTGTTCGGCCTCGGGTTCGGAGCCATCCTCGGTTGGGCCGCAAAGACGGCCATCGGCCCGGATGCTCCGGAGGGGCTACCGCCGACCACTGCGTACGACGTCGTCGGCAGCGGTGTAGGCGGGCTGGGGATCATGGTGCTGATGATCCTGGCGGCCCTCACCGTCACCAGCGAATACCGCTTCGGCCTGATCCGGACGACATTTCAGGCGGTCACCAACCGGGCCTCGGTGCTCGGTGCCAAGGCGCTGATCGTCGGCGTGTACGGCGCGGTGCTGTCGTTGATCCTGGCGTTCGGTGCATTCTTCCTGGCGAAATCGATCGCGGGTGAAGAAGCGGGCGCGCTCCTGAGCTTCGACGTCGACGGCACGTGGCGAGTCATCTACGGTACTGCCGTCCTGGCGTTCGTGCAGATCGTTCTCGCTGTCGCGGTGGGTGCGCTCATCCGGCAGTCCGCCGGTGCCATCGCCGTCCTACTGCTGTGGCCGTTGCTGATCGAGAGCCTCGTCGGAGTCATCCCGAAGGTCGGCGAGAAGATTCAGCCGTTCCTGCCCTTCAAGAACGCCGACCATTTCCTCGGCGGCTCGACAGGTACGGACTTCCATTGGGGTCCGGTCGGCAGTCTGATCTACTTCGTCGTCTTCACTGCGGTGATCTTCGGCGCAGCAGTGTTCGTGGTCAATCGTCGGGACGCCTGACACCCTGCGATTTGTCTGGGTAGGGTGTCCGCTATGCGGATTTCCTTGCTTGCAGGTAGCGCCGTCACTGTGTTGATTCTGGCCGGTTGCTCGTCCACCTCGGACGAGGAACCGGCCAGAGTTTTCGCGACACCCGACGGGCCGGGGCTGTCGGCCGCGGTCACCGAGGACGCCCTCGTCGGGCACCTCCAGGAATTGGAAACGATCGCCGCCGCGCACGACGGAAACCGTGCCGCCGGTACCGCCGGATACGACGCGAGTGTCGATTACGTTGTCTCGCAACTCGAATCGGCCGGTTTCGAGGTCACCACTCCGGAGTTCGAGTTCGAGACCTTCGAGGCGCAGACTCAGACCCTGTCGCTCGCAGGCACCGAGATTCCGGTGTTCGCGCTCAGCTATTCACCGACCACGCCCGCAGAGGGCATCACAGCGCGCGTCGTCGGGGCTCCCGCCGGTGCAGACGGATGCGAGGCAGCGGATTACGCGGGCCTCGATCTCGCCGGTGCCGTCGCCGTCGTGCCGCGCGGCGTGTGCCCGTTCGGTGCGAAGCAGACCGTCGCCGCCGAACTGGGTGCGGCAGCCACGATCATCGTCAACAACGAACCGGGACCGCTGGATTCGGGGACACTCGGCGATCCCGAGACCGCAAAGATTCCGACCGGCGGCGTCAGCCAGGAGGACGGCGCAGCGGTCCTCGCGGCACCCGAGGTCACGTTGACCCTCGTCACGACGACCGATACGACCACGAGCCGCAACATCATCGCCCAGACCACCACCGGCTCGACCGAGAACGTTGTGGTGGCGGGTGCTCACCTCGACAGCGTGCCCGAAGGCCCCGGCATCAACGACAACGGCACCGGCACATCGGCAGTGCTCGAGACGGCCCTGCAGATGGGTAGTGCGCCCGAGGTGACCAACGCGGTCCGCTTCGCGTTCTGGGGTGCCGAGGAAGACGGGCTCGTCGGTTCCACCAAGTACGTCGAGGGCCTGTCCGACGACGACAAGCGAAACATCGCCCTGTACTTGAACTTCGACATGATCGGCTCGCACAACGCCGGCTACCTCGCGTACGACGGCGACGACTCCGACAAGGTCGGTGAGCCCGCGGGACCGGCCGGATCCGACGCCATCGAGCGCACGTTCGTCGAGCGGCTGGCCGCCGACGGTGTCGCCGCGGACGGCACCGATTTCGACGGTCGATCCGACTACGGCCCGTTCATCGAGGTCGGTATTCCGGCGGGCGGCGTGTTCAGCGGCGCGGACGAGAACAAGACGGCCGAGCAGGCTGCAAAGTGGGGCGGCACTGCCGATCAGACCTTCGACGAGAATTACCACACCGATCAGGACACCCTGGCGAACGTCGACCGCGCCGCACTGGCGAAGAACGGTGCCGCCGTCGCCTACGGAATCGGCGTCTACGCGCAGTCGGTGGAGGGCCCCAACGGAGTTCCGGTCGGTGCTGCGCGCGAGGCCGCACGCGCCGAAGGGTGAGGCTAAGTATGTGTAACCGTGGGTTACGCTCGATGCTGTGAACGCAGTCGTCTCCTCGGTGGTGGAGTGGGTCCGCACCACCAATCGAGCGCCCACGGTGGTCGGGGCGGTTCGACGTGTGCGGCGAGCACTACCCGGCGACCCCACGTTCGGCGATCCGATGTCCATCGACGGCCCGGGACGAGCATTGGCCGTCGCCCGCGTTGCGGATCGGTTTCTGGCCGCCAACGGACTCGACGACGAACCGGGTGCATCCCGTGAAGTCGGCCTCGGTGCCCTGCAGGTGTGGCAGGCGATCCTCGAGCGGGCGGGCCGCGGCCGCGGCGAATCGGACGTCACGATCGTCTTCACCGATCTCGTCGGATTCTCGTCGTGGTCGCTTCGTGCGGGCGATACCGCCACCCTGACTTTGCTTCGCAAGGTCTCGAAAGCCGTCGAACCCGAGGTTGCGTTCCGCGGCGGTCACGTCGTGAAAAGGCTGGGCGACGGCATCATGGCCGTGTTCTCCGATGCGGACAAAGCCGTCGAGGCCGTGTTCGCAGCACGGGATGCCCTCGGCGCCGTGAATGTCGACGGATACACCCCGACGATGCGAGTCGGTATCCACACCGGCAGCCCGCGTCAGGTGGGATCGGACTGGCTCGGCGTCGACGTCACCGTCGCCGCCCGCGTGATGCAGACCGGCGGAAACGGCAACGTCATGATCTCCGCCGCGGCCCTCGAGGCGGTCCCGCCGGAGGTGCTCGACGCCCTACACGTGGTGGCCAAGCCCTATCGCCGCAGCTTCTTCGCTCCCAAGATCAAGGGCGCGCCCGACGACCTACGCATCCTCCGACTCGTGCAGTCGCCACAGCGGTGACACCGGGCCGTGGCCCGCACCCAGGTCGTAGGACGCGGCCAGGCAACGGGTGACCCACTCCTTACCGAAGGCCACCGCGTCGGGCATCGAGTATCCGTGTGCCAGTGCCGACGCGATCGAGGCAGCGAGGGTGTCGCCGCCGCCGTGATCGTTGCCGGTGTCGATGCGGTCACTGGTGAATTCGAGGAACGTGTCGCCGTCGAACAGCAGGTCTGTGCTGTGGGTGGATGTGCGCAGATGACCGCCCTTGACCAGTGCCCACTGCGCGCCCAAGCCGTGCAGGGCTTCCGCGGCGCGGTGCGCGGACGCGTCGTCGACCACCTCGATGCCGGTGATCAACCGGACCTCGTCGAGGTTGGGGGTCACCAGCGAGGCGATGGGAAACAGGGTGTGGCGGATGGCGTCGAGCGCTTCGGCGTGCAGTAGCGGATCGCCGTGCATCGATGCGCACACCGGATCGACGACCAGGGGTACCGGCCGGTCGCGGCCGATGCCCACCTCGGTGCACACGGCGGTGACCGCTTCGATGATGGCGGTGGACGCCAGCATCCCGGTCTTCGCTGCGCCGACGCCGATGTCCGAGACCACCGAGCGAACCTGGGCCGCGACTATCTCGGGCGGGATCTCGTGAAAGCCCGTTACGCCGACGGTGTTCTGGACCGTCACCGCGGCGACGGCAACGCACGCGTGGACGCCCAACATGGCCATCGTGCGGCTGTCCGCCTGGATTCCGGCCCCGCCGCCGGAGTCGGTTCCGGCGATCGTCAGCGCGCGGACGGGAGTCTCGCCGTTGGGCGTGAGCGGTAGGAACTTCACGAGAGACGACAGTACCGGCGGGCCGGAGGCGACCGTCTCGGTGGCCGAATCCGAACCTGTGAATATTCGGTGAAAACGCGACGTGGCTTCGAATGTTGTTGTATCACAACGTCGAACAGGGCAGCTTATGACCGATACCAGCATTCGAGTCGGGATGGACGGACAAACCTACGCATCCGAAGGTTTGTTGGTAGAAAAGGTGACAGAGCCACCGCGCGCATGTTTAATAGTGGTGCACGTCACATTCGATTCACTCGTTCACCACCCCATACACAGCGAAGGAGGCGTCCCATGCTTGCGAGTTCTCCTAGCGCTGATGTCTCGATCAACAAAGATCAGAACCGGTTCGAGCTTCGATTGAACGGCGATCTCGTCGGGATCGTCGGATTCTTCGAGGTGGAGGGAAGCGGCACGCGCGCAACGCGCACGCACGTCGTGTCCTTCATGCATACCGTCGTCACCGAGGACTTCGGTCATCAGGGCTTGGCCGGAATCTTGGTACGGCGCGCGCTGGACAGCGCACGTTCCTACGGTTGGAAGGTCAGGCCGGTCTGCACCTACGTGCAGCGATTCGCCGCGGCGAACCCGGAATACAACGACATGCTCGTCGCCCTCTGACCGCTGCTGGGATCGTTGCCGGTCGCGGTAGGGCTGGTCACATTCGGGACTCGACTCGGCGACGATCGAGGCACTCGCCTCGCGTCACACGAGCAACACTGGTCTCATAAGTGACATGAGTCACATCATCTCTCGTCGCTCGATCCAGGCGGCACCCGTCGAGCGACCCGTCGTCCGCATCGAGGACGACGTCGATCACAGCAGATTCGATCTCTTCGTCGACGACGAGCTCGTCGGCATCCTCGGCTACCGCTTCGGTGACGGGGATGCGGGCGACGGCTGCGTCGTCGCGCTGATGCACACGGTCGTCAAAGAGGAGTACGGCGATCGCGGTTGGGCGGGTGTGCTGGTGCGAGCTTCGCTCAACACTGCGCGCGATCGTCAATGGCGCATCGTCCCGATTTGCACGTACGTCCGGCGCTACCTGGCGCAGCACGAGGAATTCCTGGACCTGATCGCCGAGTAGAGAGCACTGCTCTTGCTTGGAGCGCATCCAAGGTGAATACTGCTTCCTGTAGAGAGCGCCGCTCTCGAAAGGTTGGTACTCCCGATGCGTGCAGCTCTGTACCTCTTCGTCGGCCTCATGTTCGCCCTCTACCCCGCATTGCGGCCCTACTCGGATGAGGTGGGCAGTGCAGGGGCGGACGCCTTCGCATCCACGAGCTGGGTGCTGGCCCACACCTTCGCGATGCTCGGCTTCATTGCGCTCGGACTGGCCGTGCTCTACGGAGGTAGGCGGTCCGATCCCGCAGTGGTCACCACTTGGATCGGCGTCGGGCTGGTTCTGCCGTACTACGGCGCAGAGACATTCGCGCTGCATGCCCTGGGTGTCGACGCCGCAGCGAACTCGAACCCCGGCCTGATCGATCTTGCCGATCCGATTCGCTACTCGCTCGTGCAGTCGACGATGTTCGCTCTCGGGCTCGTCTCGATTGCCGTCGGGCTGGTGCTGTTCGCTCTACGGAACCGCTATGCGATGGTGCTGGCCGCCGGATACGTGCTGTTCCTCCCGCAGTTCTACACCCCGCCGGCCGTGCGGATCGCCCACGGAATCCTGATCGCCGTGGGAGCGATCATCGCCGCGCGAGCAGTGGCCGGCAGTTCGGTCCGGCCTGCTCAGCCGATCTCGACGATCACCGGCGCGTGATCGCTGGCTCCCTTGCCCTTGCGTTCCGCGCGGTCGATCGACGCGCCGGTCACTCGGGCCGACAGTGCAGGCGAGGTCAGCGCCATGTCGATGCGTAGGCCTTGCTTCTTCGGAAACCGCAGCTGCGTGTAATCCCAGTAGGTATACGTTCTGGGCTCGGGGGTGAACTGCCGCGTCACCTCGGTGAATCCGGCGTCGGCGAACGCGGCGAACGCATCGCGCTCGGCCTGGGAGGTGTGGGTCTTGCCCTCGAACAGTGCAGGATCCCAGACGTCGTCGTCGGTGGGCGCGATGTTCCAGTCGCCCACGAGCGCGATCTGGGCCTGCGGATCGGCCGCAACCCACGCCTGAGCGTCGGCCTTCAGTGCGGCGAGCCATTCGAGTTTGTAGGTGTAGTGCGGGTCGGCGAGCTCGCGGCCGTTCGGCACGTAGAGGCTCCAGACGCGGACCCCGTTGCACGTGGCTCCGATGGCGCGGGCTTCCTGCGCGGGATCGATCTCGGGATCCTTGCTGAAGCCGGGCTGATCCTCGAACCCGATCTGAACGTCGTCGAGACCGACCCTGGACGCGATCGCGACGCCGTTCCACTGACTCAGTCCGACGTGGGCCACCTCGTACCCGATATCGGTGAAACGCTCGTACGGAAACTGTGCGTCCTTGCACTTGGTTTCCTGCATTGCCAATACATCGACATCGGATCGCTCCAGCCAATCGACGATTCGATCCTGACGAGAGCGGACGGAGTTCACGTTCCAAGTAGCCAAGCGCACGGGAAGGAACCCTATAGAACCCCTCCGACAGGGTGTTCATCCGATCGCGTCATCACGAATCCGGTCGCGCGTAGCGATAGTGATGATGGTCGACGAAGCCCAGGTCTCGGTACAGGGCGAGCGCGACGGTGTTGTCGACGGCCACCTGCAGGTACGCGTGGGTTGCGCCGCGCTCGCGTCCCCACCGCACCAATTCGCCGCACATCAATGTGCCCAGACCGTTGCGGCGATGCTCGGGAGAGACCCAGAGCGAGGTCAGCCCCACCCAGCGACGACCGTCCGGGGCGGTGGTGACGGCCGCTCGCCCGACTGCGATCGTGCCTGATCCGACTTCGCCGGCCCCGAGCATGCCGAACCCGAGGGTGCCCTCGTGGATCGCCGACGCCACTTCTGCAGCGCCGCGAGGTGCCGCACGGCCCTGGTAGTGCAGTGACGTCAACCAGCCGGCGGTCGGCTCCGCCGTGACGGTGATGGCCGAGTCGCCCTCGCGCAGAACAAGATTCGAGATGTCCGCCGCTATGACGGCACTCTCGTTGTACGACGTCCACCCGGCCGGAGCGGTGCCGAGACGATCGGGTAGCGACAGCGTCGGCGTCAATCCCCGTGCTGTGTATCGATCGCAGATTCTCGCCAGCGTCTCGGGCGTCGTCGACGCACCGGGCTCGAGCGGTGCCGCCGAATTGGCGCGACCGGTGAAACCGTGACCGAAGCGCAGCTGCCAACCGTCGATCCATTCTCGCTCGACGCCCGGCCATCCGTCGGCAGCGGCAGCTTCGAGTGCCCTGATCTCCGACGTCCGAATCGGCTTCGGGCCCAACGGTTTCAAGGCTACGACGCGCTCGGCGGCAACCTGCACCAACGATCCGTCCCGGCCGCGGACCGAGACGGCATCGGCGTCGAGCGTCACCAGCTCACCGATCACGTCCGTCATCGGATGGGTGTGCCCGGGCGGCAGCCGATAACGGAGCATCACCCGGGTACCCACCGGAATGCTCACTGGTCGACGATCATCGGGTCGGTCAGTCTTCGTCTTCGTCGTCGTGCCCGAACGGATCGTCGACGGTGCCGGGCGTCCAGCTCAGCCCCGGCACGCCCCAGCCGGCGCGCTTGATGGCCTTCTTGGCCGCCCGTGCGTGTCGTCCGATGAGTACATCGGTGTAGAGGAAACCGTCGAGATGGCCCACTTCGTGTTGGAGCATCCGAGCGAAGAAGCCTCGGCCCTCGATGTCGACGGGATCGCCCTTCGCGTCGGTGCCGGTCACCCGAGCCCAGTCGGCGCGGCCGGTGGGGTGCTGCTCGCCGGGAACCGACAGGCAGCCCTCGTCGTCGTCATCGGGATCGGGCATCGTCTCGGGAATCTCGGACGTCTCGAGGACGGGGTTGACGACCTCCCCGCGTCGCCGGAAGACCTTGCCGTCCGCACCTTGGTCGGGGCAGTCGTAGATGAACAGACGTTTGCCGACGCCCACCTGGTTGGCCGCGAGACCGACGCCGTTCGCGGCGGCCAGGGTCTCGTACATGTCGGCGATCAGCTCGGCCAGCTCGGCGGGTGACTCGGTGACGGGAGCGGTTGCGGTGTGGAGCACCGGATCGCCGACGATCCGGATGGGAAGAATTGCCATGGTCGACAAGGATAGAGGGTGGTGCGTGTGGTCTCTTGCGCTGCCGGTCTTCGTCGAACACGCCACGCGCCGGTACCTCGCGGGAGCCGTGCCTCGGGCGTCGAGCATGGTTGAATGATTCTCGAAATACAACTGTGTAATTCGGTCGGTGCGCGTACGGGTGCCGGCAGTACTGGGGGAAGCAGATTTCCCCAGGGTCTGTGGTCTCACGAGTTGGTGATCGCACAGGTCCAGGGAGTCGAGAAGTCGAGGAGTGGGATGGACGGCGCAGCAGCGCGTGACTCGAACCAGGCTCAGCAACCGGGAAGTTCGGACGGCTCGCAGGATCCGAACGAAGTCGGTGCAGACGGCCTGAGTCGACGAGAGCACGACATCCTGTCCTTCGAGCGGCAGTGGTGGAAGTACGCCGGTGCGAAGGAAGAGGCCATCAAGGAACTCTTCTCCATGTCGGCCACCCGCTACTACCAGATTTTGAACGCATTGGTCGATCGGCCGGAGTCGCTCGCCGCGGATCCGATGCTGGTCAAGCGCCTGCGCCGCCTGCGGGCGAGCAGGCAGAAGGCTCGCGCGGCACGTCGGCTCGGTTTCGACGTCTGAGCAGGTCCGACTATCGGCGTGTTCCGAGTCGCCGTCGACGGTCGGCTAGGGTCGAGTACGTGAGCAGCCCCAACCCGGAACAGACCGGGCCACCACTCCGCGCTCTGGCCATGGTGTTGATTTCGCTCGCGATCCTGTTCGCGGCGATCGGTGCACTCTCGCTCACCGGTTCCGATTCCGACGAAGCGGCCGCCGAGCCCTCCGCTTCCGAGACGACGAGCGCGCCGGCTGCGGTCGCACCGACCACGCAGGCCCCCGCAGCGCAGGTACCGGCAGGTGACGCGTCGACCAGCTCCGCGGCCCCCACCACCTCGGGTACTTCCGCCGACGTCGAAGTGCGGGTTCTCAACAATTCCAACGTCTCCGGTCTCGCGGCCGGCACAGCGAGCACGTTGACCGCCGGCGGGTGGAACGTCGCCGAGACAGGCAACTTCAGCGAGGCCCAGTTCGCCCAGACGGCGGTGTACTACGGAACTGCTGCAGGTGAGGAACAAGCTGCGCAGTCGATCGCCACGGAACTCGGTGTTCCGGCCGAGCCCAAACCGACCTCGCTCGAATCCACGGTCGGCGTCGTCGTCATCGTGACGCAATAGGTTATTCAGACCCGAGAGTTAACCACATCGACGACGTGCCCGGTTCGGTCGAATCGGGCGGCACGTTATTATTTTCGAGCCCGGCGAAACTGCCTGAAAGAGGAGCGATTTCCGATGGACATGTTCAAGCGACGCACTGCTGCGACCCGATCGTTGCGTTACGCGGTGCCGGTCCTCGCGATCGCAGCGCTCGGTCTCTCTGCCTGCAGCAACGGCGAGGTTGCGTCCGATACCCCCGGCACAGTTCCGCCGGTCTGGACCGGCGAGTCCGATCCGTCGGCGGCCGCTACGGCAGGCGACGGCCGGGCCGAGTCCGGGTCGGGCTCCGAGGAGACCATCGAGGGCACCCTCCGCAACGCTTCCGGTGCCGAGGTGGGCACAGTGACGTTCGCGGCCGAGGGTGAGAAGCTCACCGTCACCGCCGAGGTCGAGAACATGACTCCCGGATTCCACGGCTTCCACGTTCACACCGTGGCCGCCTGCGAGCCGAACTCCGTGGCACCCACCGGCGGGGAACCGGGCGCGTTCCTGTCTGCGGGCGGTCACCTGCAGGTCGACGGCCGCACCGAGCATCCGGCCAGTGGTGATCTGACGTCCATCCAGGTCGGCGAGGACGGCACCGGACGTCTCGTCACCACCACCGACACGATCACGCTCGACGATCTGCGCGCCGGCGGTGCGGGAACCTCGGTGATCGTGCACGAGGGTGCCGACAACTTCGCGAACATTCCGCCGCGGTACACACTTCCCGACGGTGCCGCGGTGCCGGACATGACGACCCTGATGACCGGCGACGCCGGTGCTCGGGCTGCGTGCGCGGTACTGCAGTAGTTTGAGCGCTCCCCGGATCGACTTCGCGAGTTCACCTCGCCCGACGCTCGGCGTCGAGTGGGAGATCGCACTGGTCGACAAGAACACGCGAGATCTGGTCAACTCCGCCGAAGCGGTCATGGACGGCGTGCGCGATATCGCCGGGGACACCCCTCGGGTGACGAAGGAATTACTGCGCAACACCGTCGAGCTCGTCACCGGAGTGTGCGAGAACGTCGGGGAGGCCATGGAGGACCTCGGCGGCTCGTTGGACCTGGTGCGCCGCGCCGCGGATCCACTCGGAATAGACCTGTTCTCGGCGGGCACGCATCCGTTTGCCGAATGGTCCACTCAGCAGCTCACCAGCTCGCCGAGCTACGACGAGCTGATCGCGCGCACCCAGTGGTGGGGTCGGCAGATGCTGATCTGGGGAGTGCACGTGCACGTGGGAGTCTCGTCGCCCCACAAGGTCTTTCCCATTCTGAACTCACTGCTCTTGCAATACCCGCACCTGTTGGCGTTGTCCGCCTCCTCGCCGATCTGGGCCGGCAACGACACCGGATACGCCAGCAATCGTGCGCTGATGTTCCAGCAACTTCCGACAGCCGGTCTGCCGTTCCAGTTCGAGGACTGGTCGCAGTTCGAGGGATTCGTTCGCGATCAGCTCAAGACCGGCGTCATCGAGCAACTCGGCGGCATGCACTGGGACATCCGGCCGGCACCGAAGTGGGGAACCATCGAGGTTCGAGTGTGCGACGGGGCGTCGAGCAAGCGGGAGTTGGCGGCCCTCGTCGCGTTGACACACTGCCTCATCGTCCACCTCGACGAGCGACTCGAAGCGGGGGAGACACTGCCGTCCATCCCGCCGTGGCACGTGCAGGAGAACAAGTGGCGAGCGGCCCGATACGGCCTCGATGCCGAGATCATCCTGGACTCGAGCAGCAACGAACGCCTGGTCACCGACGATTTGCACGACCTGCTCGAGAAGTTGACGCCGACGGCCGTGCGGTTGAACTGCGTCGACGAGTTGGCCGCGGTGGCCGACATTCCCCGGCGCGGGGCGTCGTACCAACGCCAGCGTGCGGTGGCTGCGCAGTCCGGCGGAGATCTGCGAGCCGTCGTGGAGTCGTTGGTCACCGAGCTCCAATCGTGACCGTTTGTATTTAACTTTGTGTTCACTCACCGTTTACGATCAACGGCGTGCTGCAGGGGGACGTCGGGACCGTCGAGGTCGATTCGACACGTGAGAACTCTGTTCGTCCCCTGATCGTCGGCGCTGCCCTCGTTGCCGCGTTCCTGGTGCTGCTGCAGATCATCGCGACGGTCTGGAACTTTCCCGGCCCGCTGCCGAGCGTGTGGAACGACCTGTTCGGCACACCGAAGTCGATGTCGCTGCCGTCGGCGGCGCTGGTCCTGGCCACTGTAGGACTGAACACTGCTCTCCGTCTGCGCACCCTGGCCATCGCAGCGCTGATCGATGCTGCTGTGCTCGGTGTCCGATTCGGTTTCGACGCCACCCTGACGGTCGGCAACGGCCCGTCCCTCGTGTTGGTCGGGCTCGGGGTCTACGTCGCCCGTCGGGGGGACACTCGGGCGATGCGCGGTGTTGCTCTGGGAGCACTGCTGTTGCTCGCGACCAAGGCGGGCGACGCCTGGTTGCACATCACCACCGTCGCCCGGCCCTACGTTCTGGACGAATACGCATACGCCGCCGATCATGCGCTGGGGAATCCGTCCTGGGTGCTGGGCAACATCCTGGACCGCCTCGGCCCGGTCGCCGAAGGAACGCTGCACTGGATCTACATCCAGCTACCCGTCGCGGCGATCGTCGTTGCGCTGTACCAGCTACGCGGAGTGGCCGCGGGTGCAGCCTGGCCGAGGCACTTCCTGTTCCGCACGTTCCTGCTCATCGGACTCGTCGGACCGGTGTTCTATCTGCTGTTCCCGGTGGTGGGTCCGATGTTCGCGTTCGATTCGTGGCCGTCGCAGGTCATGCCGCTCTCGGGCGCGCTCGGCGAGATTCCGTTCGACTCGGAGACTCCGAGAAACTGCATGCCGAGCCTGCACACCGCATGGGCGCTGAGCATCTTCATCCATTCCCGACGCGGCCCCTGGTGGCTGCGCGCCGGCGGCACCCTGTGGTTGCTCGGTACGCTCGCGGCCACTCTCGGATTCGGATACCACTACGGCGTCGATCTGGTGGCCGGTGCAGTGCTGTGCCTGACCCTCGAATCCGTCCTCCGTGACCCCGAGCGCGGCTGGGATCGGGCCCGAATCACGTTGGTGGCCTACGGCTGCGCCGCGATGGCTGCGCTGTTGGTGAGCTACCGCTACCTGGCCGCCGCATTCGCGTCACACCCTCAGGTGTTCGGGCCGCTCGTTCTCGGCGTACTGGCAGCCATGGCGTTCGGCTTCCACGCGGTGTTCTTCGCCGATTCGCCCAGAGCTACCGATCGGACTCGTCCGGTTCCATCTCGTTGACGATCAGCAGGCCGTCGCGGCCCCGCTGCTCTCGGTAGGCCACGCGGCCGACCGTATGAGCGATCACCGGAGCGGTCACCAGGGTGAAAATACCCACCAGCACGAGCATCCAGATGTCGACGTTTCCGCGCAGGCTGATGATTGCCCCGATCAACACCATGATCAGACCGACCACCTGCGGCTTGGTGGCCGCGTGCATCCGCGAGAGAGTATCGGGGAAGCGCACGATGCCCACGGCGGCAGTGAACGCCAGTAGCGCCCCCAACAGAATGAAGATGGATGCAATGACCTGCGCAACGGTGCTCATTCGTCCCTCACCCTGAATCGTGCGATGCTGACCGATCCGACGAAGCTGACCAGCGACAGCGCGACGATGGCCGGTACCAGCGTGGTGTCGCGGCTGTAGACGGCCCATACCGCGAGGCCGCACATGGAGACGGCAAGAATTGTGTCCATCGCGACGAGTCGGTCGAGTGTGCTGGGGCCGTCGAGCAGTCGGAACGCGGTCAGGATCGCGGCGGCGATCAGGAGGACGCCGGCTACGGCGAGTACGACGGTCACGACCAGTCCCCCTTCCTCTTGTCGTCGGTCTTCTTGTCGTCCCGAGGAGCGTCAGAATCGGCCTCGACGGGGTCGTCGCCGAGCACCCCGTGGTACTGCTCGTACTCCTGGTAGTGCAGGGGGCTGGGCTTCCAGTCGGAATCACGCTCGAAGCCGGCGATGAACAGCTTCTCCAGATGTCGGACGTAGGCGTAGAAGCCGTCGACCGCCTTCTGGGTACCCATGTCCAGCACGTGCACGTACAGCAGGCGTCGAGTTCGGTCGATCTCGAGCACCATGGTGCCGGGCACGAGATTCATTGCGTCGACGAACAGGGTGAGCACCAGATCGGATTTGATCGCGATGCGGCAGCGCAGCACTCCGGTGACCGGCGGGGCCTTCGGCCGGATCGCCAACCAGGCGACGCTGACGCTGGATTCGATTGCGTAGTAGAGGAATACGACGGCAAGCTTGACGAGCGAGAACACGTGGATGCGGCCCTCGACCGGCACCCGCGGCAACGGCAGTAGCACCATGATCAGCAGACCCACCGCGATACCGCCGAGGATGTTCGCGGCAGAAACGTTGCCCCACAACAGAACCCAGATGGCCGTCAACCAGGCGAGGGTCCACAGGCGCAGCAGAATCGAGCGGTCCATCTTCATCTTCATCGGGTGCCCTCCTCGTCTGCACGAGCCTGCTCGTAGGCCTGATCGCCGACGAATTCCGCACCGCGCACCGCGTCGATGTACACCGAGCGATCGCGGAGGTCCGCTGCGGCGCGGTCGCTGATGTCGATGATGCGGCCGGCGAATACCGTCATCGCCAAGCCGACGACGACGAGGCCGATCGTCGGGATCAACATGAAGGCCGGCATCCGGCCGACGTCCTCGCGGTCACCGAACTGAATGTCGGACGAGTCGTCGAGCAGAGCGGACGGGCTGTTGTCCGCCAGATCGCCCTCGGGGGCGTCGGCGCGAGCCCGCCAGAACGCCTTGGTCCACACGCGCGCCACCACGTACAGCGTCAGCAGGCTGGTCACGGTGCCACCGGCGACGAGCAGCCAGGCCAACACGCTGCCCTGTTCACTACCGGCCTGCAGCAGTGCGACCTTGCCGATGAAGCCCGAGAACGGTGGAATGCCACCGAGATTGAGGGCCGGGACCAGGAACACGATCGCCAGCACGGGGCTGGCCGCAGCCAGTCCACCGAGTCGCCGTAGCGACGACGAACCTGCCTGGCGCTCGATCAGACCGACGACGAGGAACAGCGTCGTCTGCACCAGAATGTGGTGCGCGACGTAGTAGATCGAGCCGGACAATCCCGATTGGGTCGACAGCGCGACACCGAAGATCATGTAGCCGATGTGGCTGACGAGGGTGAACGAGAGCAGTCGTTTGATGTCGCTCTGTGCGATGGAGCCGAGGATGCCGACGAGCATCGTCAGCAGGGCGCAGACCATCAGCACGTTGTCGAGTGAGCCGTCCGGGAACAGCAGAGTGTGTGCGCGAATGATCGCGTACACACCGACTTTCGTCAGCAAGCCGGCGAACACTGCCGTGACCGGGGCCGGGGCGGTGGGATACGAGTCGGGAAGCCATGTCGACAGCGGGAACACCGCGGCCTTGATGCCGAACGCCACCAGCAGCACGGCGAAGATCGCGGTTCTCGTGCCCGACGGGATGTCGTCCATCCGCACCGCGATATGTGCCAGATTCAGCGTTCCGGTGGCTCCGTAGACCAAGGCGATACCGATCAGGAAGATCAGCGAGGACACCATCGAGACCATCACGTACGAGACGCCTGCTCGCACGCGGTCGGCGCTGGCTCCCAGAGTCAGGAGCACGAACGAGGCCGCCAGCAGTACCTCGAAGCCGACGAACAGATTGAACAGGTCGCCGGCCAGGAACGCGTTGCACACGCCCGCGGTCAGTGCGAGGTAGGTCGGCAGGAAGATCGAGACCGGCTGATTCTCACTGCCGTCGCGGATACCCTGACCGATCGAGTACACCATGACCGCGAGCAACACGATCGAGGAAACGACGAGCATCATCGCCGAAAGTCGGTCCACCACAAGGGAAATGCCGAGCGGTGAATCCCAACCGCCGACCTGAAGTGCGCTGGTGCCGTCGCGATCGGCGAGGTAGAGCATCATCGACGAGATCGCGACCACGGCAGTCAGGGCAACGATGGTGATGAAACGCTGTGCGCGGGGTTTGCGGCCGAGTACCAACGTCAGGGCCGCGGCGAGCATCGGAATGAGAACGGGTAGTGGAGTCAGGGCATCGATCACGCCCGGGGAGATCGTCACTTGTCGTCTCCCTTCGTGTCGTCGGTGCTGCGGTCCTCGGTGCTGCCGTTCTCTGGGCGGCTGTCGTCCTTCTCGGCCGTATCGAGACCGTCGAGCCCGCGGAGCTGTGGGTTGTCGTCGTCGTTGTCGAAGTCGCCGTCGTGCAGATCCTCGTAGCACTCGAGGTCTTCGAGGTTTCTGATCTCCTCGAGGGGAATCGGATTGCCCTTCGAGTCGAATGCATCGCCGCCGAAGCTCGGTTCGCCTGTCACCGGGTCGTCGGAGCGGTCGCGGTCGGGTGCCTCGGCCATCGACCGGCGCTTGGACACCTTGGTGTCCTCGGGGTCGTTCTCGACGTCGTCCTTGGTGTTGAGCGTGAACGATCGGTAGGCGAGTGCGAGGACGAAGGCCGCGATACCCATGGTGATGACGATTGCCGTCAGGATCATCGCCTGCGCCAACGGATCGGCCATGCTTTGGCCCAGGGAATTGTCCCGGCCCACGATGGGCGGCGTACCGGCCGGCCCACCGACGGTGAGCAACAGCAGATTGACGCCGTTGCCGAACAGCAACAGGCCGAGCAGCATCTTGGTGATGCTGCGTTCGAGCAGCAGGTAGACGCCGGCGGCGACGAGGACGCCGACGATTATGAGCATTCCGAGATCAGCGGTCATGGGGCGCTCACTCGGCCTTGGCTCTGCATTTCCACCTGTGCGTCGAGACGTGCGCCGAGGCTGCGCAGCACGTCGAGTACCAACCCGACCACGATGAGATACACACCGAGGTCGAAGAACAATGCGGTGACGAGCTTGATGTCACCGAGAATCGGCAGCGTCACTTCCAACGTCGCCGAGGACAGTGCAGGTGCGCCGAGGAACATCGACGCCACCGCCGTACCGGCCGCGAAGATCAACCCGAGACCCAGGATCTTTCCGGCATCGATCGGCACCGCCTCGCCGAGCTCGTAGCGGCCGCCCGCGAGATACCGCAGCACCAACGCCAACCCGGCCGTGAGGCCACCGGCGAAACCGCCGCCGGGGGCGTTGTGGCCGGAGAAGAAGAAGTAGATCGAGAGCACCATGATCGTCGGGAAGATCAGCCGCGTCGTCACTTCGAGAATCAGCGACCGATGACGCGGATCGATCAGGTCGCCACCCAACAGCCACGTCGTCTCCGCCGCGTAGTTGGAGTCCGAGTTCGACGAGGAGGCGTTCGATGCGGGGGCGTCGGACACCCGCGGAGCGCTGCCGAACCGCCGGTTGCGGAAGACCAGGCTGGCCACGCCAGTTGCGGCCACGAGCAGAACGCAGATCTCGCCGAGGGTGTCCCAGGCTCGGATGTCGACGAGGATCACATTCACGATGTTCTTGCCGTCGCCCAGCTCGTACGCGGCCTCGGGGAACTGCAGCGACACCGGAGCTGCGCTGCGGGCGTTCATCGCGAATGCGCCCAGCACGCTGACCGTTGCGCCGACGGCGACGGCGAGCGCGGCGCGGGGTCCGCGAGATCCGGCCGAGCCTCGATCGTCGACCTCGGCCGGTAGCTTGCGCAGCACCAGCACGAAGACCACGAGGGTCAGGGTCTCGACGAGGAACTGGGTCAGGGCGAGGTCGGGTGCACCGTGGATGGCGAAGATGACGCCGCAGCCGTAGCCGGTGAGTCCGACGAGGATGACGCTGGCCAGTCGGTTTCGCATGACGGTTGCGCCGAGGCCACCCGCGATCATGATCACGCCGATGACCAACTGGAGCGGGGTGTTCCACAGGGTGTACTCCAGGCCTGGCTTCTGCCCGACGAGCAACACGATGATCGGCAGCAGCACCAGGGTCAGCAGGATGGTGCCCTGGGTGAGGGGGAGCGAACCGCGCTGCGTGGTGCCGGTGAGGCGGATGGACAGGGTGTCCATGGACTTGAGTACGTTGTCGTAGATGCGGTCGGCGTTGCCGAGCGGTGGGTGCTCGAACTTGAGTCGGTTGACCACACGATGAGCGATGAACAGCCCGACGCCGCCGGTGACGACGACGACGGTCAACGCCAGCGGCAGGTTGAACCCGTGCCAGAGCGCCAGGTGATACGGCTCCTGCCCGTACGACGGCAGGGTGCGTGCGTAGGGGCTCACGATGCGGTCGACGATCGAGGACGCGAATCCCGCGACCACACCGAGGACGGCCAGGAATGCAGGCGCGGCCAGGAACAGTGCGGACGGCGCGTGCATGTTCTTCACCGACGGACTCGGACGCTTGAGCTGCTTGCGGCCGAACGCGCCCCAGACGAATCGGATGCTGTAGGTGACGGTGAGAATCGACCCGATCACCAAGCCTGCGACGACGAGGGCGGCGACGGTCGGATCGAGCGTCGGAGTGCTGATCACCGCCGAGAGGGCTGTTTCCTTACCGACGAAACCGATCATCGGGGGCAAGCCGGCCATGCTGGCGGCAGCGAGCGCTGCGATGGCGGCGAGCCACGGGGCCTTCTTGCCCAGGTGGGCGAGCTTGCGGATGTCGCGCGTGCCGGTGGTGTGATCGACGATGCCCACGACCATGAACAGTGTTGCCTTGAACATCGCGTGCGCGATCACCATCGTCAGGCCGGCCAGCATGGCTTTTTCGGAGCCGATGCCCACCAGCACCATCAGGAAGCCGAGTTGGCTGACGGTGCCGAACGCCAGGATGAGCTTGAGGTCGAACGCACGAAGCGCGCGCCACCCGGCCAGGATCATCGACAGCAGCCCCAAGCTGATGATGGTCGCGCGCCACGGACCCGAGTCGGCGAAACCCGGTGCGAGGCGCGCCACCAGGTAGATGCCGGCCTTCACCATGGCCGCGGCGTGCAGGTAGCCGCTGACCGGTGTGGGGGCGGCCATGGCTCCGGGGAGCCAGAAGTGCATCGGCACGATGGCCGACTTGCTCAGCGCGCCGATGAGGATCAACACGATCGCCACGCCGGGCAGCCAGCCGCCCGGGGCGTTCGTGACGACCTCGGACAGGTTGTACGTGCCCGCGGCCTGGCCGAGGACGATGATGCCCACCAACATCGCCAGCCCGCCTGCGGTGGTGACGAGCAGAGCCTGCGTGGCCGCGCGCCTACTCGAGGCACGCTCGGCGTAGTGGCCGACGAGCAGGAACGACAGGACCGTCGTGATTTCCCAGAAGATGTAGAGCACCAGCATGTTGTCGCTGGTGATGAGGCCGAACATGGCACCGGAGAACGCGACCATTTCGGCGGCGAACAGGCCGAGCCGTGGCTCGTCGTCCTCGAAGTAGCGGGCGCAGTAGAGCAGAATCAACGCGCCGATGCCCAGCACCAGCAACGACATGATGGCGGCGAGGGAGTCGAACCGCATATCGATGTCCATCGACAGGCCGGGAACCCACTCGATACTCAGCTTCTGCTCTGTGTTCCAGTTGACGAACACCCAGATCAGACTCAGCAGGGGAACGAGTGCGAGCGGGAAGAAGGCAGTGCGACCCCACCACCGGACGAGGAGCGGGGCGAGCAGCGCGGCGGCGGTGTGCGCAAGAAGAATGGCGAGCAAAAATCACTCCGTCGTCTCGGGTCGCATCGGCTGCGGGGCCGAGGCGGTGGTCGTAGGGCGGCGATGAGTAGGGTTTTGGAAATCTGTGTGAAATTCGACCTATGGCTTTGAGAAATAACGAACCGGCCACCGAACGGTGGCACCTCGGTTGTCGGATTCCATCCTACTTTGCGTGGTCGACGGCGGACCCAGCGGTACAAATCGGACGTATCTCGGAAAGAGGAACTGTGCCCGCGAACGGTGAGAGGCTCATTCGGACGGCCGGGTTGGCCTACGTTCGGGACCGTCGAATGATCCAGGCGCGATCGGTTGGCAAATCCGCGTTCTACATGGCGGGCGGCAAGATCGACCCCGGTGAGACGGCAGAGCAGGCATTGCACCGGGAGATCAGGGAAGAACTGGACGTCGCAGTGATCGACGCTCGGCTCCTCGGAGTGTTCGAGTGCGAGGCCTGGGGACATCCGACGGGAACACCGCTCGAGATCACCTGCTTTCTGGCCGATCTGGTGGGCGAACCGTCGCCGACCAGCGAAATTGCCGAGATCAGGTACTTCACCCGGGACGAGTACGCCGCGATGCCCGACGTCGCGCCGGGATCGCTGATGGTGTTCGACCGGATGAAAGCCCTCGATTTGATCGACTGAAGCGCGTATGTTGGTTGTCGAGAGAACGTACGTTCTCCACAGCCACCGCGAAGGAGTCTTTTATGACGAACCTGTCCCAGAAAGCCACCACCCTGCTCGAGCTGCACAAGCCGGGCAACCCGGTCGTGTTGCCGACGGTGTGGGACGCCTGGTCCGCCAACCTTGCCGTCTCCGCCGGATTCACTGCGCTGACCGTCGGCAGTCACCCGGTCTCGGACTCCATCGGCAAGCCGGACAACGAGGGCATCACCTTCGACGAACTCCTCGCCCGCATCACGCAGATCTCCGGAGCCGTCGACGCACCGCTCTCGGTCGACATCGAATCCGGCTACGGCGAGGACCCCAAGCGCCTGATCGACGGACTGATCTCGGCCGGAGCCGTCGGCCTCAACATCGAGGACACCGTCCACAGCGAGGGCGGACGCCTCCGTGAGGCGCAGGAGCACGCCGACTTCGTCGGAGCACTGCGCGCGGCGTCCGACGCCACCGACGTGCACGTGGTCATCAACGCCCGCACCGACCTGTTCGTCAAGGAGATCGGCGACGAGAACGATCGCGTCGACCGCGCCATCGCGCGTCTGAAGCTGGCCGCCGCTGCCGGAGCCGACTCGCTCTACCCTGTCGGTTTCCACAACGACGCCGACTACAAGCGTCTGGCCGAGGAACTCCCGCTGCCGATCAACGCCATCGCCAACCCCGCCGAGGGCGATCTCTCGCACTTCGCATCCCTCGGTGTCGGTCGCATCAGCTTCGGACCGATCTTCCAGATGGTGCTCGCCAAGCGCGCCGAAGAGGTCCTCGCCCGCTGGAAGTGAGTGCGGCTCCGCCGCAGGTGAGCGGAAACTCGTAGCCTGCTACCAGTTTCCGCTCACGACCCGTAGGCCCGCAGATGTGCCACCTGCTCGGGATCGAGTGACGGCTTGACCGTCGCCCGAGCGGTGGCGACATCGGCAGCAGTGACGGCGGCGGCATCCATCGACCGACGCATCGCCGTCAATGCCGCCTCGCGCAGCAGCGCCGCGCAATCGGCGGCGGAGTAACCGTCGAGATCGCGGGCGAGAGATTCCAGATCCACGTCCTCGGCGAGCGGAATGGACTTGCCCGACGCCTTGAGAATGTCCACCCGGGCATCGGAATCCGGCGGCGGCACGAACACCAGACGCTCGAGCCGGCCGGGCCGCAGCAGAGCCGGGTCGATCAGATCGGGCCGGTTGGTTGCTCCCAGGACCACCACGTCACGCAACGGTTCGACGCCGTCGAGCTCGGTCAGCAGCGCTGCCACGACCCGATCACCGACGCCCGAATCCGAGCTCTGCCCGCGCCGGGGTACGAGCGCATCGACCTCGTCGAGGAAGATGAGCGAGGGGGCAGAATCGCGGGCCCGCTGAAAGAGCTCTCGCACAGCCTTTTCCGAGGAGCCGACCCACTTGTCCATCAGCTCTGCGCCTTTGACCGAGTGCACGCTGAGCTGGCCGGAGCTGGCGAGAGCGCGCACGAGGAATGTCTTGCCGCACCCGGGTGGACCGTAGAGCAGCACACCGCGCGGCGGTTCGATTCCCAAGCGCGCGAACGAATCCGGATGACGAAGCGGCCACAGCACCGCCTCGGTGAGTGCCTGCTTGGTCTCGACCATGTCGCCGACGTCCTCGAGGGACAGGCTGCCGATCGCGAGCTCCTCACTACCCGAACGTGACAGCGGGCGGATCACCTGCAGAGCGCCCACCAGATCGTCCTGAGTCAATGACGCTGCGGCCGAGGTATCCGACGCGCGGGCCGCGGCACGCAACGCCGCCTCACGTGTCAGTGCAGCGAGATCTGCGACTACGAAACCCGGTGTTCGTGAAGCGATCTCGACAAGATCGACGTCGTTCTGCGGCACCTTCTTCAGCAAGTGTTCGAGCAATCCCTTGCGGCCGGCGGCGTCGGGCAGGGTGAGCGTGAGCTCGCGATCGCACAGGTCCTGGCCCCGGAGTCGGGCGTCGGTGGCCTCGGGATGCGCGGTCGTCGCGATCAGCGCCAGCCCCGGAGTGTCGACGGCCCGGCGCAGCACGTCGAGCACGAAGGTCGACGCCGGTTCGGGATCGGACGGCAACAGTGCGTCGACGTCGGTGATCATCAGAACCCCGGAGCCGGCGAGTTCGTCCACCGCCGCAGTGACTCGCTCGACGCGAGCGGACGCCTCGAGTGCGCCGATCGACGGACCGTCCAGTACGACGCAGGCCCGCTCACCGATCACCGCGCGGGCCAACGTGGCCTTGCCCACCCCACCCGGCCCGGTGATCAGCACTCCCAGATGCGGCGACGCGCCGAGTGTGGCCAGCAGTTCCGATTCGTCCAAGGCCAACCGCAGCCACTCGGTCAGCTTGGCGGACTGAGCGTTCACGCCCACCAGATCGGCAGCGCTCACTCGTGGGGGAGCAGCCCTGGGCGCATGCGACGCGGATTGTGTTGTACCGGAAGCAGCCACGGTGCCGGTTCCCCAACTCACCGCCGAGTTGGGCTGAACACTCACCGGCCCACCCGACGGGTCGACGGCCGAGACCGTCAACAGTTCGGTGGTCCACGCCACCCCGAACGTCCTCGACAGTGCCTGCGTCGCCGAACTCGTCGACGTACCGGGGCCAAGGTCGCGGGGGAGCAGAGATACCGTGTCGCCCACCGTCAACACCTTGCCGAGCAACGCTTGGCGCAGGGTGGCGTCGGAGATGGAACCGGTGGCGAGCGCGGAGCCGGTCACCGTGACGGTCTTGGCGCCGTAGACGGTGACGGGCGCGACTGCGACAGTGGCATTTTCGCGCAAGCCGGCATTGGAGAGAGTGACGTCGTCCAGCAGTGCGGTGCCCTGTGGCGAACCCTCGGGAGCCGCAGCGACGACGGCCGCAGTACGCCGAGAACCGATGAGCGACAACGCATCCCACTCCCGCAGGCCGAGGGCGGCGAGTACCTCCGGATGCAGTCGCACGACGCCTCGTCTGGCGTCGGCCGCCGAGGTGTTCAGTCGGGCGGTGAGAACGAGCTCGGGTGCCTTCGATCCAGAATCGGTCACACGGTCAACAGTAGCGGCGAGGCGCTAACTACGAGGCCGACGCAGTCCCAGGCGTGCCTGCGACCGCCGATTGTTACCCGGCGCGCGTCGGATGGCCCGTCGCTCGGCGCGGCGCTCGGCCGGCTTGGCGTCCCACGTGTACGGGCGCGCGGCAGTCCAGCGCTGTGATCGCACCGCGAACGGGATGTGGACCAGGTAGGCCAGCACCAATCCCATCAGGAGAACCAGCGGGAAGGTGATGAGCGCGGCGGCGAGCAGAGCCACCAGAACCAGCAGGATGGCCGCCAGCCGAGGCGGGACCGACACCGTCTTGAGCGCGAGGGTGGGGATGCGGCTGACGATCAGAGCCGCGGTGACGATCGACCATCCGGCGACGACGTAGAACGACGCCCACCAGCCGTCGCCGAATTCCTCGAATGCGGCGATCGGGGCCAGCGCGATGAGTGCCCCGGCGGGTGCGGGAACGCCGGTGAAGTATTCGCGGGCGTACGCGGGGGTGTCGTCCTCGTCGAGCAAGGTGTTGAAGCGGGCGAGCCGGAGCACGATGCTCACCGCATAGACCAGTGCGACGATCCAGCCGCCGCTGCTGCCCTCGAGCAACGTCACGTACAAGACCAGTGCCGGGGCGACGCCGAACGAGATGGCGTCGGACAGCGAGTCCAGTTCGGCACCGATCTTGCTGGTGGCGTCGAGCAGACGCGCGATTCGCCCGTCCAACGCGTCGAGAATGGCGGCGGCACCGATCATGGCGAGTGCGGTGCCGAGCTGACCGTCGAGGGCGAACTTGACCGCGGACAGGCCGGAGCACAGCGCGAGAATCGTGACGACGGACGGGAGCAGACGGATGGCAGCAGGCGGCTTGGCGCGTCTGGTGATCATGTCGGTGTCTACTGCGACAGCTCGGCGAGGACCGTCTCGGCACCGACTGCGCGTTGGCCGCGCTCGACCAGCAGCGTCGTGCCCGCAGGGAAGTAGGTGTCGACGCGTGAGCCGAATCGGATCAGGCCGTACGTGTCGCCGATCGAGAGGGTATCGCCCACCTTGGCATTGTTGATGATGCGTCGCGCGATCAGGCCGGCGATCTGCACGACGGCGACATCCTGACCGGAGTCGGTCCTGATGTGCATGCTGTTGCGTTCGTTGACTTCGCTTGCTTCGGCGAGATCGGCGGATTTGAACTGGCCGCGGCGATGAACGACCTCCATCACTCGGCCGCCGACGGGAACACGCTGTACGTGCACGTCCAGGACCGAGAGGAAAATGCTCACGCGCGGGACCGGCTCGGAGCCGAGATCGAGCTCGGCCGGCGGGACCGCAGTATCGACGAGTGTGACGAGACCGTCGGCGGGAGCGACGACGACTCCGGGGCGGTTCGGCGGCACCCGTGATGGGTGGCGGAAGAAGGTGGCGCAGGCTCCGGCGGCGACGAGTCCGGCATTGCGAACCCACTTCGAGCGGCGGCCGAGCACAGCAACTGCGAGCGGACCACCGACGAACGGAAGCCCTGCGGGGTGTAGCGGTGGAACCGTTTCACGGACCAAGTCGACGATGTGAGCCACTCCGGTGCGGGGCGGTTGACCAATCGGGGCGGGACGGCGTGCCACGGTCTCCTCTAACTTTTCGTCGGACAGGGGTTGGCATGTCGTGGTGCTGAAAGCGGTCGAGGCATAGACGCACGACTGCCGAGGCCCTCACAGCGTACGTGAGGTGCCCCGGCAGTCGGGAGCTGCGAGTCGATCAGACGCGGCTGCGACCTGTCACGAGCTTGACCAGGAACAGCAAGATGCATGCGCCCAGGATGCAGGTGATGAAGCTGAAGATCAGTCCGCCACCTTCGACGTCGACGCCGAAGACCTTGAGCAGGTATCCGCCGATGAGGCCGCCGATGATGCCGACGACGATGTTCAGGATGATGCCCATCTGAGCATCGGTCTTCATGATCTTGCTGCCGATCCAACCTGCGAGTCCGCCGATGATGATCCAGCCGATGATTCCGAGACCCAACATATGTTGCCCCCACTTTCCGTTCGTGTCGTTTGCTTGTCGAAACGCCGGATGCCCGAGGGAAACAAACCTGAAACCTTCCTGAGAAGAATTATTTTTTTCCCAGCTTCTCGCTCTCGACCTTGATGCGGCGCAGGGTGCTGTTCATACCCTCTACGAGTTCGACGTCGAACTGGTCGATGCCGCCGAGGATGCGCTTGACCAGCAACGACGACACCGCCGATGTGCCGCTGGGTGCCTCCCGCTTCTCGACGACGGTGGTTCCGGTGGCGGTGGGGGTCAGGGTGTAGGACCAAATCGTCTTGTTCTCGACGACGCGAAACGCGAGTTCACGGTTGGGCTCGAAGGTGACGACCTTGGACGTCGTCGGCCAGACGAGCAGGCCCTTGCGGTTGACGTTGAGCGTCTTGGTGCCCTTGCCGACCGGTCCGCCGAGGACCTTCATCTTCTTGCACTGCGGGCTCCATTCGCCCATGCGCTGGAGGTCGGAGACGATCGACCAGACCGTCTCGGGGCTCGCGGCGATATCGATCGTGGCTTCGAGAGTCTTGCTCAACGTGGGCCTCCAATTGGTCGTGGTAAGTGCAACTGACTGTCACACACAATCGTGCGCATCCTATGTGTCAGCGGACACAGTTGGCCAGCTAGGTGAGCGGAACTTCGTCGCCCGCTACGAACTTTCGCTCACATGCGAGCGAAGCGAGCCAACACGAACGCGTACAGCCCGTAGAGCGCAATTCCCACTCCGGCGAGGACCAGCAGAACCTGCCCGTACGGCTGGGCACCCAGTGTCTTGACGGCACCGTCGATTCCGGTGGCCTTGGAGGGATCGGACTGCAGTACCGCCACGACGACGAGGATGCCTGCCCCGACCAGCGCCGTGCCCTTGGCTGCGTATCCGGCGATACCGAGTTTGACGACGGCTCCGCTCTGGTGGCCTTCGAGATCATCGAGGAAGTTCTTCGAGACGCCTTTGTAGACGTGGTAGCCGCCCACACCGATGACGACGAGGGCGACGACGATCAGCACCAGCTTGCCGCCGCCGGATTCCATCAACCGGGCCGAGTAGCCGGCGTTCTGCTGGCCACTGGACTTTCCGGAACCGGTCGCGAAACCGTAGGTGGAGAACGCGAACGCGATGTAGACGACGGCCAGTGCCGCAGCCTTGAGACGATCGAGCGCACTTCCCTCGTCGGCGTCGGATTTCTTGCCGACGATCGCTTCGACGATTCGCCACAGGGCCAATGCGACAAAGGCGACCACGGCCACCCACAGGGCGATCTTTCCGCCGGGCTTGTCGGCCAGTTCGGCGAGCGCACCGGACTGGTCGGCGTTGCCCGCCTGACCGAACGCCAGCCGGATCGCGATGTATCCGATGAGGATGTGCAGCACTCCGCTGACGAAGTGGCCGGCGCGCGCCGCTTTCTCGAATGCACCGTTGTCTTGAACGGTGTTGGCCACAGACTTTCCCGACGTGTTCACGAACGTTCCCCGATCAGTTGATTTGAAGGAATGTTTACCCCGAGGAGGGGCCCGAGAAACCGTGTTTCCCCACGAAACGCCGCACGAGATCCCACTGCTGCGTTAACACCGAGCGGACACTGACCGATGTAGCAAGCGGAGTGTCGGGACCAACGAAGAAATTGTTCGGAGTGATCCACCGTGAAATTACAGTCGATAATGCGTCGTACCAGCAGTGATCTACCCCTGTTGAAGACCGCCAGGATGAGCGGGAGTCCGCGCACCTGGCCGGCCGAGAAGCTCGAACGACTCCTCACCCCACACGAACTCGATCTGATCAGACGCGGCCGAATCTGACCCTGCTGTTTCCAGGCCCGCTTGCCTCCCATTCGGGGCGAGCCGGTGGCATGCTCATGAGGTTGGTGAGCATCAGTCCTGGAGGGTCATGAAACCGGTCATTCTCAGTGTCGACGACGATCCCGGAGTATCGAGGTCGGTCGCCCGCGACCTGCGCCGCCGCTACGGCGAGCAGTACCGCATCGTGCGCGCCGAATCCGGTGCCGGGGCACTGGACGCACTCAAAGAACTCACGCTGCGCGGCACCCCGGTCGCGATTCTGTTGGCCGACTACCGCATGCCCCAGATGAGCGGCATGGAATTTCTCGAACAGGCGATGGACCTTTTCCCTACGGCCCGCCGCATTCTGCTCACCGCCTACGCGGATACGGACGCGGCGATCGACGCCATCAACGTCATCGACCTGGATTACTACTTGCTCAAGCCGTGGGATCCGCCCGAGGAAAAGCTCTACCCCGTGCTCGACGCCCAACTCGAGGCCTGGTGCGCGTACGACCACCGCGCCGTCGAGGACACCAAGATCGTCGGCCACCGCTGGTCTGCGCGGTCGTCGGAAATTCGCGAGTTCCTCGCCCGCAATCAACTGCCCTACCGCTGGTACATGTCCGACGAGTCCGAGGGCGCGCGACTGCTGGCCGCGGCAGGTGTGGCAGACGACCGACTACCGGTGGTCATCACCACCGAGGGTGATGCGTTGATCGAACCGTCCGACGCCGAACTCGGTAACCGGCTCGGTCTGACCGTGTCGCCGTCGGAGGAGTTCTACGATCTCGTCGTGATCGGCGGTGGTCCGGCAGGACTCGGAGCGGCTCTGTACGGCGCGTCGGAGGGTCTGCGGACGACTCTGATCGAGCGGACCGCGACGGGCGGTCAAGCCGGTCAGAGCTCTCGCATCGAGAATTACCTGGGATTTCCCGACGGGGTCTCGGGTGCGCAGCTGGCCGAGCGAGCCCGGCGGCAGGCGTTGAAGTTCGGTGCCGAGGTCGTCACCACGCAGGACGTGGTGGGTCTGGACGTCAACGGATCCGCGCGTACCGTGCGGTTCGCCGACGGCCGCAGTATCAGTGCGCAGACGATCATCCTGTCCACCGGCGTCGCCTATCGACGATTGGACGCACCCGGAATCGACGACTTCACCGGCCGGGGTGTGTTCTACGGGTCTGCGATGACCGAGGCTGCACGCTGTGCCGAGCAGGACGTCTACATCGTGGGCGGCGCGAACTCGGCCGGTCAGGCAGCGGTGTACCTCTCGCGCGGAGCCAGGTCGGTCACCATTCTGATCCGTGCCACCTCGCTGGAAGCGTCGATGTCGTACTACCTGATCAAGCAGATCGAAGAGAATCCGAAGATCAGCGTTCGGCCGTGTACCGAGGTCGCGGGCGTGGCAGGCGACGGTCACCTGGAGTCGATCACGCTGCGCAACCGGGCCACCGACGAGACCTCGACGGTCGACGCGCAGTACCTGTTCCTGTTCATCGGGGCTGCCCCGCGTACCGAGTGGCTCGACGGAGTGCTCGTTCGGGACGATCATGGATTTGTGGTCACCGGACCGGATCTCGTCACCGACGGACGCGGACCCGCCGGGTGGACGCCCACCCGACTTCCGCATCACCTCGAGACGAGTGTGCCCGGGGTATTCGCAGCCGGGGACGTTCGATCCGACTCGGCCAAACGTGTCGCGTCGGCAGTGGGAGAAGGAGCAATGGCCGTGATGTTGGTGCACAGATATCTGGCGAACCCGTGAGCACGCTCGCGTGTGATCCGGAGGAGTTGCGGACGCTGTTCCTGTTCGAGCATCTCACCGACTCTCAGCTGGCGGAGCTGTGTCGGGACGGGCGCATCGAGACGATCGAACCCGGACCGGTGTACGCCGAGGGCGACCCGGCGACGTGCTTCTACGTGCTGATGGACGGTGCGGTTGTCCTCTCGAAGCTCTCGGGCGGCGAGGATCTGGTGATCAACCGAACGTCGCAACGCGGGGTGTATGCCGGTGCGTGGCAGGCATATCTGGGTGATCGGGTGCCGCAGACGTACCAGGGTTCGATGCGGGTGAGTGAGCCCTCGCGCTTCTTCGTGCTCGACGCGGACTGTTTCGCATCGATCGTGCGCGAGTGGTTTCCGATGGCCCTGCATCTGCTCGAAGGATTGTTCTTCGGAAATCAGAACACCAAGCAAGTGGTGGAACAGCGAGAGCGATTGCTGGCGTTGGGTTCTCTGTCGGCAGGGTTGACGCACGAGCTCAACAATCCGGCCGCGGCCGCGGTGCGGGCGACGTCCGCGTTGCGCAATCGGGTGGCGCACATGCGGCAGAAGTTGGCGATGATCGCCGGCGGAACTCTCGACCGTGCCAGCCTGGCGCGTCTGGTCGAACTGCAGAACGAGGCCGTGGAGTTGGTGGCCAAGGCACCCAAGTTGACGGCCATGGAGGCGTCGGACCGCGAGGACGAACTCGGAGAATGGTTCGAGGACAAAGATATTCGAGACGGCTGGGATCTTGCCCCCACGTTCGTCTCGGCGGGGCTCGATGTGCCGTGGCTCGATCGTGTATCGGCGACCGTCGACGATCCGACCATGCTCGAGGGCGCGATTCGGTGGCTCAACTACACGGTCGAAACCGAGTTGCTGATGAACGAGATCGCGGATTCGACCACGCGAATCTCCACCCTGGTCGGTGCCGCGAAGCAGTATTCGCAGATGGACCGCGCGCCGTACCAGACCGTGGATGTGCGGGAGTTGCTCGACAGCACACTGATCATGTTGGGCCGCAAGATCGGTGACGACATCGCGGTGGTCAAGGAATACGATCCGGCGGTGTCGCCCATCCCCGCCTATGCCGCCGAACTCAACCAGGTGTGGACGAACCTGATCGACAACGCCGTGCAGGCGATGGATGGGTCGGGGGTTCTGACGGTGCGCACGTCTTTGGACGAGGATCAGGTGCAGATCGAGATCTGCGACACCGGACCCGGTGTGCCGCAGGAGATTCGGTCACGCATCTTCGAGCCGTTCTTCACCACCAAGGCCGTCGGCGAGGGTACGGGTCTCGGCCTCGACATCTCGTGGCGCATCGTGGTGAAGAAGCACCAGGGTGACCTGCAGGTGGTGTCCGAACCTGGGAACACGCGCTTCATCGTGAGACTGCCAGTCCAACCCGCTGTCGAGGAGGCATCATGACCATCGAAGGCATCGACCCGCAGGTTCCGCCGTCGGGACCCGGCTGTGTCGAGTGCACGCAGACGCAGGGCTGGTGGGTGCACCTGCGTCGGTGTGCGCAGTGCGGTCATATCGGGTGCTGCGATTCCTCGCCGTCGCAGCACGCCAGCAAGCACGCCGAATCCACTCGACATCAGTTCGTGCGGAGCTACGAGCCCGGCGAGGAATGGTTCTACAACTACGCCGACGAGCAGATGTACGACGGCCCCGAACTTGCTCCACCGCAGCATCATCCACTCGACCAGACGGTTCCCGGGCCGCGTGAACGGGTGCCGTCGAACTGGCAGAGTTTGATCAACTGACTCGTTCGGCACCGGTGAAACACTCGGTATCGAGAAGGTGAACACCGCAAATCGGGCGCGCGTTGTGGGTAATCTCGCTCCATGACGTTGATTGCGGAGGATCTGCTGCTGTTGTTGCTCGACGACGAGTCGGGCAAACCGTCGGCAGACAGCACCAAATTGCCGCGCGTGCTGGCCGGCGCGTTGGTCGTCGAGCTCGCAATGAGTGGATCGCTGCGCATCACCGGCCCCGATGAGCAGATCAAGAAGGATCACGTGGTCGTGGCGGGGGAGCCGCCCGAAGACGCACTGCTGCGCCGTGTGTTCGATCTCGTGGCAACGACGTCACGGCCGATGAAGCCGCAGAAGGTGATCGAGAAGTCGCAGAAGAATCTGGCCAAGGAACTGGCCGCGCGTCTGGCGGCGCAGGGTTTCGTCACCGAGAAGCAGGACAAGGTGTTGGGGTTGTTCCCGACGACGACGTGGCCCGCGCGCGATACCTCGCGGGAGAAGGTGCTGCGAGATGCGCTACGAAGCGCGCTCGTCGACGGCACGACTCCCGAGCCACATTCCGCGGCCCTGATCTCGCTCGTCTCGGCCGTGGATCTCACGCACAAGGTCATCACAGACGCGGACAAGAAGCTGTTGAAGAAGCGGGCCAAGGAGATTGCCGAGGGTGAGTGGGCAGGAGAGGCAGTGCGCAAGGCCGTCTCCGATGTGAACACTGCGGTGATGGCTGCGGTCATGGTGCCCGTCATCGTCTCGACCACGAGTAGCTGAGGCGACATGAGAAGCATTGCGATTCTGTTGTTCGACGACGTCGAGGTGCTCGACGCCTGCGGGCCGTTCGAGGTGTTCTCGGTGGCCAACCGGGTAGCCGAACGTGCCGGTAGCGCAGCGCCTTTCGAGGTTGCGCTCGTCGGGCTCGATGACGGATCGGTACGCGCGCGAGGTGGCATGAGGATCGGCGTCGACACCACGATCGACGATCCGCGGACCTACGACCTCGTCTTGGTTCCCGGCGGCGTCGTCGACGCGGTCGAAGCGGACGGCCGAGTCCTGGAGTGGCTGCAGCGAACTCGACCCACCGCAGAAGTGGTCGCGTCGGTGTGCACCGGTGCGTTCGTGCTCGCGGCAGCGGGACTGCTCGACGCGCGTCCGGTCACCACACACTGGGAAGATCTGGAATTGCTGCGGACAAGGTGGCCCGCGCTCGTGGTGCACGAGGGCGTTCGGTACATCGATCACGGCGATCTGGCGACATCGGCCGGTATCAGTGCCGGCCTCGATCTCGCGCTGCATCTGGTCGCGCGGTGGGCGGGCGCGGATCACGCCCTCGCCACCGCGGGCCAGATGGACTACGACTGGTCAGGCGCTGAGCACCCGTAGAACCAGCGCCACGACGGCGAACACGGCGAGTCCGGCGGCTGGGGCGAAGTCCTTGTCCTTGGCGCGAAGGTGCGCGGCAACCGCACCGACGAAGTAGAGGATGACGCCGACAGCAGCTGCCACGCCGATGGGCCAGACCAACAGGCCGACCAGGAGGCCGATGGCACCGAGTATCTCCGCGTAGGCCAACCACGGAATCTTGTCGGCGGGGACGCCGACCTGCTCGAGCATCGGGATGACGGAGGGATTTTTCGTCAGTTTGCCGATTGCCGAGAACGTGAGCGCCACGGCGAGCAGTACCGAGACGACGAGGGTTGCGATGAACATGATCCCTGCTTTCATTTCTGGGGCCACTAGTAAATCAGAAGTAGCAAGGCGGACTGTAGCACCTCGGTAGGGTGGAGTCATGGTCACGAACGAACAGCCACATGACTCCCGTGCCTGTGACGGAGCGTTGACCAAAGCCTTCGGCTTTCTCGGCAAGAGATGGAACGGAATTCTTCTTGCGACGCTGATGAACGGGCCGATGGGATTCTCGGACCTGCGCCGCGCCGTCGGCGGCATCAGTGACTCGGTGCTGTCGGAGCGACTCGGAGAACTCGGCAAAGCGGGACTGGTGGCGCGCGCCGTCACGGACGGGCCCCCCATCTCGGTGGAGTACAGCCTGACGACCTCGGGTGAGGCCCTGCTGCCGTCGCTCGAGGCGCTCACCGACTGGGCTTCGAAAAACCTCTGACCCCCGCAACACCGTCGCGAGGGCCAGAGATGGATCGATCGGTCAGCCGGGGTGGTTGCTGTCTTTCTGTCCCTCGGCCGAGTCGGCGAACTCCTGAGTGTCGAACACTTCGCCGCCCAGCGGATCGACGGGAGCGTTGTCACTCGAGTATTCGACGGCTCCGGTCTCGGGATGAACCTCGAGCTGTTCGGTGGACACCTCGTGCACCGCGAGCACGACGGTCCCGGTGCGACCGGGCGAAGTGAGTCCCTCCCGTGACGCTGTCAGGCCTGAGAACGTGCTCGAGATGCCTGCCGACGCCCTCTTGCGCGGAGTCGACCGAGCTGGGTCCTGTTCGCTGTCCGCGACCTCCGGCGTAGTGGTCACGCGCACGTACCGCGGGGTGGTGGCGACGTCGTAGCGGAAGGCCTTGAGCATCGACACGCACGCGAGCACCAGAATGATCGAGAACGGCACGGCCGTGGCTATCGACATCGTTTGCAAGGCCGTCAACGATCCTGTTCCGCCGATGAGGAGCAGAACCGTCGCTGCCACGCCTTCGAGAATCGACCAGTACACGCGGGTGATCTTCGGGGGCTCTAGATCGCCGCCAGTGGAGAGGATGTCGATGACCAGCGAGCCGGAGTCGGAGGACGTCACGAAGAAGAACACGATGACGAAGATCGCCAGCACGCTGCTGATCGTGGCCAACGGCAACGTGTCGAGCAGCTGAAACAGGCTCGTGTTGGTGTCGACGGCACCGTCGACCAACAGGTCGCCGTTCTCGCGCTGACGCAGGATGCCGGCATCACCGAAGATCGTGAACCACAACGATCCGATGATCGTCGGTGCCAGCAGTACTCCGAACACGAATTCACGGATGGTGCGGCCGCGTGAGATGCGTGCGATGAACATGCCGACGAACGGTGCCCAGCTCATCCACCAGCCCCAGTAGAAGATGGTCCAGTCGCCGGTCCAGCCGTCGTCGGAGAACGGTGATGTGCGCAGCATCAACTCGGGCAACGCCTGGATGTAGCCGCCGAGGTTCTGCACCCACGACTGCATGAGAAACAGGCTCGGTCCGGCAATCAGAACGAAGACTGCCAGAGCCGCGGCCATTGCCATGTTGATGTTGGAGAGCCATTTGAGACCGCGTGAGACGCCGGACACGACGGAGAACGTCGCGAGACCGGTGACTCCGGCGATGATGATGACCGTCACCCAGTTGTTGGTATCGACCCAACCCAGGTACTCGAGGCCGGCCGAGATCTGTTGCACACCGAATCCGAGCGAGGTGGCAACGCCGAACAACGTGCCGATGATGGCGACGGCGTCGATCGCATGGCCGATTCCGCCCTCGATGCGCTTGCGCCCCAGAAGCGGCTCGAGCAGCCAACGCACGGACAGCGGGCGTCCCTTGCGGTAGGTCATGTAGGCCAGCCCGAGGCCGACCACCACGTAGATGGCCCAGGCGTGCAGACCCCAGTGGAACAGGGTCAGCTCCATGGCCTGACGGGCGGCCGGGTCGGTGCTGCCGGTAACGCCGCCGGCTTCGGGTGGTGTGACGTAGTGCGAAAGAGGTTCGGCGACGCCGTAGAACACCAGGCCGATGCCCATGCCGGCGCTGAACAACATCGCGAACCAGGACAGGACGCCGAATTCGGGCTTCTCGTCGTCACGTCCGAGGCGGATGTTGCCGACTTTGCTCAGACCGCAGTACAGCGCGAACAGCACGAAGCCGGTGGTGGCCAGGATGTACCACCAGCCGACTCCGCTGGTGATGGCGTTGTTGAGATTGTCGAATGCGTCGGCAGCAGTGCCGGCGTAGATCACCGAGAAGGCGATCATGACAAAAATGACGATAGATGCGGGGACGAAGACCGGCTTGAGCAGGCCGCCCCACGCTTCTTTTACTGCTTTCACTTACTTGACTTCCTTACAACTCGAGTCGAGGTGATCGGCTGACCACTATCGGTTTGCCGTTCTTTTTCCCTTGTTTTGGTCAAGTACCGGTAATCACCATAAACGACGTCGGCGCGGGCGGCGAAACGTGACGGAGCCGGTGAGCAGGGGAGACAAGCCCGCGTCGACAGTCTGCCGAGTCGCCGCGAACACCCGAACGGACTACAGTTCTGTCGATGTTGCGGTCTCGCCCGGTCGTCCTTCGTGGGAGTCGATGTGCCGCGAGTAGTGCTGTTGCGCAGGTGATTCCGTGACTGCCGGTCGGTTGCAGCCGGGCACCGAGTTCGCGGGCTTTCGAGTGCAGCGTCGCCTGGGGGTCGGCGGCATGAGTGAGGTGTACCTGGTCCTCGGTCGCGGACACGATCGGCTCGAAGCGCTGAAGGTTCTCGATCGTGACGCATCGCGGTCACCGCGACTACGCACCAAGTTTCGGACCGAGGCCACCGTTGCCGCGCTGTTGGTGCATCCGAACATCGTGTCGGTGCACGAACACGGTGAGTTCGAGCACCAGCTGTGGATGTCGATGCACTACGTCGACGGGTACAGCGCGGCGCGGCTGGTCGCTCGCGGTCAGATCGCGCTCGACGTCTCCCGGGTGGCGCGCATCGTCGCCGAGGTGGCCAAGGGGCTCGACTACGCCCACTCGAACGGCGTCCTGCACCGGGACGTCAAGCCGTCGAACATCCTCATCTCCACCGAGCGGGTGGACGGCTACGAGCAGGTGTTGTTGTCCGACTGGGGAATTGCGCGTCTGGTCGACGACTCGACGCCGTTGGTCGTCGGCGGAACGGTGCTGGCGTCCATCCACTACGCGGCACCGGAACTGCTCCGCGGGGAAGTGCTGAGCGCGCAGACCGACGTCTACGCATTGGGGGCGACTCTGGTCGAATTACTCACCGGGCGAACGCCGTACCCCTTGGCCACGCCACTCGCGATCACCGCAGCCCATCTGTCGGCCGAGCCGCCCGCGGTGACGCGGCGTCGGAGATCACTACCGCGGGGTCTCGACGCGGTGGTCGCACGCGCGTTGGCCAAGGACCCCGCCGATCGTTTCGAGACCTGTGTGGAACTCAGCGACGCTGTAGCGGCAGCAGTGAAGGCCGGGGTTCCGGAGCCGCCCGTGCGGCGTTCGCCCTTCACTCGATCGAGATGGCTCAGGTTCTCCTGACGACACAGGCCCGTGCGTGAAGCAGGGCCCCGCGTCGAGTCGATGCGGGGCCCTGTTCCTCGGGGTGTGTAAGGGTCACTCCTCCGGTTCGGTCGGACGATTCGCCACCACCGGGTACTGACCGGTGTAGCCCAAGCGTTCCTCGGCGACCGTGAGCACCTTGGTGCGTACCAAGTACCAGCCACCGATCAGGGCGGGAATGATGACCACCAGGGTGGCGATGGTCCACGACCCGATAGGCGCGTCGAAGGCCATCAGTACCAGCACGCCGAACAGGAACACCAGCGTGGCGTAGCTGGTGTACGGCGCGCCGAAGAGGCGGAACTTGGGCCGCTCCACGATGCCCTTCTTGGACCAGCGGTACAGCTGGATCTGGCACAGGACGATGGTTGCCCAGCTGGCGATGATGCCCAGTGCAGACATGTTGAGCACGATCTCGAACGCTTCGCCGGGGGCGATCGCGTTGAGGGCGACTCCGAACAAGGTGATGAAGCAGGTGAGCAGAATGCCGCCGAACGGCACTCCGCCCTTGGTCATCTTCTTGGTGAACTCCGGCGCGCTGCCGTTCATCGCCATCGACCGCAGGATGCGGCCGGTCGAGTACAGGCCGGCGTTCAGGGAAGACAGTGCCGCCGTGAGCACCACGATGTTCATGATGGTGCCCGCGCCGCCGAGGCCGATGCTCGAGAAGAACGTCACGAACGGTGAGGTACCGGACTGGTATGCGGTGTACGGCATCAGCAGTGCGAGCAGTACGAGCGAGCCGACGTAGAACAGTGCGATACGTGCGATGACCGAGTTGATCGCCCGCGGCATGATCTTCTCCGGGTTCTCGGTCTCACCCGCGGCAGTGCCCACCAATTCGACTGCGGCGTAAGCGAACACGACGCCGGAGATGACGATGACCAGAGGCCACGCGCCCGACGGGAACAACCCGCCGTTGTCGGTGATGAGACTGATGCCCGGCATCTGGGTACCGACGGGAATCCGGCCCGCGAGGAACACGACGCCCACGATCAGGAAGGTCACCAAGGCGATGACCTTGATGATGGCCGCCCAGAATTCCATCTCGCCGAACCACTTGACCGACACGAGATTCAAGCTCATGACGATGACCAGAGCGATCAATGCGATGACCCACTGCGGGATCACCTCGAAACTGCCCCAGTAGTGCATGTACGTCGCGATGGCCGTGACGTCGACTATGGCCGTCATCGCCCAGTTCAGGAAGTACATCCACCCGGCGACGAAAGCGGCTTTCTCGCCGAAGAACTCACGCGCGTAGGAGACGAAACTGCCCGACGAAGGACGGTGCAGCACCAGCTCGCCGAGGGCACGCAGAATGAAGAAGACGAAGATTCCACAGAGTGCGTAGGCGAGGAAGAGGCCGGGCCCGGCGCTGGCCAGGCGTCCGCCCGCGCCGAGGAACAGGCCGGTGCCGATTGCGCCACCGATCGCGATCATCTGCAACTGCCGAGGTTTGAGGCCCTTGTGGTAGCCCTCTTCCTCGTGGTCCATCGCCGAGTTGTCGTACGAGGTGTCGACCGTATCGGACATGTTTCGATCCTTACTGTCGGATTTGTAGGGTTTTGTCCGAATTTTGTGGCGTCGAAGCTGTTGTCGCTCAACGGTATTAGCGCCGAGGGTTCGATGCACAGTATTCGGATGTTAACAACGCGTACGGGTGTGAACAGTGTGTGACGAATGGCAGCTCGGCTGAGCATCTGCTCGAGACCTGCGTCGCGCGGTGGCGTCGGGCACGGGGGCGGTGGTGGTTCGCTCGAGGCGGACGACCTTGCACTCGCCATGGTCGAGTGCTAGAAATGCAGTTGGCACTCTCGACACGTGAGTGCCAGGTCGGGACACGGTGAGGCCGGGGAATCAACGACACCCCTGGTCGTCCGTCGCGGGCACCGAGCTCGGCCAGCAATGTGTCACCCCCAATCCGGAGGATCACTTCGCAATGGCCAAGATCATCGCGTTCGACGAAGAGGCACGCCGTGGCCTCGAGCGAGGCCTCAATGCCCTCGCCGACGCAGTAAAGGTGACGTTGGGCCCCAAGGGTCGCAACGTCGTACTCGAGAAGAAGTGGGGAGCTCCCACGATCACCAACGATGGTGTTTCCATCGCCAAGGAGATCGAGCTCGAAGATCCCTACGAGAAGATCGGTGCCGAGCTCGTCAAGGAGGTCGCCAAGAAGACCGACGACGTCGCAGGCGACGGCACCACCACCGCTACCGTTCTCGCCCAGGCACTCGTCCGTGAAGGCCTGCGCAACGTCGCAGCCGGCGCGAACCCGCTCGGCCTCAAGCGCGGCATCGAGAAGGCTGTTGCAGCCGTCACCGAGGCTCTGCTCGCGTCCGCCAAGGAGATCGACACCAAGGAGCAGATCGCTGCTACCGCTGGCATCTCCGCAGGCGACCCGTCCATCGGCGAGCTCATCGCCGAGGCAATGGACAAGGTCGGCAAGGAAGGCGTCATCACGGTCGAGGAGTCCAACACCTTCGGCCTGCAGCTCGAGCTCACCGAGGGCATGCGCTTCGACAAGGGCTACATCTCGGCGTACTTCGCCACCGATGCAGAGCGTCAGGAAGCCGTCCTCGAAGACGCGTACATCCTGCTCGTCAGCTCCAAGATCAGCACCGTCAAGGACCTGCTGCCCCTGCTGGAGAAGGTCATCCAGTCCGGCAAGCCGCTCGTCATCATCGCCGAGGACGTCGAGGGCGAAGCTCTCTCCACCCTCGTGGTGAACAAGATCCGTGGCACCTTCAAGTCCGTCGCCGTCAAGGCTCCCGGATTCGGTGACCGTCGCAAGGCGCAGCTCGCCGACATCGCCATCCTCACGGGCGGCGAGGTCATCAGCGAAGAGGTCGGCCTCTCCCTGGAGACCGCCGGACTCGAGCTGCTCGGTCAGGCACGCAAGGTCGTCATCACCAAGGACGAGACCACCATCGTCGAGGGCTCGGGAGATTCCGACGCCATCGCCGGTCGCGTCAACCAGATCCGCGCCGAGATCGAGAACTCCGATTCCGACTACGACCGCGAGAAGCTGCAGGAGCGCCTGGCCAAGCTGGCCGGCGGCGTTGCAGTCATCAAGGCCGGAGCCGCAACCGAGGTCGAGCTCAAGGAGCGCAAGCACCGCATCGAAGATGCCGTGCGCAACGCCAAGGCAGCCGTCGAAGAAGGCATCGTCGCCGGTGGCGGCGTGGCACTGCTCCAGGCAGCGCCCGCACTCGACAACCTCAAGCTCGACGGTGACGAGGCAACCGGCGTGAACATCGTTCGCGTCGCGCTGTCCGCTCCGCTCAAGCAGATCGCATTCAACGCAGGCCTCGAGCCCGGCGTCGTTGCGGACAAGGTTGCCAACCTGCCCGCCGGTCACGGCCTCAACGCCGCGACCAACGAGTACGAGGACCTGCTCGCTGCAGGCATCAACGACCCGGTCAAGGTCACCCGCTCGGCACTGCAGAACGCAGCGTCCATCGCGGCTCTGTTCCTCACCACCGAGGCCGTCGTCGCCGACAAGCCCGAAAAGGCCGGAGCGCCCGCCGGCGATCCGACCGGTGGCATGGGCGGCATGGACTTCTGAGTCCAGCCCCTCGCTGAAGAAGCCCGACTCCCTTTCGAGGGGGTCGGGCTTTTTCGTGCGTACTCGTCAGTCCCGGTGATACGCGATATTGATGACGTTGCCGTCGGGAGCGCGCACGAAGAAGCGGCGCACACCCCACGGCTCGGTTGTCAGTGGATGCACGATCTCGTAGCCGAGCTTCTGCGCTTCGGCGTACGCGCCGTCGACATCGTCGGTGTGCACCGACATCACCGAATCCTCCGGTGCGCTTTCGTCACGGGTGACCAGCTGAACGCTGACCGGACGATCGGGCGACGTCAGCCGCGCGACCCACCCCATGTCGAACTCCTCGGACGCCAGACCGAGGAACTCGGCGTAGAACGATTTTGCCGCGTCGACGTTCGGAACCCGCAGATTGGTGATGATGCTCGTCGTTCTCATCGAACTCCCTCCGAAACGTGGCCGGTCGACACGAACCGGACGGTTCGACGCTAGCTGCGGAGTCGGTGCTCCGCAGTTGTTTCCCATTGAGTGCGACACCGCGCAGTGGTTAGGGTCGGTCATGACTCGTATTCGCTCGATGGTCGCCGCAGTGGCTGTGACCGCGGCCGTGGCGGGCTGCTCCACCTCGGGAACCGCCACGCCGGCGTCGGCACCGACGACTACGGAAGTCACGGTCACCACCGAGCGAGCCGAGCCGACGTCCACGACGCCGACCACTACCTCGAGTGCCGCCGAGCCGTACGTCGTCGGCAGCACTCGAGTCACCGGATCAACCGTGCGTGCGACCTACGACGTCGCGATTCCGCAGCTCAGTGGCGGGAATCCCGCCGTGACGGCGGAGTTCAACGAGTCGATGCGCGCCGCGCTCCAGGATCAGATCGATGGTGACTACGGGAACGACTTCGTCCTCAGCGACGGCTACTCGACGGGTACGACCTACGTCGGGCGGCGCGTGATCAGTGCCGAACAGATCACCGGTTGGATCGCCGTGCCGCCAGGAGCGCACGGTAATTCACTGATTGCGACCGTGACGATCGACGCCGACACCGCACAGCCGATCTCCCTCGGTGATGCTTTCACCGATCTCGACGCAGGCCTGGCCCGGCTGTCGGACCGAGCAGCGGCAATTCTTCCGACCACCCGCGCAGGCGAGAGTTTCGAGCGCTCGGGTATCGAGCCGACGGTGGCCAACTTCGCGAACTGGACCGCATCGCCGGAGGGAATGAAGATTCACTTCGGGGACTACCAGGTGGGTTCCTACAGCATCGGCCTCGTCACGATCACCGTGCCGTGGACCGACCTGTCCGATGTCCTCGCTCCCGGTATGCAGGCTGTTTTGAGTAGCTGAATCTCGGCGCACCCCGCAATGCGAGCATGGACCCATGATGATTCGTGCAGGGGTGCTGGATGTGGCCTACGACCGCGTCGGTGACCCGTCCGGTCGTTCGGTGGTGCTGATGCACGGGTTTCCGTACGACCCGCGCGGTTACGACGACGTCGGCAGGCTGCTCGCCGAATCCGGTTACGACGTGGTGGTGCCGTACCTACGCGGCTTCGGACCCACCCGGTTCGTCGACGCGGACACGATGCGCTCCGGTGAGCAGGCCGCGATCGGCCACGACCTGCGCGAGTTGATCCTCGCGCTGGAGCTGGACCAACCCATCGTCGCCGGCTACGACTGGGGCGGGCGAGCGGCGTGCGTCGTCGCCGCGCTGTGGCCCGAGTTGGTGTCGGGCCTGGTGAGCGTGTCCGGATATCTGGTGCAGAACATCGCCGCGGCCGTATCCACGCCCGTGCTGCCGCACCTCGAGAAGCGGTACTGGTATCAGTACTACCTGCACTCCGAGCGGGGCCGCGCCGGGCTCGCGGCCTACCGCACCGAGATCGCGCAGACACTGTGGACGGATTGGTCGCCGACCTGGAGGTTCGGCGATTCCGAATTCGCGGCCACCGCACCGTCGTTCGACAACCCCGACTTCGTGGACGTGTCCGTGCATTCCTACCGTCACCGATACGGCATCGAGGCCGGGGATGCGGCCTATGCAGAAACGCAGGAGTTGCTGACGCGGCAACCGAGGATCACGGTGCCCACGGTCGTGATCGATCCGACCGAGGACACCGTTGCCTCGCTGTACGGCAGCCCGGACCACGCGGCGCACTTCACCGATCTGATCGATGTTCGTCAGGTCGATTGCGGCCACAACCCGCCTCAGGAGTTGCCCGGGCAGTTCGCCGACGCCATCGTGACGCTGGGCCAGGTGGTCCGGGATCGCGAAAGGGACTAGTCGACCGCGAGCTCGCCCAGTTCGTTCCAGTCGGTGCCGTCCACCTCTTGGCTGATGATCTTCGGCGTCTCCTGCAGGTACGGCGGGAGGTCCTTCTGCGCCTGCTTGAAGTGATCCGAGTTCACGTGCGTCGCACCGGCATCGGGATCCTTGAAGGCCTCCACCAGGACGTACTCGGTGGGGTCGTCGAGGGTGCGCGACCAGAAGTACCAGAGGCATCCTTCTTCGGCTTGGCACGCTTCGGTGAAATCGCGTGAGATCTCGGGCCAGTTGTCGGCGTGCTCGGGCTTGACCTTGAACTTGGCGGTGATGAAGATCAACGTTGCTCCCTGTGTTCGATGTGACGGTAGTTGTGGTGACGGCTTTTGGTACTACCCGGTTTCACGGTACGAGAATCGCGCGGCCGCGAACCCGTCCGTTGTCGAGGTCGTCGATGGCGCTCTGGAAGTCGTCCAACGAGTAGGTCTGCGTGTGCAGATTCACGGCACCGCGTGCGGCGAGGGACATCAGATCGCACAGGTCGTTGTAGGACCCGACGAGATTGCCGACGATGTTCTTCTCCGCCGAGACCAGGTCGATGGTCGGCACGTCGACGTTCTCGCCGTAGCCGATCACGTGATAGTCACCGGCCCGTCTGGTCATCGCCAATCCCTCTGCGGTGGAGCCATTTTCGCCGACGAAGTCGAGTACCACCTCGGCACCGAATCCGCCGGTGAGTTCCATGACCTGATCGACCTGGGTACCGTCGGCGACCACCGCGTGATCTGCGCCCAGGGTGAGCGCCAGCTTCACGGCATCGGCATTGCGGTCGATGACGATCAACTCGGCCGGGGACAGCGCCTCGAGTACCTGAATGCCGATGTGGCCCAAACCGCCTGCTCCGATGACGACGCACTTGTCTCTCGGCGTCAGACGCCTGGCCGCCTTCGCCGCCGCGTGGTACGCCGTCAGACCGGCATCGGCCAGCGCGGCGACGGCAGACGGTTCGAGTGAATCGTCGATCTTCACGACTGTCCTGGCGTTGGTCCGCAGATAATCCGCGTACCCGCCGTTGGTGTCGATGCCGGGGAAATCACTCGTCTCGCAATGGACGTCGTCTCCGGACCGGCAGGCGCGGCACAACCCGCATGTCACCAGCGGATGCAGGATCACCTTGTCGCCCTCGCGCACGTTGGTGACCGCCGAGCCGACGGCATGGACCCACCCGGCGTTCTCGTGCCCGATCGTGTACGGCAGTGTGACGCCGGACTTTTCGGCCCATTGGCCTTCGAGGATGTGCAGATCGGTGCGGCACACGCCGGCCCCGCCGATCTTGACGATGACGTCGAGTGGGCCCTGTACTTCCGGAATCGGAACCTCGGTCATCTCCAGATTCCTGTGGTACCCGACCACCTGGACTGCGCGCATCGTGCTCATCGTGACTGCTCCTGTGTAGTGCTGTGCTGGACGGTGAGGGTGGTGAGGGGGATGAACGCGCCTTCCATCCGAGGTATTTGCTGCTCCTCCGACCCCGGGTAGCGGGTCTGCAGCAGTCCGCGACAGAAGTGCGCGTTGCCGTCGATCGAGACGCGGGTGGCGCGGGCGCGCCGCATCACCATCGTCAGATCTCCGGTGTGTGGACGGCCCGCGTGATCGACCAGAGCTGGAGCGGCCGGATCGACCCTGAGGCCGAGTGCCTCGCGTCGGCGAAGCAGCGCGGTCGAGGTGCGATCATCCGGAAGATCTCCGAGAACCACTGCGGCCAAGTCGTTTTCGGTCGAGTCTGGATTGGCGCGCAACCATGCCATGAGCGAGCGTTCCATCGCCGCCACATAGGCCTTGCGGCGGAACGTCGCTCGTAATTCCTCGAGGTCCTCCTCGGCCTCGTGCCCGAACGTGCCTCGGTAACCTGCGTCGGCGGCGAGGCCGGCGTTGATCTTGTCCGAGTCGTGGTGATCGTCCAGTTCGACGAGAACGCGCTCGGTCCACGGCAACGCCGTCAGCACGTCCTTGGAGTCTCCCGCCATCAGATACGCGAAGTTCGGCGAACAGAACGACGTCGGCAGTCGAAGATGAACGTGCACCGTGCCGTCGTCGACCTCGAGGGATCGCACGAAGCCGAGATCGGTGATGGGCTCGTCCAATTCAGGATCCAGGACGACACCGAGGGCGGCGTAGGCCTCGTCCTTCCTGGTAGTCGTAGCGGTCGTCATGTCACACCGCCGCGAGGTCGGCGCGTTCGGGCTGACGAGGACCGGTCTCGGTCTCGTCGGCGTCGGGCAGCTGCAGCTCGGCGGGCACCGGGATGTCGTAGAGCTTGGCGGCGTTGAGTCCGAGCACCTTCTTCTTCTGCTCGAGCGTGATGGGTGCGTATTCGTCGAGGGACTCGTGGATCTGGAAGTCGACGAATCCTTCGACCAGCCACTTGGGTGTCCACAGCGCGTAGTCGGAAGAGAAGAAGATGCGGTCCTCGCCGAGCCAGTACAGCAGTTCACCCATGATCTGACCGAAGTACTTCGGGCGCGTGTGCATGAACGGAATGGCCACGGCGAGGCCGGCGTACACGTTGGGCTCCTGGGTGGCGATCCAGCAGAAATCCTCGAGCCGGGGCAGTCCGCAGTGTTCGACGACGAAGTTCAGATCGGTGAAGTCGGTGGCCACGTGATCGACATCGGCGACGTCGAATGCATCGCGATCGAGCGGGCGGATGGTCGGCCCCTTGTGCACGTGGATGTTCTTGATGCCGACCTCGCGGCACACTTCGAGGTAGCGCCGCGTCCAGTCGTCGTCGAGCTTGTAGCCGCGGGAGTCGCCGTGCCACTCGGCTGTGTAGAGCTTGACGCCCTTCAGTCCGAAGCGTTCCGCGTCGGCACGCAGTTGGTCGAGGCCACGCTCACCGTTGCGGGGGTCGAAGTGATGGTTGTAGGTCAGTTTGTCCGGGTGTGCGGCGGCAAGTGCCGACGCTTCCTCCGTCTGCCCGAACCCGGTCTTGTAGAACTCCCCGAGGTGCGCCGGCTGGAAGATCGCGTGGTCGACGTATCCGATGTCGAACAGGTCGTGCATCAGCCGCTCGCCACCCTGGTAGAGGTACTCGTCGTACGTCCACAGCTCGCTCTCGGGCGAGAGGTTGCGGTGATAGTCGTAGAAACAGTCGATGAACTGCTTGCCATGGATGTTGCGTTGGTTCTCCTGCCGCGCGTCCCACAAGGCGATGTGGGCGTCGACGATGAAGAAGTTTTCGCCGTTTTTCGTGTACATGCGTGAGCCTCCCGAAGTGCGGTTCGTGACGTGGGTCACGTTTGTCTGTGCACGACGGTAAGGCGGTGAGGCCGCCTCCAGGACCTCTCGTTGTCTCAATTCGAGACGATCGACAGATCGGTATTGCGACTTGCGAATGTAACGTGGGTCACATGGCTGAATCGGAGGGTCTCGCGCGAGCCCGACTCCACTCGGAGCCCCTCGCTGCCGTCTCACACCGTCTTCTCGCGTCCTGGCACCGCAGTCAGCGGTACGGCGTCTCGCTGGACGAGGTTGCTCCCGTCTTCTCGGGAACCTACGACGGTGAATCCCTGTTCTACCGGTGCGGCCGGGAAGTGCTCGACGGCCTGCGTGACACGTTGGCGAACGAGCCGGTATCGATGATGCTGACCGATGCCGATGGCCTCGTGCTGGATCGGGTGAGTGCCGACCGTGAGTTGCTCGCCGCCCTCGATCGCGTCCATCTGGCACCCGGGTTCTCGTATGCCGAGGATCAGACGGGGACCAACGGACTCGCGCTGGCGCTCGCGGATCGGGTGCCCGCGGTGGTCAGAGCCGACGAACACTATTCACTGTCGCTGGCCGGGTACACGTGTGCGGCCGCTCCGGTGCTCGATCCACTGACCGGCCGGGTCGAGGGGTGCGTCAACCTCACGACGTGGTCGCAGTCGTCGTCGGATCTGCTTCTGGCCCTTGCTCAATCGGCGGCCGGGAACACCTCGGCCATGATGCTCGCACGGTCGCAGGGCCAGCAGCCTCGGCCGGCTCCGCGCGGTGAGGTGTTCCGGGTCGAGACCGCGCACAGCGGAGCGGGATCCGGCATCGTCGACGACCTCTCGCCGGCGTGGCGCAGCGCGTTCGGCGCCGCGAGATCGGCTCTGGCCGATCATGGTTCGGTATTGATGGTCGGCGAGGCAGGATCGGGTCGAGCCACCGTCCTGGCCCGAGCGCTACGGGCATCGCGGCCCCGTGGCCGGATCCTCAGTGCCGGTGCACCCGCTGCCCGTGACGCCGAAGCTTGGCTCGACCTGTGGACTCCCGAATTGCCGAAACCCGATACTGCCGTGGTCATCCGTGACGTCGACAGGCTGCCCGCCCGCGCGGCGGATACGTTGGCCGAGCTACTGCGCCGCGCGGGAGCAGGCGTACCGGTGACCGTGACGGCATCGAACTACGACGACGTGCCGCATGCACTGGCCGGATTGCTGCGCACGGTCGTCGAATTGCCTGCACTTCGGCATCGGCCCGACGATATCGCGCCGCTCGCACTGCACCTGGCGGGCCGGGTGCGCGGCCGGGCAGTCACGCTGACCGGCGCGGCCCAGCGGGCATTACGTGAATATGCCTGGCCGGGCAACGTGGCGGAAGTGGCGACGGTGATGCACCACGCCGCGATTCGAGCCGATGTCATCGGCGTCGAACACCTTCCGCCGGAGGTGCTCTCACACACCACCCATCGGCTCACCCGCATAGAGACGTTCGAGCGCGACGAGATGATCCGCGTGCTCACGCGCCCCGGCATCACGATGAGCGAGGCGGCGGAGGAGCTGGGCATGAGCCGCGCGACCATCTACCGCAAAAGAGACCGTTACGGCATCACGCTGCGTTCTTGATCGCATACCCTCGATCTCATGGCCAGTAGCTCACCGTCGATCGAGTTACCGGTCGGTGACCGCATCGTTCGCATCTCCAATCCCGATCGGGTGTATTTCCCCAAGAGCGGTGCCACGAAGTTGGACCTGGTGAACTACTACCTGAGCGTCGGCGACGGCATCGTGCGCGCGCTACGGGAACGCCCGTGCATGATGCACCGCTTTCCCAAGGGCCTGGCCGGCGACAAGGTGCACCAGAAGCGCGTGCCCAACGGCGCGCCGCCGTGGCTCGAGACGGTACAGGTGACGTTTCCCCGCTACAACCGCACCGCGGACGAGCTGTGTGTGACGGAACTGGCGCACGTGGCCTGGGCCGTGCAGATGTCGACCGTCGAATTTCATCCGTGGAACAGTCGCCGCGCCGACGTGGAAATGCCCGACGAGTGGCGCATCGACCTCGATCCGATGCCCGACTGTTCCTTCGACCGAGTCCGACGCGTGGCCGGGGTCGTTCAGGAGGTACTGAGCGATCTCGGTGCCGTCGGCTGGCCCAAGACCTCGGGAGGTCACGGCCTGCACATCTACGTTCGGATCGACCCGGCCTACGGATTCAAGGACTTGCGAAGGGCTGCACTGGCTTTCGCGCGTGAGGTGGAGCGTCGCGCACCGGAGGACGTGACCACCACGTGGTGGCGCAAGGATCGGGACCCGGCGAAACTGTTCGTGGACTACAACCAGAATGCCCGTGATCACACCATCGCCAGCGCGTATTCGGTTCGCGGAAATCAGCAGGCGACGGTGTCGACGCCGATCTTGTGGGACGAAGTAGCGAGCGTGGATCCGCGCGAATTCACGATCTACACAGTGCCCGCCAGATTCGCCGATCTGGGTGACCTGCACGCCGGCATCGACGATGCGGTGTTCGCCATCGACGAGCTTCTCGAGTGGGCTGAGCGCGACGAGCATCAGGGTTTGACGGAGCCCGAGGAGTAGCCGAACTCGAAGTTATGGACGGAAATCAGCGGAAATCCGTCCATAACTTCGAGTTCGGCTCAAAACGATCAGTCGGTGCCGGACTCGATGGCGGCGTGGTCGAGTGCAGAGGAGTCCACGGAGCTCCCGGGGCTGCTCGCGGCGATGGCGTCGGCTCCGCCTGCGGGCAGTTCGCCGATCAGGTCGCCCCAGGCCGTGAGCTGATTCTGCGCGGCGTACTGCTCGAGTTTGCTGCGGGAATCGGCGATATCGAGGTTGCGCATCGTCAGCTGGCCGATGCGGTCGCCGGGGAAGAACGCCTGGCCCTGGCTGCGTTCCATCGACAGCTTCTCGGGGTGGTAGCTGAAGTTGGTGCCCTGGGTGTCGACGATGGTGAAGTCCTGGCCGCGGCGCAGACGCACCGTCACACTGCCGCTGACGACGTTGCCGACCCAGCGCTGCAGACCCTCGCGCAGCATCAGCGCCTGCGGGTCGAACCAGCGTCCCTCGTACAGCAAGCGCCCGAGTCGACGGCCCTCGTTGTGGTACGAGGCGACGGTGTCCTCGTTGTGGATGGCGTTGACGAGGCGCTCGTAGGTGATGTGCAGCAACGCCATTCCGGGGGCCTCGTAGATGCCGCGGCTCTTGGCTTCGATGATGCGGTTCTCGATCTGGTCGCTCATGCCGAGGCCGTGGCGTCCGCCGATGGCGTTGGCTTCCATGACGAGGTCGACGGGGCTGTCGAAGCTCTTGCCGTTGATCCGCACCGGGCGGCCGCGCTCGAACTCGACGGTGACCTCTTCGGGAGCGATCTCCACCTCGGGGTCCCAGAACCTGACGCCCATGATGGGGCTGACGATCTCGAGGGACGTGTCGAGGTACTCGAGCTTCTTCGCTTCGTGGGTGGCACCCCAGATGTTGGCGTCGGTGGAGTACGCCCTCTCGGCGGAATCTCGGTAGGGGAGGGTGCGCTGGGTGAGCCACTGCGACATCTCGTGGCGGCCGCCGAGCTCGGCGACGAACGCCTCGTCGAGCCAGGGCTTGTAGATGCGCAGCTGCGGATTGGCGAGCAGACCGTAGCGGTAGAACCGCTCGATGTCGTTGCCCTTGTACGTCGAACCGTCGCCCCAGATCGAGACGCCGTCTTCGGCCATCGCGCGAACCAGCATCGTGCCGGTCACCGCACGGCCGAGCGGGGTGGTGTTGAAGTACGTCTGCAGCGACGAGCGAATGTGGAATGCGCCGCAGGTCAGCGCAGCCAGGCCCTCCTCGACGAGCGGCTCACGGCAGTCGATGAGCCGCGCCTGCTCGGCCCCGTAGGCCAGGCCGCGCTCGGGCACATCGGACAGATCCGGCTCGTCGTACTGGCCGATGTCTGCGGTGTAGGCGTACGGAATCGCGCCGTGCTCGCGCATCCATGCCACGGCCACCGAGGTGTCGAGACCGCCGGAGAATGCAATGCCGATTCGTTCGCCGACCGGGAGGGAGTTCAATACCTTCGTCACGGCAAGCAGCCTAGTCGGACGGGCTACTCGGGCTGTTATGGGTGATCGGCGAGCGACTCCACTGCACCCCGAACCGCATCGAGATGCGCGGTCATGGCGCGTGCTGCCGCGTCGTACTCGCCTGATCGGATGCCGTCGACGATCGCATCGTGCTCCACATTGGACTGCTGCTGGCGGTGGGCGACGAGATTGAGCGTCTCCGATTGCCGCGTCAACGCATCCCGGATGTCGACGATGATCGCCTCGAACACTCGGTTCTTGCTCGCCCGCGCGATCGCGGTATGGAACTGCGCGTCCAGCAGCACCCAGGCCTCGTGGTCGTCCTCGGAGCGCATCTCGTCGGCCAGGCCGGCGAGCACCGTCAGCTCCTCCTCGGTGCGACGCTCCGCGGCCCAGCCGGCGGCGGGAATCTCGACGTGCGGGCGGGCCTCCATCAATTCACGGGCGGCGTAGTTGCCTATGTCGAGGTCGCTGCCGACCCGATCCCGGACGACAAAAGTGCCGAGGCCCGTCTTGGTTTCGGTCAGACCGAGGGCATGGCACGAGCGCAGAGCCTCGCGGATGACGGAACGGCTGACGCTGTGCCTGGCGGCAAGGGCCGCCTCGGACGGCAACTTCTGGCCGACGGGGAGATCTCCCGACGAGATAGCTGCGCGTAGATCTGCGAACACCGCCTCGGCTGCGCTCATGCGCGCAGTGGTGGGCTGCCTGACCGCCCAGCTGTCCGACAGGTTCATAACGTGATCCTAGCGTGGGGTTGACCGATGAGGTGTTCTGCGCCACACTATACCTGTCAGACAGCCGGACAGCTGGACACCCCCATCTAGGAGCGCACTGTGGCCGATACCCGTATCGAGAAGGATCTTCTCGGGGAACGTGACATCCCGACGAGCGTGTATTGGGGAATCCACACTCTGCGAGCCCTGGAGAACTTCCCCATCACCGGGCGCCCGATCTCCACCAACGCGCACCTCGTTCGCGGACTCGCGGCGGTGAAGTGGGCGGCCGCCTCGGCCAATCAAGATCTCGGAATTCTCGACGCCACCCGCGGGGAAGCGATCCGCACGGCGTGCCAGGAGATCCTCGACGGTCAGTGGCACGAGGAGTTCGTCGTCGACGTCATTCAGGGCGGCGCGGGCACCTCGACCAACATGAACGCCAACGAGGTCATCGCCAATCGCGCCCTGGAGATCCTCGGGCATTCGCACGGCGATTACAGCATGCTGCACCCCAACGAGCACGTGAACGCCTCGCAGTCCACCAACGACGTGTACCCGACGTCGGTCAACATCGCGACCATCTTCGCCGTGCACGAGCTCATCGCCTCGATGAAGGTGTTGCGAGACTCGTTCTCCCGCAAAGCAAGCGAGTTCGCCACCGTTGTCAAGATGGGCCGCACCCAGCTGCAGGATGCGGTGCCGATGACCCTCGGCCAGGAGTTTGGCACCTACGCGATCATGATCGACGAGGACTGCTCACGGCTGGAAGAAGCCGCACTGCTGGTCCACGAGATCAACCTCGGGGCCACCGCAATCGGCACCGGCCTCAATGCACCCGCCGGCTACACCGAATCGGCCGTAGCGCATCTGCGCACCATCACCGGCCTGCCGCTCGTCACCGCGACGGACCTCATCGAGGCCACCCAGGACGTCGGGCAGTTCGTGCACCTGTCCGGTGTGCTCAAGCGAGTCGCAGTGAAGCTGTCGAAGATCTGCAACGATCTGCGGCTGCTGTCCTCCGGACCGCGCGCCGGCTTCAACGAGATCAATCTGCCTCCGATGCAGGCGGGTTCGTCGATCATGCCCGGCAAGGTGAACCCCGTCATCCCCGAGGTACTCAATCAGGTTGCCTACGAGGTGATCGGCCACGACGTCACCATCACGATGGCCGCCGAGGCAGGACAGCTGCAGCTCAACGCATTCGAGCCGATCATCGTCAAATCCCTGTCCGACGGAATGGCGCATCTGAGTGCCGCGTGCCGCACCGTCGCGCATCGATGTGTCGACGGCATCACCGCCAACGTCGACCTGCTGCGTGAGCGCGTGGAGAACTCCATCGGTCTGGTCACCGCGCTCAGCCCCTACCTCGGATACGTGGAATCGACTGCCATTGCGCAGGAAGCACTGGTCAGTGGCCGCAACGTCGTGGATCTCGTACTCGAAAAGGGCCTGCTGGCGCGCGAGGAGCTGGATCGACTGCTGAGCCCCGAGCATCTCGCGAACCTGCGGGTGGCTCCCACCGAGCATGCCGTTGCTCCCGAGACGTCGACGAGGTGACACGATGAGCACCGAGAACCCGACACAGAAGCAGGCCTTCAGCGAAGAGGACCTGGGGTATCGAAAAGAGCTGGCCCCGCGCCAAATTCAGATGATCGCCATCGGCGGCGCTATCGGCACGGGCCTCTTCATGGGTGCCGGCGGCAGACTGCACGACGCTGGGCCGGCCCTGGTGCTCGTGTACGCGCTGTGCGGCTTCTTCGCGTTCTTGATCCTGCGCGCACTGGGCGAGCTGGTGATGCACCGGCCGTCGTCGGGATCGTTCGTCTCGTACTCCCGCGAGTTCTTCGGGGAGAAGGTCGCGTTCGCCGCCGGCTGGCTCTACTGGATGAACTGGGCGATGACGGCCGTCGTGGACGTCACGGCCGTCGCGCTGTACATGAACTTCTTCAAGAAGTACTGGGCCCCACTGGGCAACGTCGACCAATGGGTGTTCGCGCTCGCAGGCTTGGTGCTCGTGCTCGGCTTGAACCTGGTGTCGGTCAAGGTGTTCGGCGAGCTGGAGTTCTGGTTCGCGCTCATCAAAGTCGTTGCGCTGGTGACTTTCTTGGCGATCGGTACCTATTACGTCATCTTCGGCACGCCCATCGACGGGCAGGAACCGGGTCTGAGCGTCCTCACCGACAACGGCGGTCTCATCCCCAACGGACTGTTGCCGGCGATCGTCGTGATCCAGGGCGTCGTGTTCGCCTACGCCTCGATCGAGCTGGTCGGCACAGCCGCCGGGGAGACGCAGAACCCGGAGAAGGTCATCCCCAAGGCCATCAACACGGTCATCGTTCGCATCGTCGTGTTCTACGTCGGCTCGGTTCTGCTGCTGTCACTGCTGTTGCCGTACACCGCCTATCAGGCCGGTGAGAGTCCGTTCGTGACGTTCTTCGGAGCCATCGACGTCGACGGTGCCGACGCGATCATGAATCTGGTGGTCCTCACTGCGGCGCTGTCCTCACTCAACGCCGGGCTGTACTCCACCGGGCGTATCCTGCATTCGATGGCCGTCGCCGGCTCGGCGCCGAAATTCGCTGCACGGATGAACAAGTCGGGTGTACCGTACGGCGGCATCGCGCTGACGTCGGTGGTGACATTGCTCGGCGTCGTCCTCAACGCCGTTGTGCCGGCGCAGGCATTCGAGATCGTGCTCAACCTCGCTGCACTCGGCATCATCAGCGCCTGGGCCGTCATCGTGGCGTGTCAGCTGAAGTTCTGGTCGCTGTCCAAGACCGGCGCGGTCACCCGACCTGCATTCCGACTGTTCGGTGCTCCGTACACCGGATACGCAACGCTAGGCTTTCTGGCGTGTGTACTCGTGCTGATGGCCTTCGACAAACCGGTGGGAACCTGGACGGTGGCGTCGATCCTGCTCATCGCGCCGATGCTGATCGGCGGTTGGTACCTGTGCCGCAACAGAATTCGAGAGGTGGCGGCGCGCAGTGAGTGAGCATGTCGCCTTGTTGACCACCGGCGGGACGATTGCCAGCAGTCGAGACGAGCACGGGGTCTCTCGTCCGGTTGCCGGCGCGGGGATCGAACTCGACGGTGTGCGAGTGCGCGAGGTGATGTCGAAGGACAGCTCCGCCCTGGACTTCACGGATCTCGACACCATTCGCACGGCAACGGCCGACGCTCTGGCCGAGGACGGCTGCGTCGGAGTGGTGGTGCTGCACGGCACCGACACGATGGAGGAGTCGGCGTTGTACGTCGATCTGTTCCACGACGACGAGCGTCCGGTGGTGTTCACCGGTGCGCAGCGCACCTCGGATCATCCCGATCCGGACGGTCCGAACAATATCGCTGCAGCGGTGGCGGCAGCGCAGTCCGAGCAGGGTGTCCTGATCGCCTTCGGCGGACGGGTGCTGCCTGCCCGCGGTGCCATCAAGACGCACACCACCGAGCTCGATGCGTTTCGGTCTGCGGCGCTTCCTCGGCCGAAACCCCTGCAGTGGAAGCCCGTTGCCGGGATTCGGGTCGACATCGTCGCCCTGTACCCCGGTGCCGACGGTATGCAGATCGACGCCGCCCGTGAAGCCGGGGCGTCGGGGATCGTGCTCGAGGCGCTGGGCTCGGGCAACACCAATGCCGGAGTCGTGCACGCAGTGAAGGAGGCGGTGGCGGCCGGGGTGCACGTGGTCGTCACGACGCGGGTGCCGTTCGGTGAGACCTCACCGACGTACGGCGGCGGCGGAGGTGGACACGATCTGCTCGATGCAGGTGCAGTGTTCTCGCGGGAACTGCGCGCGGGGCAGGCACGTATTCAGTTGGCGGCGCTGATTGTCACCGGAGCAAGTGACGTGATTGTCCACAATTCCTTCGCGTAAGCGGAAACCCGCCTGCGAAACCGAATAGTGGACACTCAGCGCACCACACCTGAGCCATACCGTTACTCTGGGTAACTATGGTCGCCCTGATCGAGATCGAATTCGCTCCGCATTGGGTGAACGCGGCGCTGGTGCGCACGCTGGCACGGCCGTTCGTCACGATCGACGGCGTCGAGCATCGGCAGTCGTGGACCGAGCCGTCGACCTATGCGCTCGAGCCGGGTAGGCACGAACTCACCGCCTTCATCCGGTACCGCGGCACGAACGCTGCGCTGGGCACCGGCCGGAGAACGGTGAGTGTGCAAGCAGGGCAACAGGTTTCGCTGCGCGCGCGCAACGGCTGGGCCAATCACATGCCGTTCGAGCTAGAGCTCCGACGCGCCCCAGGTCTCGACGTGTAGTTCGTCACCGATCGACACGGTGCCGTTCTGCAGCACCGAGAACTTCGCTCCGAAGGCCACGCCCTTCTGCCGCGCGCGGCGATAGGTGGCCAGGGTGCGCAGGGGTTCGGGGCCGCCCCGCTCACCGGTGGTCTGCTCGACCGTCGTCACCGCACACCGGATGGCCAGTTTGGTGTACGCGAGGCGAGCGGACCCGATCCCGACCTCGCGAACCTCGTCTTCCCGATGCGGTTCTTCCCAGCCGTCGACGACGATGTTGGGGCGAAATCGATCCATCGGCAGTGCGATGTCGAGTCGGGAGTTGAGACCGGCCAGCGTGGCGGTCGAGAGGATGTGCACGGCGGCGCTGTCGGCGAATTGTGCTGACCCGGGTGAGATTCCATCGGTGACTCGGCCGTGGCCGCGTGGGGCGGCGACCAGCCTCGACGGTTCTCCGATCACCTCGGTGAGCCAGGCGGCGACCTCGTCGCCCTGATCGATTCCTCGCATGGGTGCGCGGAACATCGTGATGTCGCGCGGCGCGGAGTCCCGATCGACAGACACGGTCATCGAACCTGCCGATGCGTGTTCGAGAGTCAATGCCCCGTCCGTCATCGAGCACCGAACGACCGCGAGAACGGGATCGCTGCGCTGACTGCGAAAAGCGCCGTCGTCGTCGACGACCATGAACGCCCGATCGTGTTCGAGCCCGGTGGCACTCACCGAGGCCGAATTCAGTGCGACACCTGCGCATCCCTTGACGGGGTAGGTGACCAGAGACGAAATGCGCACGCGTCGAGGATACTGGGCTCCATGACACGTGCTCTGTTGGTAGTGGATGTGCAGAACGATTTCACCGAGGGCGGCGCGCTCGCGGTGACCGGCGGCGCGGAGGTCGCTCGCAAGGTCAGCGCGTACCTGGCGCGTCACGGCGACGAGTACGACCTCGTGGTGTCCTCGCGCGATTGGCACGATGCGGAGGGCGACAACGGCGGACACTTCGCTACCGATGCCGCCCCGGATTTCGTCACCACCTGGCCGGTGCACTGTGTGGCGGGCACGGTCGGAGCCGAGTATCACCCGGACTACGCGACCGGTTCGGTCGACGTGCACGTCTACAAGGGGCAGGGGAAGCCGTCGTACTCCGCGTTCGAGGGCGTCACCGAGGACGGGACACCTCTGGCCGAGGTACTCGCCGCCAACGAGGTCACGGCCATCGACGTCGTCGGACTTGCGACCGACTACTGCGTTCTGGCGTCGGCGAAAGACGCTGTGACCGAGAAGCTCGACGTCCGCGTTCTCACCGACCTCGTTGCGGGCGTTGCGCCCGAGACCTCGGCCGCGGCCCTCGACGATCTGCGGGCGTCCGGCGCGGCGGTGGTCTAACCGTCGATCGTCGTGGTGATGAGGGTGACCGACGGTGCGGCGGGCGTGCTGCCGAAGCCGAAGGTCACCGGGGGAGTGACCGGGGTGAGTGTCCCGAGGTCCTCGCCCTGCCACGATGCCGAGACGTCGGTGACGCGGTGTTGCCCTCGCGCACCGTAGTACTCGCGTCGGCCGCCTCCGGCGCTGCCGCGGGTGCGTACTCCCCGCAGTATCACTCGGGCGATGGGGTCGCTGATCGCGCAGAACCACGGCGCCGTGGACACCGCGTCGGGAACGAGGCTCAGCGCGCGCCCGAGCAGGGTGGGTCCGGCAACGCGGATTCTCACGGACAGATCACCCGCTGTCACCGACCGCCAGTTGTCGGGCTGAGCGGCGAATGTCACCGGCACGATCTCGGTGGCGTCGAAGGTGTATGTGGCGGTGACGAACTCCCGAACGTCCTCGTTGGGCGCGACGAGCAGGCGTCTACCGTCGGCGAATTGGATCATGACGTCGGTGAACTCGCCGAGTGGCGATCGAGTCCAATGCCCGACGACGATTCGCACACCCGACGCTGTGCCTACCCCGTAGATCTCACCGTGAAACCGTGATCTTGTCATCGTGCACCCTTCCCTCGTCAGCACTGTGCGCTCCCGAACTGTGCGGTGCATAGTGGAGGTCATGGCGTCCTCTCAACCCACTGTATTCGTCCTGTTCGGCGCAACCGGAGACCTCGCGAAGCGAATGGTCCTGCCGTCGTTCTACCAACTTCACATCGAAGGCCTGCTGCCCGAGAAGTGGGTCCTGATCGGCAACGGGCGTAAGGACTCGTCCGACGACGAGTTCCGCGATCATGTCCGCAGCGTTCTCGACGAGTTCGTCGAGAACGTGGCCGAGGACGATTGGTCGGCATTCTCCGAGCGAATCCGCTTCGCGGGCAACGGCTTCACCGTCGACGATCCCGGCAAGCTGCCCGAGGTCGTGGCCGAGGTGAAGAAGGACATCGGCGACGACGCCCAGTTGGTGCACTACATCGCGTTGCCGCCGAGCACCTTCGTCGATTACACGAAGGCCCTCGGTGCACACGATCTCGCCGACGGTGCCCGGGTGGTCTACGAAAAGCCCTTCGGCACGTCGCAGAGCAACTTCGAGGAACTCGACAAGGCCGTCCACGAGGTGGTCGACGAAAAGCAGGTCTATCGAATCGACCACTTCCTCGGTAAGGAAGCGACACAGAACCTGCACGTGGCACGGTTCGCCAACGGAATGATCAGTGGCATCTGGAACGCCGAGCACGTGGCGCAGGTACAGATCGACGTCCCCGAGACGCTCGACATCGACGACCGTGCCGAGTTCTACGACGCCACCGGTGCCGTGCTGGACATGCTCGTCACGCACCTGTTCCAGGTCGCGGCCGAGGTGGCGATGGAACCGCCGGCATCGCTGAAGGCCGATGATCTGCAATCGGCTCGCGAGACGGTGATCGGCCAGTTCCGGCCGCTGGACACAGCCGAAGTGGTCCTCGGTCAATACGACGGTTACCGCGACGTCGAGGGCGTCGACGAGGACTCGAAAGTCGACACGTTCGTCGCAGCCAAGTTGTGGGTCGACACCGACCGCTGGCGTGGGGTTCCGTTTCTGCTCCGCACCGGAAAGATGCTGGGTGTCAGCGAACAGCGCGTCTCGTTGGTGTTCCGCAAGCCGGCCGACAGTCCGCTGAGTGAGCTGCCGGAGGACGGCGCGGTGCTCTCGTTCGACCTCTCCGGCGACGGCAGCATCGACATCGCCATGACGGTCAAGGAGCCGGGTCCGGATTTCGACCTGTCCGTCGGACACCTTGCGCTGCCGCTCGAGTCGGTGCCCGATGCCGAGCCGCTCAGCCCGTACGCGCGCCTGATTCTCGACGTGCTGGCCGGCGACCGATCGCTGTTCACTCGGCCCGACGGTTTGGCGCACGTATGGGACGTGGCTGCGCCGTTGCTGAACGACCCGCCCGCAGTGCAGAGTTACGCACCCGGTTCGATGGGTCCTGCCGCGGCCGACGAACTCGCGGCACCGTGCGGGTGGTTGATCACAGGAAAGTGACGACGGCCGATGAGATTCGGCTCCGACGAGTAGGTTTCGTGTCGTCAAACAGTCCGTAGGTCCTTTTTGTCCGAAACCGTGGACCAGGTTGTGTGCGGAACGTTATGTTTCACCCCGCCTGGTCACACGTCCGGACCGGGCCTCAGTCCTGCCTTCGAAAGGTAACCATTCTCATGCTTCTCGATCTCATCACCGGTCTGCTCGGCGGCGGCACCGAAGGCGGCGGCCTCGGCGGAATCATCACCGACGGCATCGCCGCAGGCATCTCCGACGCGATCACCGGTCTGTTCACCGGTAGCGCCGAGGGAATCTCCAGCGCCAGCTAGCCGCGAAGCCCCGGCCCGGTTCGTTCGGGTCCGGGGCTTCCTCGTGTTCGGGCTGCGCTGTCATGCGCGACGCGGCACCAGCATCAGGGCGGCAAGGTAGATCAGCACGACGGTACCGCCGGTCAGGACCGCTCCGGCGACGGTGGCGAGTCGGACGACATTGACGTCCCAGCCGAAATATTCGGCGATGCCGCCGCACACACCTCCGATCATCTTCTGCGAACTGGACAGGGTGAATTCTCTGGGTGAACCGCTCTCGAATGTCATGATGAAAAGTCTGCGTCATCAACGGCTTTCGGCACATCGGGGGTTTCACCCATATCGACCCCGATAAACGGATGGTCCGAAAGCGCAGCGCGAACAAGATTCTCGACTTTTCCGGTCGAGCCCTGGACCGGAGGCTTCGGCGAGGATTACGGTCGGACGTGTCGGATGCTTCCGGTCCGTCCCCCTTGCGGACCGGAAGCGCTCTCGATGTGATGATGCGTCGGCTGTTCACCGAATCGCCATGGATTGGTCACCGAGGAGCACTAACTTTCGGCACATGACCGCCAACGATCTTCGCAACGGTGAGGCTTCGCGCACCAACCTGAGCGACTTGCTCGACGTCACCACGGCCGTGGATCTTGCCGATACGTCGGGTTTCACCGTCGACGACTCCGATGACGACGACCCCGTCCTGCTGACGGTTCCCGACGGGCACGTCGTCGATACCTGGCGGGAGAACTACCCGTACGACGAGCGCATGACCCGGGCGGAATACGACCTGGAGAAGCGCCTGCTGCAGATCGAACTGCTCAAACTGCAGATGTGGACCAAAGAGACCGGTCGACGTCACGTCATCATCTTCGAGGGCCGTGATGCTGCCGGTAAGGGTGGCACGATCAAGCGTTTCATGGAGCACCTGAACCCCCGCGGTGCCAGTGTCGTCGCCCTGGAGAAGCCGTCCGCCCGTGAGTCGACGGAATGGTACTTCCAGCGGTACATCGCGCATCTGCCTGCTGCAGGCGAGATCGTCATGTTCGACAGGTCCTGGTACAACCGGGCAGGTGTGGAGCGCGTCATGGGTTTCTGCACCGACGAGCAGCACGCTCAGTTCGTTCGGCAGGCTCCACTGTTCGAGCAGATGCTCGTGGACGAGGGCATCAGCTTGACCAAGTTCTGGTTCTCGGTGTCGCAGCACGAGCAGCGCACCCGCTTCGCCATTCGGCAGGTGGACCCGGTGCGGCAGTGGAAACTCTCGCCCATGGACCTTGCATCGCTGGACAAGTGGGACGCGTACACCGCTGCGAAGGAAGAGAACTTTCGCGCTACCGACACCGACGTCGCACCGTGGACGGTCGTCAAGAGCAACGACAAGAAGCGCGCCCGCATCAACGCGATGCGGTTTGTGCTCAACAAATTCGACTACGCCAACAAGGACCCCGAAATAGTCGGGGAAACAGACCCATTGCTCGTAGGTCGCGCGAAAGACGTGATCGGCGAATAGTTTTCGACCGGAACGCGGTGCGCTTTCCGGCAAAACGTTGCGGTACCGACTCTTCGGGGTCTCGAGTTGGTACCGGGTACTGCACCGGAGGTGAGTGTGCGGTAGGAACGAGGTAGGTCGTATCACCTACGGCTGTACGTACACACGAGCATCAGGAGATCCCATGGGTTCAGCAGCGCAGTTCATTTCCGACATTGCCACCGGCGTCTACGACGGCATCGTCGATGCGATCGTCGACCAGATCGTCGGCGTGCTGACGTCGGGTAGCGCCGCTTAAACAGTGCGTGACGTGCCGCGGTCGCCGTCGGGGGGCGGCCGCGGCATCGGCGGCACCGTGACCGTTTTGTGATGGCTCACTAAGATTTTCGACTTTTAGTTCCAAATGCGTATACAGAACGTTATCTGTTCGGGTAGAAATCTTCTTGCAGAGGTAATCGAGTGACGACCGTCACGTTCGATCTGCACATCCCCCTCTATCAAGGAGTCTGTCGCATGTCCGCTGAACTCGGTGACCTCTTCACAATCCTCCTCCAGCTCTTCTCGGGTATCAGTTCTTCCTCGGACTAGCCGACCGCCGCGCCGTGGGCCTGAAGGCCCGAACGGCTGACCGCAGTCTCTCGTCCGACGAACCTGCAACGATTCACGATGCTGTGCGGCATCGAATCCCCCTCTCTCGAAGGAGTTTTCATGGAATTGCTCACAATCCTGCTGCAGCTGCTCGCTCTCGGTAGCTCGGAAGGTACCGGCTCGTCCCTCGACGTCCCCGGCCTCCCCACCTGATTCATGGCTTCCTGACCCACGGCTTCGAGCCGGGCCCGACGTACCGTCGGACCCGGCTCTCGTCGTTCGAGGTGTCATCCGTTCGATCGAAATATCCTGAGACAGTGCACTGTTCGGCGGCGGTTCGGTCGATCTGAGTCGACGTCGTCGATGCGGCCGGTAACTCCCATCCGATCATCAGGTGAGGTAGCCCCTCGGGGGATGGGCAGTCGAAAGCCCGCTCCGTCATAGAAGGCCCGCTCCGTCATAGGGTGGGCCGATGCAGACGGTTCCGATTCAGATGCCCGACGGTTCGACGGTGCCGGTGTCACTGTTTCCCGGCGAAGGACGTGACGATGCGCCTGTGATCGTCGTTCTTCCCGGCCTCGGCATTCCCGGGGGTTACTACCGCTTGTTTGCCGAGGCGCTCGTCGCGCGTGGGTTTCATGCCGCGATAGGCGACCTACGCGGTCAGGGCGACAGTGTCCCGAAACCGAGTTCGGCGAGTCGGTACGGCTACCAAGAATTGGTGTCGGTCGATTTTCCGGCGATCTTCGAGGTGGTTCGGGAGCAGTTCCCGGAGGCGACGCCCTACCTTCTCGGTCACAGCATGGGTGGGCAGCTCGGGTCGATGTACGCCGCCCGTATCCGTGGCAGGCTCGGCGGATTGATTCTGGTGGCGTCCGGGTCGCCGTATCACCGTGGCTTCGGCACGACCCGCGGCGTTCCGCTGTACGTGGGCGCGGCCGCCATGGCGATCACCAGCAGCATCGCTGGATTCTGGCCGGGGGACCGAATCGGTATCGGCGGCTTCGGTCGTCAATCCCGTGTCCTGATCGACGATTGGTCCCGATTCGCGCGCACCGGATCGATCGAGCCGGCGGGGGCGGACATGGACTACGAGGAACGCATGGGCCGGCTGACGCTTCCGGTGCTCGCGGTGACCATCGAAGGTGACGACCTCGCACCGCGCGGCTCCATGGACAACCTCGTCCGCAAGCTCGTTCGTGCCGACGTCACCTCGAAGCACGTGGACGAGCCGCTCGGTCACAACGGCTGGATCCGTAACCCCACCGCGGTGGCCGACCTCGTCGCCGAGTGGATGCGCAAGTAGTTCACTCGAATTAACTTTCGGTATTTCGCTCGCTACTCGTCATTTCTACATACTTTCGGTTCGTTTTGGTGTAGAAAGCTTTTGAACCAACAATTGTTCGACGACGTTAGTGAGCACGACTATGAACGGCGTGGGGGATTCGATTCGTCGACGCAGGGGTGGGACGAGGGTCGTCCGGTCGTCCACAGGGCGCAGACTGGCCGTTCTGTGTGTAGCCGCCTGCATGACGGCAGTGGTGCACCCTCTCGCGAACGCGACGCCGATCGACCCGCTGTCGATTCCGTCCACATCGTCCTACGTGGTGCGCACCGAGGCGACCGACGACGTGGCCATGACCGCGTTCGTCCACTCGGCGGCGATGGATCGAACGATTCCCCTCGAGATTCTGCGCTCACCCGACCGGACGGCGCCGAGTCCCACGCTGTACCTGCTCAACGGTGCGGGCGGTGGAACCGACGGAATGGACTGGTACACCCAAACCGACGTCGTATCCTTCTTCGCCGACAAGAACGTCAACGTGGTGACGCCGGTGGGTGGGGCCTACTCCTACTACACGGACTGGCAGCACGACGATCCCGTCCTCGGCCGCAACAAGTGGGCGACGTTCCTGGCGGACGAACTGCCCCCGCTCATCGACGACCTGCTGGACACCGATGGGCGCAATGCTATTGCCGGTATCTCGATGGCGGCGACCTCGGTACTGAATCTGGCGATTCGGAATCCGGGGCTCTACAAGGCCGTCGGCTCGTACAGCGGCTGTGCTTCGACGACCGATGCGTTGGGCAAGGCGTACGTCAAGACGGTTGTGTCCATGGCGCTCGGTGCGAACGTGGCGAACATGTGGGGACCGGACAACGACCCGGATTGGATTCGCAACGACGCTGTGGTCAATGCCGAAAGACTGCGTGGCACAGCGCTGTACGTCTCCAACGGCAGTGGTCTGGCCGGGGCGTCGGACACTCTGGACGGCACCAATCCCAACGGACCGGGCTTCGTGCTGCTCAACCAGATGGTCGTGGGCGGTGCGATCGAGGTGGCCACCGGCGACTGCACTCGGCGTTTGAAGACCGCCCTCGAACGGCTCGACATTCCGGCTCATTTCGAGCTCCGTGACCGGGGTACCCACTCGTGGGGTTACTGGCAGACCGACCTGCACAACTCGTGGCCGATGTTCGAGGCCGCTCTCGCCGGGTGATCAGCGGTCTCCCCCTAGGTGTCGCCACAGAAACTCGTAGGTCAGCGCCGTCTTGAAGGCCAACTGCGCATTGTCCGACGCCCCGCCGTGTCCACCTTCGATGTTCTCGTAGTAGCTCACGTCGTGGCCGAGTTCGGCCAGTGATGCGGCCATCTTGCGAGCGTGTCCGGGGTGGACGCGGTCGTCCCTCGTCGACGTCGCGATCAAGATCGGTGGGTACCGGCGCTCCGACGCGGGCACCACGTTCTGGTAAGGGGAGTACTGCGAGATGAACTCCCACTCGTCCGGGTCGTCCGGGTCGCCGTACTCGGCCACCCAGGACGCGCCCGCGAGCAGCAGGTGGTATCGCTTCATGTCCAGGAGTGGGACCTGACATACCAACGCTCCGAACAGTTCCGGGTACTTCGTCACCATGATGCCCATCAGCAGGCCGCCGTTGCTACCGCCCTGCGCGGCCAACCGATCGGTGGTGGTGATGCCTCGGGTGACGAGATCGCGTGCGACAGCCGCGAAGTCCTCGTGCACCAGATGGCGTCCGGCGCGCAGTACCTGGGTGTGCCAGGACGGCCCGTACTCGCCGCCGCCGCGGATGTTGGCCACGACGTAGGTGCCACCACGTTCGAGCCACGCCCGTCCGGTTGCGCCGCTGTAGCCGGGGGTCATCGAGATCTCGAAGCCGCCGTAGCCGTACAGGAGCGTGGGACCGGGCCCGGAATCGGCGCGGCGGACGACGAAGTAAGGGATCTGCGTTCCGTCGTCCGAGCGGGCGAAGAACTGCTCCACCGTCATACCGTCGGCGTCGAAGAACGCCGGGGCCTGCTTGAGGATCTCGAGTTCTGCTCCCACCGTGCCGAGCAAAAGCGTCGCCGGAGTGAGATAGCCGGAGGAAGAGAGGAAGAACTCGTCACCGTTCTCCTCGGCGTCGGTGCCGACGATCTCGGTGGACGTCAGGTCCGACAACCCGTCGATCGTGCCGGCGTCCCACTCCTTTTCACGTGGGTTCAGGACGTGCAACTGCGTTCGTACGTCCTGCAGCGTCACCAACAGCAGGTAGTTCTCGGTCCAGGCGTACTGATGTAGAGAAGTATGCTCGTCCGGGGCGAACAGAACCGTCAAAGATGCTGTGCCGGACATGAACTCGTCGAAATCTGCAGCGAGCAGTGCGCCGGCAGGATAAGTTTCGTCGCCGACGGTCCACGGTGTCATGGTCCGAACCAGCAACCACCTCGCGTGCACCGAGGTCGACGCGTCGGTGGGCGTCGGGATCCGGGTCAACGTGGACCCGTCGAGTACGTAGGTCTCGGAGTTGTAGAAGTCGGTGGCCCGCTGGACGAAGTCGCGCTCGAAGCCGGGGGTGCGATCGTGCCAGGCGGAGATCGAGATGTCCTGTGCTTCACCCTCGAAGACGGTCTCGGCCTCGACGAGGGGAGTGCCGCGCCGCCACCGCTTGGTGATCCGCGGATAACCCGATCCGGTCAACGAACCGGGTCCGAAATCGGTTCCGACGAAGACGGTGTCGGCATCGATCCAGCCGATGTCGGTCTTGGCCTCGGGTAGCGCGAATCCGCCGTCCTCCGGGGCGCGGAACGTGCGGGAGTCGAGATCGAACTCACGGACCACCGTCGCGTCGGCTCCGCCGCGCGAGAGGGTGACCAACGCCAGCTTCTGATCGGGCCGCAGCACCTGGGCACCGCCCCAGACCCAGTTCTCGCCCTCGCTCTCGGCCAGCACGTCCAGGTCGAGCAGAACGTCCCACACCGGATTCTCGGTTCGGTATTCGTCCATCGTGGTTCGACGCCAGAGGCCGCGGATGTGCTCGCCGTCGCGCCAGAAGTTGTACAGGAACTGCCCGCGGCGTCGTGCGTACGGAATGCGGGCGTCGGTGTCGAGAATCTCGCGGATGCTCGCCTCGGTGGTTTCGAAGCCCGGGCCGCTCAGCGCCTCGACGGTGAGCTCGTTCTTCTCGCGCACCCACGCGAGCGCAGCGTCGCCGGTGACGTCTTCGAGCCAGAGGTACGGGTCGTCCGAAATTGCCATTCCACAGTTCTAGCAGCAGACGCGTCCTCGGGTCGGCCGGTGATCGAGAGGCTACCGACGGGTAACGAAGACCAGGTCGAGACAGTGCGGCAGAGCACGACTACGCTGGGGCCTCGTGACCTCACACTATGACGTCGTTGTCCTCGGAGCCGGTCCCGGTGGGTACGTCGCTGCTATCCGCGCGGCACAACTCGGACTCAGCACTGCCATCATCGAGAAGAAGTATTGGGGCGGTGTGTGCCTGAACGTCGGCTGCATCCCCTCGAAGGCCCTTCTCCGTAACGCCGAGTTGGCGCATCTCTTCACCAAAGAGGCCAAGCTGTTCGGTATTTCGGGTGAAGCGTCCTTCGACTTCGGCGCGGCATTCGACCGCAGCCGCAAGGTTGCCGACGGCCGCGTCAAGGGCATCCACTTCTTGATGAAGAAGAACAAGATCCCCGAGTACGACGGCCAGGGCACGTTCACCGATGCCAACACCATCGAGGTCGAGCTGACCAAGGGCGGTACCGAGACGATCACGTTCGACAACGCGATCATCGCGACAGGCAGCACCACCAAGCTGCTCCCCGGAACCGAGCTGAGCAAGAACGTCGTCACGTACGAAGAGCAGATCATGACCAAGGATCTGCCGGGTTCGATCCTCATCGTCGGTGCCGGTGCCATCGGCATGGAGTTCGGCTACGTGCTCAAGAACTACGGCGTCGACGTCACCATCGTCGAGTTCCTCGATCGGGCGCTGCCCAACGAGGACAAAGACGTCTCGAAGGAAATCGAGAAGCAGTACAAGAAGCTCGGCGTCAAGGTCATCACCGGCGCAGGCGTGCAGAGCATCGACGACGACGGCTCCAAGGTCACCGTCGAGATCAAGCACAACAAGTCCGGTGAGAGCGAGACGTTCACCGTCGACAAGGTGATGCAGTCCGTCGGTTTCGCCCCTCGCGTCGAAGGATTCGGTCTCGAGAAGACCGGCGTGGAGCTCACCGATCGCGGTGCCATCGGCATCACGAACACGATGCAGACCAACGTCCCCCACATCTACGCCATCGGCGACGTCACGGCCAAGCTTCAGCTCGCCCACGTGGCCGAGGCACAGGCCGTCGTGGCTGCCGAAACCATCGGCGGCGCAGAGACATTGCCGATCGATGACTACCGCATGATGCCGCGTGCGACGTTCTGCCAGCCGCAGGTCGCCAGCTTCGGTCTCACCGAGGATCAGGCCCGCGAAGAAGCGCAGGCTCGTGGATCCGACATCAAGGTGGCGAACTTCCCGTTCGCCGCCAACGGCAAGGCACACGGCCTGGGCGATGCCACCGGCTTCGTCAAGCTCATTGCCGACACCGAGCACGGCGAGCTTCTCGGCGGCCACCTCATCGGACCTGACGTCTCGGAGCTGCTGCCCGAGCTGACCCTGGCCCAGAAGTGGGACCTTACGGTCAACGAGCTGGCCCGCAACGTCCACACCCACCCGACTCTGTCGGAGGCACTGCAGGAAGCGATCCACGGCCTCGCAGGCCACATGATCAACTTCTGATCCTCTCCCCGAACACAACGGCGGCGACCACTTCGGTGGTCGCCGCCGTTCGTTCTGTGTGCTCTGCCTACGACTTTCGCCAGTGATCGAACCTGCCCTTGATGTCCGACGCCACGTCGCCGATTCCGTTGCCGACGGCGTCGACGGCACCGGTGAAGCCACTTCCGATGTCGCGAACCGTTTTGATCAGCGGGTCCTCCGAGGTGTCGAAGTTGTTCTTGTAGGTGCGCGCCGCGTTACGGAACTCCTCCGACACCTTGGCCTCGTGGTCGGTGGACCTGCGCGGGTACTCGCCTCGCAGTACGGTCGCGTACTCGCCGCTGTCGACCCACTTCTCGAGCTCGGCGGCGCGGAGCACGGAGAAGGGGTGCGAGAGTAGTTCGAGATTGAGCAGTTTGAGTACGCCGTCACGCAGATCCCCACTGGCCTCGTACTCGGCAGCTTGCTCGAGGAATGCGTCGACGTCGATCTCGCTGATGCGTGCGCCGCCCGCCAACTTGAGCTGCACGCGGATCGCGGTGTGCACATCCTGTCCGCACAGCAATCCTGCTCTGTCACCCGATAATTCGGACTTGCGCTGCCATTCCATCAGGCCGGCGATGACCGCGCGCAGGGCCCAGCCGCCCACCGGAACCCAGCCGACGGTGCCGGCGAGGCGCATCAGATGCATCAGCACGGTTCGATACACCGCATGACCGGACAGCGCGTGGCCCAGTTCGTGGCCGACGACGAATCGCTGCTCCTCGTAGGTCATGATGTCGAGCATGCCGGTGGTCAGGACGATGAACGGGCGGTCCATGCCGATGGTGAACGCGTTGACCATCGGCGACTGAACCACGAACAGTTCGGGTGTCTCCTCGGCCCCGAGAATCTGCACGCAGTCGGTACGCAGGTCGTTCAGGTCCTTGAATTGGCGTTCGTCGACGCGCACTGCGGTGGCGAGGTACATCAGGCGATGCTGTCGTTCGCGCAACAGCCCGGACAGCGTGCGCAGAACGGTGTCGAACCCTTTGAGGGTGCGCAGGGTGACCAGGGCAGCTCGGTCCGACGGGTGCTCCCACGTGCGAGAGGAGATATCGGGGAATTCGATGCGAGTGCGATCCGGAGGGGTGGTCAATCTGTTTCTCCCAGTAGTCGGTGGAAAATTAAAGTATCAGTAAAGCGGGGCGAGTGGTCCGAACTCGAATCATGAAGCAGTGCTATCGATTCTGTGAACAGTCATAGCCCAGCTGTTGATGAAAACGTCACTTGGTCGAGTGCAGGCTGGTAGCTTTCGATTCTGCGCGGGGGAGTCGCGCTTCTCGTAAGGCCTGGGGGTGGGGAATTGTCGTCGCGAACCTCGACGCTCGCGCGCGTCAGCGACGGGGTGTCCGGTGGATTCAGAACATTCGGTCAGACCCTGGAACTGGGCGTACTTGCCTTCGTTCACCTCTTTCGCGATGTCGTCATGCTGCGTCATCCGTGGCGCGACACCATCGACCAAGCCTGGTTCGTCGTCACCGTCACCGTGATTCCAGCAGTATTGGTGTCCATTCCGTTCGGCGTCATCGTGTCCGTCCAGGTCGGCAGTCTCACCGATCAGATCGGTGCGACGTCCATCGCGGGAGCCGCAGGTGGCCTCGGGGTGATTCGTCAAGGTGCCCCGATCGTTGCGGCGCTGTTGTTGGGCGGCGCCGCAGGCGCGGCGGTCGCTGCCGACCTGGGAGCGCGCACCATCCGTGACGAGATCGATGCCCTGTCGACGATGGGAATCGACCCGGTGCGCAGACTCGTTGCGCCGCGGCTCGCAGCCATCCTGCTGGTGGCGCCGTTCCTGTGCATCCTCATCATCTTCATGGGGTTGGCCGCAGGCTATGCGATCAACGTCGGCTTTCAGAGTGGGACGCCCGGCAGCTACATCAGCTCGTTTGCGTCCTTCGCTTCGGTGGCAGACCTCGTCGTAGCTCTGGTGAAGACCGAGATTTTCGGAGTCATCGTCATCATCGTCGCCTGCCACCGCGGGTTGTCCGCCGCCCACGGACCGCGAGGCGTCGCCAACGCGGTCAACGCCTCCGTGGTTCTCGGTGTGGTGTCCGCATTCACCGTCAACGTCGTCATCACTCAATTGGTTGCGATGTTCATGCCACAGAAGTTGGGCTGAGATGGCAACTCCTTCTCGGTACACAGTGCACGGCACCGCCCATCTCACGCGTGGCGTCAGATATCTCGGGCGCAAGCCGTTCGATGTCCTCGAAATGCTGGGTCATCAGCTCACGTTCTGCGTCAAGGTGCTGGCGGCCATCCCCCACACCGTTCGCTCCTACCAGCGTCAGATGCTGCTCATCCTCAGTGATATCACCTGGGGCAGTGGCAAATTGATCGTCGGTGGCGGAACGGTCTCGGTTCTGGTGGTGTTGGGTGTCGCGGTGGGTGCATCCGTGGGAATCGAAGGATTCAATTCCCTCGGCATGGTGGGCATGGAGCCGTTGACCGGTTTCATCTCGGCGTACGCCAGCACTCGCGAACTGGCCCCGATGATCGCGGCCATCGGATTCGCGACGCAGGCAGGATGTCGGATGACGGCCGAGATCGGTGCGATGCGTATCTCGGAAGAGATCGACGCCCTCGAAGCTCAAGGCATACAGTCGATGCCGTTCGTCGTCACCACCCGAGTGATCGCGGGAATCGTCACGATCGTGCCGCTCTACCTGCTGACACTCATTCTCAGCTACGTATCGTGCGCCGTGGTGGTTCGCGTGGTCGGCGGACAGTCGTCCGGCACGTACGACCACTACTTCAGTGCATTCCTGCAGCCGACGGATGTGCTGTTCTCACTGCTCAAGGCGGCTGTTTTCGTCGTGACGATCATCCTGATCCACGGTTATCAGGGGTACTACGCCTCGGGTGGTCCGGAAGGTGTGGGGCGTGCATCCGGACGTGCCATCAGAGCCAGCCTCGTCGCTGTGGTGGTGCTGGACATGATCATGACGTTGGTTCTGTGGGGATTCGACTCGGGCATAAGGATTTCGGGGTAGAGATGGCAGTGTTCGACGATCTGACCGGTCGATCGGCCGGTCCCGCTACGCTCCGTCTGCGGGGCCTGGCGGTTGCGGTTGCCGCGGCTGTTCTGGCCGGCGGCCTCACGGCGTATGCGCAGGGTGCCTTCGACTCGCCGTTCGGGCTGACTCTGGACGCAGCGTCGGTCGGGGACGGTCTGACGTCCGGGTCGGAGGTGAAGTTCCGTGGTGTGTCGATCGGAACGGTGGACAACATCGAGACCGTCGGGTTCGGACGTCAGAGACTGCAATTGGAGATCGATCCGAGTCAGGCGGGTGAGCTGACCGACACCATGCAGGCGCAGTTCTCGTCGTCGAATGTGTTCGGTTCCACTGCAATCGAATTGGTGTCGGACGGGACGGGAAGTCCCCTCGCCGCGAACTCGACGCTCGAGATATCCGGGAACCAGCGGGGTGCAACTGTCACCGGTGTGTTCCGGCGAGTCGCCGACCTCACCGCAGTTCTCGACACCGATCAAGTGCAGCACCTGCTGGACGTCATCTCCAACACCTCTGTCGAGGTGAGTCGAAATCTGAAGCCGTACTTCGATACTGCACAGATGATGGCGGACCACCAGATCGATCCGTTGGCCTGGAAGCTGCACCGAGGGGCAGAACTGGGTGATGGAATCGCGAACCTGATTCCGCCCCTGCTCGACCTGGTGGTGGGAGTGGTGGACAAGAGCGTGTACGTGGAGGCCCCCGAAGATCGGGCCAGGACCATCGCCGCCAACGACGGCCTGAGCGATCAGTTGATGGTTCCCGTGGGCGACTTGCTGAAGAAGAACAATCCGGACCTGACCCAACTGCTGTCGACGACGCTCGATCTTCTCGTGCCCATCACGGCATCGATCGGCACCTTCGCGCCCAGCTACAACCGGGTGCCACAGGTGCTCGACGGCATCTCCGACGCATTCCCCATCGTCGACGGCAAGCCGCAGTTGCAACTCGATCTGATTGTCGAGACCATGCCCAATCTGGCCGGAGCCGTTGCCGCACACGAGGAGGCGAACAGGTGAAGAACGTAGCCGGCCCAGCGATCAAACTGCTCGTCTTCTTCACGGTGACCGCGCTGTGTGCGGTGATCATCGTTGCCGCCCTTCGTACCCCGGTCACCGGGCCGCTGTCGTCCTACGGTGCCGAATTCGAAGACGTATCGGGGTTGTACGCCGGTGACGACGTGCGCATGTCCGGGGTACAGATCGGCAAGGTCTCGTCGGTCGAACTCGACGGAGGCATCGCGCGAGTCGAGTTCGAGATCGAAGGCCAGCGGCCGATCTTCGCCAACACACAAGCCGCTGTCCGCTATCAGAACCTCCTCGGGCAGCGGTATGTCGAGCTGATCCAGAAGGACGCCGCCGCAGGTGCCCCGCTGGCGGACGACGAGACGATACCGCTGGATCACTCGATTCCGTCGTTCGATATCTCCACACTGTTCAACGGTTTCAAACCGATCTTCGACACCCTCGACACCGCGCAGCTCAATCAGTTCACGGAGAATATTCTCCGCATGGTCCAGGGTGATGGTTCCGGCCTGGGGCCGGTGCTCCGGGACGTGGACCGCATCACCCAGTTCGCGGTTCAGCGCGAGTCGATCATCGGACTGCTGATCGACAATCTCGGCCAGATCTCCGATTCGATCGGTGGTCAGTCCTCTTCCGTTGCCGACCTTCTCGAACAGCTGCACGGTTTGGTGTCGAAGCTCAGCACCCAGATGGACGGGGTACTGGCCTCGTTGGACCAGGCCAACTACGGGCTCGCCCCGTTCGTCGGTCTGCTGGAGAGTTTGCAAGATGCGTACGACAACAGTTACGCACCGGTCGATGGTGCGCTGCGTCGGTTGCTTCCTCAGACCGATCAGGTCACCGAGTTGCTCGCGCTCACACCGTCCCTGTTGACGGGACTGAACGCAAGCATCCCCAAGCCGGGCAGCCGGACCTACACCTGCAGTCATGGGCAACAAGACATCCCGGGCATCGGCCAGATAGTGCTCGGCGGGCAAAATTTGGTGGTGTGCAAATGACACGGGTGGTTCGCAAGGGTGTTCGCGACGAGCAATCGGAGAACAAGACCCATTTCTTCTGGGGCACAGTCGGTGTCGCGTTCGCTGTGGTGCTCCTCCTCGCCGCGGCTGCGCTGTACACGATCCCGTTCGGTGAGCGGACCTACACTGCGGAGTTCGGTTCGGCAGCAGGGGTGAAGCCCGGTGACGAAATTCGAATCGCCGGTATCTCCGTCGGTTCGGTGCGCTCGGTCGAGCTGGCTGGTGATCATGTCGACGTCGACTTCAGCGTTCGATCGGACGTGTTCGTCGGGGATGCGTCGACGATGACCGTGAAGTTGCTGACACCGATCGGTGGTCACTACGTCATGCTCACCTCGCACGGTGACGGCGAGCTCGGCTCGACGCCGATCCCTCCGGAACGAGTCGAACTTCCGTACGAGCTGTCCGACGCGATCCAGCAAGCAACACCGCTGGTTCGAGATATCGACGGGTCGACGCTGCGCCAGACCGTGGCCGAGTTGGACGAGGCCGTCAGCACGCAGCCACAGTCGACCCGGGCCATCGTGGACAATCTGTCCTCGCTGACCGACGTGATCGCCACCCGCTCGGATCAGCTCGAACGTGGACTCGTCGTATCGGACGAGTACGTCGGCGCGTTGGCCGCCGATCGTGTGATGCTCACCGAGCTGGTACGTGAACTCGGCACCCTGACAAAGGGATTCGGTGACAAGCGCGCAGACGTCGTCAGCGCCTTCGACCTTCTGGGACGAATGTTCAAGCTCTTCCATCGACCCGTGGTCGCGTTCGAAAAGGGGCTGGAGCCGTCGATCGTCCAACTCGAAGAGATCACCCAGAAGCTCTTCGCACAGCTCGGTGACTTCGACGGAGCGATCACGACCATGCAGCAAAGCACGGACGGCCTCGCCGCCCTGATCGGCGGGGGCGAAGGTCCCGTGATCGATCAGTCACAGGACACGGTCGTCGGTGTCGGCGTGTGTATTCCATTGCCGGGGAGAGTGTGCTGATGAGACGCAGAACCGTGCGGATCGCCGTGGCGGCAGCAGTGGTGGTCACGCTCGTCGGTTCGGTCGCATCGGCGACCGCGGTCATCGACACCGCCCCGACCAGTTCCTCACTGTGTGCCGAGTTCGGCGACACGGTCGGGTTGTACGAGGGCAATTCGGTGACGATGCTCGGCGTGACCGTCGGAACGGTGAAAAATATCGAGAACACCGACGGCTCAGTGGTGGTCACGATGGATGTCGACGACGGTCTCAGGCTCCCCGCCGACGTCGGAGCCGTGACACTGTCGAGCTCGATCGTCACCGATCGGCACGTGGAATTCACGAAGCCGTACACCGACGGGCCCGAACTCGATCGTGCGAACTGTATTCCGTTGGAACGCACTCGAACCCCGCTGGGGATCAGCGACACCCTCGATGCCGTATCGGGGCTGGCGTCGGACCTGCTGGGTCCGGCAGACGCCGACGGCAAGCACGAGGAAATCCTGGGCGACACACTTCGTTCGGTCGATGGTTCGCTGCGAGGATCCGGTGCCCAGCTCAACGACAGCCTGCGCCAACTGGCCCAACTGGTCGGCGATCCGGCCGACCGTGACACGACCGTGCGGCGACTGATCGACAACCTCGACGGTCTGATCGATACGTTCGTGGTGAGCTGGCCCGAGGTGGCGAAGCTGCTCGACAACCTCAAACGAGGAATGATCACGCTGTCGGAGTTCACCCAGTCGTTCGGCACCACCGTCGCCCTCACGACCGAATTCATTCCGCCACTTGCGCGCAACGTCGCCAAGTACGACGACAAGGTCTACGCATTTCTCGACCAGGCGGCCCCCGTGGTCGATGTGCTGCTCGGACGGGTGGGCGATATCAAGGACATTCTGGAACAGGTGCCGACCATAGGGCAGAACTTGATGACGATGTACGACAACGACTCCAAGAGTGGTCGCGTGATCTATCACCCGCCGCAGTTCGAGATCGACACCAACTCGCCCAACGAGGTCTGTGCGCTGCTCAACAAGTACGCACCGACGTGTTCGGCGAACCAGCAGCGCGGCGATGTCATCGACGTCGGACTGGTGCAGCTGGTACTCGGTTCGGCGGGATGGCGATGAGGCGCGTCGCCGCCGGGCTGTGCTGTGTTGCGCTGCTGTCGGCGTGCAGCGTCGACCCGGCAGACCTTCCGATTCCCGGTAGCTACGTGTCCGGAGACAAGTACTCTCTGAAGATCGAATTCGCCAGTGTCCTCAATCTTCCCGAGAAGGCGAAGGTCATCGTCGAAGGCGTCGATGCGGGCGTTCTCGACAAGGTCGACCTCGTGGGTTCCACTGCTGTGGCGACGGTCGACCTGTCCGCCGACGTTCAGCTACCCACCGACACCGTCGCCGAGCTTCGGCAGTCGTCGATTCTGGGAGAGATCTACATCTCGCTGCAGCCACCGGCCGATCCCGCGGTGAGCTCGGGCTCGGGCTCGGAGGGACCGTACCTTGGAGATGGTGACGTGATTCCCATGGAGCGGACGGTGCCGGCCGACAACGTCGAGGACGTGCTGCGAGGACTGTCGAACATCGTGACCGGCGGTCATTACGTGCAATTGCAGGAGGCGGTCGACAACGTCAACGCCGCTGTTCCTCCGGATCCGGCCGAGGTCGACAAGATCAATCTGGCCGCTCGGACTGCGCTGACCGATATCGGTGACAACACCGGCGAGATCGATCGGATACTCGCAGCTGCGGAGGGAGTCTCGAATACCGTTGTGTCGCAGCGCGACGGTGTCGAACGCGTGCTCGAGCTCGGTCCGAAGCGATCGGAGGGCCTGTCCGAGGTCCTGTTCAGTGTTGTACACATGATCTTCATGCTGGGATACATGTCGCAGAACATCGGTGACGTTCTCGCGGGCCCATATCCGGAACTCGAGGATGCCGTCGACATCATCGCGCCGGCTCTGATCACGATCTCGAACGCCGACACCACGGTGCCGATGAACGTGGACAAGGTCAATACCCTGTTGCGAGAGCGCTTGATTCCGTACTTCGAGTCCACGCCCAACATTGCAGTTCGGTCGGTGTCGACCGACCAAGGTCCGAGCGCCCTCGCCGACAACATGATCGGGATTCTGCGCGGCATCGGGATCGTCCGATGAAGCCGGGCACAGTGGTCTCGCTCGTTGCGCTGGTGGTGATGACGGTGGCCAGCGTGGGGTACCTGGTTGTCGGTGTACTCGACATCGATCCGACCCGAACGACCGACCACGTGGTGGTCCACATGGAGACTTCCGGCGGACTGATGGATACCTCGCAGGTGACATCCCGCGGAATCCAGGTCGGCCGGGTCGAGTCGATCGCCGTGGTGCCGAGTGGTTTGGACGTCACGCTCGCGCTCGACGCCGCCCACCGCATTCCGAAGGACTCGGAGGTGGTCGTCGCAAACCTGTCTGCCGCGGGCGAGCAATACATGGATCTACGCCCACGAGGGACGGGCGGGCCGTACCTCACGGACGGGGACGTGATCGGCAGCGATCACGTACGCGCGTCCGTCACCGTCAGCGAAGCACTGAGCCTGGGTGATTCCCTTGCATCACAACTGGATACGAACGCGTTGACGGGATTGACGGAGACCGCATCGGCTGCGATCGACGGTCGTGAAGGCGATGTCGACCGTCTGGTGGAAGCCTTCCGATTCCTGGCGGCGACCCTGCGCGACAAGAGCGGCGAAATTCGACGCCTGTACGACAATGCTCAGCAGGCGGGACGCAACGCGTACGGATACGGCCCGGTGATGACCGACGCCGCACCGTACGTGGGTGCGACGGGCGCGGGTGTCGCGAATCTGCTCGAGGGCTTCAACCAGTATTCCTACGTCGGCGCGGACGTCTGGGACGATCCGCTCGGAAAGATCGGACCGAAGATCGACGAATATCTCACGCCTCTGTCGCCCGACTTGGCTCTGATCGCAACGCTTCTCAAGCCGTACACCGAACCCATCAAGCCGATGCGGGTAGATGCGGGGTCCATCGTGGACGTATTGCAGACGTTGTTTCCTCCCGGCGGCCCGGCGAAACTCTCCGTAGAAATTCCGAACTGACAGGAGTCACCCCCTCATGGTCGAAACAGAAGCATCCGAGGCGAAGGCAGCAGTGCCCGATGAGAACACGGCAATGCCCGAGGAGAAGGCGGCAGTGCCCGAGAACTCCACCCGACGCCGGCGAATTCGGTGGTCCGTGGTCGCTGCCGCGGTACCGGGCATTGCGCTCGCGGTGGTGTTCGGTGTGCTGTGGCGTTCGGCAGCAGGCGATCTGGCCGACGAGCGTACCCATGATCAGGACCGGCAGATGGCGTTGAACACGGCGACCGAATACACCGCGCGGTCGTTGACGTACGACTACCGCAATCTCGACGCCTTCTTCGAGGGTGTCGATCAGGGGGCGTCGCAGTCCCTGCAAGACAGGTACGACGGTGTCCGCGAGGCGCTCACGGCGATCATGAACGAGTCCCAGGTGGTGGCGACCGGCGAAGTTCTGTCGGCAGCAATCGATTCCGAGTCCGGAGGCGAGTACAAGGTTGCGGTGTTCGCTCAGCAGACGACGCAGAACGTGCAACAGCCCGACCCCGGCAAGGTGCCCAACCTTCTGTTGGTGACGGTCACCGATCAGGACGGGCAGTGGATCGTGAGTGACTACGGACCCAAGACTTAGGTCCGTCGGTTCAGCGGGCGTTGGTAGCGCTGTTGGTAGCGCTGACGAACTGCGCGAGGCCGCGCACCTCCTGCTCGATCTCGGTCATGCCGTGTGTCTCGAAGATCGACGTGAACTGATTCTTGTCGAACATGCGGATCCCGATGTGTCCCGACACCGCACCCAGAATCGACTTCACCGGCGCGGCACTGCGGCCGTAACTCGTCATGATTGCAATCCGGCCGCCGGGGCGAAGGACGCGGATCAGTTCATCGACGACTGTCAGCGGGTTGGGCATCAGGTAGAGAGCCGCGTAGCAGCAGACGGCGTCGAACGTGTTGTCGGCGAAGGGAAGTGATTGCGCATCACCTCGCATGTAGGCGGCGTGAGGACCGCGATTGTCGCGGACGGCACGCCTGATCATCTGCTCGGAAATGTCGAACCCGATGGCGATGCCATCACCGCTCAGGTGGTCGGAGAGGTACCTGGTGAAATTTCCCGGTCCTGATGCCACGTCCAACACACTCATGGCTCCGGACAGGCGCAGGTCTGCGACGGCCTTTGCCCGTTCGGCGGACATGGACAGTCCGCCGACTCCCATCATCGCGACGCCGGCGGGCCGCCAGAGCTTTTCGTAGATAGACGCCACCAGCGGGTTGTTCATGGCCCGGCTGGCCGCCGTGGGTGACGGTGCAGGCGTGCCGCCGAGCAGTTCCACATAGCCGTCGGTGGTGACGGCACCCGCGCGAAATTCGGGTTCGAGCAGCGCCGCGGCGCGTTCGAGAGCCCGACTCTCGAGTTTCGGCGCAACGACGCCGTCGGCCCCGCTGTCCGGGTCTTCTTCCTCGGGTTCGAGCGGATACGGCGGCATCCCGTTGCCCTGCAAGCGGTATCGGCCCCATGGGTCCACGTCGCTCACCAGGACGGGCACGTCACCGCTGTCGGTGCTGAGTCTGCCCTTGCGGCTGCTGCCTGCGGCCTCCATGAACCCCTGGAGTGCTTCGTGTGGCCGTACTCGTCCGTACCAACGGAAGACGCCGTCGATGGGTTGGGAGTGCCCCCGTAGATCGATCTGAACATCGAACTCCGCGGCCGGATTGTCGAAGGTCAGCATGGCCGGGCCGCGGTAGTCGGGCTTGCCGGATAGATCACTCACGGGTTACTTCCTCCTGGTCGCGAACGAATGCGAGATGCATGGGGCGATCGGATTCGATGCGAATTTCGAGGAGCGCACTCGAGGACTCGACGAGTCCGCGCACGATGGCCGCCAGATGGGCGGTGAATCGTTCGATCGTCATGGCGGGTTCGTGCTGGTCGGAGCTACCCAGCCACCAGTCCGTCGCGGTCGCCACCGCTCCGAACGTCGAATAGGACACCATCTCGACGGTCGAATTGTCCACTGCCGGTACCTGTATGGCGTCGGCCAGCACGCGGGCGACCATGTTCGACGCGGTTCGCGCGGAATCCAGGGCCGGGTCACCCGCGGAGCCGTCTGCGGTCCGGCGGTCGCCGGTCCGGGTCAGGAAGTGGCCGTGCACGAGAAACCGAAACAGATTGGGGTGATCGGTGACCACTGCCGCGTACGCGGCAACGCCATGATCGATCAGATCGGCAACCGAATCCTCGAAGAGGTTGACGGTGCCCATGATTCGGTCCCACAGCAGGTCCTGGACGTGCTGGACGATCGCGGCATGCAGATCCGATCGGTCGGCGAAATGCCGGTAAAGCTTGGGCTTGGCCGTACCGGCGACCTTCGCGATGTCGCCCATGCTCACGTTCGGACCGTGAACCTCGATTGCCACCAGAGCAGCGGCGACCAGGTCTTTGCGCACCTGAAGTCGGTGCTCCCGCCAGCGCTCGGTACGCGCATCGATTTTCTTGCAGTGGGACGAGTGACGACCATGTTCGGGGTTGACACGTCCGGTGACTTGAACCACACTCGTCATATTACCTACTACCGCCGGTACTGGCTACCGCGAGTTTCGGTTACAAGAAGTCGCGGGGGCGTCATCGATCACGAGGGGGATCGGTTGTGAAGCGAGCAAGTGTCGATGAACGGGTGAGTGGCGTGGGGGCCGCGGGGCGCACGGTGCTGACGACCGAGGACCTGTCCGCCACCCGGGCGCGGGCCGTCGGGCCTCGTGAGAAAACCGCGAATCGCTTGCTGAAGTCGACTGCCAACAAGTTCTACGATGGCGAAATCGACATCGACTGGGCTGCTCCGGTAGTCGACGGTATGCGGTGGATGCCGGAGCATCGAGTCTCGCTCTACCGAACCAAGCTGTGGGACAAGCTCTCCGAAGAGCAGCGTCGCGAACTGGGTAGGCACGAGATCGTCAGCATTCTCTCGTTCGGTATCTACGCCGAGGGTTTTCTCAGCGCAAACCTGTTACGGGTGTTCGGAAAAGGGACTTTCTCCGACCATTCGATGTACTCGATAGCCGAGGTGGGCGAGGAATCGCGCCACTCGATCATGTTCGGAAAGCTGATCGAGAAGGCGGGCCTGAAGCCGTACCTCATGCCGAGAGCGGGTCTGATCATCGCGAAGATCGGTCAGTTTCTTCCTCTCGGGCCGGCGACCTACGGCGGGACGCTTCTCATCGAGGAGGTACTCGATCGGGCGCAGCGAGAAGCTCAGAACGATCCCGAAATGCAGCCGCACCTGCGGCAGATGATGCGCATTCACGTGATCGAGGAATCCCGGCACATCACCTACGCCCGTGAGGAAATGGTGCGGGCGATGAAATCGACCAATCGGGTCAACCGTGCGGTCCACCGCGTCATCCTTGCGACGATCGCCAACTTCACGTACCTCGCACTGATCAATCCGCGCGTGTACAGATCCGTCGGTATCAATCCGATTCGCGGGATCGTCACCGCAATGGCCAGCCCCACCTACAAGACCAACATGCAGTTCTTCTCCGAACCCATGATTCGGTTCTTCGCCGATGCCGGCATGTGCGAGGGCGTTGTGACCCGTCGCCTGTGGAAAATGACGCGGGCAATGCCGGACGATCTGGCATGAGCCCACGCTCGTCGGCGGTTCAGTACGATCCGCACGTCGACATCGACTGGGAATCACCCTGGCAGAGTGAGGCGTCGGCGTTGCCGCGAGACTCGGTGACGTTGTACGGGACCCGCCTGTGGGGCAGGTTGGCCGAGCAGGACCGGCGTACCTTGGCTCTGCACGAGGCAGTGAGCAGATGGAGCACGGTGTCGTATCTGTCGGCCATGCTGATCGGAACCCAGCTCAGGCGAGTAGCGGAGGAGGGGCTCAACAGCGCCGATTCTCGCAATGCTCTCGACGAGGTTGCGGGCGGTTCGCGGACCACGATCACTTTCGGACGGCTGGTTCGCGCCACGGAAGTGGCACCCTACAAGCCGCCGCGGGGCACGACCACAGCCGTCAAGCTGTTGGGCTTTCTACCGCTGGGTGCAGCATCGCATGCGTCCATCTTGTTGGTCGAGGAGACCTTCGCTCGGTCGATGGCCGGTGCGGTGACCGACCCCGGTATCGAGCCCCACGTTCGACAGGCCGTGAAGATCCATGGGCTCGGGAGCGCCGATCGTTTTGCGTCCGCTCGATCGGAAGTGGTTGCTGCTCAGAGCAACTCGAATGCGGTGGCTCGCGCGTACAACCGTGTGCTGCTCGCTCTGCTGGCCAACGTGATTCTTCGTCTCGGAGTGTCGTTCGAGGTGTACCGATCCATCGGCATCAGTCCTGCTCGGGGCGCGTTCGCATCGCGGCGTCGGCGATCCGAGATCAGGCGGCGGGATGCGGAGAACACCGTTGCCTTCCTCGATTCGGCCGGGATGCTCGACGGCACTATCACCGCAGCGCTGTGGAGACTGACCGGTGTAGTGCCATCGAACGGTCGACGATGACGGTGCACCGCACGGGTGTGCTGATCGTCGGGACGGGGTTCTCCGGGCTCGGCATGGCGATCGAACTCCGTAAGCGCGGGCGCGAGGACTTCCTGGTGCTGGAGAAGGCAGACGAGGTCGGCGGAACCTGGCGCGAGAACACCTACCCCGGATGCGCCTGCGATGTGCCGTCGCACCTGTATTCGCTGTCGGGAGAGCCGAATCCGTACTGGTCGAAGATGTGGTCGGGTCAGCCCGAAATTTTCGCGTACCTGAGGTCCCTCGCCGACAAGTACGACGTGCGCCGGAGCGTCCGTTTCGGCAGCACCTGCTCCGGCGGGTACTGGGACGAGAGACAGGCGCGCTGGCACGTGAGCACCGCCGAGGGAGACGAGTACATCGCACAGTTCCTGGTCTCGGGCGTCGGTGCGCTCCACATACCGAACATCCCGACGCTCCCCGGCATCGAGAACTTCACCGGCAAGGCGTTCCACTCGGCCAGGTGGGACCACGAGGTCGATCTCACGGGCAAGCGAGTGGCCGTGATCGGAACCGGTGCGAGCGCAGTGCAATTCGTGCCGCAAATCGCCGGACGAGTGGCGCAGTTGCAGTTGTATCAACGCACACCGGCGTGGGTACTGCCGCGTCGGAACTTCTCGGTGCCGACGGTGGTGCAACGAGTGTTCGCACGGGTACCGCTGCTACGGAGAGCTTTTCGGAACTCGGTGTACTGGAGCGCGGAGGCGTTGGCCATCGGCCTCAACGGCCACTCCTCGCTGTTGCGTCCCGTCGAATTCGCAGGCAGACGCTTCATCCGCAGAGAGATCTCGGACCCGACACTGCGCGAGAAGCTCACCCCGAGCTACCGAATCGGCTGTAAGCGAATCCTCGGCTCCAACACGTACTACAAGGCGCTGAATTCCACACGTGCCGAGGTGATCACCGGCGGCATCGCCGAGGTACGCGAACGCTCGATCGTCGACCGTGACGGCACCGAACGCGAGGTCGACGTCATCGTCTATGCGACGGGCTTCCACGTCACCGACGGCTTCGACAGCATGAACGTCGCCGGCGTCGGCGGTCGAAAGCTTGTGCAGCACTGGCAGAAAAACGGCATTGCAACCCACCTGGGTATCACCGCAGCGGGATATCCCAACGCGTTCTTCCTACTCGGGCCGAACACCGGCCTCGGTCACAACTCGGTGGTGTTCATGATCGAGCAACAGATCAAGTACGTGCTGCGGGCAGTGCAAATGGTCGAGCAGAGCGACGCGGATGCGATCGCCGTTCGTGAGCAGGTACAGGACCGCTTCGACACAGAGATACAGCGCAAGCTGAGAAACGGGGTGTGGAGCACCGGCGGTTGCACCAGTTGGTATCTCGACAGCACCGGGGTGAACCGAACCGTCTGGCCGGGTTTCACCTGGCAGTACTGGCTGCGTACCCGCACGATCGATCCCGCCGAATACGAACTGCTGCAAGCGAAAGAGAACGTGAACGTATGAAGAATCTCGGAAACAAAGTCGCCGTCGTCACCGGAGCCGGCTCGGGCATCGGACGAGCACTGGCGATCGACCTGGCCGGCCGGGGTGCGCAACTCGCGCTGTCCGATGTCGACGCAAGCGGACTCGCCGACACGGTGGCTGCGTGCGAGAAGGCCGGGGCCAAGACCCGTTCGTACGAGTTGGACGTGTCCGACCGCGCCGCGATGTACTTCCACGCAGACTCGGTTGTGAGCGACTTCGGCCGGGTCGACCTCGTGGTCAACAACGCCGGAGTCGCGCTGAATGCGGACGTGCTCGACATGAGTTGGGACGACTTCGAGTGGGTCATGAACGTCGACTTCTGGGGAGTTGCCAACGGCACCAAGGCCTTCCTGCCCGCGTTGATCGACTCCGGCGAGGGGCATCTGGTGAACATCTCGAGCGTGTTCGGTCTGATGGGTATCCCGGGCCAAAGTGCCTACAATTCCGCCAAGTTCGCTGTTCGCGGATTCACCGAGGCCTTGCGTCAGGAGATGAAGATCGGGCGACACCCCGTCGGCGTGACGTGCGTGCACCCGGGCGGCATCAAGACCAACATCGTGGCCAACGCCCGAGGCATGGACAGCCTGGGCGACGCCGACAAGGTGTCCGAAGCGTTCCAGCGGATCGCCAGAACAACACCCACTCGCGCAGCACAGGTCATTCTCGCGGGCGTGGAGAAGAACAAGCCACGAGTGCTCATCGGCCCGGACGCACGTGGTTTCGACGCCATTCCTCGCATCATCGGCCCGCGCTATCAAGACATCATGGCGCCGCTCAATCGACTCGGCACCGCAGCGGGCAAGAAGTTTCGCGTCACCCAGTAGCGGATCATCTATTCCGGGAGTGGAGCCTGCGGAACGACTATTGGGCCCGGTCTCGCCACTGTTGCTCGGCGACGCCGAGTTCGGTGGCGGGGGAGTCTCCGTAGATCCATTCCCGAGCGATCCTGTGCCAGTTGGCCGTTGCTCCCAGCTGGCCGAGAACGCCGAACGTCAGAAAATCTGCGCGACGTGAGAACAGGTGCTCGGGAGGCAGGTTCTGTCGCTTCATACCGGTGAATTGACCGCCGCGCGGATCGATCGCGAGCATCAGACCACTCGACGCCAGCGACGGTGTCACTGTCATCGCCCGGTCCACGAGGTTCCATTCGGACGCCGCGTAGACGTACTCGAGACACTCGTCGGGGGTGACCCCGGAGGACGCGTCGACGATGCCGCGGGCGATCATTGTGGCGAGCAGATCCTCACCGCGTTCCTCCGAAGCCATCCGTAAGCAGTCGATCTCGAACGCGACGTGTTCTGCTCGCATGCGGTTGAACAGACCGAAGTCGATGAATCCCACGCGGCCGTCGGTGCCGAGCAGGAGGTTTCCCGGATGTGGGTCCCCGCAGAATTCGTCGTACAGGTAGAGCGAACCGATGTAGAAGCGGTAGACGATCTCGCCGATGCGATCACGCTCGGCAACCGGTAGCGAGCGGATGTGATCGAACGAGACGCCGTCGAAGAACTCGGTGACGAGAACTCGCCGCGTGCACAGTTCCTCGATCGCGTCGGGAACGGCGACGAACGGGTGACCGCGAAATCGTCGAGCCAAGACCGATTGGGTGCGGGCTTCTTCGATGTAGTCGAGCTCCCGCTCGAGATTCTGCCGTAGTTCTTCGATCAGCTCCGGTGCCGCCACTGCAGGCAATGCGTTGCGCCAGAACTCGAGGAACAGTGCCAGGTTCTTCAGGTCCGCGCGCACGGCCGCGTCGACTCCGGGGTATTGGATCTTGACGGCGACGGCTCGGCCGTCGGGCAGGTGGGCGCGATAGACCTGGCCGATCGAGGCTGCGGCAAAGGGCTGTCGATCGAAGTCTGCGAAGAGGTTCTCCACGGTCTCGCCCAGGTCGTCCTCGATGACGGACAGCATCACCTCGACATCGACTTCCGGTGCGCGATCGCGCAGAGCGGCGAGCTTGTCCTGGAAGCGTTGTCGATGCTGCTCGGGTACCAGGGCGAGGTCGAGTACCGAGAGCATCTGGCCCAGCTTCATCGCCGCGCCCTTCATGCTGCCGAGCACTGTCACGAGTTGATCGGCTGCCTGAAGCGATCGTTTCTCCGAGATCCGTTCTCGCAGTTCCTCGGACCGACCGATCATCGACATCCGGGCCCCGGCACCGCGGATGGCCTGACCGGCCACCGCGCGGCCGAGGGCGCTTCCCCGCGCGGCCCGCGAGGTGGGTATCGGACGATCGGTGGGCATCTTCAGCGTTCGGTGTAGTCGCGTTCGACGCGCAGGGTGCCGAGAGTGGTTGCCAGGCCGTCGTATTGGGTGACCAACAGCATGAACTCGAGGAGTCGACGTTCGTCGAACTGCGTCGCGAGCTCCGCCCAGGTGGCGTCGGCGAGGGTCTTGGTGGCAACGAGCTCGTCGACGGCGGTCAGAATTGCGCGGTAGCGCGAAGACAGACCCGGTGCATCGGGTCCGGTCTTGATCGACTCCAGCAGGTCGCGGTCGATGCCTGCGCGCCTGCCGAGCCGAACGTGGTGGTCCATCTCGTACGCGGATTCTCGGAGGTGCGCCACGCGCAGGATCACCATCTCGGATTCCTTGCGCGAGATCTTGCCGCCGGGCATCAGGTGCCCGCTGTAGAACAGCCACGCTCGGAACAGGCCGCCGGTGCGCCCGAGGGTGGTGAACAGGTGGGGATTGGGCACCCCCGCACCTTTGGCGATCACCTTGCAGATGACCCAGTTGATGGGCCCGAGAGTTGTGGCGGTACCGGACGGAATGCGTGGTGTGGTCACAGCCACACCGTACCGACTGCCCGGCCGGACGTCACCGGGACGTAGAAGGGTAGGCTAACCTCCTTGTTATCCAGCACAACTTTCCCTCGGAGGACCCTTGACGAAGTCCCATGCCCGCATCACGGCCCTCGCCCTCACCGTCGCCGCCTTCGGTATGACTGCGACGGCGTGTTCGTCCACCGAGGCCACCTCCGACGGGGCAGGCAGCGCAACGCGATCGATCGAGACCGTCCGCGGAACGGTCGACGTTCCGGAAACCCCACTGCGCGTGGTCACACTCGAGCCGGTCGAGCTCGACACTTCCGTCGCGCTCGGCGTCGTACCCGTCGGCACCGCGGTGCTCAGTGAGGTGAGCGGTGTGCCGTCGTATCTCGGTGCCGAAGCGGCAGGCATCGCGACCGTCGGCACGGTGGCCGAACCGACCATCGAGGACATCGCGGCCCTGCAACCCGACCTCATTCTCGGCACCGAGACTCGGCACGCCGAGTACTACGATCAACTCTCCGCCCTTGCGCCGACGGTATTCATCGCCTCCCAGTCCGATCCGTGGCGTGAGAGTGTCCGGTTCGTCGGGCGCATTCTCGGCAGGGAGTCGAAGGCGGAGGAATTGCTCACCGCATACGACGACCGGTGCGGTGAGATCGCCGAAGAGTTCGGAACCGAAGGGAAGACAGCGCAACTCATCCGGCCTCGTAGCGGCGAGCTGACCCTGTACGGACCGTCCTCGTTCGCCGGCAGCACCCTCGAGTGCGCAGGGTTCACCACGCCGCCGCGGCCGGAGTGGGCCGACGAGATCTCGGTCGACCTCTCACCCGAGCTGGCAGCCCAGGCGGCAGCGGACTTGATCGTCGTCACCGCCACCGATCCGTCGGACCCGGCGGCGATCCCGGCGTCGATCACCGACAATGCAGCCGCGCTGCCCAATCCGCATGCGGTGGATCTGTCCTACTGGATCACCGGCGTCGGACCCAAGGGCGGACAGGCCGTACTCGACGACATCGATCGAATCCTGTCGGGGCGCGGTTGACACTGTCAGATCCGTACGGCACCCGCCAGGGCCGCGGCCTGCTGGGCTCGCTCGACCACTCGATCGCGCGAGGAATCGATGTGGGCGAGAAGTAGTTCCAGAGCCGTATCGAGGGTCCCCGCCAATACGTGCTCGACGATGTCGATGTGCTGATCGATCGCCGAGACGACGGCCGATGCATCGAGTCCGCCGAGTATCCGTACCGGACGTACCTTGGCATTGACGGCGCACAGCGCCTCGGTGAGTGCCGAATTGCCGGACGCCGCAAGCAATGTGACGTGGAAGTTCTCGTCCAGCGCCACCAGGTCGTCGGTGGTGTCCGGTGGGTCGGTGCGTAGCGCGACCCAGGTGTCCAGCAGAGTCGACAGTGCTGCCCGATCGAAGGACTGCGACGTCGAACGTGTGATGCCGCGGGCCTCGAGTGTGGCCCGTAACTCGTAAAGATCGGGCAGGTCGCCGAGTCGGGGTCGATAGGCGTGCAGGCCGGCCTCGTCGCGGGTGACGAGGCCGTCGGCCTGCAACCGTGCCAGGGCCTCCCGCACGGGAGTGCGTGAGACCCCGTACAACTCGGCGAGACGCTCCTCGCCGAGCCGCTCGGTGGAGCTGATGGCACCGGAGATCAGATCCCGGCGCAGTGACGAATAGACCTTCTCGCGAAGGTCACTGCGCGGCACGATTCGTCCGGTCAGATCGCCATGGCTGCGCGCACGTCGGCCTCGGACTCGCTACCGCCGACGCCGGTCGAGGTGATGCGGCCGGCCTCGAGGATATAATAGTTCTGCGCCGACTCGAGGGCGAAGCCGATGTGCTGCTCCACCAGTAGCACTCCGAGACCACCGCGGCGAGTGAGCTCGAGGATGGTGCGTTCGATCTCGGCGACCACCGACGGCTGGATACCCTCGGTCGGCTCGTCGAGAATCAGCATCCGAGGTTCGGTGATCAATGCCCGCGCGATGGCGAGTTGCTGGCGCTGCCCGCCCGAGAGCAATCCCGCTCTGCGGCCGAGCAATTCCTTCAGCGCCGGAAAGAGATCCAGTGCCTCGTCGATCAATGCCTTCCCGCGCTTTCGCCCGTCGGCCACCACCTGCAGGTTCTCGGCCGTCGTCAACTGGCCGAACGACTGCTGACCCTGCGGCACGTAGGCAAGGCCACGGGCGACGCGAGCGCTGGGTCGCAACGCACTGACGTCCTCACCGTCGAACATGACCTTGCCGGAGTTCACTTTCAACAATCCGACCGCTGCGCGCAGCAGTGTTGTCTTGCCTGCACCGTTGTGGCCCATCACCGCGGCGACACCGTCGGCCGGAACCGTCAGCGACGCACCGTGAATCACCTCGCTGCGGCCGTAACCGGTACGCACGTCGACCAGTTCAAGCATGACCGGCTCCCTCTTCTGCGATCTGTTCGAGTTCCTCGCCCGCCGCTGCGGTGCCGAGGTAGACCTCCTGGACCTTCGGGTCGGCCTGTACCTCGGCCACTGTGCCCTCGGCCAGAACGCGTCCGGCAGCCAACACCGTCACCGAGGTGGCGAACATGCGCATGAAGTCCATGTCGTGCTCGACCACCACCACGGTCCGCTCACCGCCGATGCGCTGCAGGAGCTGGCCCGTCTCCTCGCGTTCCTCGTGGCTCATGCCTGCCACCGGTTCGTCGAGCAGAAGCACGTCGGCGTTCTGCACCAACAGCATCCCGATCTCGAGCCACTGCTTCTGACCGTGCGCGAGGATTCCGGCCGCCTTGTCCCTTTCGGCCGTCAGACCGATGGTCTCGAGGGCCTCCTCGATGGCAGGCAGCACCGATCCGCGACGACGCAACATCGTCAGTACCGATCGTCCGGATCCGGCGGCGATGTCCAGGTTCTGCAGCACCGTCAGATTCTCGAAGATGCTGGCGGTCTGGAAGGTTCGGCCGATGCCGAGCCTGGCGATCTGATGCACCTTCTTGCCCAGCAGTTCGACGCCGGACTTGGTGACCGAGCCGGTGGCCGGAACGAGACCGGTGATGGCGTCGATCAGCGTGGTCTTGCCGGCACCGTTGGGTCCGATGAGAAAGCGCAGATCGCCCTGCATCAGCGTCAGATCGACGTTCGTGTTGGCCTTGAAACCGTCGAAACTGACCGTCAGATCGCGGACTTCGAGGTACTGACTGGACATGCCGGCGTTGCCGCCGAACGTGGGCTGCGGGCCTTCGACATGAATCATCGTGCGAGTTCCTTCTCTGGTTCTGCGCTCGACTCGGGGACCGATTCGGCTTCCTGCTTTCGCTTGCGCAGTGCGAAGAGTCCGGCGATGCCTGCGGGGAAGAATCCGACGACCACCACGAACAGCAGACCCTGCGCGTACGTCCAACCGGACGGGAACTGCTCGGACAGCGTGGTCTGAGCCCACGCGACTCCGAGGGCACCGAGGACTGGGCCGAGAAGGGTGGTGCGGCCGCCGATGGCGACGCCGATGAGGAACGCGATGGACGGGACGATGCCGACGTCGTTGGGAGAGATGATGCCGACGATCGGAACGAACAGTGCCCCGGCCAGACCGGCGAAGAACGCCGCGGCCACGTATGCCACGATCTTGACGTTGGCCGGGTCGTAACCGAGGAACCGCACCCGCTCCTCCTGATCGCGCACCGCCACCAACAGTTCGCCGTAGCGCGAGTACATCAGCTGGCGGGTGATGGCGACGACGACGAGCAGTACGCCTGCGGCGATGAAGAACAGCATCTGCTTGTTGGCAGGGTCGTTGAGGTTGAACCCGAAGAACGTGCGGAACCTGTTGAGCCCGTTGGATCCGCCGGTGCTCTGCTGTCCGATGAGCAGGATGGCGAAGGCCGCGGCCAGGGCCTGGCTCAGGATCGCGAAGTACGCGCCCTTGACTCGGCGCTTGAACACGCCGAGTCCCAGAACGAGTGCCACCAGGGCCGGCACGAACAGGATGCCCAGGATCGTCGAGATGGGTGAGGTGAACGGCACCCAATACGAAGGCAATTCACGGATACCGGCGATGGACATGAAGTCCGGTACGTCGTCGCCGCGTAGATCTGCATCGGAAATCTTCAGGTGCATGGCCATGATGTAGGCACCGATACCGAAGAACACGCCCTGGCCGAGAGTGAGCATTCCGCCACGACCCCAAGCCAATCCGATTCCGACGGCCACGATCGCGTAGCAGATGAACTTGCCCAGCAAATTCAACCGGAAGTCGCTGAGGACGGCCGGAGCAACGGCGAACAGCAGGATCGCGGCGAGGGCGAATCCCAGTAGAGCGCCGCGCTTGGCGATGAACTCGCTCATACCAGGCTCCTTGTCTTGACGGCGAACAAGCCCTGCGGGCGGGCCTGCAGGAAGATCACGATGAGGACGAACACGATGACCTTGGCGATCGAGGCCGTGGTGCTGTATTCGATGAACGAGTTGAGGATTCCGAGGGCGAAGGCGGCGATCACCGCGCCCTTGATCTGGCCGAGTCCGCCGACGACGACCACGAGGAAGGCGTCGATCAGATAGCTCTGTCCAACAGTGGAACTGGTGGATCCGATCAGAGTCAGTGCCACGCCCGCGACTCCCGCCAAACCGGAGCCGAGGAAGAACGTCGAGATGTCGGTCGTGCGGCTCGAGATGCCCGAGGTCTCCGCGAGGTCGCGGTTCTGCACCACCGCGCGGATGCGTCGACCCATTGCGGTCTTCTTCAGTGCGATCGACAGTGCGACCACGGCGACGACCGCGAGGACGAGAATGAAGATTCTGGTCTTGGGCACCACGGCACCGAGAATGTCGACGCCGCCGCTCAGCCATTCCGGGGAGACGACGTTGACCGCCGGAGCGCCGAAGATATCGCGGGCGAGCTGCTGCAGGATGAGCCCGACGCCGAACGTGACGAGCAGGGTGTCCAGTGGACGGTGGTACATGCGCTGGATCAGCGTCACCTCGAGCAGCACACCCATCGCGCCGCCGACGAGGAAGCCGACGATCAGCGAGATGAACAGTGATGCGCCGCCGGTCGAGACGATCTGCTGCACAACGTAGGCCGTGTACGAGCCGGCCATGATGAACTCGCCGTGCGCCATGTTGATGACGCCCATCTGACCGAACGTCAGTGAGAGCCCGAGGGCGGCGAGCAGAAGAATGGATCCGATCGACAGGCCGGTGAACAACTGTCCGATCACGACGTCCATGGGGAGCTCCTTCGGAGCATGTGAGTGGAACCTCGTAGCAGGCTACGAAGTTCCACTCACATGGGTGGTGGTCAGTTGAGGTCGGAAGCCCAGTCGTAGGTCTCGAGGAACGGGTCGGGTGCAATTGCTTCGGGGGACTCCCACACCGTGTAGATCAGTCCGTCGGGGCGGATCTCACCGATGCGGGCGGTCTTGGAGATGTGGTGGTTGTCGCCGTCGATGACGACCTCACCCTCGGGAGCGGCGAAGCTGACGCCGTCGGCCGCGGCCTGAATGTCGGCCACCGCAAAGGAATCGGCCTTCTCGACAGTGTTCTTCCAGAGGTAGACCGACGTGTAGGCGGCTTCCATGGGATCCGAGGTGGGCTTGTCGGCACCGTACTTCGCCTTGTAGTCGGCGACGAACTTGGTGTTCTCCGGGGAGTCGACGGTCTGGTAGTAGTTCCAGGCGGTCAGCTGGCCCTCGATGTTGGCTGCTCCGATGCCCGCCACTTCCTCCTCGGCGATGGACACCGAGATGACCGGCATGTCAGCAGCTTTGAGGCCGGCGTTGGTGTACTCGCGGAAGAACGCGACGTTGGAGTCGCCGTTGAGGGTGTTGAACACCGCGTCGGCGTCGGCGGAGCGCACCTTGTTGACGATGGTGGAGAAGTCGGTCGAGCCGAGCGGGGTGTAGTCCTCGCCCTTGATCTCGATTCCGTTGGCCGCGGCGTAGGCCTTGATCTCGCGGTTGGCCGTCTGCGGGAAGACGTAGTCGCTACCGACCAGGTAGAGCGACTTGACGCCCTTCTCTTTCAGGTAGTCCAGGGCCGGAATGATCTGCTGATTGGTGGTGGCACCGGTGTAGAAGATGTTCTTGGACGCCTCGAGGCCCTCGTACTGCACGGGGTAGTAGAGGAGAGCGTCGTTGTCCTCGAACACGGGCAGCATCGCCTTGCGCGACGACGAGGTCCAACCGCCGAAAACTGCTGCGACACAATCGCTGCTGATCAGCTTCTCGGCCTTCTCGGCGAACACAGTGGGCTCGGACGCGCCGTCCTCGGCGACGACCTCGATCTGCTTGCCGTTGACGCCGCCGGCTGCGTTGATCTGCTCGACGGCCAGCGCGATCGAATCACGCACCGTCACTTCGCTGATCGCCATGGTGCCGGACAGGGAGTTGAGCGAGCCCACCTTGATGGTGTCACCCGAGGTGTCCACGCACGAGGTGGCTGTGCTGCCGCCGCCGTCCGCGGAGGTGGTGTCGCTCGCCTTGCTGCCGCAGGCGGTGGCGACCAGGCTCAATGCAGCCAGAGCTGCGGGAACGACCATGACGCGCTTGACGGACATGCGCTTCGAGACAGCAGGCATCTACGGCCCTTTCGGAGTTTGTATACAGAGTTGTATTCGCGATTGCGAACAGTAAAGGGAAGTTATTGCGCCGGTATGTTGCGCGGTGACGAGTCTGTTTCCCGCGTTACGTCGACGTAAAAGCAGTCGAGTGACAATCATCCTTGACATTTTTTGACAAGCAGAGTTGACTTTTGGGTAATCCGTAGCCCAAAGGAAGGGTCGATCATGAGTGCATTCGTCACAGCAGCCCGATTCGTCGGAGACCTCGACGACGAGTTCTATGCCGACGAGCTGCAACGCGACATCTGGAACGAGGCCTCGGCCGTCGGATTTCAGTCTCTACTGTGGATCGGACTGATCGGTGGCGCGGTCCTGCCCTACGCCGCGGGTGTCACCGGAGCGTGGATGGCGCTCGGCCTGTTCTTCGTGCTGATCTGCGTGTCCTTCGTGGTGTTGGGATACGCCAGGGAGCGAGGGATCGACATGTACGCCTCGCAGAAACTTCGACGCTCGCGGATAGCGTTCGCCGGACTGCTCTTCTTTCTCGCCGGTGCAGGAGCGGCCCTTCGCCTCCTGGCTCACTACGGCGGCGGCAATCTTCAGTCCTTGTGGATCGGGGCTGCGATCGGTGCGCCGGTGGGGCTCGCCGCTGGAGTGATGGGTATCAAGAATCGGCGGCGTCGGGTGCAGGAGGCCGAGCGCGCCGCCGAGAAGGCCGAACTGCTCGGGTTCGGCCCGAACAAGTGACGTGCATTCTGTGAACCGTCCCTAGACCTGGGGTTACAGGATGTAAGGATACGTAAAGGTATCGGTTTCGATCAGTCCGTTCGCAGATCCGCCGTCCGGGAGGTATGTTCTGTCCGATGACATCACGATTGTCCGGTGTCAGCGGCTGTTGCAGGGCTGGTCGGACGCGGGTTCGTAACGTGGCCGAGCGTGCGCCCGATGATAAGAGAGGCTCGGTTCGAGGCCGATGACGATGTGCACTACCAATCCGCCCTTCGTCGCGCCACGAAGTACCAACGAGACCACGTCGGACGTTCACCTCACGGTGGAGCACGCTAACAGGGAAGTCGAGGCCGTGCGCAGAGACAAGAGCTACCTCAGACTCGTTGGATCGAGCACGCCGCAGCCCACCATCGAGGTTCACGGCGGACCCAAGACCATCACAGTTCACGTCGACAACGTCCTGCCGGGTCAGATGTGCGAGATTCTGCACAACGGCATGCTGTCGCTGAGCCACCGCGTCACCGTCGGCGACAACATCTCCAGCATCGACATCATCACGTTCGCCCTCAAGCCGGGCGAATACAGCGTGTCACTCCGTCTCGACGGACGCTTGGACTGCGTCACCGAGGCGCAGACCGTCGTCGTCGGCGAGCAGTTGGAAGTTCGACGCAGCTCGTAGGACTTCCGAACGCCGACCGTCAGCCGCGATCGCGCGCCGACGGTTGGTGCTGGGTGATGCAGTGGATGCCACCGCCTCTCTCGAACAGTGGTCTCGCGTCCACGCTCACCACCTTTCTTCCTGGATAGGCGTCTCGCAATACCGCCGCTGCCTCACGGTCGGCCGGGTCGTCGTAGCTGCAGGCAATCACGCCGCCGTTGACGACGAGATGATTGATGTAGCTGTAGTCGACGAATCCATCCGCATCCCGCAACGTCTGCGGAGCGGGCACCTCGACGATGTTCCACTCTTCACCCGAGCCACTGTGAGTGGCGCGCAGAGTGTCGATGATCAGCGCGCTGACCTCGTGATCGGGGTGAGCCCGGTCTCGTTGACTGTGCACCAGAACGGTTCCAGGAGACGGGATGGCCGCGACGATGTCGACGTGGCCACGGGTGCCGAACCGCATGGAATCTCGCGTCAATCCGCGTGGCAGCCAGATGACATGCTGCGCACCGATGGTCCGCGCCAGCTCCGCCTCGATGTCGGCCTTCGTCAGGCTCGGATTGCGACCGGGATCGAGTTGCACGGTTTCGGTGACCAGTACGGTGCCTGCGCCGTCGACCGCGATGCCGCCGCCCTCGTTGACGATGGGTGACGTAATCCTCTGTACTGCAGCCTGATCGGCGACGAACTCGCCTATGCGGCAGTCCTTGTCCCACTGCGCCCAGTCCTGTGCGCCCCAGCCGTTGAAGATCCAGTCGACGGCAGCAACCGAACCGTCGTCCGAATGAACGAATGTCGGGCCGATGTCGCGCATCCATGCGTCGTTCAGCGGTGCTTCGACGATGTCGATATCGCGAGAAAGGTACGTCGCGGCCACCGCGCGCTCGGCCGGATCGACGACGACGGTCACCGGCTCGAACTCCGCTACCGCATGCGCGACGGCCGCCCAGGTGGAGCGGGCCTCGTGCTTGGCTTCCGGATCGTCGCCGAGGGAGTAGCCCTCGCACGGGAACGCCATCCACACCTTGTCCTGCGGTGCCGTCTCGGACGGCATCGTGTATTGCGTTGCGGTCGTGGTCACTTGATCACCGGCGTCGCAGCGTGTCCGTCGCCGTAGGGGGCGTCCGAGCGCACCGGCTCGGTCAGGCGTGAGTAGGTGTCCGGTCTGCGGGTGAGCAGAAAAGGAAAGAGCTCCAACCATTCTCGACGCTGATCGAGGTCGAGATCCGCGACGAGCACGGCTGGTTCGTCGCGCGGTGCCTGAACCAGGATGCGGCCGTAGGGATCGGAGATGAACGACGATCCGTAGAACGTGATCTCGCCTTCGTCGCCGCACCGGTTGGGCACCACCATGAACAGGCCGTTGGAAATTCCGTGTCCGACGATGACGTGCTGCCACAGCGGCTGGGTGTCGAACGCCGGGAACGACGGCTCGGACCCGATGGCCGTCGGATAGGCGAGTATCTCGGCGCCGCCGAGTGCGTAGCTGCGTGCGACCTCGGGAAACCACTCGTCCCAGCAGGTGGGTAGACCCACCCGGGCACCACCGAGTTGCTCCGGTGAGTAGACGGGGTACGGGTCGTCGGCCGGGCCGGGGCGGAAGTAGGTGTCTTCGTAGTAGCCGGCCGAGATGGGGATGTGCAGCTTGCGGGTTCTGGCCAGTAGTTCGCCGGAGGGCGAGACCATGATGGAGGTGTTGAAGCCCAATCCGTCTGCTGCCTCGGACTTCTCGTACAGCGAGGCATGGACCACGATGCCGTTGGCGGCGGCGGCCTCGGCGGCCAGACCGAATGTGGGCCCGGTCGTCAGATCCTCGGCCGCGCTGCCGGGGTTCGCACCGGCGGGGGTGTCGGCCGGGTAGCGCAGCAGGGTGATCTCGGGCAGGAAGACGACCTGCGCCCCGAGGCCTGCGGCTGTGGAAATGGCCTCGAGCAGTTCGCCTTTCGATGCGGCTGCATCGGGATTCCAACGATGCTGCACCAGACCGACCCGCAGTGGCGGCCGATCGGTCGCGGTGGTCCGGGTCAGCGCCTCGGGTGGCGTGAGGTTCGTGAGGGTCAGCATGCCGATCTCCTGTTAAAACGAATGTGATTCGTTAAGTATCGTTGATGTCTGCCCCGAACGCAACGGATACGGGAGAAATGCTGTGGGAAGACCGTCGGCACCCCTTCTCGACGTCGATCGCATCACGACGGCGGCCCTGACTCTCGTCGAAGAGTCGGGTGGATTCACCATGCCTCAGCTGGCCAAGAAGCTGAAGGTCAGTCCGTCCTCGCTCTACAACCACGTGTCCGGACGTGACGAGATCATCGAATTGCTGCGGGGTCGGGCGATGTCCGAGGTGGAGATGCCGGACGCCGGTATGCCGTGGCGTGAGGCGCTCGCCTGGATCGCGCGCGGGTATCGAAACAGCTACGGGCGCTACCCACGGTTGATCCCATTGCTGACGGCTCAGGCCGTGAACAGCAGCGCTGCGTTCGGGATGTACAACACGTTGGCGCGGGTGCTGACAGATGCTGGCTTCGCGCCTGCCGACGTGCTCCGCATCATCACCGTGCTCGACAGTTACGTGTTGGGTTCGGCCTTGGATCTGGCAGCTCCCGAAGCACCGTGGCTCAGTAGCCGCGACGTGGAACCGGAACTGAAAGCTGCACTGGACGCTGCGGGGGAACTGCACGAGCGGTCCGAGGATGCCTTCGAGTTCGGGCTGCAGGCTCTTCTGATGGGCCTCGAGCCGCGGTAGCGACGCCGCATCGTTGTTGATGACAAGAGGGGTTGACATTTTTTGACAAGTCCGCTTGACTTCTGTCATGAACAACGCGCTGAAAACCAATGCGGTGCGTGAACACCGGAAGGCTGCGCGGCTGACCCAGGCGGAGCTCGGTAAGGCCTGCGGGGTTTCCCGGCAGAGCATCGTCTCCGTCGAAGGGGGCGACTACGCACCGAGCGTCTACCTGGCACTGAAGCTGGCCGGGGCGCTGAACACCACTGTCGAAACATTGTTCGGAAACGAGGAGTGACATGAGCACATTCACCAAGACCATGCGAATCGTCGGCGATCTGGACGATGAGTTCTACGACGACGAACGCCAGCGTGATGTGTGGAACGAAGCCTCCGCCATCGGTTTTCAACTGTTCCTCTGGGCCGGCCTCATCGGCGGTGCAATTCTGCCATGGGCGGCGAACACGACCGGAGCGTGGATTGCGCTCGGGATTCTCGTCGTCTCCACGTTGATCAGCTTCGCGACGATCGGCTATTCGGCGGTCCGCGGGGTGAACATCTACACCGCAGCAAACGCCGGACGGCTCCGAGGGATCATTGTCGGTGTGATCGCAGCAGTCGGCTACGTCGGAGTCCTCGTCAGGCTGCAACCGGACGTCTACTCGCAGGTGAGCTCGTGGGCAGGCGCAGCCGTGGGTGCGGTGGTCGGGGGCGGTGTCGTCGCACTGATCATCTGGCAGATGCGTAAGCGCAACGCGCGTTTCGAGGCCGAGGAAATCTGAGCAGCAGTCCTGGGTCGGTCGTCGACGGGTCGCGACTCAGCGTCGAGGTCCGTCACGCGCTGCCCTCGTGTCGGCATCGTGGCCCGATGTGCACGCACAGCTTGACCTTGACGCAACGTCAATGCAGATCATCGAAGCATGAGTCGTATCCGTCTTGCTGTTCCGCTGTACATCGGTGGCGCGTCGTTGTCGCTTTTCGGCAACTCGGCCATCACTGTCGTCCTGCCCTGGTTGGTGCTGGCCACGACAGGAAGCCTGGCGTCGGCAGGTCTGATCGCTGCGGCAGCGGGCATCGCAGCGGTGCCGGCAACGTTCGCCGGTGGTCGACTGATCGACCGATTCGGGGCACGCAACGTGGCCGTCGTCTCCGATCTCGGTAGCGCGACTGCGGTATTCGGCCTGATCGTGGTGAGTGCGACGGTGGGGTTGTCGGTGCCATGGTTCGTGGTGCTCGGAGTGGCAGGCGCTGTCTTCGATGTGCCGGGGATGACGGCTCGTCAGGCGATGCTCGCCGACGTCGCGTCGATCTCGGGGACGTCGGTCACGGCGGTGGCCGGGTTCTTTCAGACCGGTTTCTCGCTGGCGTTCCTGGCCGGACCGGCTCTGGCGGGTCTGCTGTTGAGCATGCTGGATCCGATCGACGTCGTGGCCGTCACGGCCGCCTCGTCGGCGGCCGCTGCGGTGCTGACTGCGTTGGTTCCGGTTGTGGGGCAGGCGTTCGCGGCCGGTGCCGCGGGGTCGGGGAGTGCGCTGGACCTGATCCGTCGCACACCCGCGCTGCGCGCGATGCTGCTGTTCGCGTTTCTCGCGAGTCTGGTCACCCCGCCGATGATCAGCCTGCTGCTGCCCGGTCACTTCAACGAGATCGGCGAACCCGGGCAGCTCGGCCTGGCCATGTCGGCGTACGCCGTCGGTGCCTTGGCGGGGTCGGCCTTGTTCGCTTTTGTGGCCGCCCGATCGCGACGGGCCACGTTCGTGACGGGAATGGCTGCGATGACGATCGGTATCTGGCTGTTCGCACAGCTGCATGGGTTCTGGATCGTCGCGGCCGGGATGCTCGTGATGGGTCTCGGATCCGGGCTGTTCGGTCCGATCTGGAATGTCTACGTGGCCGAACAGGTCCCCGCAGATGTTCGGGGGCGCGTCCTCGGCTGGTTGAACATGAGCGGGCTCGTGGCCGGTCCGATGGGGTTGGGACTGATGTCGGTGGTGCTCCTCGGCGGCGATCTCGGTCTCGGGGCCGTCGTCATGGGAGTCGGATGGACAGCTGTTGCTGCCTATGCGGTGCTGAGTCCGGGTGCGCGTGAGCTGACCGAACCGGTGCAGCACTCTGCCGGAGTGGACGGTTGATCGGCAACAATGGTCGCCATGCTGCGTATCGGTGAGCTGGCTTCCTATGTGGGAGTGACGACCCGAACCGTGCGGTTCTACCACCAGCAGGGGCTGTTGGACGAGCCACGACGCGACACGTCGGGTTACCGTCTGTACGACGGGGAGGCCGTGCTGCGGCTGTCACGTGTTGTTGCTCTTGCCTCGGCCGGTGTGCCACTGGCGCGCGTCCACGAGCTACTCGACGCCTCGCAGGAAACACTCGACCTCGCCTTGCTCGAGATCCACGCCGACCTGAACAGCAGGATCGAACGTCTGGAGAAAGATCGCGACAGACTGGGGCTGTTGCGCGCGGGCGACGCGCTGGTCCTTCCCGATCTGATCGTCGGCCTGATCCAGCACCTGCGCGACGCGGGCATCGATACCGGAGTGGTCGATCACTATCGCGACGCCTGGATACTGACGTATGCCGTCTACCGGCCCCGGCTCGATCCCTGGCTGAAGGAGTTCGGTGCCGTCATGCTCAGGGACCCGGGCTATCTGGCACTCATGGTGCGCTCTTTTCGAGCAGCCGAGCTCGAACCCGAGGACCCACGGATCCAGGAGCTCGCGGACGACACGGTCGAATGGATGATCGACACCTGGGCCAGTAACGCCCGCGAATGGTCGTTCGAGCGCGGTCTCGACGACCCTGCGGCCAACGCACTACTCGCGGAGCAGTGGGCCGACCGGCCTGCCTGGGTGCGCGTCACCGAGCTGATCATGCAAGGTCTGCAGGAGCGTGGCATCGAGCATTCCCCACCCTGACGAAGGCCAGGGGGATCGTCAGTCTTCGACGATCAGTGAAGGAGTATCGCGGCGGAGAATGTCGCCCTTGAAGAAATCCGGCTTGCGCAGTGCCACCACCAACATGATGACGATGCCGAGGACGATGATCCCCACGCCGATGAGGAAGACCATCCCGATGCCGAACAGTGATGAGCCGCTACCGAACTCGGGATCCCACGCATCGACCGAGGTCTGCACGAACACCACGGCCATCCCGACCCCGCCGAGTAGCGGCGCGAGGAACTTGAAGAACACGTTGCGCGTGCTGGTGAACAATTCCTCGCGGAAGTACCAGACGCAGGCGAACGCCGTGATGCCGTAGTAGAAGCAGATCATCAGTCCGAGTGCGGCGATGGTGTCGGTGAGTACGTTGTCGCTCACCACTCGCATCACGGCGTAGAAGCCGGCCGACGCGCCGCCCGCCACCAGCGTCGCGAAGCCTGGAGTGCTGAATCGCGGCGTGATGGAAGCGAACCGCTTCGGTAGTGCCTGATAGTGGCCCATCGCCAGCAGAGTGCGCGCCGGTGAGATGAAGGTGGCCTGCAACGAACTGGCCGAGCTGCTCAGCACGGCGAGCGAGAGCAGAACCGCGAACGGTCCCATCACCGGCCCAGCGAGAGCCGCGAACACGTTGTCGGTGGTGTCGGGATTCTGCAGTCCGTTCCCGGTATCCCCGGTGCCGGCGAACAGCAGGGTGGCGACCGCGGTGAGCAAGTACAAAACGATGATGAAGAACACCGTCACCAGAGCGGCGCGGCCGGGAATCTTTGCGCTACCGGACGTTTCCTCGTTGACCGTCAGACAGACGTCCCAGCCCCAGTACATGAAGATCGACAGCGACAGGCCGGCCGTGAATGCAGAGAAGCTCGGAATGCCGAACGGATCGAACCAATCCAGGCTGAACGAGATGTCGTCGGCCCCGTCGCCTGCCCCGACCTTCACGAACGCGGCAACGATGAACCACGCCATCACCAGCAACTGGAAGCCGAGCATCGTGTATTGAACGCGCTTGGTCTCCTGCATGCCGCGATAACACAGCCACGCCGACAGCGCCATGAACACCAGGCACGTGACGATGTTGACGAGCTTGTTGCCGGTGAGGTCGGCCACCGAATCGTTGCTGGTGACCTGCGCGAGAAAGAGATAGAAGAAGTCGACGGCCACCCCGGCGAGGTTGGAGAGCACGATGATGGTGGCCGCGATCAGACCCCACCCGCCCATCCAGCCGACGTAGGGGCCGAAGGCCTTGGACGCCCACGTGAAGGACGTACCGCTGTCGGGTTCGGCCGCGTTGAGCTCTCGATAGCCCAAGGCCACCAACAACATCGGGATGAAGCCCACGATGAAGATCGCAGGCAGGTGCACCCCGACCTCGGTGACCGTCGGCCCGAGCGATGCCGTCAATGCGTACGCGGGTGCGATGGTCGAAATGCCCAGCACGACACTCGCGAGCAGCCCGAGCTGGCCGGCCGACAGGCCCTTGGACTCGACGTCCACTACCTTGTGCTCATTCATCGCCGGCCTCTCTCGGAACAACGATCATCGGAACGGGGACGACCCGAAGCATCTTGGCGGCAACCGATCCCAGGAAGAGCCGGTGAGGCTGCGCGAGTCGAGACGAGCCCACCATCAACACGTCACCGCCGTGCCAGTCCAGGGAGGAGGCGGCCTTCTCGATGCCGGAACCCTCGGCCACCGTCAACTGCACCTCCGAACCGTCGGGCAGTCCGGCTTGTACGGTGCGCAGCACGTCCTCGGCCTTGGCGAGACCTCCTGGCCCCGGTGCTGATCGCTCATCTGCGGAAACGAGGGAGAGCAGGCGCAGTGGCAATTCGGCGGTGGCAGACAGGTCGGTGGCCGCCTCGACGAGTTCGGCTGCCCCCGGACGATTTCCGATGGCGCAGGTGATCTCGCGAATGCGCTGCGGGGGAGAGTGCCGATACCCGCGCGGTGCCAGCGCGAGTGGCACGTGCGCGACGTGCAACAAATCGCTGGTGACGGTGCCGATCGAGTGGCGTCCGAGCAAACCGTCACCGGCCGCGCCGACGACGATCATGTAGGCGTCACACTCGTCCACACAGTCGAGCAGGCCCTGTGCGAACGACTCGTCGAACAGCAGGTGAGTACGAGCCTCGACGTCCTCGGGCACCAATTTCAGTGCCTCGTCCAGCCAATCGGTGGCCTGGTCGATCAAGATGTCGTCGTAGGCCGCCTCGACCGGCGCCTTGGACGGCACCGGACGCTCCTGAGGCAGCACCAGGCAGATGTCCAGCGAGGCCTGCAGCGAACGCGCGAGCGTTGCGCCCAGGGCGATTCCGTCCGCGCCACTCGGTGTTGCCTGGTACCCCACGATCAGACGCATGGGCGGACCTTCCCTGAGTTCGGGCGAGCTAATGACAGGTGCTACCGGGATCGGTATGGCACGACTTCTGCTCCGACGCCACAACGTCGAGAGAAGGGTTTCGATCGAAGAACCCGAAGGGTTTGAGCCAGAACGAGACCGTGTCCGCGGGCATCACCGGCCAGTCCTCCGGCCGGGTGATGTGGTGGATGCCGAAGGTGTACCAGACGACTACATCGGTGTTCTCGATGCTGCGATCCTTTTCGGTCCACTCCGGCAGGCCGTGATCGATACCGCTCTGGTTGACGAATTCACCACTGGGCCAACGCTCGTCGGGCGAGTTGGGGGTGACCCACACGGTGTGGCCGATCACCTGGGCGCGCTGGAAGATCGGCGACGCCGGATCGAACATCGACGGAATCGCCGCGCCCGGAACCAACTTGTAGGCGGGACGGGTGCCGAGACCGTTGGTGACGTTGTCGTTGACGACCTTCCATGCCTTCTGGGTGTTCCAGTCGTAATCCTGCTTGCCCTCGGACTCGGTGGTCAGAGGAGTGTTGACCTGAGTGAGTGCGAGGCCGTACGGATTGTCGGGGCCCATCGGAACCCGTTGCGTCTCACTGGCATACACGGTGTTCTCGGTGCCGTCGATGTCCAGATCGAGCCGGGCGACGAGAAAGTGCTGGTGATACGGCGCGTACGTACGGTTGTCGACCAGCGTGCCCGACGGGTGGGCGGTGCCCTCGTCGAAGTGCGTGACGACCATGATGCCCGTCGCGCGCACCTCGCACTCGATATTGCCGTCCTGGTAGAACCGCCAGTAGACGAGGTACTCGTAGTTGGCGACCGTTGCGTGGAAGCTGACCGTGAGGCGGCGCATGCGCCGTACTTCGGCTCCGGCGTCGTGATCGACGTGCTTCCACAGCACGGCGTTGTCTTCCTCGTGGATGCAGATCGCATTGGTGATCGTGTACGGCTCACCCTTGCTGTTGTGCAGCACCGCGTCGAGGTAGCGGATCTCGCCGAGGCAGTCGCAACCGAGCTCGAGCGAGGTGGTCATGAAACCCAAGCCCCACTCGCCGATGTCGAACGCGGTGCGCCGATAGTGATCCTCGGTGTGATCGCGATAGGGAACGACCATCTCCGCGAACGACATTCGATTCGCAACGGAGCGCACATTTCCGTTGTCGTTGTAGCTGACGGCATGCAGTGTCATGCCCTCGCGGTAGTTGAACCCCACGCGCAACGACCAGTTCTGCCACGTCAACTTGTTGCCGTCGAGCTCGAACGACGGTCCGTCGGATTGAGTGATCTCGAGGGGCTTCAGCGGCGGACGCGTACTGGCGTTCCTGATTCGCTCCGGGATGTGGCGAGGGACGTACTCGCCCATGATCTCCGGCCGCTCGACGCGATACGTGTCCTCGATCTCGAGCAATTCCATCGTGTTCACGTCGATGACGCAGTGGAATCCACCCACCGGTCCGGCGTAGGGATTGGCACCCGCTGCGGCCTTCACCCAGGTATCCGACCAGCCGAGGCGTCGACCCTTGTACTTCTCGGGAGTCACCGCCTCGCCGTAGGTCCAGGTGTCCATGAACACCAGATCCAGATCGGTGATGCCTCTATCGGCAAGGGCGGCAATCACATCGGGGTGGGCGCGTAGGGCCGCGTCGGCCTCCTCCCACTCGTCGACGGTGAAGTTGGGCTGCACGTCCGGAATGTGCGTCCACGATTCGGTGGTGCGATCGTCCAGCGATACGACGGCCTTGAAGGTCGTGTTCTCGTTGCGGTTCAGCACCACTGACACCGCCCGACGCGCAGGCACGGTCCCATCCGCGTCGAACGCGGCGATCTCGGGCTTGGCCGGTTCGATCATCTCGATGGAGGCGTAACGCCAACCGTCGCCGACGCCGTGATCGCGGCCGAGAATCTCGGCTACGGTGGCGAATTCGTCGCTGGACAGGGGATCGAGGGGGTGAGAGGTCATGCGATGGTCTCCGTCGAGCTCATGACGTGCTTGATGCGGGTGTAGTCCTCGACACCATAGGCGGAGAGGTCCTTGCCGTAGCCGGAGTACTTGAATCCGCCGTGCGGCATTTCCGCGACCAACGGGATGTGGCAGTTGACCCAGACGGCACCGAAGTCCAGAGCTGCCGAGATACGCAGTGTGCGTGCGTGATCAGAGGTCCACACGCTCGATGCGAGGCCGAAGTCCACATCGTTGGCGAGAGCGATCGCCTCGGCCTCGTCGGTGAACTTCTGCACCGTGAGCACCGGGCCGAACGTCTCCTCCTGCACGATGGGATCGGACTGCTGCACGCCCGTGATGATGGTGGGCTCGAAGAAGAAACCCTTGTCGCCGATGCGCTTGCCGCCGGTGACGATGGTGGCATGTGCGCCGATGCCGTCGACCTTGGCGCTGACCTGACCGAAGTGGTTGACGTTGTTCAGTGGCCCGAGGAAGGTATCGGGGTCGTCGGGGAGGCCGACTTTCAGTGTCTTCACCTTGGCCACAAGGGCATCGACGAGGGTGTCGTGTACCGACTCGTGCACCAGTACGCGGGTGACAGCGGTGCAGTCCTGACCGGCGTTGAAGAACGCGGCCTCCGCGATGCCGTCGGCTGCCTTGGTGATGTCGACGTCGTCGAAGACGATCGCCGGTGCCTTACCGCCGAGTTCGAGGTGCGCGCGCTTGAGCTGCTTGGCGGCGGCCACCGCCACCGCGATGCCGGCGCGGACGGATCCGGTGATCGACACCAGTCCGGGAGTCTTGTGCTCGACGATCGCCGCACCGGTGCCGCCGTTGCCGAGGACGACATTGAGCACGCCGTCCGGAACGATGCCCTTGGAGAGCCTGGCCAACACCAACGTGCTCTCGGGGGTGGTGTCACTGGGCTTGAGCACGATCGTGTTGCCGGCGGCCAGTGCGGGCCCGATCTTCCAGATCGCCATCATGAACGGGTAGTTCCACGGGGTCACCTGGCCGACGACGCCGATCGGTTCGCGGCGCACGTACGAGGTGAAGCCGTCCATGTATTCGCCCGCGGACTTGCCCTCGAGCATCCGGGCGGCGCCGGCGAAGAAGCGGATCTGATCCGCGCCGACCGTCACCTCCTCGGCGGCGATGGTGGCCTTGGGCTGGCCGGTGTTGCGGCTCTGCGCTTCGACGATCTCGTCGCTGTGCGCCTCGATGGCGTCGGCGAGCTTCAGCAGCACCTTCTGTCGCTCACTCGGCGTCGTCTTGCCCCAGGTCTCGAATGCACTGGCGGCGGCCGACATTGCGGCCTCGACGTCGGCCGCGTCGGAGATGGGGGAGTGGGCGACGACCGTCTCGTCCACCGGACTGATCACCTCGAGCATCTCGGTGCCCGAGGGCGTGACGAACGCCCCGTCGATGTAGTTCTGCAGGACAGGCACCGTCATCTCACAACCCCTAGCGTCGTCACTCCACCAATATTTCGGTTCTGCAAAGCCTGCACCTACGGACGAGACTTCGCCACCCGACAACATGTCCAACATTCGCCGAAGGATCAGGACGAAATGTCACCGTTGTCGGCAAGAGCTCTGACGCCGGCGATATACGTCTCGAGACCGAGCTTCTCGAACGCCGGACGGGAGGTGGGATCGCCGAGATGTTCGGCCGACGCCAGGATGTGTGGGAACTCCTCGGGATCGAGTGAGTCCATCGTCGACGCCACCTCCCGCTCGACGTGTGCCCGACGCTCTGGCTCGACCTCGACACCGGTGAACAAGGGCTCGGTGATGAGCGAGATGGCGACCCGGACGCCATGGCGGGCGAGTTGGGTGGCATCGGGAAGGGAGAAGCCGGCCTCGCCGAGAGCCTTCAGTGCCAACTCCATGGCCTCCCTACTGTTGGGAGAGAACAACATTCGAGGAACAACGATGTCGGCTGCGCCCGGGTGGGCGCGCAAGGCGCGCATGAAGTCCTCGAGCACGGTGCGTAGCTGCTGCCACCACGGGGCAGCGGGATCGACGGTGAGCTCTAGGTCTTGGCACACGCGGTCGCCCATAGCGTCGAGCAGCTCGTCCTTGTTCTTCACATGCCAGTAGATCGCCATGGGGGAGACGCCGAGTTCGGTGGCGATCTTGCGGATGGTGAGCGAGTCCAGGCCATGGCGGTATGCGACGTCGAGAGCGGCGTCGACGACGGCAGTCCTGCTCAGGCGCGGCATCGATCGAACTATACAGGCGTACGAGTCGGTGCTAGCGTGATTTGTACTTAGTACGAGAAAGGGGCGGACGGTGGACGACGTCATTCTTGTCGGCGGCGGAATCATGAGCGCAACGCTCGGGACGCTGCTGCAGAAACTGGAACCGACCTGGTCCATTCGGGTGCTCGAGCGCCTTCCTCGGGTGGCCGCGGAAGCATCCGACGGGTGGAACAACGCCGGGACCGGACATGCCGGTCTGTGCGAAACCAACTACACGACAATACGATCCGACGGTTCCGTCGACATCGACCGTGCCGTGCGGATCGCCGAGCAGTTCGCAACGACTCGGCGTTTCTGGGCGACGTTGCCCCAGGCCGACTTCGTGCGCCCCGTGCCGCACATGACTCTGGTCCAAGGTTCCGACAACGTCGAGTTTCTCCGCGCTCGGCATCACGCGCTGAGCAGTCACCCGATGTTCGAGGCGATGGAGTACACCGAAGACGCTGCGGTGCTGCAGCAGTGGTCACCGCTGGTTGCGGAGGGCCGCACCGGCAGCTGGGCTGCGACCCGAGACGTGACGGGTACCGACGTCGACTTCGGCGCAGCGACGCGGCAGCTGTTCGACGCCATGACTTCGGCAGGGGCCAGCGTGGAGACCGGACGGGAAGTACGTGGTCTTTCGCAGGATCGGGATGGATCCTGGCGACTCTTCGTCCGAGGTGGTCGACCGGTGGAGCGCGCCCGATTCGTGTTCCTCGGTGCCGGGGGTTGGGCCCTGAAGTTACTGCGCAGAGCCGGAATTCCCGATGCGCGTGGCTTCGGGCTGTTGCCGATCAGTGGACAATTTCTGCGCTGCGACCGGAGCGAGGTGGTCGATCGCCACGACGCCAAGGTGTACGGGACGCCGCCCATCGGCGCGCCACCGATGTCGGTTCCGCACCTGGACACTCGCATCGTCGACGGGCAGCGCTCCATCCTTTTCGGCCCGTACGCAGGCGCGAACCCGAAATTCCTGAAACACGGTTCTTTGATGGACCTTCCGCGTTCGATCAGCCGAGACAATGTTGGATCGCTGTTGTCGATGGCCTGGGCCAACACGCCGCTGATCAGGCTGCTGCTCTCCGAGTTGACCGCCACCAGAGGGAAGAAGATTGCCGCGTTACGCGAGTTCGTGCCGAGTGCCGATTCGGCAGACTGGTTGATCGTCAGTGCCGGTCAGCGTGCCCAGATCGTGAAAAACGGCGAACTGCGGTTCGGCACCGAAGTGGTCGCCTCGCAGGACGGCACGATCGCATCTGTACTCGGTGCGTCACCGGGCGCATCGACGGCCGTACCCATCATGATCGAGGTGCTGAACAGATGCTTCCCCGAACGACAGTGGGACTCGCGCTTACGCGAGTGGCTCACCGGCTAGCCTGAGGCGGTGACGGACACAGAGGTGGGATACCGGCAGATCGCCGACGGGACCTGGGCTTTCATGCGGCCGCCCGGCAGTTGGGGACAGACCAACACCGGACTGATCGTGGGCCCCGGTGGCGCGTCGATGTTGATCGACACCGTCTGGGACACGAATTGGGCAGCGCGCGTTGCCGCCGATACTGCCGAACTGATCGTCGATGCGCCGATCACCGAAGTGCTCAACACCCATTCCGACGGCGATCACTGGTGGGGAAACGACTCGGTTCCCGCCTCTGCGCGCATCACCACCAGCGCCGCGTCGTTGCACGCAATGAAGGAAGAGACACCACCCAAAGGGGTGGACGCGTTCGCCTCCTTCGGCGGCAAGATCGGGTGGATACCCGGACCGGTCGGAGCAATGGGCTCGTACATGAACCGAGTCCGGGGTGATGCCACCTTCCCCAGCGCACTGCCGCGGCTGCCCGACCACACCTTCGAAACCACCGAAACCATCGACGTCGCAGGGCGATCTGTCCACCTGCGCTACCTGGGACCGGCGCACACCGAGGGCGACCTCATCGCTCACCTACCCGATGTGGGAGTCGTGTTCGCCGGCGATCTGCTGTTCATCGACGCCACACCGGTGCTCTGGCACGGACCGCTGCAGAACTGGATCGATGCCCTCGACCACCTCCTCGAACTCGATGCAGCCGTCTACGTTCCCGGCCACGGCCCTCTGTGCGGCACCGACGAGATCCGCGCCGTCCGCAACTATTGGACCTGGGTGGGGGAGGCCGGACGTAGCTGCTTCGACGCCGGGCTCGGATCCACCGAAGCTGCCCTGAACCTGCTGAAATCAGGCGAATTCGGGCAGTACGCCCACTGGGACTCGCCGGAACGACTCATCCTGAGCATGAGCACCCTCTACCGCCTGTGGCGAGGCGAGCCGCCAGCGCCACCCACGCTGACGCGTCGAGCACGGGCGTTCGCGGATGCGGGGCGGTTCTTGCGGGAGCGGTAGCTTTCGAATCATGCCGAGCGCAACTGTGGCGCGTCGGCGATGGCAGGGGCACTCTGGAGTCCGTGACCTCCTCTTCGGCCTCGTGGGTTCAGCAGCGCTACCGCGATCCTGCTCTGACAGCGTTGGCGCACACGAACGAGACCATCGACGTTCTGCTGTCGCATCATTCGGTGCGGACGTTCACCGGGGATCCGATCGACAACGCGACGATCGAGACGATCGTCGCTGCAGCCCAATCCGCGCCGACGTCGTCGAACCTGCAGGCCTGGAGCGTCATCGCAGTACAGGACCCGGCGCGCAAGAAGCGCCTTGCGGCGCTGGCGGCGAATCAGGCGTTCATCGCCGATGCGGCGGTGTTCCTGGTGTTCGTGGCCGATCTCGGGCGGGCCCGACGCCTCGCCGCCGGGCACGACGCCGAGCTCGGTGGTGCCGACTACTTCGACAGCACGATTCTCGGTGCCATCGATGCTGCACTCGCGGCGCAGAACGCCGTCGTCGCCGCGGAGTCGCTCGGATGGGGCACCGTATACGTCGGGGCGGTGCGCAACGCACCCGACGAGATTGCTGCCGAGTTGGGGCTGGCCGAACAGTCGATCCCGGTAGTGGGCTTGGCCATCGGCCGGGCGGGCGACGAGACCGCCGGGGTGAAGCCGCGTTTGCCCATCTCCTCGGTGCTCCACCACGAACTGTACGACCCCCAGTCAGCGGACGCGGCCGTGCCCGTCTACGAGCAACGACTTGCGGAATACTATGCAACGCAGGGCCGTACGGCATCCTGGACCGCGTCGGTGTTGTCCCGCTTGCGGAGCGGCGAGGCGATCGGCCCGCGCGTGACACTCAGAGAGTCGTTCGAATCGCTCGGCTGGAAGTCTCGGTAGCACTATGCGCTTTCAGGTCCTCGACATCGTGTTCAACCCTCCCCATCCGGTCACCGGTGCAGTGGTGACTCCGGCCGACAGATTCGATCGGTTGATCGAACTTGCCGTTCTCGCAGAAGAACTGGGGATCGACTCGTTTTCGGTGGGAGAACGGCACGCGGGAGACGTGCTCTCGTCCTCCCCGACGGTCATTCTCGGCGCGCTCGCCCAGGCCACGCAACGCATCCTGTTGTCCACCGGCGTCACCGTACTGCCGGTATTGGATCCGATCCGCGTTGCCGAAGACCTCGGCACCATCGACCAACTGAGTCGAGGTCGCCTCGAAGTCGTCATCGGCAAAGGCAACGAAGTCCTGCAATACCCGCTGTTCGGACTCGACATCGCGCGCCAGTACGAGTATCTCACCGAAAACTACGAACTGCTCCGCAGACTCATCCGCGAGGAGCACGTGGATTGGACCGGCCGGCATCGACATCCGTTGTCCGACGCCACGACACTGCCCAGACCTTTCGACGGCCCCTTCCGGATCTGGCACGGCTCGGCCACCTCGGTGGAGGCGGTCGATCTGGCCGCCGAGTGGGGGGATCCCATCTTCACGGCAAATGCATTGCAGCCCAGGGAGAACTACAAGACTCTGATCGACCGCTACCGCGAGCAGTACCTTCATCACGGGCACGACCCGGACAAGGCCTACGTGGGTTCGGGCTCCGGAGGACTGTTCCTCGGTGCGACGACCGAGGCTGCCGTTGCCGAATATCGGCCGATCTACGAGGGCATCGTCGCGCAGCAAGACAAGCGCACCCACGACCCGGCGGCCAAAGGTAAGGTGACGAGCTTTCGGACCATCGACGACGCCGTCGCGAGGGGGCCGGCCCTGGTGGGTTCCTCGGAACGGGTCGCCGCGAAGATCCTCGATTATCACGATGCGTACGGGCATGACCTGCAGTCGGTTTCGATCAACCACGTCCTGGACTTCGAGCGTCAGAAGGACACGTTACGACAGTTCGCCGAGGAAGTGATTCCGTTGGTGCGGGCCGAGGTGACGACCACGCTGTGGACGACCGAGGACAAGGACCGCGCCCGGGGATTCACTGCGACCTGAACCGCGCCGTCGCAGTCGCCGCGTGAGCGAACAACGTGGTCGGATCCGCTGCGTCCGCGGAGGGTTCGAGTACGACGGTGGTGGCACCGGCATCGACCCAGCGTTGGATATCGATCGTGGCTGCATCCGAATCGGATCCGACCGACACGTAGACAACCACGTCGTGGTCGGGCCCACCGTCGATGTGGTCGATGGCTGTACGAACCTGTTCCGGTGTCGTCTCGCTGGTGAGAATTGTTCCAACACTGTGTCGACCGCTCAGGGCGAGCGTCTTCGGCCCGGTCGCACCGACGAGAAGGGGCGGTGGTTGCAGCGGCGGCCAGTTCAACTTCACCTGATCGAGCGAGACGTAGCGGCCCTGCACAGTGACCATGTCGCCCGCCAGCAGACTCGTCAGCGCGGTCATCTGCTCGCTCAGCAACGTCAGAGGAGACTGCACTCGCGCGCCGATCTGGCCCATCCACGACTGGACGCCGTGACCTAGTCCCACACGGAGCCGACCCGGGTGGACCCGAGCAATGGTGGCGATCTCCATCGCGGTCGACGCGACGTTCCGCATCGGAGTGGGTAGCACCCCGATGCCGACGTTCACGCGATCGGTGCTCGCGAGAATCAGTGCAGCAGTGGACAGTCCGCCGGAGAAGAAGCAGTCCTCCCACAACCACACTTCGTCGACGCCCGCGGCGTCGGCCGCGCTGGCCGCTTCGACCAATGCGTCCGGAGCAATTTCCGGTCTGAGTACAACGCCGATTCGCGTCATGGGAATTCTCCTTCTTCTCAGCGAACGAGGTACGGGGACACCGAACTTCGGTGCTCGTCGATGTCGAGGTCCTTGCCCAGCGGCGGGAAGGCGCGTTGTGGGCAGTTCGAGCGTTCGCAGACCCGGCAGCCCGCTCCGATCGGCGTGGCAGCCGCCGAGCCCTGCACGTCCAGCCCATCGGCGTACACCAGCCTCCCGGCGTGGCGGAGTTCGCAACCGAGGCCGATGGCGAAGGTCTTGCCCGGCTGGCCGTAACGCGCGGCTCGACGCTCCACGGTGCGTGCGATCCACAAATAGCTGCGGCCGTCGGGCATCTCGGCGATCTGTGTCATGATCTTGCCGGGATAGGCGAACGTCTCGTACACATTCCACAGAGGGCATGTGCCACCGCTCGACGAGAAGTGAAAGCCGGTGGCGGACTGCCGTTTCGACATATTGCCCGCGCGATCCACCCGGACGAACGAGAACGGCACACCCCGCAACTCCGGTCTCTGCAAGGTGGAGAGTCGATGGCAGATGGTCTCGTAACTGACCGAGAAAAACGCCGAGAGCCGCTCGATGTCGTACCGGAAATCCTCGGCTACGTCGTGGAAGTGGTGGTACGGCAACACCGTCGCGGCAGCGAAGTAGTTCGCGAAACCGAGCACCGCCAGCTTCTTCGACGACTCGCTGGAGAAATTGCCTTCCTCGGCCATCCTGTTCAGCAGATCTCCGCATTCGAGGTAGGCCAGTTCGGCGGCGTACCTGAACACCTTCTGCCCACCGGACAGATGTGGTGAAATCTCCAGCACTCTGGTCTGCGGGTCGAAACGGTGCAGCACGTTCTCGCCGAGGTCGATGCGATTGACTATCTGCACGTCGTGCACCGTTCGGAGCCGCTTGGCGATCTCACCGCCCACGTCGGCGCGATGGAATCGAATCCTAGATGTCAGTGCCTCCGCCGCAGTGTCCAGATCGTGTAGATAGTTCTGTCGCTGATAGAAGTAGTCGCGCACTTCTTCGTGAGGCTTGCTGATCGAACCACTGCCACTGCCGTCGGAGAAGCGTTCCTCGGTCGCGGCCAGCAGCTGAGCCGTCGTATTGCGGTATCGGCGGTGCATGTTGACCATTGCCCGCGCCAACTGTGGGTGCGAGCTGACCATCTGGGCAATCTCGTGTGCGTCGGCGTCGATGCCCATGTCCTGATCGAGCGCTACTTCACGGAGTTCGGCAACCAACCTGGTGTCGTCCTCGGAGGAGAAGAACGACGTGTCGACGCCGAACACCTCGGAGATCCGGAGTAGCACCGGTACCGTCAGCGGGCGCACATCGTGCTCGATCTGGTTGAGGTAGCTGGCGGAGATCCCCAGCTTCTGTGCCAGCGATACCTGACTCATGCTGCGTTCGCTGCGGAGCTGCCGTAGCCGCACACCGACGAAGGTCTTGGACACATCGCCAGGCTACGCCTGCGAAGAAATGCCTTAACACCGTTCGCAACTAGCTGCTGGATCACAATTCGGTGATCATCGGGAACATTAGCCGAAGTAAAGGCGTATACCGGTATACGAGCTATTCACCACGCACCTCGAGGAGCGGTCATGTCCAACCGTCAACGCACATCGGAAATCGTCAGGGACGTCGTCGTCTTCGTCACCGGAGCAGTTCTCGTCGCATCCACCGTCTGGCTCCCGGTTCAGGGAGACCAAGAAGTCACCGGTGCCATCCTCGTACTCGGCATACTCGCGGCATCGTCCGCTCTGTGGGCCATCGGATCCTCGTCGAGGCAGAGCCACTGGACCCACGTGGGCCTCGGTCTGCTGCTCGCGGTGTCTCCCGCATTGATGGTGTTCCCGTCCGGACTGTTGGCAGCGGACCTGTTCGCCATCGTCGGCGGACTCGTGATCGCAGCCATGGGCGCGCTCGGAGTGGTTGCGTCGCGTCGGGCCCCGATCACCTCGCGGGTGGTCGCGTCCAGCGACGAGCACACCGGCGTCCGCATCTGATCCTTCCCTGCAACTGATGCTCCACTCCCGTGGGCGCGTGCGATGAATCTCGTACGCGGGCATGGGAGTGGAGCATTTTCTGCTCTGTGGGTTCATCGCGGCGCCTGATGCAATGGGTGCTCCACTCGGCGCGGTGGATCCGGTAAATCCCTCGTGCGGCCCGGCGAGTGAAGCACGGTGTGCTCTCTCATCGCCGCGATTCCCGACGCCGCCTGACAACCGACGCGATTTCGGCAGCCACCACGTCCGGCGCGGCAAGCACATCGAACGCCGAGTAGCGCAGCATCAACCGGCCACCGAGTACCAGGGCGTTCTGTCTACGTCGATCCTTGCTGAACACCTCTCCTGCACTGTGGAATTCGCGTCCGTCCACCTCGATGATCGTTCGGCTGCGACGGTCGACGAGGTCGCAGACGAACGAGCCGACTGTCGCATTCATCTCCAGATACGGGCCGATCCGATGCAATGCCCGGCCGAGGGCCCGCTCCGGTTCCGAGGCGAACCTCGTCACTGCCAACCGGACCTGACGGGCCAACTCTCCGTTGCCGCATCGCGTCGGCGATGGCGTGGGTGGTCTTCGACGCTCGACCTGGGGAAATCGAAAGCCCTGTGGACAGGTGCCAGCCTGCGGATGAGTGCAATTTCTGCTCCACTCGGTGGCGTCGGTCGGGGGATCCCCGCGAAAGTGGTGTCGAGTGGAGCAACCCGTGCCATGCTCACATCGTGGGACGAGACAGCTGTGATGTCGATCACATCACGCTGCAGTTCTGACTCGATTCAGACGCCGTCGCCAAACCGTACAAGCGTCCTGTATGAGTTTTTGTGCATTGCGTTCATCAACTGGGGATTCGTCGCTACCGGCGAGTAACACAGCCGTCCGATCGGCGAGGTTTGTGGCAGTCGAAAATTTGCAAACTTAGCAAGGGTGCCGGGAAAGCTAGCCAAGATTGGCACTAACAACTGGTAGACGCATGTTTTCGGTTGTGCCATTGTTTTGGAGTACACCAGAAGGGCCTGGCAACGATGTGAAGATTCGTCTCGAGGCAGGCCGAGAAGCAGAAGAGACTGGAGCTGAAGATGTCGACCACCGGCACCCCGAAGACCACCGCCGAGATCCAGCAGGATTGGGACACCAACCCCCGTTGGAAGGGCGTCACCCGTAACTTCACCGCACAGCAGGTCTCCGACCTCCAGGGCACCGTCGTCGAAGAAGCGACACTCGCTCGCCGCGGCAGCGAGATCCTCTGGGACCTCGTGAACAACGAGGACTACATCAACTCGCTCGGTGCCCTCACCGGCAACCAGGCCGTGCAGCAGATTCGCGCCGGCCTCCAGGCGATCTACCTCTCCGGCTGGCAGGTTGCCGGCGACGCGAACCTCTCGGGCCACACGTACCCGGACCAGAGCCTCTACCCGGCCAACTCGGTGCCGTCGGTCGTCCGCCGCATCAACAACGCACTCCTGCGCGCCGACGAGATCGCCAAGATCGAGGGCGACACGTCCGTCAAGAACTGGGTCGCACCGATCGTCGCCGACGCCGAAGCCGGCTTCGGTGGCGCACTGAACGCCTACGAGCTGCAGAAGGCCATGATCGTGGCCGGCGCCGCAGGTGTGCACTGGGAAGATCAGCTCGCGTCGGAGAAGAAGTGCGGCCACCTCGGCGGCAAGGTGCTCATCCCCACCCAGCAGCACATCCGCACCCTGACCTCCGCACGTCTGGCATCGGACGTCGCAGACGTGCCGTCCGTCATCATCGCCCGCACCGACGCCGAGGCAGCCACGCTGATCACCTCCGACGTCGACGAGCGCGACCGTGAGTTCCTCGACGGAACCCGCACCGCAGAAGGATTCTTCGGCGTCAAGAACGGCATCGAGCCCTGCATCGCTCGCGCCAAGGCCTACGCACCGTACGCAGACCTCATCTGGATGGAGACCGGCGTGCCGGACCTCGAGGTCGCCAAGAAGTTCTCCGAGTCGGTTCGCAGCGAGTTCCCGGACCAGCTCCTCGCCTACAACTGCTCGCCTTCGTTCAACTGGAAGGCACACCTGGACGACGCCACCATCGCGAAGTTCCAGAAGGAGCTCGGCGCGATGGGCTTCAAGTTCCAGTTCATCACCCTCGCAGGCTTCCACTCGCTCAACTACGGCATGTTCGACCTGGCACACGGCTACGCCCGCGAAGGCATGACCGCATTCGTTGACCTGCAGGAGCGCGAGTTCAAGGCTGCCGAAGAGCGCGGCTTCACCGCCATCAAGCACCAGCGTGAGGTTGGCGCAGGCTACTTCGACCGCATCGCCACCACCGTCGACCCCAACACCTCGACGGCAGCACTGAAGGGCTCCACCGAAGAAGGCCAGTTCCACTAAGTAGTTCCGCCTCTCCGGATCTTCAGCGCACTAGTCAGGCGGCCCCAGCGTTTCGTTGCGGGCCGCCTGACTCGTATCTGGGCACGTTTGCTCGTACCCCATCAGAGTTACCCTCATCTCGCCTAAAGCTGTTGTTGTGCAATGCATTTCAAAGGAGTTTGCCTTGACGGTCGAGAGGGTGGGGATCGTCGGAGCCGGGCAGATGGGGGCAGGAATCGCGGAGGTCTGCGCCCGCGCACACGTCGACGTGTTGGTGTACGAGCAGACTCGCGAACTCGCGACAGCCGGTCGCAGCCGTATCCTGCAATCGCTCGACCGCGGTGTCAGCAGCGGCAAGATCACCGAACGCGAGCGTGAGCAAGCAGCATGCAGCCTGCGTTTCACCTCCGATCTCGCAGACTTCGCCGACCGTCAACTCGTCGTCGAAGCGGTACTCGAGGACGAAAAGGTCAAGGCCGACATTTTCGCCGAGCTCGACGCCGTTGTGATCGACCCCGGTGCCGTACTTGCCTCGAACACCTCCTCCATTCCCATCACGACGCTCGGATCTGCCACCACGGCCCCGGACCGAATTGTCGGACTGCATTTCTTCAACCCGGTGCCGGTACTGCCGCTCGTCGAGCTCGTCACCACCGATGCGACCTCCGAGGCAGTTGCCGACCGCGCCGAGAGGTTCGCAGGCGACATTCTCGGCAAGCAGGTGGTGCGCTCCGCAGACCGCTCGGGCTTCGTCGTCAACGCGCTGCTGGTGCCGTATCTGCTCTCGGCCATTCGGATGGTCGAATCCGGATTCGCCACCAAGGAAGACGTCGACAAGGCAACAGTGCTGGGACTCGCACACCCGATGGGGCCGCTTGCACTCGCCGATCTGATCGGCCTCGACACCGTGAAAGCCATTGCGGATTCGATGCACTCCGAGTTCGCGGAGCCGTTGTTCGCCGCCCCTTCGCTGCTGTTGCGCATGGTGGAGGCCGGGCAGGTGGGCAAGAAGTCCGGAGCCGGGTTCTATCGCTACGAGAACGGCCGGGTCGCAAAGTAGCCGCCGTCTCGTAGCGCTATTGTCGTTTTGCCAGTTCAACCACGTCGATCGCAGGGAGCGCGTCAGTGAGCAAGTCCAAGAAGTCGAACGGTCTGGTCACCAAGGCATTCGGAATCGGATTGGCCGCCACCGGCGCCGCCCACTTCGTGGTCCCCGAGGCCTTCGAGGGAATCACCAAGCTCCCGTTCCCGAAGGACACGCGAACCTGGATCAGTCGCAACGGTGCCACCGAATTGGCAGTCGGCATCGCGATCGCGTACCCCAAGACTCGCAAGATCGGACTGGTCGGTCTGGGTGCGTACGGCCTGTGGCTCGGAGCGAACATCGCCAAGAACGGCTGACGTTACTGTTGCGAACGACTCGTTTAGCCCAGGAATAGCCTGGTCGAAGCGGTAGCTGTGTTGCGCTTACACAGATGCGTAGGTAGCAATGTAGTTATGACTTCAGCTACCGCTTACCAGGCCACCGCTCCTGACGCTCCGCTCGAGAAGGCGACGATCGAGCGACGCGCTCTCGGCCCCAACGACATCCTCATCGACGTCAAGTTCGCCGGCATCTGCCACTCCGACATCCACACCGCCCGCAACGAGTGGGGCGGCACCACGTACCCGGTCGTTCCCGGACACGAGATCGCCGGCATCGTTGCCGAGGTCGGCACCGATGTGACCAGCCGCAAGGTGGGCGACCGCGTCGGCGTCGGCTGTTTCGTGGACTCGTGCGGCGAGTGCGAGGCATGCAAGGACGGCGACGAGCAGTACTGCACCAAGGGCGTCGTCCAGACCTACAACTCGACGACCTACGAGGGTGAGTTCACCAACGGCGGTTACTCCACCCAGATCGTCGTCACGGAGAAGTTCGTGCTCGGCATCCCCGAGGGCGTCGAGCTCGATGTCGCGGCGCCACTGCTGTGCGCAGGCATCACGCTGTACTCGCCGCTCAAGCACTGGGGAGCGGGCCCCGACAAGAAGGTCGCCATCATCGGCATGGGCGGCCTCGGACACATCGGGGTCAAGATCGCCCACGCCATGGGTGCACACGTCACCGTGCTGAGCCAGACGGACGCAAAGGAAGCCGACGGCAAGGCCTACGGTGCAGACGAGTACTACGCCACCAAGGACACCTCCGCGCTCAAGGATCTGCAGGGCAAGTTCGACCTGATCCTCAACACCGTGTCCGCGAACCTGCCCATGGGCAAGTACCTGGGACTGCTGGCCCGCAACGGCACTCTCGTCGAGCTCGGCGTTCCCGAGAAGCCCCTCGAGGTGCCCGCATTCAACCTGCTGGCCAACCGCCGGTCGTTCGCAGGCTCCATGGTCGGCGGCATCGCCGAGACCCAGGAAATGCTCGACTTCTGCGCCGAGCACCACATCGGTGCCGAGATCGAGGTCATTCCGGCCGAGAAGATCAACGAGGCCTACGACCGCGTCGTCAAGTCCGACGTGCGCTACCGCTTCGTGATCGACGCAGCGACGTTCTGATCCTCGTCACGCTCCACCGAGCATGAAAAGAAGGGCCCGCGACCACACGTCGCGGGCCCTTCTTTTTCAGCTCTCGGCGAGACGCTTCTTCTCGAGCTCGACGTCGAAATCGGGTGCGGGCCAATCGAGATCGAGCTGCTCGAGTGCGTCGATCAAGATCTCGGTGACAGCCAAGCGGCTGTACCACTTACGGTCGGCCGGCACGACGTACCAGGGTGCGTGATCGGTATCCGTGCGATCGAGAACCCGCTGATACGCCGTCCGGTACTGCGGTAGGAAACCACGCTCGGTGACGTCACCCGGGTTGTACTTCCAGTACTTGTCCGGCCGATCGAGCCGTTCTTGCAAACGCTTCTTCTGCTCGTCCGCCGAGACGAACAACGCGACCTTGACCACGATGGTCCCCTCGTCGGTCAACTCCTTCTCGAAGGCGTTGATCTCGTCGAACCGCTGCTCCCACACCTCTCGTGGAACCAGATCGTGGACCGCGACAACGAGTACGTCCTCGTAGTGGGAGCGATCGAACACCCCGATTCGACCGGCCCGCGGAAGTGCCTTTCGTATGCGCCACAGGTAGTGGTGTTGCTTCTCCTCCTGCGTCGGAACTCCGAACGACGCCAGGTCCACCCCCTGCGGATCGACCATGCCGATGACGTGCTTGACCATCCCGCCCTTGCCCGCGGTATCCATTCCCTGCAGCACCAGCAGAACCGATCGACTGTCACCGGTTCGGCCGTGCGCGTAGAGCTTCTCCTGTAGCGCGGCCAGGACTGCGCCGCGCTCTTCGAGGACGTCGTTGCCGTGTGCCTTCTTGCCGTCGAAACCCGGTGTAGCCGTGAAATCGATGTCCTCCACGCGTGGAGAGGCACTGGCGCGCAGCACATCGACGGGAGATTGCGTCCACAATTTCGACTTGTCGGCCATGACCGATGAGACTACTTCTCTACGATGGAATGCATGGCCCCTACGATTGCAAAAGCTGAATCCGCAACGCGTGAGCAGCTACTCGAGTTCGTCTCTCCGCGGCATAACCACACATTGATCACCCGCAAACGCGACGACGGTCTGCAGGTCTCGCCGGTGTCCGCCGGAGTGGACTCCGAAGGCCGCATCGTGATCGCCACCTACCCCGAGCGTGCGAAAGTGCTGAACATTTGCCGCAATTCGGCCGTCACGGTGCTGGTGCACAGTGACGATTGGAACGGCGACTACGTGCAGGTCGACGGTACGGCCGAGATCATCGATCTACCCGACGCCGTCGAGCCTCTGGTTGAGTACTTCCGCAGCATCGCCGGCGAGCACTCGGATTGGGACGAGTACCGCGCGGCGATGGTGAAGCAGGGAAAGTCGTTGATACGCATCGTGATCGACACCTGGGGCCCCATCGCCGCGGGTGGATTCCCACCAGGGAGGGTGTGACAAGCCCCCCGGGGAGGGTGTGACAAGCCCGCCGGGGAGAGTGTGACAAGCCCCCGGGGACTTGTGATTTAGCCCTTCAGTGGTGCTGCGAACAGTGGCACGGCGTTCTCGAGTGCGTATCGGGTGCCCGCGACCGAGGCGGCCGAGAATGCGTTGGACAGGTTCTGGTCACCGAGTACCACGAGGCGTCCGTCGCGTGCGGACGGTAGGCCCTGGATGGACGGGTTGTCGGTGATCACCTCGGGTCCGGTGCCGATGGGGAACATGACGGTGAGGTCGGCGTCGAGGGCGGCGACGTTCTCCTCGGACAGTTCGATGCTGAACGCTCCCGGCTCGGCGAGGTTCTGAACGGCCGGGGTGTTCGTCAGGCCGAGGGACTCGAGGAAGTCGACGCGGGTGTCGCCGCGCACGTAGGCGCCGATCTGTCCGCTGTAGAGCGTGCCGACGGCGACGGTCTTGTTCGCGAACTCCGGGTTGGCGGACACGGTGTCGTCGAAGAGTGCCTTGGTGTCGTCGACGAGCTTCTTGCCCTCGTCGACCTTGCCGAGCGCTTGGGCGACGATGTCGGTCTGGCCGTCCCAGGTGGTGCCGTAGGCGACGTCGGTTCCCGGTGGGGCCGCGACGGTGGGTGCGATGTCGGACAGCTGGTCGTACACGGCTTTGTCGTTCGTGCTGCGCGTCCAGAGGATCAGGTCCGGTGCCAGAGCCGCGACCGATTCCATGTCGACGTCGAAGGTGCCGACGATCGTGGGGTCGGTGTCGTAGGACTCGTCGACCCACGGCCCCAAGCCGTTTCCGCCCACACCGAGCCAGTCGCTGGCTCCGACAGGTTGTACACCCAGAGCAAGCGCTGTTTCGGCATCGGACCAACCGAGGGCCACCACGCGCTGGGGGTTTGCCGGTACTTCGACGTCGCCGAACATGTCGGTGACGACGATTCCGCCGGCCTCGGAGGGATCGGCGCTGTCGCCGTCACCGGCGTCGGAGCTGCATGCGGTCAGGGTGAGAGCGAAGGCGAGGGCTGCCGCAGGCAGAGCCAACGAACGAGAAATGCGCATAGGGCACGCTAACCTATCAAGCGGCGAAATGCTTCACGATCTTTGCGCAGAAGGCCGGCAGGTCGTCCGGGTTCCGGCTCGAGACCAGGTTGCCGTCCACGACTACTTCCTCGTCCACGACCGTCCCGCCTGCGTTGCGGATGTCGGTGCGGATGCTCGGGTAGGACGTCAACGTTCGTCCTTTCAGTACGTCGGCTTCGACGAGCGTCCAGGCTCCGTGGCAGATCACGCCCACCGGCTTGCCTGCGGCGACGAGATCACGCACGAAGGCAACCGCTTCGGCGTCGACGCGGAGTTGATCGGGGTTGGTGGTTCCGCCGGGCAGGATCAGCGCATCGAAGTCGTCGGCCGAGACGTCGGCGACGACGCGATCGACCGTGAAGGTGTCGGCGGCATGGACGTCGCTCTCCATCGCTTGGATGTCGCCGTGGTCCAACGAAACCAATGTGACTGTGGCTCCGGCATTTTCGACGGCTTCACGAGGCTGCACCAGCTCGACTTGCTCGACGCCGTCGGTAGCGAGAATGGCGATGCGGCGTCCGGTCAAGGTATCGGTAGTCATACCCGTTCGAATGTCCGACCGGGCCGATTCTCAAACTGACGAGCGTCAGGACTCGTTCGGCTCATCGACCAGCGGGTGCGGTTGTGATTTGAATTTGGCGGGGGAGCCGTCGGCCATCGCGACCCCGTGGATTCCGCCCCACATCATCATGCAGAGGTAATCGATCAGATCGTCCGCCGACATGGATTTGTTGGAAATCCACCAGTGTGTTGCCAACTGGACCGCGCCGACGATGGCGAAGGCCCACGGCACCGATCCGCCGGAATCCATCTCGCGCTGACGGAGTCGCTCACCGAGGACGGTGGAGAGCAGCTCGGCGATCATCCGTTCGGACTCGGCGACGACGTCGCGGTTGTTGCCCGCGTTGTTCGCCATGACGTAGAGGTACACCTCGGGATCGGTGGCGACGGTCTCGACGTAGGCGGTCACCACCACGCGGGTGAGCTCGTACTCGTCGAGTTCGTGCGAGATGGCGGAGTAGATCCGCGGGGCGAGCGTCGTCTCGACGTACCGCGACATGGTGGCGCTGGTCAGATCGTTCTTGTCGGTGAAGTACCGGTAGAGCACCGTCTTCGAGATACCGATCTCCGACGCGATCTCGTCCATTCCGATCTCGCGGCCGCGCAACCGGATCGCGGCCAACGTGCCGTCGACGAGTTCCTCGCGTCGAGCGATCTTGTGCTCGCGCCACCGACGTTTGCGGCCGTCCGGCTTCTCGGCCTTGGGCTTTTCCTCGTTCGGCTCGGACTCGCCCAGCTTTGCCTCCGTCGTATTTCTCGCCACAACTCCACCCTATGCGCCTTCTCCGACACCATTGCAGGCCGTGTCCGGTTGATCCGACACATTTCTGGGCACAATGTCGGTTGTGCAGCTCATGAACTTCGACGACGACACCAAGCGTCGCGACCTCCGCAAGATGAAAACGGTCGCGACGGGCTTTCTCGTCTTCGCATCCATCGTCTACCTGTTCTGCCGGTGGCAGGAGTCGACGGGTGCGGGCGCGTGGGTGGGGTACGTACGCGCGGCGTCGGAGGCGGGAATGGTGGGCGCGCTCGCGGACTGGTTCGCGGTGACCGCGCTGTTCAAGCATCCGCTGGGCATCCCGATTCCCCACACGGCGTTGATCAAGAAGAAGAAGGACCAGCTGGGTGCAAGCCTGAGCTCGTTCGTCGGCAGTAATTTCCTAGCGCCCGAGGTGGTGTCGGAGAAGGTCGCGTCGGCGCAGGTTCCGTTGCGGTTGGGTACCTGGCTCGCCCAGCCCGACAACGCCGAACGCGTCGCTGCCGAGGCGGCGACGGTGTTGCACGGTGTGGTCGATGTGCTCAACGACGAGGACATCACCGCGGTGATCGACAGCACCATCGTGCGCCGACTCGCCGATCCGCAGTGGGGGCCACCCATCGGCCGCATTCTCGACGAGTTGCTCCGCGAGAACCGCCAATTGCCACTGATCGACATGCTGGCCGAGCGGGCTCATCAATGGGCTCTGGGCAGCCAGGAAATGATCGATCGCGTCGTGGCCCGGGATTCCCCGAACTGGTCGCCGAAGTTCGTCGACACCTTGCTGGGCGAGAAGGTCTACAAGGAGCTCGTCGAGTTCACCTGGAAGATCAGGTCCAACCCCGAGCACGACGTGCGTCTTGCCGCCAACAAGTTCCTGATCGACTACGCCAACGATCTGCAGCACGACCCCACCACCATCGAGAAGGCCGAGAAGCTCAAGGCGCAGATCATGGGCCGCGAGGAGATCACCGGCCTGGCTGCGGCCACCTGGAAGGTCGCCAAGCGCCTGATCACCGAGTCGGTCGACGATCCCACGAGTACGTTGCGCACCAAGATCAAGGAGAACACCGTCAACTTCGGAATTCGTCTCCGTGATGATGACGAATTGCGCGGGAAGGCCGACGGTTGGCTGCTCGGAGGAGCGCGGTACATCGCTGCGAACTATGCGGACGAGATCACCACGATCATCGGCGACACCGTTGCTCGGTGGGATGCAGAGGAAGCGAGCAAGAAGATCGAACTGCAGGTCGGACGTGATCTTCAGTTCATTCGAATCAACGGAACCGTCGTCGGATCCATCGCCGGATTGGCCATCTACACGATCTCGGACCTGATCTTCGGACACTAGTGCTAGCAGAGTGCTTGCAATAGTTAGCACCCTTCGGTACCGTCCAGTAGGACACCGAAAACAGGAGGCCGAGATGGCCGAGAACGAGGGGGATCTGGTCGCCAAGGCGACCGAGGCGACGCAGGTTGTCGCCGAGGCGGGGGATCTTGTCGCTTCAGTCGTGACGACTGCAGCGCAGGACATCGGGAGCTACATCCGGTCGCAGCGGGAAGCCGCTCAGGTATCCATGCGGCAACTCGCCAGTCGGGCCGGAGTGAGCAACCCCTACCTGAGCCAGATCGAACGCGGACTGCGCAACCCGTCCGCAGAAGTACTAGCGCAGATAGCCAAGGGTCTGCGCGTCTCCTCGGAGGTGCTGTACGTCCGGGCCGGGATCTTGGAAGCGCGTCCCCACGGTCCGGTGCGCGAAGCTCTGCTCGGCGATGAGCACATCACCGAACGGCAGAAGCAAGTGCTGATCGAGATCTACGACTCGTTCTGTCGTGAGAACGAGTCGACGCAAGAGCCCGAACCCGACGAACAGGAGACACCCGATGTCTGATTCCAAGAACTTCGAGAACGTCAAGACCCCCATCTTTGCAGCCGTCGGTGCAGGCGACGCTGTCGTCCAGGCCGTAGCCGACGTCGTCGCTCAGGTGCGCTCGCGCGCCGAGAGCCGCACCAGCGAGGTCAACGCTCGGCTCGCCGACATCTCCGAAGAGGTCACCGAGGGCGTGGAGAACCTGCGCGAGCGCCTCGCTGCCCTGCCCGCGGAACTCCCCGACGAAATCGCCGAACTGCGTGAGCGCTTCACCCCGGAAGAGCTGCGCAAGGTTGCCGAGGCGTACCTCAAGGTTGCTTCCGACCTGTACACGTCCCTCGCCGAGCGCGGCGAAGAGGCCGTCGAGCGCATTCGCCGTACGCCCGCCGTCGAAGAGGGCCTCGAGCGTGCCAACTCGGCAGCCAACGACGTCGTCGACCTCACCGAGCAGGCTCTCGGAACCGTCGCTTCGCAGACTCGCGCAGTCGGCGAGCGCGCCGCAGCTCTGGCCGGCATCGCGTCGGACAAGGTTCGTGAGGGTGCCGAGGAGATCTCCGACGCAGCCGACGAGCTCGCCGAGAACATCGACGAAGCAGGCGACGAGGCCAAGGACAAGGCCATCGAGGCTTCCGACAAGGTGAGCGGTGTCGCGGGCACGGTCGAGGCCAAGACTCGCAGCAACGCGAACTCGCCCATCAAGAAGACCCCGGCTCCGGCCAAGAAGACGGCACCGGCGCCGGCTGCGAAGAAGGCCACCCCGGCTCCGGCCAAGAAGGCTCCGGCGAAGAAGACCACTCGCTAAAGCATTCGTAAAGAAAACGACCCCTGCGCCGCGCGGTGCGGGGGTCGTTTCTCGTACACTGACCGCGTGAGCATCGCCGGCAGCTTCAGCTACTACATCCTTACCTTTCTGCAGATCCTCGGAGTGGTAGGCGCAGGATTCGCGATCTTCCACGCGCTGCGTCAGCGCGCCGACGCCTTTCCTGCCGTGGACAAGCTCACCAAGACCGCCTGGCTGGCCATCCTGTTCGTGGGTCTGCTCCTTATCCTGGTCTCCGGAGTGATCGGATTCCTGGGCATCATCGGCGTCGTCGCGGTGTGCGTTTACCTTGTCGACGTCCGACCCAAGATCGACAGCATTCAGCGCGGACCCCGCTGGTAGGCAGGCGCATCGACGCCCACGGGATTGTGGGCGTACCGTCTACCGAACCCGCCAGGGGGTCGAGGTAGAGGGGATTTTCTGTGGTTTCACGCAAGGTAGTCGAACGTGTGCTGTTCGGAATCGGCGGCGCGGCCGCGGCGGCATCGGTCGGTGCATTCGTCGTCCGGCGGCGTCGCCTGCATTCGTTCACCAAGACGACGGACGTTCGGCCGGACGAGCTTCTGCAGCACCCCACGATCGAGCCGCACATCACCGAGGTGGTCACCGACGACGGAGCTCACCTGCACGTCCGTAGCTACGGTGATGCCGATGCAGAACCGATCGTCTTCAGCCACGGGTGGACCTGCTCGGCCGACTACTGGTTTCCGCAGATCAACGCCCTCGCCGGCCGATACCGCGTCATAGCGTACGACCAGCGCGGCCACGGCCGCAGCGACGTCGGAACGCGGCCTCTGAGCCCGGACGTGCTGGCCGACGACCTCGCTGCGGTGCTCGCCGCGACTGTCGTCGAAGACAACAAGGCCGTCCTGGTGGGGCACAGCATGGGCGGTATGTCGATCATGGCGTGGGCCGGAAACTACCCCGAACAGGTCAATCGACTCGTCAGTGCCGTGCTCCTCGCCAGCACCGCGACCGACTCTCTCGTCCGAGAGACCACTGTCATCCCGTTGCCGCAGCGATTCCCGCGCGTTCCGGCGCCGGTCGGTCGAGCAGTGCTGAGCTCGGCGCTGCCGTTGCGGCCGTCGCCGGTGACGCGCCAAGCCATCAAATACATCTCGATGGCTCCCGGAGCCACCGCAGCCGAGGTGGCGTTCTGCGAGAAGATCGTGCTCGAATGCGCCCCGCGCACACGAGGCATCTGGGGCGCGGCCATCAGCGACCTCGACATCCGCGAGGCGCTGGCGAACATGTCCGTCCCCACCAGCGTCCTGGTCGGATCTGCCGACCGACTGACCCCGCCGGTGCACGCCCGCAAACTCGCCCGCGCCCTGGACGATCACGACCATCTGAGCCGATTGATCGTGATCCCCGGCATCGGACACATGAGCTCGGTGGAAGCAATCGACGAATTCAACACCGAAGTGGTTCGGCTGAGAAATCTCTAGCTGAACACCACGGTCTTGCGGCCGTGCACCAACACCCGATCCTCCAGGTGCCAACGCAGACCACGGGAGAGCACCAGCTTCTCGATGTCGCGGCCCTGACGCACCATGTCGGTGACCTCGTCGGAATGGTCGACGCGGATGACGTCCTGCTCGATGATGGGACCCGCGTCGAGCTCGGCGGTGACGTAATGGCACGTCGCACCGATCAGTTTGACGCCCCGCGCGAAGGCCTGGTGGTAGGGCCGGGCACCGACGAACGACGGCAGGAAGCTGTGGTGGATGTTGATCGCCCGGCCCGCCCAGTGCGCGCACAGCGATTCCGGCAGAACCTGCATGAAGCGCGCCAGCACCACTGCGTGGGGGTCGTAGGAATCGACCAGCGAGCGCACCTTCTCGAAGGCGGGTCCGCGCTCGGCCGGATCCTTCGCGAACTCGACGTGATGGAACGGTGTGCCGTGCGCGGCGGCAATCGGCTCGAGCGACTTGTGATTGCCGATCACCGCGGAGATCTGCGCAGGCAGTTCGCCGCCCGCCGCCCGTCCGAGCAGATCGTGCAGGCAATGCGCTTCCTTGCTGACGAGCAGTACCACGCGCTTGGGTTCGCCCGAATCATGCAGTGCCCATTCGGTTTCCGGGCCCAGCTCGGCGGCCACCTCGGCGAACCGTGCACGCAGATCATCGATGCTCATGTCCACCGACGACGCCCGTACAGCCTGCCGGGTGAAGAACCAGCCGGTGTCGGGATCGGCGTGATAGGCAGCCTCGACGATCCAACCACCGACCTCGGCGAGGAAGGTCGAGATGCGGGCGACGATGCCCGTCTTGTCGGGGCAACCGAGAGACAGAACGTAGCGGCGATCCTCGGATACGGAAGAACTCATGCCGACGATTCTCTCAGGGCGTGCGCACCCCGGTTGCCACCAGTGTCCCGAGATCGATCGAATCGATCCCGCGCTCGGTCAACAGAGCCGAGAACTCGGCCCGGATCTGCGTGCGAGTTCCGTCGTCGAACGGAGTCAGCGCACCGCGCAGTGCACTGCCCAGCACAAAATCCCAGACGAACGACTGTGTCGCCGGAACATGGTTGGACAGCTCGACGACCCGGACATCGGAGGTGCCGGCTGCGGTGAGCCAGGCACCGAGGAGATCCGCTGTCTCCATCCTGCGGATCGGGTGATCGTCGACTTCGGCCGTCGGGTCGGGAGCCGGGCCCGCGCTCGGCGGCCAGCGTCTGCCGATCACGTCGAAGAACGCGCCCGAGTACTCCCTGACCGAGCCCTTGCGCCACACCGTCAATCCGACATGCCCGCCTGGACGAACCAACGAGACGAGTCGCGCAAAATCCTGCTCTGGATCGGGAAGGAAGAAGATGCCGTACGAGCAGGCCAGAGCGTCGTATCCGGCGACGGGAACGGTCGACGGGGGTTGCCACTCGGTGGCGTCGGCAACGACGAAGTCGATGTTGCGCAGTGCCCGATCGGTGGCCTTCACCCGGCCCACTTCCAACAGATCGTCGGCGAGGTCGATGGCATGCACGATGCCGTCGGGTCCGACGGCGGCCGCCGCAGGAATTGCCGATGCCCCGGTGCCGGAGCACACGTCCAGAACGGCGTCGCCGGACGCCAACTCGAGCGCGAAGGCCAGCGACTGCCCGGCAGGTCCCCAGACCTGCGGCGTCACCGCGTCGAATTCCCTGCTGGTGGCATTGAAGGTGGCGGCGAGCGACGCTGCGGTCATGACCGAAAATCGTAGACCGACAGGGCTGCGAATGGCAGAGCTGTGAAAAGCTGGACCACATGACACTCACCCGCGCCGCCCTCGCCGGAATGGTCGACCACACGCTGCTCAAGCCGGAAGCCACGACCGCCGACGTGACCGCGCTCATCGAGGAGGGCCGTGAGCTCGGAGTCCTCGCGGTGTGCGTCTCGCCGTCGATGCTGCCGATTCGCGCCGAGGGAATGCTCACCGCGGTCGTCGCCGGATTCCCGTCGGGCAAGCATCATTCGTTGATCAAGGGATCCGAGGCGCGCCTCGCGGTGCAGCAGGGTGCCGACGAGGTCGACATGGTGATCGATGTCGGAGCCGCCATTGCCGGTGACTACAACGCCGTTCTGGCCGACATCGTGACCGTCCGTGAAGGCATCGGCAATGCCGTACTCAAGGTGATCATCGAATCGGCAGCGCTGTCCGACGAAGCGATCGTCGAAGTGTGCCGCGCAGCAGAAACCGCCGGCGCGAACTTCGTCAAGACATCCACCGGTTTCCATCCGGCCGGCGGCGCGAGCGTCGAGGCCGTGCGATTGATGGCGGAGACCGTCGGCGGTCGACTGGGCGTCAAGGCCAGCGGCGGCATCCGTACGACGGAGGCCGCCCTGGCGATGATCGACGCCGGCGCAACACGATTGGGGCTGTCGGGTACCCGTGCGGTGCTCGACGGTTTGGGCTAGAGCGACTGCGTCGCACGTGCGCGGTAACTCGTACTCTGCTACGAGTTACCGCGCACATGGATTACGCGACGAGTGAGCAGCCCTCGGGGGTCTGCTGATTCTGGTTCTGTTGGGTCGCGGGAATCGTGTACTGCCCGCCTTCGAGTGTGAGCTCGATGCCGGAGTCGGTGACGGTCAGCGACGTCGGGGTCATGTCCAACGGATACGCCTGCAGGCTGTCGGTCAGCACTCCGACGACGGAGTCGACCAGGTCGGTGGGGATACCGAGACCCAGGATCGACGCGTCGACGGTCTGAAAGTCGACCCTGCCGTCGGCGACCTGCGGCTTGACGGTCAGCTTCGCGAGCGCACCGACGGCGAATTCGAGGGTGCCCGCCGATGCATCCGAGGTGACGCCCGAGACGATCGCGCCGATGCCCTGGCTCTGCAGGGTGCGGGTGATGCCGTCGGTGGACCACGAGATATCCGCACTCGAGCTGCCGATGGTGCCGCCGGAATCCGCGGACTGGGTGAGGTTCAGATCCCGTGCCTCGGCGTGGACGACCATGCCCTCGGCCGGCCCGAATCGCGCGTCGTCGCTGTCGACGGTGACCGACGAGACCTTCTTGTCCACCAAGGACAGCAGAACCGGCTTGAGGCCGAGATCGACCTCGACCTGGCTGCCGAGCTCGGATTCGAGCTGGCCGGCGAGGCACGATTTGATCTGTTGACGCACGAACAACTCGCCACCGATGACGGCGACGAGGAGGACTACAACGACGGAGACTGCAATCAACGGCACGCTGCTGCGCTTGGCTGTGGAGGACATTCCCGGCAGTCTTCCCGATGATTCTGAGCAAGCTCTGTGAAACTCGCCGAAGAGATGTCTCCGGTACCAAAGTTTGTGATCTGTAACACATTTTGCCGTACGCTTGCGGCATGGGTACGACAGGACCGAGTGTGCAGGAACTGCACTCGCTCGCCACTCGTCAAGACGGCTATTTCACCGCCGAGCAGGCCGGTGAGCTCGGCTTCGATTCGGCAATGGTGCGCGTCAACCTGGCGACGAACACGTGGACCCGCGTCGAGCGCAACTTGTTCCGACTGGGCCAATGGCCGCACAGCGAGCTCGAGGTGTTCGCGATGTGGTGCGCCTGGTTCGGAGGCGAGGCAGTGATCTCGCACCAGAGCGCCGCCGAGTTGCACGGATTCGGTCACCTGCACCCGCAGTTCGTGCACCTGTGCGCGTTCGGGGACCTACGCCTGAGCGATACCCGACTTGCGGTTCACCGTCTGCGGCTCGAGCCTCGCGACGTCGAATCGGCCGGCACGTTCAACATCACCACGCCGGTACGGACGGTGCTCGATCTCGCTGCAGGTGGAATCTCGCAACTGACCCTCGACGAGGTGGTGTGCGACGCCGTGGCGATCGGTCGCGTCGACCCGCAGGCGCTGTACTCCGAGGCCGGCAGCAGCACCGATCGAGTGGCCGAACGCGTCGAACTGGCCTTGTCTGCCTGCACGTGATCACCGGCCCGCGTGCACGATCCGGGTACGGGTGACGGCAAAACCTGCGCGCTCGAAGGCAGAACGCATGGGGGCATTGACCGCATCGGTTGTTCCGACGATGCGGGATTGCCCGTTGTCGTGGTGCATCCGGACCATCTGCGACAGCAGATCGTCGACGTACCCCTGACCGCGATGCTCGGGAAGCACTCCGAGATAGCTGATGGCCGCGGCGTAGGCATTTCTCGTCGGCACCACGAAGCCCACAGTCGTGCCATCGGGTCGGCTCGCGATCTGCCAGGCCTCGCGTCGCCCCGGTAGGGAACCGTAGAAGGCGAGATCGTCTTCCGCGAGTGCGGCTACTCCGTGTTCGGCAACCATGGCGCGGGTATGGGAGTCGAGGCTTCCGGCTGCGACTGCCTCGAACACTGCGAGGAACTGCGCATCGGTGCCCGCCGAGAAGTGCAGACGAGTCGAGGCCTCGGGCACTGGATCGTCAGCGGTTCGGGCGAAGGAAACGCGTTCGGTCGTGCGGGTGAAACCACCCCGGTGCGCGGCCGATTTGCGCCACGCCAATGCCGACGGTAACGAGTCGGCTCTCCAATTGTTCACCGCCACATCGACATTGAATTCGAGATCGGCGGTGTGCTCGAAGGCCGCGCGAGCGCTGCTGATCAGGCCAGCGCCGACGTCGGCCGGTCGCTTCTCGGCACGCACGACCGACAAGCAGTCGAGGGTGACGGGGCTGCTTGCGCCCGGACGGCCCCACCACACAGCGCGCCCGACCGGACGTCCCGCGCGTTCGGCAAGCCAGGTCCACTCGTATCGGTAATTGCCCGACGCCATACCCTCGTGGAGACGAGCGCGATCGACCCAGTCGACCGGATCTGTGCTCGACCATTGCTCGAGCTTCGAAAGGTCTTCGGGCGCGCACGGTCTGACCGTGAGGGGTAGATCGTTCATCTCGGCGCAACCGTCGCCCAGGGCACCGTGAGCACGTTGTCTCGCATGCGACGGCGGGGGAGAGTGATCGGAAGCCCCTGTTCGGCAAGTATTTTCAGAGCCGCGCGCCAGCGTAGGCGGGGACCGAAAGGGGCCAGTGGCGCCGAGACCGACCACGCTCGATCGGCTCGCTGCAGCAGATCGTGGATCAGCTCGCCCTCGATGTTGCGGTGTATCAACACCTTCGGGAGTCGCTCCGCGATGTCCGACGGCATCTCGACATCGAACGGATCCCAGGCCAGAGTCAGAGACCGCGGGCCTTCGGCGTCGAGCAATACCCACGCGCAGCGTCGACCCAACTCGTCGCACGTACCGTCCACCAGCAGGCCGCCGGGTGCCAGGCGAGACTGAATGCGTTGCCAGGCAGCAGGAACCGCGTCCTCGGGATATTGCCGCAGTACGTTGAACGCACGCACCAGGTTCGGGCGTAGACCGGCCAACTCGAATCCGCCACGGGCGAACTCCACGCCGTCACTCCCCGGTACGACGCGGGCGGGGTCGATTTCCAGACCGGTGACTCGGAGATCGGGCCTGACGGTGCGCAGTCTGCCCGCGAGTTCGAGAGTCGTGTTCGGCATCGCCCCGTACCCGAGGTCGACGACGAGGGGATCCGGTGATTCGCGCAGGACGCGTCGAACATCGGCATCGTGCATGAGCCATCGGTCGCTGCGACGCAACCGATTGATGCCGGTGGTGCCGCGGGTGATGACGCCTTCAGGCCCCTTCAGTGGGCTAGGCGTTCTTTTCGAGCCAGTCGGCGGTCACTTCGCCTTCGCCGCGCCACAGGTCGATGAGGTTGACCAGCATGAGCTGCTCGAGCTTGCCGCCGATGAACGGCAGGAACACCTTGGCCTCCGAGGAGGTGCGCAGGGTCGAACCGCCGTTGGTGGGGAAGAGCGACGTGGTGCCCTTCAACGAACCCGGACCGGCCGGAATCGACGCGTCGTAGTGGCCCGCGGTGACTTCCTCGTACGCGTCGAAGTGCACGTTGCGGGTGATGACCATGTCTTTCTTCATCACCGTCTGCGCGATGTCGGGCAGTTCGGTGCGCGGGATGACGTGGTGCATCACGATGTCGATTCCGGCGTCGGACACCTCGAAGCTCTTCAGCTCGTTCTCCGAGTACTTACGCATCTCCTCGATGCGCGCGTCCCAGTGATCGCGACTGGACAGCGCTGCATAGACCTGCTGCGTCGAGTGGGTGAACCGGGCGGAGTAGTTCATTCGGCGAGCCATAGTGCGCCAGGCTAGCTGTTCGCCTGTGCGGCGATCCAGTTACCGGTGAAGTCCTGCTCGTTGTCGATGAGCGAGAGCACCTGCTCGCTGATCATCGATTCGATCTTCCCGCCGAAGATGGGGACCTTGACCTCGGTGGTGCCGGCCAGTGCGACGGTCGTCGTATCGCCTTTACCGTCGAGAGTGGTGGTGCCGGTGATGCGAGCCGGTGCCCCCTCCACGGTGGCTCCGAACGTGCCCGCGGCGTGGGTGCCGTCTAACGGTCCCCAGCTCTCGGTGCGTTCGATGATGAGGTCGCCCTTCTTGAAGGCGGTCACCGCGGACGGCAACTCCTCTTCGGGGACGGACTGGGTCATGACGACGTCGATGGTGCCGTCGCCGACGGTGACGCTCTTCAGGCTGGCACCGGGGCCGCCGATCTGCTCGATGCGGTCCTTCCAGTACTGCTCGGATGTCAGTGCGGCGTGGACCTTGTCGGCGGAGGCGGGCACAGTCGAGCTGTGCTCAATGGGGCGAGGCATCCCCGCAGGTTACCGGGTGACTCCAGCGCTCGTGCGCGACCGGTAGCGTGAGAGTCCGTGCCTACTGCAATTTCGGAGCTCACCACTATTCGAGTGGGCGGCCCGGCCCGTGAATTCTGTGTCGCGACGACCGGTGACGAGTTGGTTTCGCTGGTGCGCGACGCGGATCGGGCCGGAACCGACGTGCTGGTCGTCGGCGGTGGATCCAACCTGGTCGTCGGAGATGACGGGTTCGACGGTCGGGTGATTCAGGTGACCGGCTCGCGGCTGGACATCGACGGCGAGATCGTGACCGTCGATGCGGGCGTCGAGTGGGATGCCGTCGTGCAGGCGACGATCGATGCAGGTCTGTCCGGGATGGAAGCGCTGTCGGGCATTCCCGGAACCACCGGCGCGACGCCGATCCAGAACGTCGGCGCGTACGGCGCGTCGACGTCGGAGCTGTTGCACAGTCTCACCGTCTACGACCGGCAGACCGAGGAGACGGCGGTGTGGACGCCGGCGCAGTGCGGTTTCGGTACGCACCGGTCGTCGGTGTTCAAGCGATCCTCGCGGTACGTGATTCTGGACGTGACGTTCGCGCTGAAGAAGACGACCGAGTCTCTACCGGTGCGCTACGCGGCACTGTCGGAGCGTCTCGACGTGCAGATCGGCGACGTCGTACCGGTGCCGGACGTACGCGGCGCCGTACTGGCTCTGCGCGGCGAGCGGGGGATGGTGCTCGACGCGAGCGATCACGACACGTGGAGTGTCGGATCGTTCTTCCTCAACCCGGTACTGCCCGAGGTGCCCGAGGCCGCTGCGCACGCGCCCAGCTTTCCCGACCCCGCGGGAACCAAGATCCCGGCTGCCTGGCTGATCCAGAACGCAGGCTTCCCGCGCGGCTACGGCACCGAATTCGGGCGTGGCACCGCGGCATTGTCGTCGAAACACGTGTTGGCCATCACCAACAGAGGCGCGGCGACCGCGTCGGACATCATGGCGCTCGCCGCGCACGTGCGAGACGGTGTGCAGGAGAAGTTCGGCGTCACGCTCACGCCCGAGTGTGACCTCGTCAACTGCGCGCTGGGTTAGAGCCGCCCGAAACGGCGCATACGATGGAGCTTTGAAAAGCCCGGCTCGTAGGAGGTAAATCAGTGCAGGTCACCAGCGTGGGACATGCGGGATTCCATATTCGGACCGACGCCGGGAGCATCCTGTGCGATCCGTGGGTGAACCCGTCGTTCTACGCATCGTGGTTCCCGTTCCCCGACAACTCGGGCCTGGACTGGGACGAGTTGGGTGATTGCGATTACCTGTACGTCTCGCACCTGCACAAGGACCACTTCGATCCACGGAACCTGGCCGAGCACGTCAACAAGGACGCGACCGTGCTGCTGCCGGACTACCCGGTGCTCGACCTCAAGCACGAGCTCGAGAAGCTCGGCTTCCACAAGTTCTACGAGACGACGGACTCGGTCAAACACACGATCTCCGGCCCCAAGGGCGATCTCGACATCATGATCATTGCGCTGCGTGCACCAGCCGACGGTCCGATCGGCGACTCGGGCTTGGTCGTCTCCGACGGAAAGACCGTGGCGTTCAACATGAACGACGCACGGCCGGTGGACCTGGACGTGATGACCGAGAACTTCGGCCCCGTCGATGTGCACATGCTGCAGTACTCGGGCGCGATCTGGTACCCGATGGTCTACGACATGGTCTCGCGGGCGAAGAAGAACTTCGGCATCCAGAAGCGTCAGCGGCAGATGGATCGAGCGCGCCAGTACATCGAACAGGTCGGCTCCACCTGGGTGATTCCGTCGGCCGGCCCGCCGTGTTTCCTCGACGACGATCTGCGCTTCCTCAACGACGTCTACGGCGACCCGGCCAACGTGTTCCCGGACCAGATGGTGTTTCTCGAGCAGATGCGCCTGCACGGGCACGACAAGGGTCTGTTGATGATGCCGGGCACCGCCGCAACGTTCGACGGTTCCGAGCTGCTCTCGCACGAGCACCCCATTCCCACCGCCGAGGCGGAGGCCATCTTCACCACCGGCAAGGCCGAGTACATCGAGGCCTACGCCCAGCGTCAGGCATCGGTCATCGCGGCCGAGAAAGCCGGCTGGGCTCCGGCCGAGGGCGAGCCGCTGCTCGAGCCGTTGCGGGAGCTGTTCGAGCCGATCATGGCGCAGACGGACCTGATCTGCGACGGCATCGGCTACCCCGTCGGGATCACGATGGGCGACGAAATCGTCGTGCTGGACTTTCCGAAAAGAATTGTGCGAGAGCCGATCTCGGACGAAAAGTTCCGCTACAGCTTCACCATTCCGCCGGAACTGGTCCGCACCGCTGTGCGTGATCAGGAGCCCGATTGGGTGAACTCGATCTTCCTGTCCACCCGTTTCCGGGCCCGACGCGTCGGCGGTTACAACGAATTCCTGTACACGTTCTTCAAATGCCTTACCGACGAGCGCATCGCCTATGCCGACGGCTGGTTCTCCGAGGCACACGACGACACCGCCACGATCACGATGGGCGGCTACGAGATACAACGTCGCTGCCCACACCTGAAAGCGGACCTGACGAAGTTCGGCATCGTCGAGGGCAAGAAGCTCACCTGCAACCTGCACGGTTGGGACTGGAACCTCGAAACCGGCCGCTGCCTGACGTCGAAGGGCCACGAGCTCCGCACGCAGAAGCTCTGACTCTGCTGTGAGACTGCCCCCAAAATGACCCGGAAAAGTGGGGCAGTTCGCAGACGCAGGTACGTTGGATAACGTGCATGAGCAGGTAGAACAGACAAAACGGACGCGCGCGGTGTGGTTGATCGCCGTGCTCGTCGCCTTGGTGGCGTTGGTGGCAGGTTGCACCGTCGGATCCGGTGACGGAGGCTCGGGAGCTGCAGCCCCCACCACCGAGGCCGCGCCCGTTGCGAAGGTCACCGCGAACCCGGCCGACGGTGCCGTCGACATCAGCCCCGTCGCGCCCATCTCGGTCTCCGTGACCGACGGAACGCTCACCGACGTTGCGCTGACGAACCCCGAGGGCAAGGTCGTCCAGGGCGCACTCTCACCGGACAAGACCTCGTACGCCGTCACCGAACCGTTGGGGTACGGCGTCGAGTACACGTGGTCCGGCTCGGCTGTCGGCGGCGACAACAAGACCGTGCCCATCGAGGGTGCGTTCACCACCGTCGAACCGGACAGCCGAACCTCGGTGAGCACCAACATCGGCGACGGCCAGGAAGTCGGCATCGCCGCGCCGATCATCCTGCAGTTCGACTCGGCGATCGAGGACAAGGCGGCCGTCGAGAAAGCGTTGACGGTGACCACCAACCCGCCGACTCCCGGCGCATGGGCCTGGTTCCCCGACGACAACGGCTCACGCATCCACTGGCGTCCCACCAACTACTGGGCTCCCGGTACGACGGTGTCGGTGGTCGCGAAGCTCTACGGCGTGAACTACGGCGACGGCGCGTACGGAGCCGACGACGTCACCTTGAATTTCAGTATCGGACGCAGCCAGGTGGTCGTCGCCGACGCCACCAGCCACCGCATGCAGGTGGTCCGCGACGGCGCGACGATCATGGACATCCCCGTGAGCTACGGCGAGGGCAACGAGGACCGCAACGTCACCCGCAGCGGCATCCACGTCGTCACCGAGAAGCACGAGGATTTTCTGATGTCCAACCCGCCGTTCTACGAGAACGTGCGCGAACGCTGGGCCGTGCGCATCTCCAACAACGGTGAGTTCATCCACGCCAACCCGCTGACCACCGGCGTGCAGGGCGCGTCCAACGTCACCAACGGGTGTATCAACCTCTCCACCGAGGACGCACAGCAGTACTTCGGGACAGCGATGTACGGCGATCCGGTGGAGGTCACCGGCACCCGTATCGACTTGTCCGCAGCAGACGGTGACCTGTACGACTGGGCCATCGACTGGCCGACCTGGGAGTCGATGTCGGCGCTTCCTGCCGGCGGAGCAGCCGCAACCACGACCCCCGCGACCACGGCACCTGCAACGACAACGGCACCTGCGCCCACTGGGTAGAGCGCTACGCGCACGTGCATGGAAACTCGTAGCGCACTACGAGTTTCCATGCACATGGGCTACTTACGGGAGAAGCGCCCCGGACCGGCCTGATCGCGCGGCTTGATGATGATCTGATCGAGGTTGACGTGCGACGGGCGCGAGGCCACGAAGCCGATCACCTCCGCGATGTCGCTCGCCACCAACGGTGTGATGCCCTGGTAGACGGCGTCGGCCTTGGCGGCGTCACCGTCGAAGCGGACGAGCGAGAATTCGGTCTCCACGGCGCCGGGCGCAACCTCGGTCAACCGCACCGGCTTACCCAGCAGTTCGCCGCGTAGTGTCCGATGCAGCACGGCCTGAGCGTGTTTGGCGGAGGTGTACCCCGAGCCGTTGTCGTACGCCTCGAACGCAGCAACCGAGGTGATCGTGACGATGAGGCCGTCGCCGGAGTCGATCAGCTTGGGCAGCAACGATTTTGTGACCCGTAGCGTGCCGAGGACGTTGGTCTCCCACATCCAGCGCCAGTCGTCGAGGTCGGCGTCGATCACCGGAGCCAATCCCTTTGCGCCGCCTGCATTGTTGACCAGGACGTCGACGCGGGGGATCACCGCGGCGAAGGCCGCGACCGAATCCTCGTCCGTGACATCGAGTTCCAGGGCCGTACCGCCGATGTCCGACGCCAACTCCTCGAGCCGGTCGAGTCTGCGGGCACCGATCACCACGTGGAATCCGTCGGCGGCGAGTTGGCGGGCGGTGGCCGCGCCGATGCCGGAACTCGCTCCGGTGACGACGGCGATTCGGGTATCGGGTGCGATGTGTTCGGGCGAGGTCATGGGGAAATTCTAGTTCGGGAGAAACAGCGCTTCTGGACGGGCCCGATTGGACAATCGGGCTTCGAGTGCTAATTTTGGACTCATGTCCGCCAGCGAGACCACCGCGATGCGGGTCACCTATGTGACCGCGTCCCTCGGTTCTCGCTTGCCGCTCCCTCGGGAACTGTGTTGTCTCGGCCAAGGAACCTGTCTCTAGCCTTTTTGCGCTACGGGCAGTCGATCCGCGTGTCGTGGTCTTTCGTGACCACCGTGCTCGCCCCTTGACCTGCATCACTTCGCACCGTCGTCGTTGTTCATTTAGCGACGACGGTCTCCACTGCTGAGGATCCACGACGGATGTCCGTAACCACGCTGCACCACCACCACGCTCGCCCCGCTCTGCGCTCGCCCGGACGGGTCACCGCTCCCGCATCGCGCGTCCAACTCGTCGCACCCGATCTGCGGATCGTCGACAGCCCCGTGGCGTCGGTGCTGCGAGTGGCCTGCGTCGAAGGGCCCATCTCGCGCGACAGCGCAGCTCGCACAACAGGATTGAGTATCGCCACCGTCAATCGGCAGGTATCGGCTCTGCTCGGTGTCGGGCTGTTGCGCGAGCGTGCGGACCTGACGGCATCGGGAGCGATCGGACGGCCCCGGGTGCCGTTCGAGGTCAACCACGAACCGTTTTCGACGATCGGCATCCACATCGGTGCCGTCGTCACCGGCATCACCGTCAGCGACTTGCGCGGGCGCATCCTCGGCGCCGTCGAAATCCCCACGCCAGGTGGATCCCCCGACGCGGCGCTGGCTTCCGTCACCCGCAGCGCCGGTGCCTTTGCCGGACGCTGGCACCGCCGCACACCGCTGTGGGTCGGCGTAGCCATCGGCGGCCGTGTCGACACCGCGAACGGCACCGTCGACCACCCGCGACTGGGGTGGGAGAACGGCCGCGTCGCCGGCATCATCGGCGGCGGACTCGGCCTTCCCATCTCGGTGTCCGGGCACGTCGAGGCGATGGCAGCCTCGGAATTGTTGCTAGCACCTCGACTGTCGGACACCGCGGCAGCGCAGAGCACGAGCGGAACCTCTCTTTACTTCTACGCTCGCGAGACCGCAGGCATGGCTCTGACGATCGACGGCCGCGTCCACACCCCGGCGAGCGGCCCCGGGTCCATCGCCCACCTGCCCACCGGGTCGTCGGCGCTGTGCGGATGCGGTAATCGAGGCTGCCTCGAGGCCTCCGTCAGTGATCGAGCGGTGGTCGCTGCTGCCGTCGACCGCAAAATCATTCCGAGCGTAGCCCGCGGAGCGACCGATGTCGCTGCGAGCGTAGCCCGCGGAGCGACCGATGTCGCTGTGAGCGTAGCCCGCGGAGCGACCAATGTCGCTGCGCCGCAGCCACATCCGAGTATCGCCGCGGTGTACCAGGCAGCGCAGGGCGGTTCGGAGGCGGCGCGCGAACTGCTGGTCGAGCGCGCTCGGATACTGGGTCGGACGGTGGCGCTGCTGCGCGACATGTTCAATCCGGATCGCGTCGTACTCGGGGGCCAGGCGTTCACCGCGTACCCGGCCGGAATCCCGCACGTGGGCGAGGCATTCACCGCGCATTCGACGCTGGCACGCCGGGATATTCGCGTCACCGGATTCGGCGACCGGGTGCAGGAATACGCCGCGACGGTGGTCTCTCTCAGCTCCCTGTACTCCGATCCGCTCGCGTCGATGCGCAGAGCTGCCGCGTAGGTTCACCTACCATGAGCACCCCTGCAGCAGGACCGGTTCGCCAGGCCACCGGGATCGACGGAGCCAACATCGTCTACCGCGTCAGCGGTGACCCCGAGGCGAGGCCACTGGTTCTGCTGCACGGGTGGGCGCAGAGCTCGGCGTGCTGGGGCGAGGGACTGTTGGAGAACTTGGCCGAGCGGTACCGCGTTGTCGCCGTCGACCTGCGGGGTCACGGCTACTCCGACGCCCCCGCGGCGGGGTACGACGACTCGAAGATCTGGGCCGGGGACGTCGAGGCGGTGCTTGCTGCAGAGGGCATCACCGCCGACGCAGTGCTCCTGGGCTGGTCCTACGGCGGTCTGGTGATCTGTGACTACCTTGCCGAACACGGATCCGGCGCGGTGGCGGGCATCGTGCTCGTCGGCGCGATCACCAGCATCGGCAGGGGAGAGGCAGGCGGACGCGTGGGGACGGCCATGCGGGCGGCGATCCCCGGTGCGATGGCCGAGGAGCCCCGCGTAGCCATCAAGGCGCTCGGTAGCTTCGGCAACGCATTGACCGGGCCGGTGGAAGGAAAGGGGACGGAAGCACAGGCGCTGTTCGGGTTGACCCTGTCCACCCGGCCGCGAGTGCGCGCCGCCCTGTTCGATCGTGCCGTCGGGCACGATGACCTGCTCCGCAGCCTCGATGTGCCTGCATTCGTGCTGCACGGCACCGCGGACACCGTCGTCGACGTCTCCGCCGGGCGTCATGCAGCGGAGCTGATACCCACGGCCGTGGCGTCGTACTGGGAGGGCGTGGATCACGGACCGTTCGTGGCCGATCCGCAGCGCTTCCTCACCGAGGTGACCGAGTTTCTCGACAGCCTGGGTCGTTCCGCAGGCTGCACTCCCGGATGGTCTGAGTCTGCCCGGTCGTCTGAAGGGGTAGTTATCGAGACGTAATGTGGAGGCGTGCACACTGAGGGAGTGACTGGACACCAGCTGAGCAGGGTCGCTGTGTTGTCCTTGCATACGTCCCCACTGGCGCAGCCCGGAACGGGTGACGCGGGTGGCATGAACGTCTACGTGTTGCAGAGCGCCAAAGAGCTGGCCAAGCGGGGTGTGGAGGTCGAGATCTTCACCCGGGCCACGGCGTCCACCGATGCTCCCGTCGTCGAGGCAGCACCCGGAGTGCTGGTCCGCAACATCGTCGCCGGCCCGTTCGAGGGGCTGGACAAACACGACCTGCCCACCCAGCTGTGCGCGTTCGCGGCCGGGGTTCTGCGTGAGGAAGCCCGGCACGAGCCCGGGTACTACGACCTGGTGCACTCGCACTACTGGCTCTCGGGTCAGGTGGGCTGGCTCGCGCGCGATCGCTGGGGAGTGCCGCTGGTACACACCGCGCACACCCTCGCCGCTGTCAAGAACGCCTCGTTGGCGCATGGTGACTCACCGGAGCCTGCGGCGCGCCAGATCGGCGAGCAGCAAGTGGTGGCGGAGGCAGACCGGCTGATCGCCAACACAACCGAGGAAGCGAAGTCCCTCGTCGAGATCTACGGGGCTTCGCAGGACTCGATCGACGTGGTTGCGCCGGGAGCCGATCTGGCGCAATACAATCCGGGGGACAAGCTCGCGGCCCGCACCGAGCTGGGTCTGAACCCCGACGAGTCGATCGTCGCATTCGTCGGACGCATCCAACCGCTCAAGGCTCCGGACGTGCTCATCGCCGCGGCCGCCGAAGTGCTGCAGCGAGATCCGTCGTCGCCACTACGGGTCCTCATCGTCGGCGGGCCGTCGGGCAGCGGGTTGGATCGACCCGACAGCCTCATCGATCTGGCCGAGAGTCTCGGGATCACCCCGCGGGTGACGTTCATGCCGCCGCAACCGTCGTCACGTCTGGCACAGGTCTACCGCGCCGCGGATGTCGTTGCGGTGCCGAGTTACAACGAATCGTTCGGGCTGGTCGCGATCGAAGCCCAGGCGTGCGGAACGCCGGTGTTGGCAGCCGATGTGGGCGGTCTCGGCGTGGCCGTGCGATCGGGCGAGACCGGCCGTCTGGTGCAGGGCCACCGCACCGAGGACTGGGCCGATGCGCTCGCGTCCATGCTCTCGGATCGAACTACATTGGCGGACATGGCAAGTGCGGCACCTCGGCATGCCGAAAACTTTTCGTGGGAGCACACCGCGGACGGTCTCATCGAGAGTTACCGTCAGGCCAAATTCCATTTCGACCGCGGTGAGGCACCGAGCGAGTTCTCGCCGCGACGGGTCCGAGGATTGTCGAAACTACGCAGATCAGGAGCTGTGACTGCATGAGCGAGACCGCCGAACTGATCGACCGGGTCCTGAAGGATCGCGAACTGGACTACACGCGGCGCGGCGAAGTGTTCACCGTCGAACTGCCCGGTGAACGCAAACTGAAGACGACGACGATGTTGACCGTCGGACACCACGGGGTGCGCATCGAGGCGTTCGTCTGCCGCAAGCCCGACGAGAACTTCGAGGGCGTCTACAAGTACCTGCTGCGTCGAAACCGTCGGCTGTACGGGGTGCACTACACCATCGACAAGGTCGGCGATATCTACCTCGTAGGGCGAATGTCGTTGCGGGCTGTCGACGGTGACGAACTCGATCGGATCTTCGGTCAGACCCTCGAGGCCGCCGACGGCGACTTCAACGTGCTGCTCGAACTGGGATTCGCGGAGTCCATCAAACGTGAATGGGCATGGCGGGTCTCGCGTGGCGAATCGTTGGCGAACCTGAAGGCGTTCGAGCATCTGGTGGGAGCAGACAAGGCCGAGCAAGCGTAACTCGCTCGAAATGGGTCGGTGTCGCTGCCCGTAACGTCCGGTTCATAGCCTGACTCTCATGACCAGGCCCGAGGACGCCCGCCCGCCGGTGCTGCAGATGTTCGGTTACGGTCTGCAGCACATTCTCTCGATGTTCGGTGGCGTCATTGCCGTACCGATCATCGTCGGTGGAGCGGCCGGGCTGTCCGGTGCCGACCAAGCCCTGCTGATTTCGTGCGCGCTGTTCGTCAGTGGCGTGGCCACCGTCCTGCAGACCATCGGTATCCCGTTCTTCGGCTCGCAACTGCCGCTGGTGCAGGGCATTTCGTTTGCTTCGGTCTCGACGGTGCTGACGATCATCGGCAGTGCGGAAGACGGCCGAACCGGATTGCGCACGGTCCTCGGTGCCGTTCTGGTGGCCGCGCTGATCGGGTTGGCCATCGCGCCGTTCTTCTCGAAGATCATTCGTTTCTTTCCACCGCTGGTGACCGGCAGCATCATCACCGTCATCGGACTGTCCCTGATGCCGGTCGCCGCGCGGTGGATCACCGGCCAGGAAATGGTGGGCGGTGCCCCGAACCCGAACTATCTCGATCCCGCCAATATCGGGCTGGCGATGTTCACCCTGCTCGCCGTGCTGGTGATGACCAAGATTCCTGGCCTGTCGCGGCTGTCGATTCTGCTCGGACTCGTCGTCGGCACCATCGCAGCACTGATCGTCGGCAAAACCGACTTCGACGGTGTCGGTGACGCGTCCGTGGCGGCCGTACCGACGCCGTTCGCGTTCGGGTCACCGATCTTCGCCGTCGGTGCGATCGTCTCGATGACCATCGTGATCCTGGTGATCATGGTCGAGACCACGGCCGACATCCTCGCCGTCGGTGAGGTCGTCGGAACCGACGTCGACTCCAAGCGCGTCGGTGACGGACTGCGCGCCGACATGGTGTCCTCTGCCGTCGCCCCGATCTTCAACACGTTCCCGGCGACGGCCTTCGCGCAGAACGTGGGTCTGGTGGCGATGACCGGCATCAAGAGCCGCTTCGTCGTGGCGGTGGGTGGCGGCGTGCTTGCGCTGCTGGGCCTTTCGCCGGTTCTTGCCGCAGTCGTCGGTGTCGTCCCGCTGCCGGTACTCGGAGGGGCAGGCATCGCTCTGTTCGGAACCGTCGCCGCCAGCGGCATCCGGACCCTCGGCAAGGTGAACTACGACAACAACTCCAATGTGGTCATCGTGGCGGTGACCTTGGCGTTCGGCCTCATTCCCGTTGTCGCGAGCGACTTCTGGGACGAATTTCCGGACTGGTTCGTCACCATCTTCCATTCCGGAATCAGTGCCGCCAGCATCGTGGCGGTGGTCCTCAACGTATTCTTCAACGTATTCAGACCCGGTACGCCGCCGAACCCATCGGTGGTGGCAGCGGGGCCGGCAGTGATGGTGCGTGAGGACGAAGCACGAATACTCCGCGAAGGCGGCAGCTTGCCCGACAAGGCCGAGCCCGACAAGGCTGTGCCGAACAAGGCTGCATCCGATAAGGCTGCATCCGATAAGGCTGCATCCGACAACGACACCTGAGTGAAATCCTGCGCACCCTCGCCCGCGCGAGTAGCGTCCCGAACCAGACGAAGCACATCTAAATTGGAGGACATCTTGTCATTCGTTACCCGCACGAGTACGCGGAAGGCAGCACTCGGCGGCGTCGCGTCGCTCGGTGCCATCGCCCTGATCGCAGGCTGTGGATCCGCTCCCGAGGACGAAGGATCGAGTGGAGGCGGATCCGGTGACTTCCTGCCCTGCATGGTTTCCGACAGCGGCGGATTCGACGACAAGTCGTTCAACCAGCTCGGGTTCGAGGGTTTGACCGAAGCCTCCCAGGAGCTCGGCGTCGAGCCGCGCACCGTCGAGTCCGCGTCACCCACCGACTACGCCCCCAACATCAACAACCTTGTCGATCAGGGCTGCAACCTCATCGTCACCGTCGGATTCGATCTGGCCGACGCCACCAAGGTGGCAGCCGAGGCCAACTCCGACATCGATTTCGCGATCATCGACGACTCGACTATCGACCTGCCGAACGTCAAGCCGCTGACCTACGACGCTTCGCAGTCGGCTTTCCTCGCCGGTTACGCGGCCGCGAGCTACAGCACCACCGGAGTGGTCGGCACGTTCGGCGGCTCCCAGCTGCCGACCGTCACCATCTTCATGGACGGCTTCGCCGACGGCGTGAACTACTTCAACGAGCAGAAGGGCAAGGCGGTCCGCGTCATCGGCTGGGACGTGCCCTCGCAGAACGGCTCGTTCACCGGTGGATTCACCGCCAACGAAGTTGCCAAGAACACCGCTCAGGGTCTGATCGACCAGAACGCCGACGTCATCTTTCCGGTCGGTGGACCCATCTATCAGAGTGCGGCGCAGGCCATTCGGGACTCCTCGCGTCCGGTCGCCCTCATCGGTGCCGACGCCGACGTCTTCGAATCCGACCCCTCGGTCGGCGACCTGTTGCTCACCTCTGTGACCAAGGGCCTCAAGACCAGCGTCGACGAGGTGGTGGCCAACTCCGGTGCAAACAAGTTCGACAACGCTCCCTACGTGGGCACCCTGGAGAACGACGGCGTCGGCATCGCACCGTTCCACGACTTCGAGTCCAAGGTCGACCCCGCACTGCAGGGCGAGCTGGATACGATCAAGGCCGGCATCGTCGACGGGTCCATCACCGTCGAGTCGCCGTCGGCACCCAAGTAGCAGCAAGCGGTCGTAAAGGGATATGAAGCTCGAACTTCGCGGTATCACCAAACGATTCGGCTCGTTGATCGCCAACGACCACATCGATCTGAGCGTCGAATCCGGCGAGATCCACTGCCTCCTCGGCGAGAACGGTGCAGGCAAGTCCACGTTGATGAACGTGCTCAGTGGCCTGTATCGCGCCGAGGAGGGCCAGATTCTGCTCGACGACGTCGAGCAGAACTTCGCCGGTCCGGGCGAGGCGATGACCGCCGGCATCGGCATGGTGCATCAGCACTTCATGCTGATACCGGTGTTCACCGTGGCCGAGAACATCGTGCTCGGCAACGAAACCACCTCGCTCGGTGGACGACTCGATCTCGTGGCAGCACGAAAGCTGGTACGAGAGATCTCCGCGAGGTTCGGCTTCGATCTCGATCCCGATGCTCTCGTCGACGACCTACCCGTCGGCGTGCAGCAGCGGGTGGAGATCGTCAAAGCACTCTCTCGTGAGGCCAAGGTGCTCGTGTTCGACGAGCCGACGGCCGTCCTGACGCCGCAGGAAACCGACGATCTGATGCGGATCATGCGCGAGCTCGCGGCGTCGGGCACCACCATCGTCTTCATCACCCACAAGCTGCGCGAAGTGCGCGAAGTGGCGGACAAGATCACCGTCATCCGGCTCGGCAAGGTGGTCGGCGAAGCGAAACCGACCGCCTCCAACACCGAACTCGCGGCCATGATGGTGGGACGCGATGTGCAGCTGACGGTCTCGAAGGATCCCGCTTCTCCTGGAGAGCCGGCGCTGGTCATCGAGAATCTGTCGGTGTTCGACGCCCAGGGCAACAAGACCGTCGACGACGTCAGCCTCGAGGTCGCGGCGGGGGAGATCCTCGCCGTCGCCGGAGTGCAGGGCAACGGGCAGACCGAATTCGTCGAGGCTCTACTCGGGTTGCAGGACAACGTGTCCGGAAAGATCAGCCTCGACGGTCGTTCGCTGGTCGGATCGACGGTGCAGGACGTGCTCGACGCCGGTGTCGGCTTCGTGCCGGAGGACCGTACCGTCGACGGTTTGGTGGGCGAGTTCTCGATTGCGGAGAATCTGATGCTCGATCGCTCGAACAGCATGCCGTTCGTGCGGCGCGGAGCGGTGCAGCGCGACTATCTGGAGAAGTTCGCAGCGGAGAAGTTGAGCGAATTCGATGTGCGGGCACCGGGAATCGGGACCGCCGTCGGACGCCTGTCCGGTGGTAACCAGCAGAAGGTGGTGCTCGCTCGCGAACTGAGCCGCGACCTGCGGCTGTTCGTCGCGGCCCAGCCGACTCGCGGAATCGACGTCGGGTCCATCGAATTCGTGCACAAGCGCATCGTCGCCACTCGGGATTCGGGGATCCCGGTCATCGTGGTCTCGAGCGAACTGGATGAGGTCGCCGCACTGGCCGACCGCATCGCCGTCATGTATCGAGGAGCAATCGTGGGAATCGTCCCCGGGGATACGTCCCGCGAAACACTCGGATTGATGATGGGCGGTGAGCGTGGTGAGTGAGACCCAGCAGCCCCCGGCAGCTCCGCCGCCTCCGACACCTCCGCAGCCGTCCGCGTCACATGTAGTGCTCCGGCAGATCTTCACCGGCAGTGCCATCATCTCGGTTCTCGCCGTACTGCTCGCGCTGATCGTCGGTGCCGTGCTCATCGCCGCCACCAACACCGGCGTCCAGGAGTCGGCAGGCTACTTCTTCTCGCGTCCCTCGGACATGCTGAAGGCCATCTGGGATTCCGTTGCCGGCGCGTACTCGTCGTTGTTCCAGGGCTCGGTGTACAACTTCCGTCGGCCCGGATTCGAGAACGGCATCCGGCCACTGACCGAGACTCTGACGTTCGCCACTCCTTTGATCGTCGCGGGACTCGGTGTGGCCCTTGCCTTCCGCGTCGGCATGTTCAACATCGGTGGACGAGGCCAGATGCTCATCGCCGCCGCGTGTGCGGGCTGGGTCGGATTCGGGGTGAGCCTGCCGGCCGGACTGCACCTGCTGGTCGCCGTCGTCGCGGGTGTACTCGGCGGCGCGGTATGGGGCGGAATCGCCGGATTCCTGAAGGCGCGCACCGGCGCTCACGAGGTGATCGTCACCATCATGCTCAACTACATCGCGTTCTACCTCGTCGCGTACCTACTTCGTACCCCCGGTGCCCTGCAGGCTCCGGGATCCAATAATCCCAAGACCGCTCCTATCGCGTCGACCGCAGTGTTCCCCAAGCTGTTCGGCGACCGGTACAGCCTGCACCTCGGTTTCGTTCTGGTGATCCTCGTGACCGTTGCGGTGTGGTGGCTGCTCGAGCGATCCAGCCTCGGATTCCGCTTCCGGGCAGTGGGCGAGAACCCACACGCCTCACGGGTGGCCGGTATGAACGTCAACCGGATCTACCTCTACGCCATGATCATGTCCGGTGCGCTCGTCGGCCTTGCCGGAGTTGCTCAAGTCCTGGGCACCGTTACCACCGGCTTCAGCGCCGACATCGATGCGGGGATCGGATTCGACGCCATCACCGTCGCACTGCTCGGCCGATCGAAACCGTGGGGCGTGTTCTTCGCGGGAATCCTGTTCGGCGCGTTCAAAGCCGGCGGGTTCGCCATGCAGGCGGCCGAGGGCGTACCGATCGACATCGTGCTCGTCGTGCAATCGGTGATCGTGCTGTTCATCGCTGCGCCGCCACTGGTGCGAGCGGTGTTCCGATTACCGAAACCGGGCGAAGAGAAACTGGCGAAGGCCGAGACCGCGAAGGTGGGTGCACTGTGACCGCCCCCGTCGTCGCCCCCGCCGAGGCAGTACTCGGTCGCAGCTGGAAGGTGCCGTCGATCCTCGGGGTCGTGACGTTGCTCGCTCTGGTGCTGTTCGTTGTCAAGAAAGGTTCGGGCACAAGCACATTCGCGTTGGCATCGGAGGGCGACTTCTTCGCACTGCCGGCCGTGGGTGTGCCGTCGTACGGCACCGGGCTGATCGTGGTCGTGTTGTTGGCCGTCATCACCGGCTACGCGGCGCTGCTGGCCTCGCGATACCGATCGACGCCTCTGTGGTTGCTCGCGGTGTTCGCGGTGTTGTTCGTGTTCGGCTTTCTCGCGTGGGCAGCCGACGGTGAGACCATTCCGGTGCCCGGTTTGCTCATCGGCGCAGTCGCTCTGAGCACACCGCTGATCTTCGGCGCGATGGGTGGGGTGATCTCCGAGCGGGTCGGTGTCATCAACATCGCCATCGAAGGCCAGTTGCTCGCAGGCGCTTTCGTCAGCGCCGTTGTCGCGTCGATCACCGGGTCCACCTACGTGGCGCTGCTCGCGGCTCTGGTGGCCGGCGCAGTGACCGCGTCGCTGCTGGCAGTGTTCTCGATTCGCTACTTCGTCAATCAGGTCATCGTGGGTGTGGTGCTCAACGTCCTGGTCGTCGGACTGACCAGCTTCCTGTACTCGGTGGTGCTCACCAAGAACGCCGAGACGCTCAATTCGCCACCGCGCTTCGCGCGCATCGACATTCCGGTGCTCTCGCAGATTCCGATCGTCGGGCCGGTGCTGTTTCGACAGACGCTGATCGTGTACCTGATGTATATCGCCGTGGCGCTCGTGTTCTTCGGCCTGTTCCACACCAAGTGGGGTCTGCGACTGCGCGCCGTCGGTGAGCATCCGCAAGCCGCCGACACCGTCGGAATCAACGTTGCTCGAACGCGATTCTGGAACGTCTGCCTCGCCGGTGCCATTGCCGGACTCGGCGGTGCGTACTTCACGCTCGGTTCCGTCGGAGCCTTCGGCAAGGAAATGACTGCCGGTGCCGGCTACATCGCACTCGCCGCGGTCATCTTCGGGCGGTGGGATCCCGTGCGCGCGACGTTGGCCGCACTGCTGTTCGGATTCGCGTCGAATCTGCAGAACGTGCTGGGCATCATCGGGTCTCCGGTGCCGAGCGAATTCATGTTGATGCTGCCCTACGTGGTGACCATCTTCGCCGTCGCCGGGCTGGTGGGCCACGTGCGAGGACCGGCAGCAGCGGGCAAACCGTATGCGTCCCGAAGTTAGCGGACGCCCTACCTGACTCAGCGGTAGGGTCGCTGTCCGATGTGACCGCTTTCACTGTAAGGTTCGATCATTGTTGCCGCAGTTTTTCGAAGGAGAGCCATGAGCTTCCGCAGTCCCTTTCCCGACGTCGAGATCCCGAATCTGAGCGTCTACGACTTCCTGTTCGGGTCGATCGCCGAGTCCGATCTGGACAAGCCTGCTCTCATCGACGGCACCTCGGGTGACGTCACCACTTACAAGACCTTGATCGGCCAGGTCGACGCCATTGCAGGTGCGCTCGCTGCGCGCGGGCTCGAGGTCGGTGATGTCGTCGGACTGCATTCGCCGAACGTCCCCGCGTTCGCGTCGGTGCTGCACGGCATCCTGCGCGCAGGCGGAACGGCGACGACGATCAACGCTCTGTACACGGCCGAGGACATCGCCAAGCAGCTCACCGGATCCGGCGCGAAGTTCCTGTTCACCGTCTCGCCGCTGTACCCGCAGGCGAAGGCGGCCGCGGACAAGGTCGGCATCGATGCCGATCACGTCATCGTGCTGGACGGTGCCGAGGGGCATCCGAATCTGCGCGATCTGCTGACCCAGGGCGCGCCTGCCCCCGAGGTCTCGTTCGATCCGGCCACGCATGTTGCGGTGCTGCCGTACTCCTCCGGTACGACGGGTGTGCCGAAGGGCGTCATCCTCACGCACCGCAATCTTGTCGCGAACGTCGCACAGATGGAACCGCGGGTGGGCATCGACAGCGATGACGCGATCCTGGCGCTGCTGCCGTTCTTCCACATCTACGGCCTGACCGTGTTGCTCAACATCGCGCTGAAGCTGCGCGCACACCTGGTGACGATGCCGAAGTTCGACCTCGTCGAATTCCTGCGCATCATCCAGGACCAGAAGCTGACGTATCTGTTCATCGCACCGCCGGTGGCCGTCGCGCTCGCCAAGCACCCGATGATCGACCAGTACGACCTGTCCAGCGTCCACACCATCTTCTCGGGTGCCGCACCGCTGGACGAGGAGCTCGGCAAGGCCGTCGCCAAGCGCTTGAACACGCGGGTGCGCCAGGGCTACGGCATGAGTGAGCTCAGCCCGGTCAGCCACGCCATCCCGTTCGACCGCGACGACATGCCGCTGAGCTCGGTGGGCCAGCCCCTGGCCAACACCGAGAACAAGCTCGTCGACCCGGCCACGGGCGACGAAATCGAGCTTCCCACAGAGGGATTGAGCAAGCCGGGCGAGCTGTGGGTCAAGGGACCGAACGTGATGGTCGGTTACCTGAACAACCCTTCCGCCACCGCCGAGACCCTCGACTCAGACGGTTACCTGCACACCGGCGACATCGCTGTCGCGGACCACGAAGGCGTCGTCTACATCGTCGACCGCCTCAAGGAACTGATCAAGTACAAGGGTTACCAGGTGCCGCCGGCCGAGCTCGAGGCCCTGCTGCTCACGCACGAGGAAATCGCCGACGCTGCCGTCATCGGTGTGCTCGACGACGAGGGCGAAGAAATCCCCAAGGCATTCGTCGTGCGCCAGCAGGGTGCCACGATCGACGAGGACGGCATCATCGCGTTCGTCGCCGAGCGCGTCTCCCCGCACAAGAAGGTTCGACGCGTCGAATTCATCGACACCGTTCCGAAGTCTGCGGCAGGCAAGATTCTCCGCAAGGACTTGCGGGCGTCGGAAGCTGCAGGCAAGTAACTCGTTCTTCTGCACGACCCAGCGCACCCTCCACCGTGTTCGTCGGTGGAGGGTGCGTCTGTATTCGGGTCAGACCGGCGCGCTCATCGAGTGCCGCCGGTTGGCACGTAGGTAGTCGTCGACGGTGATCAGCGGGGGACGGTCGACCGAGGACAGCGGTGCCACACTCATCGAGACCTGAGGTCCCGTGGTCGAGAAGGTGGTGAATCCGGCGCCGGAATCGCCGATACCGAGCCGCGAGAACATCGTGGCGATGATCTGTCGACTCATGACGGCCAACTCGGAGGTCGGCCGATTTCGATGGCGGCGCGTTCCGAGTCCGATCTGCCCGATCGTGCCCGCACCCGAGCGGTGATACGTGTCGAGCAGCAGTCCGATCTCGACGCCGTAACCGGGGGCGAAGGGCAGAGTTTCCAGCAATCGGCGAGTGGCGGCGTACTCGCCGCCCAGCGGCTGGAAGACGCCGGCCAGTTCGGGACGAAGTGCGGTCAGCAGGGGCCGCACCGTCAACTGCGTGACGCGTCCGCCACCATCCTCGTCGGTGCTGTCACCGATCGTCAGAGGGCGACGGTAGAAGCCTTTGACCAGTTCGACACCCTCGTGCATGAGCAGCGGACCGACGAGCGACGGCACGAAGTGCGAGCCCGGATCGACCAGATCCGAGTCGACGAACACCACGATGTCGCCCGAGGTGGCCGCTACTCCGCGCCACAGGACCTCTCCCTTTCCGCCGACGACGGGTAGGGCTGGGAGCACCTCTTCCCTGGAGACGACCGTGGCCCCGGCCGCGCGCGCCCGGACAGCCGTGCGATCGGTCGAGCCCGAATCGAGCACGACCACTTCGTCGATGAGACTTCCCAGATGGGGAGTCATCGAGGCAATCACGTCCGCGACGGTGTCTTCCTCGTCGAGGGCAGGGAGGACGACCGAGACCGTTCGGCCGCGTTTGGCCGCGATGATGTCGGCGAGCGGCCAGGGTGAACGGGCCCAGGTGGCGGCAAGAGCAGGAGTGCCCATGGTGTCGGTTCGGCTCATCGAGTTTCCTTCGTCATCGCTGGAAGTCACGGCTCAGGAGGTGGTCGGCAGTCCCATCGACGGCGCGATCACCGACCACGAGTCGTGTAGGTCTTGTTGCCAATAGGCCCACGAATGGGTTCCGTTGGGTCGGAAGTTGTAGGTGGCGGGGATGTTCAACTCCTGCAGGCGCTGCTGCATCTGGTGCGAGCACGAATCGGTGGTCGCCTCGATGACGGCACCGACGGCAAGCTGCTGGGCGAGCTTGCCGTAGTCACTACCGATGCCGGGTCCGCCGGGCACATCGAACGCGCCGGGCGCTCCCGTTCCGCTCGAGATGTACACCGCGACACCACGCAGGCCTTCGGCGTTGACGTACGGGTCGTTGGCAATCCAGTCGGCACTGCCTGCAGGCCCCCACATGTTCGCGGTGGATCCACCGCCGCGCGCTTCGACCACGGATCGGACGTACATCTCGCCCACCGGGTCGCTGGTACGGGCACATCCGCTGTACGAGGCCACGGATCGGTAGACGGAGGGATGGGCGATGGCCAGCTGCAGAACCGACGTCCCGGCCATCGAGATACCGGCGACGGAATTGACGCCGTTGCTGTCGAGCAGTGCGTTCATCAACGGCGGAAGTTCGATACCGAGAAACGTGGACCACTTGTTGCGGCCCAGCACCGGGTCGTCGTGCAACCAGTCGGTGTAGTAACTTGCAGCGCCACCCCGTGGGACCACGACGTTGACGTTCTTGTCACCGAAGAAACCGGCGATGTCGGTCTGATCGAACCAGCTGCTGCCGCCGTCTCCGCCGGCTGCACCGTTGAGCAGATAGAGGGTGGGCGCACCGGGTGTCTCCGCCCGAAAGATGTCGACGACGACGTCGCGGTCCATTGCCGCGGAATGCACGTGCACGACGTCCCGGCGTTCCCCGATGCCTTCTACTCCGACGACCGACGATGCTGTCTCGGCAGTTGCCACTGCTGCTGTGCCCGACGTGAGAACAAGGACGGTCGCGAGCACACTCAGGGCCGAAACGGTCGCATCACGCAGGCGGTATCGGTCGATCATCTACCGTTCCTGACATCGTGGGGGGCAGCGCGGAGCCTGGTTGTCGGTCAGCGCGATGAGTGTCCGACGTTAGATCGATTGTCTGGCCCCCACCACAATCTTGACGATCCTTCAGTTCTGACACAGATATCTCGCGCATCGTTGTCGATTTTCCAAAATGCCGGGCCGTGGGGTGTTCTCCGTCTCGCTCGAATGGTGCACTGGCCCCTCCGACGCACCGCACTGTGCTGCGTCGTATCTCTCCCCTTCGAAAGGTTGTGTCGTGGTTGCATTCGGACTCATCGACGAGTGGAAGCCCGCTCCAGGACCACTCACCACGTGGTCGCCTACCGACGCCTCACGGGACGCTGCCGCAGCGGCACCCGTCCATCCGGCACGTCCGTCCCACATCCAGCAGGCGTACCTCGAGGCCGCGTTCCGCAACCGAGGATCGTCCTTTCGCTTCTCCAGACTGTGCCTCGTCACGTTCCGCATCGAAGGAAAGTTGGACAGCGCAGCAATGGGGCAAGCGTTCAATACGTTTGTCAAGCGGCATGATTCGTTCTCGAGCTGGTTCGAGACCACGTCGGTCGGATCGGTGCGCCACGTCGTCGACGTCGACGACATCGTGCTCGAGCCGACTGCCTACGGTGTGCCCTCGAGTGCCGCCGATATCCGCACGCACGTGCAGGACACCACCCCGGGGCCGGAGAGTTGGAACTGCTTCTCCTTCGGGACGATCGAGCACGACGACCATTTTGTGGTGTACGCGGCGGTCGATCACCTCGACACCGACGGCATTTCGCAGGCGCTGACGTACTACGAGTTGCGACAGCTCTATCGCAACGCGGTGACGGGGGAGTCCGATGGACTGTTCACCCCGGGCAGCTACATCGAGTACTGCCGGCGCGAGCGCAGCGAGAGCGACACCACGACTCTGGAGTCCGCGGCCGTCCGGACCTGGATCGATCTGGTGACGGACAACGGCGGCGATCTTCCGACATTCCCACTTCCGCTGGGACGCAACAGTATCGACTACACGAGGACGTCGCACAATTCGTTTCCGCTGTTCGACGGCGCGAAGGCGCAGGCCGTCGACGACGCATGTGCCGGAGTGGGAGCAAAATTCATCGGAGGCATCTTCGCCGCGGCAGCCCTGGCGGAATACGAACTGGCCGGCCGAAGCAGCTACCTGGGCCTGACGCCCAAGAGCACTCGAACTCTGCCGGGCGAATTCGCCTCGATCGGTTGGTTCTCGAGCCTCGTTCCCGTGCAGTTCGAGTTGGGCACGCAGCCGACGTTTCTCACCTTGGCAGTCCTTGCTCAGCAGGCATTCGATTCCGGGAAGCTGCTGGCGAACACGTCCTACCATCGAGTCCTCGAACTGGTCGGCCCGGAACACGGAATCACCACACAACCGGGGTGGAACGCGCCGATGATCTCGTACGTCGACGTCCGAAAGCTGCCCGGTGAAGCCGAACTCGACGCGGCCGGGGCCGGGCTGTACGGCAACCGTGGAAGCTCGGAGGAAGTCTTCATGTGGGTCAACCGATTCGAAGATCACACCGGCGTGGAATTTCTGTACCCGGGAACGGACGAGGCCGATCGCTCGATCGATCTCTACTTCGCCAAGATCTCCGAGATCTTCACTGCTGTGGTCGAATCGGGCGACTACGTACCGCAGCTCCCCGATGCGAGTACGTTCGCGCACGAGCTTCCGGACGTCAGCAGGGTATGACACGCCGACGCAGCGGCTCGTGGATGACGCTGTGCGCCTGTTTGCTGGCGGTGACGATGCAGATGATCGACGTCACGGCCGTGACCGTTGCGCTGCCCACGATCGCCCTGGACCTCGACGGGACAGGTGCACAGCAAGTCTGGGTACCAGCGGCGTATCTACTGGCATTTGCGTGCGCGCTCCTCACGATGGCGAGAGCAGGTGAGGTATTCGGGCGTAGAAACACGTTCGTCGTCGGCACTGCGATGTTCGCGTCGACGTCGGTGTTGTGTGCGTACGCGCCCACCATCGAACTACTGATCCTCTGTCGCGTCCTGCAGGGAATTGCGGGTGCCGCCATGTCCGCTCAGACCGTGGCCATCGTGACCGCAACCTACTCCGGGGCGCGGCGCACCACTGCGTTCGCCTTGTACGGCGGCACGGCAGGGCTCGCAGGTCTGGCCGGACCGGTCATCGGCGCGGTCCTGCTTCACCTCGATATCCTCGGAACAGGTTGGCGAGCAATATTTTTGATCAACGTTCCGATCTCGGTGGCGGCAATCGTCCTCGCCCGGCGGTATGTCTCCGCCGGCTCGGGGCACGTGCTGTCGGGTGGCCTGTTCGATCCGATCGGGGTTGCCCTGTGGTCGATCGGTGCTGTGTCGATCGTGTACCCCATCATGACCAGCGCGAGTCCGATGGCCGCGGTACCCGCATTCGGCATCGGCCTGGTTCTGTTGGCCGTCTTCGCGATGTGGGAACGGCGAAGGAGCGCGGCGGGTGCACACGTCATGGTCGATACCCGCATTTTCGTCGAGCGTGGGTTCACCTGTGGGTGCGTCGTCTCGGCGCTGGTGTACGGCACCTTCACTGCATTCGTTCTGACGATGTCGGTGACGCTGCAGACCGGACTGGGCGACAGCGCGTCGACGGTGGGAGTGATCACGATCCCCTTCGCCATCGGGGCTGTTGTCGCGTCGCTGGCCGCGCCGATAGCGTTCCACCGCTGGGACTCTCGCGTAGTGGCGGTAGGTGCGGCCACGATGGGAGCGGCGCTGTTCGTCCTCGGTGCCGCCGTGGATCACTTCGATCGGCCCGGCTTTCCGTGGCCGATGACCATCCCACTGGTTCTGGTCGGGGTCGGCCTTGGGTCGGTGATCGCGCCGCTGCAGAGCACCATCGTCGCCGGTGTGAGCCCGGATGCCATCGGCTCCGCGTCGGGGATCCTGCCGACGGTCCAACAAGTCGGGTCGGCGGTGGGTACCGCGGCCGCCGGTGCCGTGTATTTCGCGATGCTTCCCGCGCTGCCGGTGGCGTCGGATCATCTGGCCTCGCAGCAGAACGTGCTGTTCGGACTGGCAGCGACGATGGCCGTGGCCACCGCTGTCGCGATGGCACTGCCACGAGGCGATCGAGCGGCCGCCGAATGCGTGCGAGAGCCGTTGACGGCACCCCAGCGGTCACCATGACCGGCAGGCCCCGAACGACAAATGCCGATCCGAAAATCGACCTGAGACTTCCCCGGTCCGACGAATGGCCCGGGCCCAATGAAAATCGAGAAGAGCTTTCATCATGCGCCGCACCCTCTTGACCCTGACGACCGCCGTCGGGCTGATGTCGATGCTGTTCGTCACTGCACCACACGCGTCGGCCGCGCCGACCGATCCGACACCGGTGCTCGGCACGCTCTATGCGGCTGCGGCGGACCTGACCGGTAAGAACAACGGTGACGTCGTGGCGAACAGGCGGTTCTCGAGTCCCTTGTACCCGGGTGCCGACATCTGGCAGATCCAGTATCGATCGTCCGACTCCCGAGGAGACGCGATCGCTGCTGTGACAACCGTTCTCGCGCCGGCGAACCGCGCACCCGGTGGGCCACTGCTGTCGTATCAGCCGTTCGTCAACGCGCTCGGGTTGCAGTGCGCGCCGTCGGAATCGCTGTTCGGGGCCGATCCGACGACCGGTGTTCAGGAGCGTGAATTTCTCAACCTGGCCCTGATGCGTGGCTGGTCGGTCGCAGTCCCGGACCACCTCGGTCCCAAAAGTGCTTATGGCGCAGCCAAGCTCGGCGGTCAGATCACACTCGACGGAATTCGCGCCGCGCAGCGGGTTCCCGAGCTCGGACTGTCGGCCAGTCCGGTAGGAATGGCCGGGTATTCGGGTGGTGGAATGGCAACGGCGTGGGCTGCCGCGCTCGCACCGAGCTATGCACCCGAGCTGAACATCGTCGGTGCCGCAGCCGGAGGGGTGCCGGCCGATCTGGACAACATCGCTCGCGCGTTGGGTTTCCAGCCGCATCAGGCATTCGGGCTCGCGTTTGCCGCGGCCATCGGACTCGAACGCGAGTACCCCGACCGTCTACCGATCACGGCTCAGCTCAATCCCACCGGTCTGGCGTTGAAGGATCAGGTCTCGAATGCGTGCACACCGGTGATCCTTGCTACCGGAGCCTTCAAGAGCGCACTGGCGGTCTCGACCACTACGTCGTTGGTGGACAGCCCCGAAGCGCAGCAGATCATCGACGAAAACAGTTTGGTGAAGTATGCGGGAGTTCCCACGGCACCCACGCTGCTGTGGGGAAGCGACAACGACCCCTTGATCCCCATCGGTGCTCTGCGCGACACTGCCGCACGGTACTGCGCGAACGGGGCGACTCTGCAGTTCGACGTCGTTCATGCCCCGCAGCACATTCAGGCGGCATTCGAGGGTCTTCCCGCTGCGCTTACATTCCTGGACAACAGGTTTCGAGGTGTCGCACCGCCGACGAACTGCGTCCGATGAAGCTGTTCTCGACCGTCGTCGGTGTCACCGCGACCGCTCTGGTCGTGGCCACGGCACCCGCTCATGCAGCGGACCTTCCGGTGCTGGCCCCGCAATCGTTCGGCGACTTCTCGGTGCAGACCCGATATTTCGACGTCGCGGTTGGTCCTGAGCGGGATCAGCACTGCACTGTCGTGGGCGACATCTATGTTCCAACTGGTCTCGGACCGGACAACCGGGCTCCGGCCATCCTGACCAGCAACGGTTTCGGCGGATCCAAGGACGATCAAGCGGGCGCCGCAGCGAGATTCGCGACCCACGGCTACGTAGTTCTGTCGTACTCCGCCTTGGGTTTCGGTGGCTCGACGTGCAAGATCTATTTCGCCGATCCCGATTACGACGGCATGGCGGCGTCGGACCTCATCGGCTACCTTGCCGGCGACAGCGAAGGCGTGTTCACCGACGCCGCTCTCTCTGTCGAAGCTCCCGTTCTGGACGTCGTTCGCCTCGATGCTCCGCAGGATCCCCGCGTCGGCTATCTCGGTGGTTCCTATGCCGGTGCAACGGGATTGGCGGCAGCATCGGTGGATTCGCGACTGGATACCGTCGCGTCGATGATCACGTGGAACGATCTGGCTCGCTCGCTGGCACCGGACGGAGCCGGACGCAGGTCGGTCGGCCCCGTCAAGAGCGTGTTCGGTTCGGCTTTTCTGGCGGCCGGTGCCGTCCTGACCGGTCCCGGAGGGTACGCAGCCGATCCGGCGCGGGCACAGGGATGCCCGAACTATGCCCAGTGGGTCTGCGACGCCGCGTCCGCCTTCGCTGCCAATCGCGAACCGGACCCGGGAACTCTGGCGGCGATGCGTCACGTCTCACCCGTGGACTATCTCGATCGAGTCGATGTCCCGGTTCTGCTCACGCAGGGCCAGAAGGATTCACTGTTCAGCCTCGACGAGGCGGCAGCCACGTTCGAGACTCTGCGGGCGCGCGGAGTGGAAACGTCCATGGTCTGGCACTCGTGGGGACACAACGATCGGAAGGGCTATCCGGGGGAGTTCGACATCAAGGCCCCCGATCCGTTCAATCAGCACGAAGCGGCGCTGGTGGGCAATTGGCTCGACCGACACCTCAAGGATCGTGACGTCGACCCAGGGCCGGCATTCACCTACTTCCGAGATTGGGTGCCCTACACCGGCGTCGCGTCGCCGGCCTACGAGGAATCGGACACATTTCCTGTCGGCACCAGGCGCACATTCGACGTGGCAGACGGCACGCTGTCCGAGAATGTTGCCTCGAACAATGCTTGGACACAGACGATTCGGGATGCGGGATCGCCGATGCACACCACCTTGGGGCTGCCGAACATCGCCGCGGAGGTTCCAGTGCCTCGGGTCTCGCTGCCCGGTTCGGCCGTGACCTGGACAACCGCGCCGCTGGCCGAACCGGTCGACGTCGTCGGTGCACCGGAGCTGTCCATCAGTCCCACGGTGTCCGGGCCTGCGACGGTCTTCGTCACCGTGCTCGACGTCGCACCGAACGGTGTGCGGAGTCCGATTCACGGGCTCGTCGCACCCGCCGTCCTCACCGGATCCGCGGACCCGGTGACGATCTCGCTGCCCAGCATCGTCCATCGATTCGACCGCGGCCACCGCATCGGAGTCGACATCGCCGCTTCCGACCCGTCCTTCGCCGGTGGACCCGGCCCGGCGGACGTCACCTTCTCCTCGACGGATCCGATCAACCAGTTCTCTTTACCCATAGTGCCCATGAAAACAGTGCCGTGACACTTCGATTTGCTTACTCCGAAAGGCTCACCGTGATCCGAAAATTCTTTGCCCTGGGGTCCATTCTGGTGGCACTCTGCGCGTCCTTGTTCGCCACGGGGACAACAGCTTCGGCGGCTCCTGCGCCGACGATCCCCGATCCGGACGTCTTCTACGCGGCACCGGCGGACATAGCCGATCACGCGCCGGGTGACATCCTCGCCAGCCGTCGGGCCGACGCATGGATGTATCCCAACACCGACATCTGGCAACTCAAGTACCGGTCGACCAACTCCGCAGGTGCTCCCGTTGCCGCGGTGACCACCGTGCTGATGCCCCGAGGCCGAGGTGCGGGCACCCCGCTCGTGTCGTATCAGGCAGTGATCAATGCTCTGGGTGTGAAATGTGCACCATCGCATGGTCTTTTCACGTACGAGATCGGTGAAGCTCCGAGCCTGTACCTCGGGATGGTCGCCCGCGGTTGGGCGGTTGCGGTGCCGGATTACCTCGGACCGAACGGTGCCTACGGTGCTGCCGAATACGAAGGCCGTTTGACGCTGGACGGGGTTCGCGCCGTGCAGAACTTCGAGCAGCTGCCGTTGAAGGAGAGTCCGGTCGCTCTGCTGGGCTACTCCGGCGGTGCGCTGGCAACATCGTGGGCCGGTGCCATGGCACCCACCTACGCCCCCGAGCTGAACATCGTCGCCACCGTGCAGGGCGGTATTCCTGCCGACCTCGAACTGATCGCAAAGAACCTGGGTTACAGCCCGATTCCGCACCCCGCGTTCGGAATGGCGCTGGCCGCATCGCTCGGACTCGAACGTGAATACCCGACCGAGTTCCCCGTCTCGGAGAACCTGAATGCGGCAGGCCTGGCGTTGCGAGATCAGGTGAGTAACCAGTGCAGGCGTCCGATCATCATCGGCGGAGCGTTCAAGAGCGCGCGGGATCTGTCGAACGTCGACATCGCATCGCTGCCGTCCGCGCAGGCGGTGTTGAAGAAGAACAGTCTCGTCGACTACGAAGGCGTTCCGACGGCACCGGTGTACATGTGGCAGGGAATCAACGACTTCATCACCCCGTTCGCGCCGGTGAAAGAAACCGTCGATCGCTACTGCGCAGCCGGTGCGACCGTTCAGTTCCGGGCGTACCCGTTCGCGGAGCACTTCAGCGGATCGCTCGTCGGACTGCCCGAGGCCTACGCCTACGTGGACGCACGATTCCGAGGTGAGCCGGCACCGTCGAACTGCGCCTGATTCTTGTCTCGGTAGTGACCTCACACCTTTTCTGACGACTGTGCGCCCTCGCTCTGAAGTGAGCGGGGGCGCGCAGTCGTCAGTAGGGGTGTGAGGTCGTCGTGGAACCGAGCCGACGTTCGCCGCGTCCAAGGGGTGAGGTGGGTTCGACGAGGGGAGTGGCGGCGTGACGCGGTGGTGGGTGACAGGCGTGGTCGGGGTGATGGTTCTGGTCGCCGGATGTGGCGATTCGACGTCGGGAGCGCCGGTGGCGGATTCGCCGACCTCGACGTCAGCAGCACCGATCGCAGCCGAGCCGTGGGATCCGTGCAGCATCCCGAACAGTGCCATCGTGGCCGCGGGATTGGATGTGGGGAGCAAGACGTCGACGTTGGTCGGAGACAGGCCGATCTCCACCGATTGGATGATCTGCTCCTGGAGGAACCCCGATCCAGGCTCCTGGTACTTCCTCGGAGTGTTCTCCTCGGACCACGATCTCGCGTACCTGAAAGGAAACGATCAGTTCGGCGAGTTTGTCGAAGTCGATAATGCTGGTGCCGTGCAGTTTCGGCGAACCGCGAATTACGACGAGGTCAGCTGTGGTGTCGCTTATGAAGTGGTTGGGGGAATTGTCTATTTCATTCTCGACGGGCGTGCTTCCCGCGAGCCGCAGGGCGATCCATGTGTCGAGGTCGGTCGGGTTGGAAGAGCGCTCCGCTCGTCGTTGCCACCGTCGAGCCGATAGTGAGGAGCTGCTGTGGAATCAGGGCCGAATGAACTTGGGGCTGCGATGCTGACCTGGCGGGGATTGGCTGCGCAGGCCGACTCGGCACAGCTGCAAATTCCGGAGGGCGTCGCGTTTCAGTGCGACAAAGTGTGCGCAGATTACGTCTTGCACCTCGAGTTGATGCTCGAGAAGACGAAGTGGTTGGTCGACACGGACGCATATGGCACCCTTCCGTCGGCTCAATTGCTGGGTGCGAAGTTCAAGCGACTGGCCGACGGTGAAGAAGGGTCGGCGGCTGCTGTGATCCGTCAGCACATCGAGGTCATCGAATTGATGCGCTCGGTGTTTCGTCGCTATTTCGTCGACACCGAAGCGGTCGATCAGAGTGTGGGAGCTCGGATCGGCGGTATCGGAGCGGGTCTGGGGGAGTAGGTCCGCAACCTCATACCCTTTCTCTCGACCTCGCACCCCGGCTGTGCCCTGAATCCCGGCGCGCGGTCGGTAAAAAGGGTGTGAGGTCTCGCAAATAGCCGCGCCGTACCGTCGAACATGCCCGAAATGTCCGTAAAGACAACCGCAGCAACACAATCGAGACAACGTTCGCGAATGGGATGACTTAGTCTGCGAGCGTGAATCTCTCCACTGCACGTCTGGTGCCGATGCGACCGCGTGATCCCCAGGAGCCGCACCGGGCCGCGAGTCCGCTCGAATTGTTCTTCGACCTCGTGTTCGTGGTGGCCGTGAGTATCGCGGCAGTGCAGCTCCATCATGCGCTCACCGAGAACCACCTTGCCGACGGTCTTCTGAGCTATGCGCTCGTGTTCTTCGCGATCTGGTGGGCATGGATGAACTTCACCTGGTTCGCCACGTCGTTCGACACCGACGACTGGCTGTATCGCGCGTTGACCGTTGTGCAGATGGCCGGAGTCCTGGTGCTCGCCGCGGGGATCGAATCGGCGTTCGTGGACAAGAATTTCGCGATCGTGGTACTCGGCTACGTCGTAATGCGCGTGGCGATGGTGACGCAGTGGGTTCGAGCATCTCGGTCGAGTGAGTACAAGAAGACCGCACTGTCGTACGCGATAGGCATTGCGGGAGTGCAGGTTCTGTGGATTCTCTGGATGGTGCTGCTCGACGGTACGGCCGCTGTCATCATGTTCTTCGTGCTGGCGGCTGCCGAGATGTCGGTTCCGGTGATCGCCGAACGCAGCGGCTCGACGCCGTGGCATCCGCATCACATCACCGAGCGCTACGGGCTGTTCACGCTGATACTGCTCGGCGAAAGTCTGCTCGCATCGGCCAACGCCATCATCGAGGCGCTGCACGACGAGACGGCTCTGGCACCGTTGATCTCCATTTCCGTCCTCACACTCGTCGTCACCGCGAGTCTGTGGTGGATCTACTTCTGGCCGCCGCATCACCGGGCAATCGGAAAGTTCGGCAACTCGCTGATCTACGGCTACGCGCACTACTTCATCTTTGCGGCCGCCGGCGCGTTCTCGGCCGGCATCGAGGTCGAGATCGACGTGCTCACCGAACACAGCAAGCTCGGCGACGTCGCCGCGTCGTTCACCGTCACGGTGCCGATTGCGATATTCGTCCTCGGAGTGTGGCTGATCGCGATTCGTTCCAACGCGGATCGCGTCGTCAACATCGCGGTTCCGGTGGGCGCCCTACTCGTGTTGTTCGACCCGATCATTCCCATCCCGATCACCCTCACCGCCGCGGTCATGATCCTCGTCGTCGGCGTGCTCGTCGCACGCGGGCCACGACCCCCAGCGTTAGGTCGTTCCGCAGGCTCCACTCCCCAGCGTCCCGCATGAGAAACTGACCACATGAGTATCGGAACCCTGATTCTGCTCCGCCACGGCGAGAGCGAATGGAACGCGTCCAATCAGTTCACCGGTTGGGTCGACGTGCGACTGACCGAGAAGGGTGAGGCCGAGGGCAAGCGTGCCGGTCAGCTCCTTGCCGAGGCCGGAGTGCTGCCCGACCTGCTGTACACCTCGCTGCTGCGTCGCGCGATCAGCACCGCGAACCTCGCGCTCGACGCGGCCGACCGCCACTGGATTCCTGTCGTTCGCGACTGGCGACTGAACGAGCGGCACTACGGCGCGCTGCAGGGCTTGAACAAGGCCGAGACCAAGGACAAGTACGGCAACGAGCAGTTCATGCTGTGGCGTCGTAGCTACGACACCCCGCCGCCCGCCATCGAGGTCGGCAGCGAGTTCAGCCAGGATGCCGATCCCCGCTACGCCGATCTGGACAGCGTTCCGCTGACCGAATGCCTCGCAGATGTGGTCGAGCGGCTGATCCCGTACTTCGAGGAGACGATCGTCGCCGACCTGAAGGCAGGCAAGACCGTGCTCGTCGCCGCACACGGCAACTCGCTGCGTGCGCTCGTGAAGTACCTCGACGAAATCTCCGACGCGGACATCGCCGAACTGAACATTCCCACCGGTATCCCGTTGCAGTACGACCTCACCGAGGTCGACGGCAAATTGAAGCCCACCAATCCGGGCGGCACCTACCTCGATCCGGAAGCAGCGGCCGCGGGAGCTGCTGCCGTGGCAAATCAGGGCGGTAAGTAACTCCACCGCGCACAAACCGGCAGTTTGTCGAAACTGCAGGTGAACGAACGAAGAACACTGCCGACGAGGACTATGACGACCAGGGAGTTGCCTGCACCCTGCGTATGTGAGCTGTCCATCGAACGTACGATTCCGGTGTGAGTGTTGCATCGGCCGTACTACTGGCAATTGCCGCGGCCTTCGTGGGATACCTCGTCGGCGGTGTTCTCATCCCGTACCTCAACACTCGACACTCGGAGCGTCGCCGCGCCACGTCCGGCCTGACGATGTCGCAGGTACTGGACCTGATCGTGCTCGCGTCGGAGAGCGGCATCGCCGTCGTCGATCAGTTTCACGACGTCGTGCTGTCGAATCCACGGGCCGAGGAGCTCGGTTTGGTGCGTAACCGTTCGATCGACGAGCGCGCCTGGGCTGCGGCGACGAAAGTACTGTCCGACGGCCATCCCGTCGAAGTCGATCTCAGCTCCAAGGCTCCGCGACCGGGCCGCGACAAGATCGCCGTCCGATGCGTCGCGCGCCTGCTCAGTAAGGAAGACAAGCGCTTCGTCGTACTGTTCGCGGACGACGATTCCGAGCAGGTGCGGATGGAAGCGACGCGTCGCGACTTCGTGGCCAACGTCAGTCACGAACTCAAGACACCCGTCGGTGCGATGAGCCTGCTGGCCGAGGCGCTGCTCGAGTCCGCGGACGATCCGGATTCCGTTCGGCATTTCGGCGGCAAGGTCGTTGCCGAATCCAAACGTCTGGGCAACATGGTGACCGAGCTGATCGCGCTCTCGCGATTGCAAGGGGCTGAGAAGCTTCCCGACCTCGAGGTCGTCGACGTCGACACCGTCGTCAACGAGGCGATGGACCGCTCCAAGCTCGCCGCCGAGAACGCCGGCATTTCCGTCACCACGGATCACCCGAGCGGACTCGAAGTACTCGGCGACCAAGCTCTACTGGTGACGGCGCTCGCCAACCTCATCCAGAACGCGATCGCGTACTCGTCCAACGGATCGCCCGTCTCGGTCAGCCGGGCACTACGCGGCTCGCAGGTCGCGTTCGCGGTCACCGACCGCGGCATCGGCATCGCCAAAGGCGACCAGGAACGCGTCTTCGAACGATTCTTCCGCGTCGACAAAGCTCGGTCGCGGGCCACCGGCGGCACAGGCCTCGGCCTGGCCATCGCCAAACACGTCGCAGCCAACCACAACGGCAGCATCTCGTTGTGGAGCAAGCTGGGCACCGGATCCACCTTCACCCTCCAGATCCCCGCGTACTTCGAAGAAGAAGACGACGCTGCGGTTACAGAAAGAGAGAATCAGTGACCAACGTCCTGATCGTGGAAGACGAAGAGTCGTTGGCCGATCCACTGGCCTTCCTGCTCCGCAAAGAAGGGTTCGAGGCCACCGTCGTGGGCGACGGACCTTCGGCTCTGGCCGAGTTCGATCGCGCCGGAGCGGACATCGTGCTGCTCGATCTCATGCTCCCCGGGATGAGCGGCACAGACGTGTGCAAGCAATTGCGTTCGCGCTCAGGTGTTCCCGTCATCATGGTGACCGCACGCGACAGCGAGATCGACAAGGTGGTCGGCCTCGAACTGGGAGCAGACGACTACGTCACCAAGCCCTATTCGGCACGCGAGCTCATCGCCCGCATCCGCGCGGTACTGCGTCGGGGCTCCGACGCCGAGGTCGACGGCGGAGTCGACACCGGAGTGCTCGAGGCCGGCCCGGTGCGAATGGACGTCGAACGCCATGTGGTGATGGTGGGATCCGAGCAGATCACGTTGCCGCTCAAGGAATTCGACCTGCTCGAGTACCTGCTGCGCAATTCCGGTCGAGTGCTCACCCGCGGACAGTTGATCGACCGGGTGTGGGGAGCCGACTACGTCGGCGACACCAAGACATTGGATGTGCACGTGAAGCGACTGCGCTCCAAGATCGAGGCGGACCCGGCCAAGCCGGAACATCTCGTCACCGTGCGCGGACTGGGTTACAAGCTCGAGGGGTAGTGCGCTGCGCGCAGTGGTGTGAACAAGTGCCCCCTGCGGGCTCTTAACCGCACCACTGCCGGAGGCACTTATCGGCGCTGGGCCTCACGAGTGGCCGGGTGTACGGCGATCAGACCCAGGCCACGGCGACGCTTGCACAGTGACGCCAATTCGTCGTACGCGGCTTTGCCGAGCAGCTCGGTCAATTCGGGCTTGTAGGACTCGAACACCTGCTTCGCGCCGACGTGGGCGTCGGGTGAGCCGGAGCAGTACCAGTGCAGATCGAGACCGCCTTCGCCCCAGCCGCGGCGGTCGTATTCGCCGATGGTGGTCTTGAGAATCTCCGAGCCGTCCGGCCGCGTCACCCAGTCCTGGGTGCGCCGGATCGGCAGCTGCCAGCACACATCGGGCTTGACCTCGAGCGGCTCGATGCCCTTGCGCAGCGCCATCGAGTGCAGCGCGCACCCGATACCGCCCTCGAAGCCGGGACGGTTCTGGAAGATGCACGCACCCTTGTAGCGGCGCGTACGCAGCGACTGCTCGTCGTCGAGATCGTCGTATTCGACGTATCCCTTCTTGCCCAGACCCTTGTCCATGAGCTGCCAGTCCTGCGGGGTGAGCAACTTCACCGACTCGTCGAGCTTGCGCTTGTCGTCGTCGTCGGACAGGAATGCGCCGTGCGAGCAGCACCCGTCGTCGGGCCTGCCCTCGACGGTTCCCTGGCATGCCGGAGTGCCGAAGACGCAGGTCCAGTTGGACAGGAGCCACGTCAGATCGGCGGCGATGAGGTGTTCCGAATTGTCTGGATCTGGGAATTCGACCCATTCTCGTGGGAAATCCATCTCGACCTCTGCAGCGAACGGTGGCTGCTCACGACCTGCTGTCACAAACGACGACGCTAGACCCAGTACCGTGGACCTGTGCGATTAGGGGTGCTCGACGTCGGTAGCAACACGGTGCATCTACTTGTCGTGGACGCCCACCGCGGCGCTCACCCCACCCCGATGAGCTCGAGCAAGGCAACGTTGCGCCTCTCCGAGAACACCGATGCGCACGGAAACATCACCCCTGCGGGCGCGGATCGCCTCGTGAACGAGGTTCGTGAGTTCGCAGCCATCGCCGAACGTTCGGGTTGCAGTGAACTGATGGCATTTGCCACTTCCGCAGTGCGCGACGCCTACAACTCGGAGGACGTGCTCGCTCGAGTGCTCGCCGAAACCGGAGTTTCCCTGCAGACATTGTCCGGCGTCGACGAGGCCCGGCTGACATTTCTCGCGGTTCGACGCTGGTACGGCTGGAGCGCCGGGCGCATCCTCGGACTCGACATCGGCGGCGGATCGCTCGAACTGGCCAGCGGAAGCGACGAGAATCCCGACGTCGCGTTCTCTCTGCAGCTCGGTGCCGGTCGCCTCACCCGCGATTGGCTCGACGAGGATCCACCGGGCAAGCGTCGTATCGCGGTTCTCCGGGATTGGCTGGATGCGGAATTGGCGACCCCCGCCAAGGAGTTGCTCGCGGCCGGCGACGCCGACCGGGCCGTGGGAACGTCGAAGACATTCCGTTCGTTGGCTCGCTTGACCGGTGCCGCGCCCTCCGCGGCCGGTCCCAGAGTGACGCGGACGCTCACTGCGAGCGGCTTGAGGCAACTCATAGCCTTCATATCGCGGATGACGGCCGCCGACCGTGCAGAATTGGAAGGCGTCAGCGCCGACAGGTCGCCACAACTGGTGGCCGGGGCATTGGTAGCGGAGGCGAGCATGCGGGCATTGTCGGTGGAGTCACTCGAGATCTGCCCGTGGGCGCTGAGGGAAGGTTTGATTTTGAGGAAGCTGGACACCGAAACCGACGGCGATCTGGTGGGGAGTTCGAGATGAGCGAGAACAATCCAGAAGACACCGGGCAGATCTCGGTTGCCGAGCTGTTGGCCCGAAACGGCCAGCAGACGAACCTGAGCACCGGTGGACGCCGTCGCCGAGGCGTCAAGGGCGGCATCTCCGTCGCCGAGCTCACCGGTGAAATCCCGGTCGTCCGGGACGAGCCGGGCAGCCGTAGCGCCCCGGTGGTCGACGCGCCCGCCCCGCCTCCGGCCGACCGTGACACGCCGGCCACCGGCCGAGTCGAGGCCGACGACGATCGCGTGACGCCCGACGACGCGCCCGCATTCCTGTCCTCGCGGCCACAACCGGCCCGGCCGCAGAGCGCTCGCCCGACCGCGTTCCAGCCGGTAGCCAGGCGCGAGAAGCAGCAGCCCGAGCCCGAACTGCTGTCCGGCTCCACCACGGTGGCCGGTGACCTGCTCAACCGGTCGCACGACGACACCGAGCGCGGTCATCGTCCGGCTGCGCCGACGACGCCACCGGATCGTCAGCCGTATGGATCCACCGCGGCCGAACAGGGGCGGAACCGCAAGCCCGCAGGATTCACCGCGCCGCGCCAGGTCGAGGTGGCCGAGCCGAACACCGACGTCACTCCGCGAGCAGCGGTGATCGACGTCGACGACGTCGCCAAGACCGCGGTGTCTGCGCGCATTGCGCGCCCGGACGACACGGAGTCCACCCCGACGGGCAAGGTCGCTTCGACCGAGGAACCTGCGACATCCGCTCCCACAAAGGCCGTCGATCTCGTCGAGCCGGATGCAGAGCGCGACGCCGAGGACAACACTGCTGCGGCACCGGAAACCGAAACCGATGCGAGTCCCGCGACCCGATCCGGCCGCCGTGCTTCGGCCGCCAAGGGCAAGGGCGGTGCGGTTCGGCAGTGGCTCGTGCTCGTGGGTCAGGCAGTGGTGGCCGTCGTCGTCGGCGCATTGCTGTTCAAGGGCTTCGAACAACTGTGGGACGTGTTGCCATGGGTCGCCCTGGTGCTGTCGGTGCTGGTGATCGTCGGTCTCGTGGCAGTGGTGAGAATTCTCCGGCGCACCGATGATCTGATATCGATCGTCATCGCGATCGCCGTGGGTGTGTTCGTGACGCTCGGTCCGCTCGCCTTCCAGCTCAGTACCGGCTGAGCTGGAACCACGATGGCTGCGCAGCGAATACACGTCGGGCTGTCCACGGCATCGGTGTACCCGCAGAACACGGAGGCGGCGTTTCGTTACGCAGCCGAACTCGGGTACGACGGCGTGGAACTGATGGTGTGGGCCGAGTCGGTCAGCCAGGACGTCGACGCGGTGGCCGCGCTCTCTCGGGAGTACTCGATGCCGGTTCAGGCCATCCATGCGCCGTGTCTGCTGATCTCGCAGCGGGTGTGGGGATCGGATCCGATTGCCAAACTGGCCCGATCGGTCGAGGTGGCCGAGAAACTCGGTTCGGCGACGGTCGTCGTGCATCCGCCGTTCCGCTGGCAACGCAAGTACAGCGAGGGCTTCGCCGATCAGGTAGCGGAACTGGAAGCGAACTCGCACGTGGTGGTTGCAGTCGAGAACATGTTTCCGATGCGTGCCGACAGGTTCTTCGGACGCAAGGAGAAATCGGCGCAGCGACTGGAACGACGAGGCGGCCCGGGCGCCGCCCTGTCGGCGTTCTCCCCGTCGTACGACCCGACGGACGTCGGCCACGGTCATTACACCCTCGACCTCTCGCATACGGCCACCGCGGGCTCCGACGCCCTCGAGATGCTCGATCGGATGGGCGAGGGCATCGCGCACCTGCATTTGGCCGACGGCCGAGGCGCGTCCGTCGACGAGCATCTGATCCCCGGGCACGGCAGTCAGCCGTGCGTGGAGGTGTGCACCGAACTGGTGCGCCGCGGCTTCGACGGTCAGGCAGTGATCGAGATCAACACGCAGAATGCGCGGACGGTCCCCGAACGGTCCTCGATGCTCGGACAGGCACTGCAGTTCGCCCGCGCACATCTGTCCTGAGGCCGCCGGTAAGTTGTCGGGAATGAGTTCTGCCAGCCCCTTCAAGGCCGCCACCACCCTGACCGCGCTCGAGGTCGCCGCCGACACTGCGTCGTTCGCGGGCGCGATCGACTCCACTTGGACCATCGGTCCGAAGGTGCACGGCGGCGCGATGCTCGCCGTCTGCGCGGCAGCAGCGCGCAGGCATATCGTCCTGACCGACCCGGAGCAGGCCGAGATCCAGCCGCTCGCTGTGAGCGTCAGCTACCTGGCCGCTCCCGATCCCGGCGAGGTTGCGCTGTCGACAGTGGTGCGCAAACGTGGTCGCCAGGTCTCCCACGTCGACGTCGAACTCACCCAGGCCGGACGCGTTGCCGTGCGGGCGGTGGTGACCCTGGGTCGTCCCGACTCCGACGAACCCCACCACGAGACGCCGACGTCACTGGCGTCGATGGCCGTCGAACCTCCCGCCGAGACACTCGCGGTGGCAGGGGATCATCCGATGGCGTCCATCGTGCACGTCGCCAAGGGCTGCGAGATGCGTATCGACGAGTCCTCGGCGTCGTTCCTGACCGGCGCGCAGGGCGAGGCGGAGATCAGATTGTGGGTGCGTCCCTTCGCGGGCGACGAGGCCGACATCGACACCGCGGTGTTGTTCGCATTGATGACCGGAGACATCTCGGCTCCGGTGACCATGAACCGCGGAATGTTCGGTTGGGCGCCGACCGTGCAGTTGACGACCTACCTGCGGCGCCGTCCGGCACCGGGGTGGCTGCGCGTGGCGGCGACCAGCACCGTCATCGGCAGCACCTGGTTCGAGGAGGACCACGTGGTGCTGGATTCGACCGGTGCCGTCGTGGTGCAGAGCAGACAGTTGGCGATGGTGCCGCGCTCGAACTGACATGGCAGGCTTGGCCGCATGACGAGAATTGCAGTGATCGGCGGCGGACGGATCGGCGAGGCGTTGATTGCGGGACTCCTCGAGTCCGGCCACGCAGTGCGCGATCTGGTGGTCGCCGAGAAGTCAGAGGCCCGTGCGAAGGAGATCGCGAAGGAATTCGGTGTCCTGACCACCACCGTCGGCGACGCGTCCGAGGGGGCCGACGTGATCGTGCTGGCGGTCAAGCCGGCCGACGTCGACACCGCACTGACCGAGATCACCAAGATCGAGCTCGACGGTGATCGGGAACAACTCATCGTCTCACTGGCCGCAGGCGTTCCCACCGCGAAGTTCGAGCCCAAGCTCCCCGCCGGTTTCCCTGTCGTTCGGGTCATGCCCAACACCCCGATGCTGGTGGGGGAGGGTGTCAGTGTGTTGGCTCCGGGCAAGTACGCCCGCGCCGAGCATCTCGAACTGGTGCGTTCCATCCTCTCGGCCGTCGGCAAGGTCGTGGTGGTCAAGGAACATCAGCTCGACGCCGTGACGGCCGTATCCGGGTCGGGTCCGGCCTATTTCTTCCTGGTGGCCGAGGCCATGATCGACGCGGGAGTGGGTCTGGGACTGACGCGCGACGTGGCGTCTGCGCTCGTGATTCAGACGATGGTGGGGGCCGGGGCGATGCTGGATCGCTCCGACGAGAGTGCGAACGAGCTCAGATACGCCGTGACCTCGCCGGGCGGTACGACGGCCGCAGCAGTGCGAGAATTGGAACGAAATGGCCTCCGAGCAGCGTTTTTCGATGCTCTCGGTGCCGCAAATGCCCGATCCATTGAGATGGGCATCACAGCAGATTGAAAAATCTTTTCCCCACTCCCGTCGCAGTAACCCCATCTGTCCCTATAGGCTCGGGGGCAGCACGTGCGTGTCTGTTCGGCAGGAGGGGAAGCCTGCCGCATGAGACGTGCCGGAGGTATGTGGATTGATGGCGTCTATAAACAAGCCGTCCAAGGGTTCGTCCCCGGATGGTCAACCGGCTCTGGCCGGAACGCAGTTCCTCACTGTCGCTGAAGTGGCGACGCTGATGAGGGTTTCGAAAATGACCGTGTACCGGCTGGTACACGGCGGAGAATTGCCCGCTGTACGAGTGGGTCGATCTTTTCGTGTACACGCCAAGGCGGTCCACGACTATCTCGAGACCTCGTACTTCGACGCAGGCTAGTAGTGCACGCGGGGCCGGTTTCGTAAGTGCCGGTTCGGACCGGTAGGATTGGCGCTCGTCGTGCCAGCCAGCCGGTGTGCAGCCGTGGGCGAGTACGTGGCCCCAGCGCCAGCTCGGTGACCAAGGCTTTTGGCTCGAAGCCCTCAGGGCTTGGTTGTCAGGTAGGCGTACGCAAACGGCGTGCGCGAAAACGCTAGAGAAGAACGTGAGGACACCCGCATGGGTTCAGTGATCAAGAAGCGTCGCAAGCGCATGTCGAAGAAGAAGCACCGCAAGCTGCTTCGTCGTACCCGCGTGCAGCGCAGGAAACTCGGCAAGTAGTTCTGCCGGCATAGCTTTCACCAGGAGGCCCGTCACCATCGGTGGCGGGCCTCCTGGCGTTCGAACGTTGGCTTCGCTTCTCACCCTCGCGTCTGCCCACCGATCCAGTAGGCTTTGGACCGGAGCCGATGTTGGGGGTGCGCAGTGAGTCCGAGCGATCGTGGTGTTGCCGCGCCCCGAGTGGTCCTGGTGACCGGAGCGAGTCGTTTTCTCGGCGGATACCTCGTCACCAGACTGGCCCAGAACCCGCAGATCGAACGGGTGATCGCCGTCGACGCGCTGTCGCCGAGCAAGGATCTGCTCCGACGCATGGGCCGCGCCGAGTTCGTCCGTGCCGACATCCGAAACCCGTTGATCGGCAAAGTGATCCGTAATGCCGGCGTGGATACCGTCGTGCATGCCGCCACCGTGGCCAAACCTCCCAAATCCGGCGGCCGCGCCACGATGAAAGACCTCAACGTCATCGGCGCGATGCAGCTGTTCGCGGTGTGCCAGAAATCTCCGACAGTGGAGAAGGTGGTGCTGCGTTCGTCCTCCTCGGTGTACGGGTGCAGCGCGAAGGACCCGGTGAAGTTCACCGAGGAGATGAGCGCCCGACGCCCACCGAGCGGTGCGTACGCGCGGGACACCATCGACATCGAGGGATACGTTCGCGGACTCGGCCGTCGACGACCCGACATCGCCGTGTCGATCCTCCGCATGGCACCGCTGATCGGTCCGCGATTGAACGGCACCATCTCGCGGTACATGACCTCGCCGCTGATCCCGAGCATCATCGGCCGCGATGCCCGTATGCAGTTGTTGCACGAGGAAGACGCCCTCGCCGCGCTCGAGCGCGCCACCATCGGTGGTCCGGCGGGCACGTTCAACATCGGGGCCGACGGCACGATCATGCTGTCTCAGGCGATCCGCCGTGCCGGGCGCGTCCAGGTGCCGGTTCCGTTTCCGCTGTTCAAGAGTGTCGGCCGCGCTCTCATGGGCGGCATGATGCGAGAATTCACCACCGAACAACTCGACTACTTCCACTTCGGCTGCGGCCTCGACACCACCCGCATGCGTTCGGTCCTGGGCTTCGAGCCGCGGTGGACTACGGTTCAGGCATTCGACGACTTCGTCCGCGGTGCCGCGCTGCGCCCGGTCATCAGGACCGAGTGGGTGGACGGCATCGAGAATCGACTGCTCTCGGCCGTCGATACCGGCGCATCCACGGCGCGCGCACTGGCATCTCTGCGTAGCTCGGAAACAGTGCGAAGTTCGGGAGGGACGGGTGAGTGAAGTGGCCAAAGTGATTCCATTGCACGGTGGCCGCTCGGTCCGCGCGTCGCAGGGTTCGCGCGAACGGCACCCCTCCGCCTACACCGAGCCGCGTGAGCCGACGCCGCTGCTCGACCCTGCCCCCGCCGTCGCGCCCCCCTCGGCAGCGATCCCGACTCCGTTGCTCTCGATGATCGACGACACCAAGACCGCCGTCGTGGACCAGATCTCCTCGGTTGCCGAGTTCGTGCGCAGGCGTCTGGCCGGCGATTACAGCGTGGACGAGTTCGGTTACGACCCGCACTTCGCCGACGCCATCTGGCTTCCGTTGCTGCGGCCGCTGTTCGACAAGTGGTTCCGCGTCGAAGTCAAAGGCATCGAGAACATTCCGTCCGACGGCGGTGCCCTCGTCGTCGCCAACCACGCGGGTGTCATCCCGGTCGATGCGCTGATGGCGTCGGTCGCGGTGCGCGACCACCATCCGGCACACCGTCCACTACGAATGTTGGCCGCCGACATGGCTTTCGAGATGCCCGGCGTCGGCACCATAGCCCGCAAGGCCGGGCACACGCTGGCGTGCAACCCCGATGCCGAGCGCCTGCTGCGCACCGGCGAACTCGCAGCGGTGTTCCCCGAGGGCTTCAAGGGCATCGGCAAGCCGTTCAGCGAGCGCTACAAACTGCAGCGATTCGGCCGTGGCGGGTTCGTCTCGGCGGCTCTGCGAACGGGTGCACCGATCATCCCGTGCTCCATTGTCGGCTCGGAGGAGATCTACCCGAAGATCGGCGACATCGCGCCACTGGCTCGACTGATGGGCATGCCGTACTTTCCGGTCACGCCGTTCTTCCCGCACTTCGGCCCGCTCGGCCTGATCCCGCTGCCGTCCAAGTGGTACATCGAGTTCGGTAAGCCGATTCCTACCGACTCGTACGACGCCACCGCGTTCGAGGATCCGATGGTGCTCTTCGAGCTGACCGACCACGTCCGCGAAACCATTCAGCACACGCTGTACCGGCTGCTGGCCAAGAGACGCAACGTCTTCCTGGGGTGAACGCACGGGTTATCCTGTGCCAGTGCACATTCGCGACACCACCACCGAAGATCTGCCCGAGATTCTCGACATCCACAACGATGCCGTCGCCAACACGACTGCCATCTGGGACGAGGAACAGGTCGACCTCGCCGATCGCACGGCCTGGTTCGACGGTCGCCTCGCTGCGGGATACCCCGTCCTCACCGCCGAGGTCGACGGCCGGGTGGCCGGATACGCGTCGTACGGGCAGTGGCGGGTCAAGAGCGGTTACCGGCACTCGGTGGAGCACTCGGTGTACATCCACCGGGATTTCTATCGACGTGGCCTGGCCAGTGCGCTGCTGAGCGAATTGATCGAGCGGGCCAGGGCAGGCGACGTGCACGTGCTGGTGGGGTTCATCGAGTCCGAGAACACCACCTCGATCGCGCTGCACCAGAAATTCGGCTTCGCGACCGTCGGGCAGATGCCGGAGGTGGGCGTCAAGTTCGGCCGATGGCTCGATCTGACCCTGATGCAGCTGACGCTCTGAGCGCCCTGCCCGGGTGGGTCAACCCTTGCGACGGCCGACCACGGCAGCGAGTCCGCCGCCCACTGCGCCCAAGGCCAACGCTGTCGGGACGCCGATCTTGGCGGCCTTGCGTCCGGTGCGGTAGTCGCGAATTTCCCAGCCCCGGTTCTTGGCCAGCTCACGCAGGTCCGTATCGGGATTGATCGCCACGGCGGTCCCGACGAGCGAGAGCATCGGGACATCGTTGTGGCTGTCCGAGTACGCGGTGCACCGCTTGAGGTTGAGGCCTTCACGCACAGCCAGTGAGCGCACTGCGTGCGCCTTGCCGATGCCGTGCAGGATGTCTCCGACGAGGCGGCCGGTGAACACCCCGTCCTTGCTCTCGGCGACGGTTCCCAGTGCCCCGGTGAGCCCGAGCCGCTTGGCGATGATCTGAGCCAGTTCCAGGGGAGTGGCGGTGACCAGCCACACCTGCTGGCCGGCGTCGAGGTGCATCTGCGCGAGAGCACGAGTACCGGCCCAGATCTTGTCGGCAATGACCTCGTCGTAGATCTCTTCGCCGAGCATGGTCAGTTCGGAGGTGGGGCGGCCCTTGATGAACGAGAGCGCCTTTTCTCGGCCGCTGGCCACGTCCTCGCTGTTCTCCTTGCCGCTGACCCTGAATTTCACTTGCTGCCAAGCGAATTGAGCCAAGTCGCCACTGGTGAAGTATTTGCGAGCAGCCAGCCCGCGAGCGAAATGGATGATCGATGCGCCCTGGACCATGGTGTTGTCCACGTCGAAGAAGGCCGCAGCGGTGAGATCCCGCGGAATCGCGCCCTCGGACTCGATCTGCAACGCGAGCGCGGCGTCGGCACTGGCCTGGCCGGCCACGTTGGCGCGGACTTCTGCATCGGACGGACCGAAGGGGTTGCGAATCCTACGAATACGCCGCTTGAACTGTTTGTCCCCGCGCGGATCCTCGGTGTCGACCATGTCGATATCGGGCGTGGCCTCGATCGGCAGGTCGGTTCCCCCGTCACTCACTTCGGTCCTCCTCCCACTCGAGTACTCGATGCAGCCCACTCGGTCTACCCGCGCAGCCCGGTCGGTTACGCAAACAGCCCACTCGGCTACCCACGCAGCCTAGTCGTGGGTCCGACAGGACCGACGGGGGACAAGCGAAGCCGGCCGTGAGGGCGGGCCGGCGGGGTGGCTGTCTGTGACGTTCGTCTCCATTGCGGACGTGTCACAGTGGACGGATGCAGACGACTCCCCCCGGCGTGGCTCTTCTCACCCGTGCAGGCTGCCATTCGTGCACCCACGCGCTCGAGGTGTTGAGCGAGGTGTGCCGCGAGTTCGACGTGGCCGTCACGGTCGTCGACGTCGACGAGGCGGCGACGAAATCGCCTGACCTGCGTGCGGAGTACGGGGACCGAGTGCCGGTGGTGCTGCTCGACGGCATCGAGCACAGCTACTGGGAGGTGGACGTGCCCCGATTGCGGGCCGATCTGGCTCGGGCAGGGCACCCTAAGAACGTGTGATTCGTCTCCGTGTGCAGGTGAAGGCCGGTGTGCGCAACTTTGTTCATTCGTTCACAAGCAGTTACCGTGGTGTGAACAGCATTCGTGAAATAGACACGAACGCAGGATCAGCGTGAAGACCGGCATCGACGCCGTTCGGACGAGGAGCCCCAGACGTGACCGAAGAGCGCCCGTCGCCCAGCGGCGTAGAGCGGGTCATCCCTCAGGCTACGGTCACCCGTCTGGCGACCTACCTGCGGGTCCTCTCGATCCTCGCAGACGAGGGCGTTCTCATCGTCTCCAGTGAAGAACTGGCCACCGCAGCAGGTGTCGGATCGGCAAAACTGCGCAAGGATCTCTCCTTTCTCGGCCCCAACGGCGTTCGCGGTGTCGGCTACGACGTCGCACGGCTGCGCGCCAAGATCGAGAGCGCACTCGGACTCGATCGCGGCCACCGCGTCGTACTGGCGGGAGTCGGCAATCTGGGACAGGCGCTGGCCGGGTACGGCGGATTCGCGCGGCGCGGCTTCACGATGGTCGGCCTCTTCGACCGCGACCCGGCGCGTGTGGGCACCGACGTCGACGGACTGACCGTCCGGCACGTCGACGAGCTCGACAAGGCCTGCCGTGAACTCGAGGCGACCATCGGCGTCATCGCCACCCCCGACGACGCCGTGCACGTCGTCGCCGAAAAGCTCGTAGCAGGCGGCGTCGAGTGCATTCTGAGCTTCTCGCCGATGGTGCTCGACGTTCCCGAACACGTCGAAGTGCGGCGCGTGGACCTGGCGGTGGAGATGCAGGTGCTCTCCTTCAACAGCTCCCGCAACGTGTCCGAACCGGCAGGCGTGACCTCGCCGACCGTCGTCACTGCGCCTCGGCCACAGCCGGTCTCGCCGCCTCCACTCACGTCCACGGCACGTCTCGGCCGCAGTCACGGCCCGCGCATCGCCGGTAATCCAAGCCCAGTCAACAGTTCGACAAGAAACGGATCGGTGATTGCACCGTGAGTGTCCTTCTCGTCGGGATATCGCACCGTAGCGCTCCCGTCGCAGTCCTCGAGCGTGTCGCCATCACGGACACCGATCGCCCGAAACTGACCGACAAACTGATGGCCAGCGGAAGCATTTCCGAGGTCATGGTGGTGTCCACGTGCAATCGTGTCGAGATCTATGCCGTCGTCGACGCCTTCCACGGCGCACTGACCGCCGTCGGCGAGGTACTCGGTGAACACTCCGGACTCGAGATCGCGGACCTGACCAAGCACGCCTACGTGCGCTACAGCGAGGCCGCCGTCGAGCATCTGTTCGCAGTGGCCAGCGGCCTGGACTCGATGGTCATCGGCGAGCAGCAGATCCTCGGCCAGATCCGGTCGGCGTACGCCGCCTCGGACGGCCAGCAGGCCTCCGGCCGGGTGATGCACGAACTGGCTCAGCAGGCGCTGCGCGTCGGTAAGCGGGTACACAGCGAAACCGGGATCGACGCCGCCGGAGCCTCGGTGGTCTCGGTGGCCCTCGATCGCGCCGCCGAGACGTTCGGCGGTTCCCTCGCCGGTCGCAAGGCCGTCGTCCTCGGAGCCGGAGCCATGGGCGGCCTCGCCGTCGCACACCTCGGCCGCGCCGGAATCGGCGGCCTCACCGTCGTCAACCGCACCCGCGAGCGGGCCGACCACCTGGCCGAGAACGCCGTCTCGAACGGAATCCCGGCAACCTCGGTCGCCCTCGAGAATCTGCCCGCCGCGGTGGCCGAGGCCGACATCCTCATCACCTGTACCGGTGCGGTGGGGGCCGTGGTCTCCATCGCCGATGCTCACCTCGCCCTCGTCGGCCGCGACGCCGAGCACCCCCTGGTGATCTGCGACCTCGGACTGCCCCGCGACGTCGACGCCGCAGTGGCGCAGCTGCCGGGTATCACCGTCTTCGACATGGAGTCGCTTCAGCGCGATCCCGCAGCCGGTGCTGCGGCGAACGACGCGTCGGCGGCTCGCGAGATCGTCTCCAGTGAACTCTCGGGTTACCTTGCGGGACAACGGCTTGCCGAGGTCACCCCCACCGTCACCGCACTGCGTCAACGCGCTGCCGAAGTGGTCGAGGGGGAGTTGTTGCGCCTCGAGTCGCGGCTGCCCGGGCTCGATTCACCGCAGCGCGACGAGGTGGCCCGCACCGTGCGCCGTGTCGTCGACAAGTTGCTGCACTCGCCGACGGTGCGCGTCAAGCAGCTCGCCAGTACCCCGGGTGGGGATTCCTACGCCGCTGCGCTTCGGGAGTTGTTCGAGCTGAGCCCCGGTTCGGTCGATGCGGTGGCGACGCCGATGGAGATCGGCGCGCTGGAGCTGGTCGACGACTTCACCGCCAGCCGTACCGATCTGCGCTCGGACTCTCACCCCGGCGGCACCGCCGGTCAGGAGCGATCGGAGTGAACAACATCGTCAAGATCGGTACTCGCGGAAGCCTTCTCGCGACCACTCAGGCCGACACCGTGCGCGTGGCTCTCGCCGCGGCAGGGGTCGAGGCCGAACTGGTGATCGTCAAGACCGCGGGCGATCTGTCTGCTGCACCCGTACAGACGATCGGCGTCGGTGTCTTCACCGCAGCGCTGCGCGAGGCACTCGCCGACGGCACCGTCGACATCGCCGTGCACTCCTACAAGGATCTGCCGACAGCCGCCGACGACCGGTTCGTCATCGCGGCCATCCCGGCCCGCGAGGATCCCCGGGACGCCCTGGTGGCCCGCGACGGGCTGGTACTGGGCGAGCTGCCCGCGGACGCGAAGGTCGGTACCTCGGCACCCCGCCGGATTGCTCAATTGCGCGCTCTCGGACAGGGATTGGATGTCCGGCCACTGCGAGGCAATCTCGACACCAGGATCGGGAAGGTGGCCTCGGGCGAGCTCGACGCCGTCATCGTCGCCCGCGCCGGACTGGCTCGTATCGGCCGACTCGACGTCGTCACCGAAGCACTCGATCCGGTGCAGCTGCTGCCGGCACCCGCCCAAGGTGCCCTGGCCGTCGAATGCCGCACCGGCGACACCGATCTCGCGGCGGCCATCGCCACCCTCGACGACGCACACGCTCGTGCCGCGGTGGCAGCCGAACGTGGACTGCTGGCCGAACTCGAAGCCGGCTGCACCGCTCCGGTCGGCGCGATCGCCGAGGTCGTCGAATCCATCGACGAGGACGGCCGCATCTTCGACGAACTGTCGTTGCGTGGCTGCGTGGCTGCGATCGACGGCAGCGACACCATCCGCGCGTCGATCGTCGGATCACCCGACCGCGCCGAGGAGCTGGGCCGAGAATTGGCCCGCGAACTGCTCGATCTCGGTGCCCGCGAACTCGTTTCAGTCACCGAACCAGCGCAGGCCGGTTCTCACGCACAGGGTGGATCTCATGTCTAGGGCCATAACGGCACCCGTCCGCGGACGCGCCAAACGCACGGCGACCCGTCCGGTCGTACGGAGAGAGTCGATCGCCACCGCTCGACTGATTCCGAAACGGGGCACGGCAACCCCGATAGAACTGCAGTACCCACACAAGACAGCACTGGAGAACAACCGATGAGCCCAGTCCGCAAGAACACCAACGGACGGATCCTGTTCGTGGGATCCGGGCCGGGTGACCCGGCTCTGCTCACGGTCCGGGCACGTGAAGTGCTCGGAGCGGCCGAGCTCGCATTCACCGATCCCGACGTCGACAAGGGCGTCACCGCGCTCGTCGGTGCCGATGTCCCTCGGGACGCGGAGACGGGCGAGAACGGTGTCGAGGTTCGTCCGGCGCTCGGCGAGCCCGCCGAGGTCGCCAAAACGCTTCTCGCCGAGGCCAAGAACGGCCACGACGTCGTTCGCCTGGTCTCCGGAGATCCGCTCACCACCGATTCGGTGATCGCCGAGGTCAGCGCCGTCGCTCGGACGCATGTGCCCTTCGAGGTGCTCCCCGGCCTGCCCGCCGGATCCGCGGTTCCCAGCTACGCCGGTATGGCACTGGGCTCGGGCCACACCGAGGCCGACGTCCGCGGTGAGGTCGACTGGGCAGCGCTCGCTGCTGCTCCCGGCCCGCTGGTGCTGCACGCGACGTCGGGTCACCTGGCCGAAACCGCCAGTGCCCTCGTCGAACACGGATTGGCACCGCAGACGCCTGCGGCCATCACCGTTCGTGGCACCACCCGTCAGCAGCGCACCGTCGAGGCCACCCTCGCCACCCTGAACGACGCCGGATCCGAGCTCGTCGGGTCCCTCGTCGTCACCGTCGGCAAGGTCGTCTCCGGCCGAAACAAGATGTCCTGGTGGGAGTCTCGCGCACTGTACGGCTGGACCGTGCTGGTGCCGCGTACCAAGGACCAGGCCGGTGAAATGAGCGACCGCCTCGTCACGCACGGGGCCATCCCCATCGAAGTTCCGACCATCGCCGTCGAGCCCCCGCGCAGCCCGGCCCAGATGGAACGGTCCGTCAAGGGCCTGGTCGACGGCCGCTACCAGTGGGTCGTCTTCACCTCCACCAATGCCGTCAGGGCAGTGTGGGAGAAGTTCGAGGAGTTCGGGCTGGACGCCCGCGCGTTCTCCGGCGTCAAGATCGCGTGCGTCGGTGAGGCAACCGCGGCGAAGGTGCGCTCGTTCGGCATCAATCCCGAGCTCGTGCCGTCGGGGGAGCAGAGCTCGCTCGGACTGCTCGAGGACTTCCCGCCGTACGACGAGGTGTTCGACCCGGTCAACCGAGTTCTGTTGCCGCGTGCCGACATCGCGACCGAAACGCTCGCCGAAGGGTTGCGCGAACGCGGCTGGGAGATCGACGACGTCACCGCGTACCGCACTGTTCGGGCAGCGCCGCCCCCCGCCGAGACCCGCGAGATGATCAAGACCGGCGGATTCGACGCAGTGTGCTTCACGTCGAGCTCCACCGTCCGGAACCTGGTCGGCATCGCCGGAAAGCCGCACGCCCGCACACTCGTTGCGTGCATCGGCCCCAAGACCGCGGAGACGGCCGTCGAGTTCGGTCTGCGCGTGGACGTGCAGCCCGAGTCGGCTCAGGTCGGACCGCTGGTCGAGGCGCTCGCCGAGCACGCAGCTCGCCTGCGCGCCGAGGGTGCACTGCCCCCGCCGCGCAAGAAGTCACGTAGGCGCTGACGCGCCTGAAGTCCGCGCCTGTGCGTACTCGCCAGGAGTACGCACAGGCGCGGACGAGCCGGAACGAAGTGAGGCAGGTTCAGCTGTGTTCCCCACCGATCGTCCCCGACGCCTGCGCCGTACCCCGGCGCTGCGTCGGCTGGTAGCCGAAACGTCCTTGGAGCCACGGCATCTGATACTGCCGATGTTCGTGGCCGACGGCATCTCCGAGCCGAGGGAGATCAGCTCGATGCCCGGGGTGTTCCAGCACACGCTGGACTCGCTGAGCGCTGCAGCCGAGGATGCCGTGACGGCAGGCGTCGGTGGCGTCATGCTGTTCGGTGTGCCGAAAACCGAGGACAAGAACGAAACCGGCTCGGGGGCAATCGATCCGAACGGAATCCTGAACCGTGGACTGGCTCGACTCAAGACCGACCTCGGAGATTCGACGGTCATCATGGCCGACACGTGTCTTGACGAGTTCACGTCGCACGGCCACTGCGGGGTGCTGGGGGAGAACGGCTCGATCGACAACGACGCCACCCTGCTGCGCTACGTCGACATGGCCGTCGCGCAGGCGGATGCGGGTGCTCATTTGCTCGGACCCAGCGGAATGATGGACGGACAGGTCGGTGCGATCCGCGCCGGACTGGACGCGGCCGGTCACGTCGAGGTGGGGCAGCTGGCATATTCCGCGAAGTACGCTTCGGCCTTCTACGGACCCTTCCGGGAAGCCGTCGGCTCGTCGCTGCAGGGCGATCGTCGGACGTATCAGCAGGACGCGCGGAACCGCCGAGAGGCCACTCACGAGGTGGAGCTCGATCTTGCCGAGGGTGCCGACATGGTGATGGTCAAGCCGGCCATGTCGTACCTCGACATACTCCGCGATGTGGCCGAGATGTCGCCGGTTCCGGTTGCGGCGTATCAGATCTCGGGGGAATATGCCATGATCACCGCCGCTGCTCAGAACGGGTGGATCGATCGCGATGCGGCGGTGCTGGAATCGCTCGTCGGAATTCGGCGTGCGGGTGCCGATGTCGTACTGACCTACTGGGCAACCGAAGTGGCGGGCTGGCTGTGAACGATTTTCCACCGGGAAACAACCCCGACAGCAACACGCCCAACAATCCACCGTCGCAACCGGATTGGCAGCGCTGGGAGCTTGAGCACGGGTTCCCGCAATCGGCTCCGGAGCTGGAGCCGACTCCACGACCGGCACCGGTCGACGTGGAGACGGCTCGCCATCTGTGGTGGGGAGTGGCGCTGATCGGCGCTCTCTCGGCGCTGTACTCGGTATGGACGTTGTTCGGGGCGCGTGAGGAATTTGCGCAGTCTCTGCTCGACGAACTCGCGGCGCAGGACGCGGCAGCGGACATGACCGTCGAGTCCACGCAGTCGATGGTGACGGTGATGCTGGTCGTCACCATATTCGTCGTGATCGGTTTCGGGGCGCTGTTCCTGTTCTGGGTCAAGCGGATGCGCGCGGGCAAGATGTGGGCCCGGATGCTGCTGACCGTCATCGGATCGTTCATCGTGTTCACCACGATTCTCGATCTGTTCGCCATGGCATCGACGGCGGGGGCGATGAACATCGTGATGGGCGTGATCGGTATCGGCCAGGGTGTACTTGCCGCCGGGGCGATCTACCTGATGCATCGTCGTGAATCCAACGAATACTTCGTCGCGTCCAGACGGCGGTAGTTGCCGGAACTCGGAAGTTTCGGGCGTGTTCTCGGCTGTGATCTCTACTGTGTGACTAGCATCACTCTCGATATCTTTTCGAGTGATCGGATCCGACATGGCAGAGAACACCCCTGCAGTAGCGAGCGTGACCCAGCCGGCAGCCGACCGCGAGCCCTGTCCCCAGGAGAGCGGCCGTCCCGGTTGGGCGCTGCTGGGGTTGCTTCTCGCCGTCTCGGCCGCGATCGCAATCATGGCGCTGGGAATCTCTGCAGGCTGAGCGCGCTGGGCCCGTACGGAATTTCTGCCGCCGGAACCCTTTCCCACCCCTCGGTGGCAGGATGTCTGGCGTGAGCGCAGACACCGACGCATCGATCGTCCGTCCCCGGGTGGTCTCGGCCGCCTACTGGCTGTGGCTGGCCTCGGCTGTGTTGCTGATCGTCGTCTGCATGATCGCCCTGACGCTCCCCGCCGATCAGATTCGTGCCTCGTTCAGCTCGGAAGCACAGGGTAATTCGTTCCTCGCCGTCTTCCGCGGCCTCGGCGTGATCTCCGGAGTGGTCGGATTGGCCGTCGGGCTGATGTCGAGCCACGTCCGCGGCGGTGACCGCAGATTTCGACGCGCTCTGGTAGCGCTGTCGGGAGTTGCCGCTCTGCTGCTGATCTTCGCGGCACTGGTGTTCCCGTTCGTTCCGCTGGTGATCACCATCGGCCTTGTTCTCGCGGCCGTTCTCGTCTACCGACCGTCGGCGCGGGAGTGGTTTCATCGTGAGCAGTGAGATGTCGGCGGGCGAGACCGTGCTGTTCCACGAACCCGGTGGTCGATGGCGCATGTTGGCTTGGGGGCCTGCGTTCTGCCTCGTGGTACTCGCCGTCGAGCTCGCGTCCGGTCCGGTGATCCACTGGTTCGCACTCGTGCTGTTCTCGCTGATCCTCGTCGGTCTCACCTACGTTCAGCTGCGCGCCGCTCGCATGCACGTCAGCGTCGAACTCACCACCCGAGCGCTGCGTCAGGGCACGGAGACGGTGGACGTCGCCGATATCGAAGACATCTTTCCTCCGGCCGAGTACGCCGACGACGAGTACGAGCCCAAGAGGTGGGAGACAGCGCGAGTGCTCGGGGAGCTTTCGGGTGTGCCGCGGAAGCGCCACGGCATCGGGCTACGGCTGGTGGGCGGCGGGCTGGTTCAGGCCTGGGCCAAGGACGACGACGGGTTGCGTGCGGCCCTCGAAACGGCCAAACGGGAGTACCTGTGAGGGAGTCCGTCGGCTGGGTGGAACTCGTGGTTGCGCTGCTGGCGGGGATCGGAGCCGTGGCGTGCTGGAACATGGGTGTGCGGACCACCGAGTTCCCCGCGGTTCCCGACGTGTCTCCGGCATATCAGGGGACGTTCTACTCGGGGTCCTGGATCGCGCTGGCCGCCCTCGCCGTCATCGTCGCGGGGTTGCTGATCGTCGATGGTGTGCGCCGAGTCCGGACGGAGGAGTCACCCCCTACCCGGTAGGGGTATAGTGAACCTATGAGCAGCTACAGCGCCGAGCAGGACGACCTGCTGAAGCGATTGCGTCGTATAGAGGGTCAAGTGGCCGGGATATCCCGCATGGTCGCCGACGACCGATACTGCATCGACGTTCTCACCCAGGTCTCTGCCGTAACCAAAGCGCTGCAGTCGGTCTCGTTGAAGCTGCTCGATGCCCATCTCGCCGGCTGCGTCGTGGAGGCCGCGAGGCAGGGCGGGCCGGAAGCAGACGCGAAAGTGAAAGAAGCGTCCGAGGCCATCGCGCGCCTCGTGCGCTCCTGACGACAGAAGGGGAGTCGACGATGCAGACGACATATTCGGTCGAGGGCATGACGTGCGCACACTGTGCCGCGTCGGTGAAGGAAGAAGTCTCCGAGATCGCGGGGGTCACCGGTGTCGATGTCGACGTGGATTCCGGTGCGGTCGTGGTGAGCAGCGATTCGACGCTCGATACCGCGACCGTGGACGCCGCGGTCGTCGAAGCCGGGTATCGACTGGTGTCCTGAACACGACTGCGCTCCGTCGGTGGTTCGGAAGTCGCGAAAACGGTGATACCGGAAAAATGGGACTCATCGAAAATCGTCAGGAGGGCTCGTGAAGAAGCCCGTCACCGGCGCAGTGGTCACCGCCATGAGCATCGCCCTGATAGCGGCCTGTTCGGTGGACACCACCGAGCGGGACAGCACTGCAGAGTCGACCGAGTCGTCCGGGACTTCGTCGTCGCAGGGCTCTTCTTCCGAAGCTGCTCCCTCCCCGGCCGCGCCTGCCGGGCCGCTGCCGAACCTGTCGGTCACCACCGTGCTAGACGGCCTCGACAAACCATGGGACGTGGTGGTTGCTCCCGATGGCACGGTGCTGACCGGAGAGCGTTCCGGCCGGTTCGTCATCCGCGACTCCGGAGGAGTCCAGCGTGAACTGAACGCGGACCTCGGTGATCTCTACGCCGCCGGTGAGACCGGGCTGATGGGTATCGCACTGGCGGTGGATTTCGAGTCCTCTCGAACCGTGCTCACCTGCCAGGGGCTCCGAGGTAGCGGGGGGAACAGCATTGCCGTCGTGTCGTGGACCGTCGATCCGGGGTGGACAGCCCTGACGAGAACCGGCACTCTCGTCGACGACATTCCCGTCGCCGACGGCGGGCGTCACGGTGGCTGCCGCATCCTGGCTCATCCCGACGGCACGCTGTACATCGGCACCGGGGACACTGCGAGCCCCAGTGTTCCCCAGGATCGAAACTCGCTGGGCGGCAAGGTGTTACACGTCAACGCAGACGGCGCCGCCGCAGCCGACGCACCGGATCGCATCTTCACTCTCGGTCATCGCAATGTGCAGGGACTGGCGATCCGACCCGAAACCGATCAGATCTTCGAGGTCGAGCAGGGGACGAGCCGAGACGACGAGCTGAATCTGTTGGTGCCGGGCGGCAACTACGGTTATCGCCCCGATCGGCGCCCGTCGGTCTACGACGAATCGGTCCCCATGACCGACCCCGATCGGGTTCCCGGTGCCCTGCCCGCAGTGTGGAGTTCGGGTGATCCGACGATCGCGACCCCCGACGTCACGTTCACCGAGGGTGAGCAGTGGGGCTCGTGGAACGGTGCCGCGGTGATCTCGAGTCAGCAGGGCGAGAAGCTCGTTTTCCTTGCACTGTCGGAGGACGGAACCGAGTACGTCGCCGAGGCGGAGGCGCTGGACGGCAGCTACGGCAGGCTGCGTTCGCTCACCCCCTTCGGAAGCGACGGTGGTTTCCTGCTCACCACCGACAACGGATCCGACGATCAGGTACTGCTCGTCACGCCCGAGGTCGGCTGAACCGAGGTTGCCGTCACTGTGCGTGGCCTGGGATTGCTGTGGACTCCTGGTGCTGCCGGGAAACGAATTACGTCGTGAGTCGGCAAGCATCCTGGCGAGTGTGTTTAAGATCATGTGATATCGGTCATATCGGGCCGGTCACCGATCGTCGTCAGGAGTGTGGATGAACAAGCTGGTGTCCAGTTCCGGAGTACTCGCCGCCAGCGTCGTCCTGACGCTTACCGGTTCGACGGTCGCAACGGCACAGGCCGATCCGCTGCCCGATCTGACGGTCACCGAGGTGCTCACTGGACTCGCGAAACCGTGGGATGCGGTGGTCGCGCCGGATGGGACGGTGCTGACCGGTGAGCGTGCCGGACGGTTCGTGATCCGCGACGTGGGCGGTGACACGCGCGAGCTCGCCGCGGACCTCGACGATCTGTACGCCTCCGGCGAGACCGGCCTTATGGGCATTGCTCTGGCGACGGATTTCGGGACTTCGAGAACCATCTACACGTGCCAGGGCGTACAGGGCGGCGGAAGCGGGACCGGTAGCGCCGGAACCGGCAGCTCGGGTGGTGGCAGCGACAACCACATCGCGGTGCTCTCGTGGACCGTCGACCCGGGGTGGACGGCGCTCACGCGCACCGGCACCCTCGTCGACGACATTCCCGTCGCCGACGGCGGTCGTCACGGCGGCTGCCGAATTCTGGCTCATCCCGACGGCACCCTGTACGTCGGCACCGGAGACACTGCAACGCCGACGGTTCCGCAGGATCGAAACTCGTTGGGCGGCAAGGTTCTGCACATCAACGCCGACGGTTCGGCAGCCGCGGGTTCGCCGGGTCGCATCTTCACTCTGGGGCATCGGAACGTGCAGGGGCTGGCGATTCGTCCCGGCACCGGTCAGCTCTACGAGGTCGAGCAAGGTACGACTCGCGACGACGAACTGAATCTGCTCGAGCCTGGCGGCAACTACGGCTACCGCCCCGACCGACTCCCGGTCATCTACGACGAGTCGGTACCGATGACCGATCCGACCCGCGTGCCCGGTGCGCGCGCCGCAGTGTGGAGCTCGGGCAGCCCCACCATCGCGACGCCCGGTCTCACTTTCGCGAACGGTGCGGGATGGGGCTCCTGGAACGGTGCCGCGGTGGTGTCGAGTCAGCAGGGCGAGAAGCTCGTGTTCCTGAAGCTGTCCGAGGACGGCACCGAATACGTCGACGAGGCGGACGCGCTGGAGGGCGAGTACGGACGCCTGCGTTCGCTCACCAGCTTCGGCAACGACGGAGCTTTTCTGCTCACCACCGACAACGGGTCCGACGACAAGGTTCTGCTCGTCACTCCCGCTGCCGGCTGATGTGTGGCCCCGAGGTCGTCGAGACGGTTCACCGAAAACTAGGCCGTAGGGCGTTGTTCGGATCGTTGGGCGCGGCTGCACTGACGGTCGCGGCAAGCGGGGCGGTGCGTGCCGAACCCGTTGTCGCCGCGGCTGTTCCGGCCGGCCGACTGGTCGACCTGACGCATACCCTGAGCCCCACGTTTCCGGTGTGGCCGGGCAGCGAACCGTTCTCGATGCGCCCGGTCGCGGCCTACGAGCTCGGTGGGTTCCTGGTGAACAAGCTCTCGTACTGGGAGCACACCGGCACGCACATCGATGCCCCTGCGCACCGTGTTCGCGGAGGGGCGACGGCCGACGTGCTGCCCTTGGACGATCTGATCGCCCCACTCGTCGTCGTGGACATATCGGCGCGGGCCGAGGCCGATCCGGAAGCTGTGGTGACACCCGAGGACATCGACCGGTGGGAGCGCGAGCACGGCCGAATACCCGATCGAGCATTGGTCGCGATGCACAGTCGGTGGCAGACCCGACTTGCCGAGCGTGCCGCCCCCGGCTTCGGCGCAGGCGCGGCACAGATGCTGGTGCGCGAGCGCAACATCGTCGGAATCGGGGTCGACACACTGAGCCTCGACCGGATGAACGACCGCGAATACCCCGCGCACACAGCCGTTCTCGGGGCGGGCCGGTACGGAGTCGAAGCGCTGGCGAATCTCGATGCGGTGCCCCCGGCAGGGGCGACGGTCGTCGTCGGCGCACCCAAGCACGCCGGCGCGACCGGTGGCCCCTGCCGAGTTTTCGCGATCGTCCCCTAGTCGGTTCGGTCTCCTGGCTCCGATCCCGTCATGCGTCAGTGCGCGTGACTGGGATTGGCCGCCGGCTCTTCCTCGGTTCCCGCTCCCGGCTCGCCGAGCATTGCCGCACCGACCAACGCGTCGGGCACACCGAAACCGTCGACGAGCAACTCCGCGTGCGGACGCAGTGTGCGGCAGCGCTCGTTGATGGCGCGGGTGACGGCCTTGGACCGCTCGGTGGACAGGTAGCGGTGCTCGATGAACCAGGCCTTGTCCTTCTCGATCACCGAGAGGGCATACAGATCGCAGACCTCGTGCAGCAGATCCTGGGTGGCCGAGTCCTCACACGATTCGATGCCGGCGATGAAGGCCTCGAAGATGATGCGATCGATGTGCGCGCTCGCAGCGTGCAGCACGTGATCCTGCACCGCATTGAACGCCTCGAACGGGCTGGTCTCCTTGGACTTGGACTGCAACCGGCGAGCGACGGTGGAGAGCAGGTACTCCTCGCGATCCTCGAACATCTTGACCTGGGTGCCGCGGTTGAACAGCGAGCCCTCTTCCTCGTTGTCCTGGCGGCGGTCCAGGATGGTCTGCATGATCGCTTGCGCTGCAGTGCGTTTGACCACTCGGTCGCCGACCATATCGGCGGCGAACTTGACCCACTCGACCGGACTCATGGACTTGACGTCGTCGGCGTACGCGGTGAGCAGTTCCTTGGCCACCAGCTGGGTGAGCACATGGTTGTCGCCCTCGAACGTGGTGAACACATCCGTGTCGGCCTTGAGCGAGATAAGCCGGTTCTCGGCGAGATAGCCTGCGCCGCCGCATGCTTCGCGGGCTTCCTGAATCGCGGCGGTCGCATGCCAGGTGTTCGCCGCCTTGAGGCCGGCTGCACGTGACTCGAGCTCGCGCTGCTCCTCGGCGTCGGGGCTGTCCGCGGTCTGCAGCTCGTGCATCTTCGACACGAGTTCGTTCTGTGCGAATTGCAGGGCGTAGGACTTGGCGATGAGCGGGAACAGTCGACGCTGATGCACCAGGTAGTCCATGATCAGGACTTCCTGATCGGAATCGGGTGCAGCGAACTGCCTGCGCTGCAATGCATATCGCGTCGCGATGTCGAGAGCGACCCGCGCGGCAGCGGCGGCACTGCCGCCGACCGTGACGCGGCCACGGATCAACGTGCCGAGCATCGTGAAGAACCGTCGGGACTTGTTCTCGATGGGGGAGGTGTACGTACCGTCGTCGGACACATCGGCGTACTTGTTGAGCAGGTTGTCTCGCGGGATCCGGACGTGATCGAACATGATGCGGCCGTTGTCCACTCCGGGCAGGCCGCCCTTGTACTGGCAGTCCGAAGTGGTGACACCGGGCAGGTCGTCGCCGTTCTCGTCACGTAGTGGCACGAAGAAGCAGTGCACACCATGGCTTTCGGGCTCCTGGCCCGGTCCGGCGGTGATGAGCTGGGCGAACACAGCGGCGACGGTCGCAGTCTCGGCGGCACCGCCGATGTAGTCCTTGCGTGAGGACGGCGTAGGGGAGTTGACGACGAATTCGTCCGTCTTCGGGTCGTAGGTGGCCGTGGTCTCGAGCGACTGCACGTCGCTGCCGTGTCCGGTCTCGGTCATGGCGAAACAACCGAGCAGTTCGAGGTTGATGATCTTCGGGACGTATGCCTCGTGGTGACGTTCCGTGCCGAGATTTTCGATGGCACCACCGAACAGTCCCCACTGGACGCCGGCCTTGACCATCAGAGACAAGTCGCTCATCGCGAGCATCTCGATCATCGTCACTGCAGCGCCGACATCCCCGGTACCGCCGTGTTCCTTCTTGAAGCCGTTGTCGGCCGCACCGGCGGCGGCGAGGAGCTTGAGTTGCTCGAGTGCTTTGGTGCGGGCGATGACGGTGTTCGGCGTGTAGTGCGGTCGGAACTCGTCGCGCGCGAGCTGCGTGCGCGCCTCGTTCTTCACATCTCGCCAGCGGCCGTCCAGAGTGTTCCGAAGGTGATCCGTTGTGGTTGCCATACTCGACGGTAACCTTTTGCCGCCGCGCGTGAGGGCCGGAAAGTCAGACCGGCCAGACGAATTCTCTGAACACCGCTCTGCAGGTGCGCCAGAAGCCCGTTTTCGCGTACGGACCGTCGTGGAACAGCGACGCACAGTTGTCCTCCAGAGCCCGGTTGACCAGGGGACTGAAGTCGGTGAATTCGCTGACCAGGAACTCTTTGAAGCCCGAAGGCCACGCGTGCTGGGCTGGTTCGTGTTGTGCCTCCACGACCGCGAGTGTAATGCAGCAGTAACACCGATGTTACAAATCACACCTACTTCAGTAGCGCGAACGCCTCCTGAGCAACGAGGAACGCGTAGCTGGACGGGATCAGATCGATCGCACCTTCTGCCTGGAATTGTTCGGTGACTATCCAGTCCTGACCGGACGCATCGGTGGCCAGGAATACGCCGGCGAGGTCACCGGGTGCATTGCCGCCCTTGAAGCCCGAATACGGCCACAGTGCGGCGTCGAGCTGTACACCCGGGGTGATCGCCAGGATCCGGCGGTTCTCCTCCGCTGCCGGACCCGATGCCAGGTAGCCCATTGCCGCACAGACGTCCTGCGCATTGGCGAACCACTCGACGCCGTCGGCCGACGCCGGATTGTCGAGGAAGTTCTCGAAGTCGATCTCGAGCGGCCGCGAGTCCGCTCGGGCTAGCAGCTCGACCCGGCCGTCCGGGTCCGCACCGGACCACTCGGCCCGCATGTTCGGATCGCCGAATCCGATGACGAAGAACTGCCGGGTGTCCATCATCGGCGTCATGACCGACGGATCGTGATGCCCCATGACAGCGAGCTGGCGTTCGACGCGGTCGCGGCCGAGTCGTTCCATCAACAGATCCGTTGCGGTGTTGTCGGACAACGAGATCATCTTCTCGGCGGCCTCCCGAACCGACACCGCGGTGCCGTCGGGCAGATTCTGCAACTCGCCGGACGGCGCGCTCTTGGTCGCATCGCGAACGGTGAGCTGTTCGTCCCATCGGACAGTGCCCGCTTCGATCTCGTCGGTGAGCGCGCCGAGGACGTACAACTTGAACACCGACCCCAGCGGCAGCACTGCGTCCGCGTTGGTGGAGTAGACGGCCTCGCAGTCACCACCATTGAGACGAGACGCACTGTAGGAGTACTTCGGGGCCACCTTCGACAGCGCCGCATCGAGGTCGTCGAACGACGAGATCTCGGGGGTGTCTGGTCTGGCCAGGAATCCGTCGAGCTTGCCATCGGCACCGATCGAGGTGGAAATCGTGGCCGAGACGTCGGCGGTGGTGAAACGCAGGACGCCGGTATCAGGGCCGGCCTCGAAGCCCGTGGCCACGTTCGGTGCACCGGCGCGCAATTGTTCGAGTGGGGTGACGAGTCCGCCCAGCGGGGCCACGGCCTCGGCCAACTCGGGGCCGACGACGGCCTCCACTTCGGTGGGATCGGGTGCGTTCTCGCCGTTGATCCACTGCAGAATTCGGTCGTTGAGCGCACCGATGGGAGTCGAGGTGTCGACGACGAAGGCCGGTGCCGTCGTGGTGGAGGTGGCCGCAGGCGTTTCGGCCGTGCCGCCGCAGGCGGAGAGTGCCAGAGTCGACGCGAGGGCAACGACTGCAAGTCTCGTCGTGGTGCGCGGCATCATCATGCTGCGATGCTAACGGATTCGGACATTTCGCCTTCGGGGGCGACGCGGCCGTCGCTCGAGGAGCGCTGTGGCAGGGTGCTGTGGCGTGTTGACTTCCGAGGATGTTCGTCGAATCGATTCCGACCACCTGTGGCACCCCTACAGCCGGTTTCCGGCGACCGCGACACCGCTGGTCGTCGAGAGTGCGTCCGGGGTGCGGCTCAGCCTGGCCGACGGCCGGGAACTGATCGACGGGATGAGTTCGTGGTGGGCGGCGGTGCACGGCTACCGGCACCCGGTGCTCGACGCCGCCGCGCACGATCAGCTGGGCCGGATGAGTCACGTGATGTTCGGCGGACTGACGCACGCTCCGGCGGCGAGATTGGCCGAGCTGCTGGTCGAGATCACCCCCGCAGGGCTCGACAAGGTGTTCCTCGCGGATTCCGGATCGGTCTCGGTCGAGGTCGCGGTGAAGATGGCGTTGCAGTACTGGCGGGCCTGTGGAGAGGACGGGCGCACGCGGTTGTTGACCTGGCGCGGCGGCTATCACGGCGACACGTTCGCTCCGATGAGCGTGTGCGATCCGGACGGTGGGATGCACACGCTGTGGACCGACGTGCTCGCGAAACAGGTGTTCGCACCGGCTCCACCCACGGAGTTCGACGAGTCCTACGTCGCCGAGTTCGAGCAGGTGCTCTCGGCGCACGCGAGCGAGCTGGCGGCGATCATCGTCGAACCGATCGTGCAGGGTGCAGGCGGTATGCGATTCCACGACGCGCAATACCTGGTCGAGCTGCGTCGCCTCGCCGACGAGTACGGAGTACTGCTGATCTTCGACGAGATCGCGACCGGTTTCGGCCGGACCGGGGAGTTGTTCGCCGCCGATCATTCCGGTGTTGCGCCGGACATCATGTGTGTGGGAAAGGCCTTGACCGGCGGTTATCTGACCCTGGCGGCGACGCTGTGCAGCACCGAGGTGGCCACGACGGTCTCGGGCGGTGAGGCCGGTGGCCTGATGCACGGGCCGACGTTCATGGGCAATCCGCTCGCGTGCGCGATCGCGGTGGCCTCGGTGGAGCTGTTGCTCTCGCGCGATTGGCGCGCCGAGGTCGCGGGTGTGACATCGGGTCTGACAGAGGGGTTGGCACCTGCTCGTTCGCTGCCGGGCGTCGCCGACGTCCGGGTGCTGGGCGGGATCGGGGTGATCGAGATGCACGCTCCGGTGGACATGGCACGGGCGACCGCTGCGGCCGTCGACGCGGGAGTGTGGCTGCGGCCGTTCGGTCGCCTCGTCTACGCGATGCCGCCGTACATCTGCACCGGCGAGGACGTCAAGGCCATCGCCGGGGCCATGCTGTCGGTGGCCCGAAGCCATACTTGAACAGCGTTCAAGTATGGTGCTGCCATGACCGCACTGGAGTGGCTCGACGCCGCCGCGCGCATCCGACGCGAGGCCGGACTCGAGCGCGTCGTCGTTGCCCGCACAGCCGAGGACGTAGTTCTCGATCTGGCGTCGAACGACTATCTCGGTCTGGCCCGACATCCAGCTGTCATCGACGGGGCCTGCGCTGCCGTGCGCCGATGGGGCGGCGGATCCACCGGATCGCGGCTCGTGACCGGCACGACGACGGCACACGAGCAACTGGAGGACGAACTCGCCGATTTTGTCGGTGCCGACGCCGGGCTGGCGTTCTCCTCCGGCTACACCGCCAACCTGGGCGTCGTGACCGCGCTGGCGGGACGTGATGCGCTGGTGATCTCCGACGCCGCGTCGCACGCATCGCTGATCGACGCTTGTCGACTGTCCCGGGCACGGGTTGCTGTCGCGCACCACTGCGATCCCGAGCACGTCGACCGACTGCTGCGGGAGCGCACCGAGACGCGGGCTCTGGTGGTGACCGATTCGGTGTTCAGCGCCGACGGCGACCTCGCGCCGCTGGCCGAGTTGTACGCGGTGTGCAGGCGACGGGGTGCCGTACTCGTCGTCGACGAGGCGCACGGGCTGGGCGTTCGTGGAGCCGGCGGACGCGGGGCCGTCCACGACGCCGGCCTGGCCGGTGCGCCCGATCTCGTCGTTACCGCGACGCTGTCCAAGGCACTCGGGTCGCAGGGTGGCGTCGTACTCGGCCCGGCCGCCGTCCGCAACGAGGTGCTGCACGGCGCGCGCACCTTCGTCTTCGACACCGGGCTCGCCCCGGCATCGGTGGGCGCAGCATCGGCCGCGCTGGAAGTTCTGCGCACCGAACCCGATCGAGTGGCTGCGATCGGTGTTCGGGCAACACAACTGGCCTCTGCGGCGGGAGTGGAACCGACTGCATCGGCGGTCGTTCCGGTGATACTCGGTGATGCCGAGCGTGCCGTCCGCGCGGCCGGGGACTGTCTCGAGCTCGGCGTGCGCGTCGGGTGCTTTCGGCCGCCGTCGGTTCCTCCGAACGCATCTCGGCTGCGATTGACCGCCCGCGCCGATCTCACCGATGCCGACATCGACCGTGCCGCAGCAGTTTTGGCGACGGTATTGAATGCTGCAGTATTGAATTCGGCGCTCTCGAATGCGGCGGTGCCGGGATGACCGTGCTGCTCGTCACCGGAACGTCGACCGGCGTCGGCAAAACCGTGGCGACCGCAGCGCTCGCGGCCGCGGCTCGGGCGCACGGACGGACGGTGGCGGTATGCAAACCGGCGCAGACCGGAGTGGGGGACGACTGCCCGGAAGAGTCGGATATCGATGTGGTGGAGCGTCTTTCGGGAGTTCGCGGAATCGAGCTGGCGCGGTACCCCGAGCCACTCGCACCTGATGTCGCGGCCCGCCGGTCCGGTCGGCCGATGCTCGAACTCACCGCCGTCGTCGACGCGGTTCTCGCACTCGACGAGACCCACGACCTCGTCCTGGTCGAGGGTGCTGGCGGAGTAGCAGTGCGTTTGGGTGCCGCAGGGTTCACCGCGCTCGACATCGCCGCAGCCGTCGGCGCATCGGTGCTGATCGTGGCAGGGGCGGAGCTGGGGACGCTCAATCACAGCGCGCTGACCGTCGCAGCTGTGCATGCAGCGGGCGTGACGTGTTCCGGCCTGGTCATCGGGTCGTGGCCGACCGAACCGAGTCTGGCGGCGCGGGTCAACCTGGAGGAGTTGCCGCTCGTGACGGGTGTCGAGCTGATCGCATCAGTGCCCGGCGCTGCAGGCCTGCTGGACGAGAAGGAATTCGGTGCGCTCGCCCGCACGATGTTCGGCGAGTTTACTGATTCGTTACTCGGGTAACCGACGGGGAACGTCTGCCGCTTCGGCATTCGAAACAGATCGGGAGTTCCAATTATGAGTACCGCAGTGTGGATCATCGTTGCAGTAGTCGTCGTAGTGTTGGTCGTTGCCGTCGCCCTGGTCGTGGCGCGCAAAGGCAAGGAGCGAAAGAGGCTGGAAGCGAACGATATTCGCGAGAAGGCAGCCGATCAAGCGGCCATCGTCGAAGAGCGTGAACTGCTCGCTCGCGAAAGCGAGGCCAAGGCGCGTCGGGCGCAGGCCGAGGCCGACGTCAAAGCCGCCGAGGCGGAGAAACTTGCACAGCAGGCCCAGTCACACCAGGGAGTTGCGGCGGCATCGCGCGACGAGGTCGACTCGGAGTTCGAGCGCGCGAATCGGATCGACCCGGACGTGAAGAACGGCCGGACCATGACAAACGACCGCAACGTGCGAGATGACCGGACTCTCGCAGATGACCGTGACGCCGTGGGCGACCGCAATGCGACAGGCGATCGCAGCATCGTCGGCGACCGCAATGGAACAGATGCCCGGGACATAGCCGGCGACCGCAATGTGACGGACGACCGCAACGTCACAGACCACCGGAACTTCGTGGTCGATCCGGACGTGCCCCCGACAGCACCCCGGCACGAGCGGAACTAGTCGGTCGAATTGTGGGGTAGCTCGAGCTCGACGACCTCGTGCTCGCCGAGGTTCGGCCGCTCGTTGGTGATCTTGGCCTTGGCGTAAGCCATCAGATTCGAGACCTTCGACCCTGGGGTCGACCAGTACTCCGCACCCTCGGCGGCCACGTGTATCAGTGCCACCTCGCGTGAATCGGGATTCTTCTCGAACCACGTGGCCGCCCGGGTGTTCCACAGTTCCTCGGCCTTCGTTCGGTTCTCGACCACGGCCGCGGTGCCGGACAGGGACACCCAGCCTTCGCCGGACTGGAACGAAACGTTGACCGTCGGATTCGCCGCGATGTCGGCCACCTTGCGCGAGTCGTGTGCGGCGAAGAACCACAGGTCGCCGTCGAACTCGGCTTCCTGCAGCGCCATCGGACGCGAGATGAGGTGGCCGTCTCCGCCGACGGTGGTGAACATGCAGAGTCCGGCGTCGGACATCAGTTCGGCGACTTTGGTGACCCCGTCCGCGGAGCTATCGGTGTGTGTTCTGTCGGTGTTCGTCATCGAAACCAACTACCCGGTGCGTAGCGCACTCAACCGTTAAGGTGACAAAACGGACACGAGTGTCGGGAGGCTGCGTATGGGAAAGAATGTCGACAAGAACGATCGGCTGGACCTGCGCGTGAGCAACGACGAACGTGAGGTCGTCGTGAACACACTCGGCCTGGCGATGGGCGAGGGCCGCTTGACCTTGGTCGAGTACGAACAACGCCTCGACGCGGTGTGGGCGTCGAGAACTCGCGGCGACTTGGCCGAGGTCGTTCGCGACTTGCCGGACGCAGAGAAATCGAAGGCACACGAATCGAAAGCAAGGGACGTCGCCCACACGACGAGCAAGTGGCGTGAGTATCTGGACGAGTGGCGATGGTGGTTCGGTGGTGCCGTCGTCATGAACGGAATCTGGGCCGTCCAGTGGATCTCCGACGGCGAGCCGACCGCTTATTGGCCTCTGTGGCCCCTCGGCATCTGGGGCATCATCCTGATTGCGATGGTGTTCATGCCCGAGGACAACAAAACCGACGACTGAGGCTGTCGGGCGAGCTCATTATTACGCCCTGTAGTTGGTGATTTCGCCGAACCTGGGACACTGGAAGTCGTGACTGCTCCTCTCGGCGACGACGCCCCCGTATCGGCCCAACTTTTCGCTCGCGCGAGCACGGTGATTCCCGGTGGCGTCAACTCGCCGGTGCGGGCCTTCGCATCGGTCGGAGGAACCCCACGGTTCATCACGCAGGCCAGCGGATACACGATGACCGACGCAGACGGTAAGTCCTACGTCGACCTCATCTCGTCCTGGGGTCCGATGATCCACGGGCACGCTCACCCGGCCATCGTCGAAGCCGTCCAGAAGGCCGCGGCAACCGGCCTGTCGTTCGGCGCACCCACCGAGCGCGAAATCGAGCTCGCCGAAGAAATCGTCCGTCGAGTCGGCCCGGTCGACCAGGTTCGCCTTGTGAATTCGGGCACAGAGGCCACCATGAGCGCGGTGCGTCTGGCTCGCGGATTCACCGGCCGCACCAAGATCCTGAAGTTCTCCGGCTGCTACCACGGCCATGTCGATGCGCTGCTCGCCGACGCCGGTTCGGGTCTGGCGACCTTCGGGCTCCCGACTTCTCCGGGAGTCACCGGCGCACAGGCGTCGGACACCATCGTCGTTCCCTACAACGACCTCGCCGCCGTGTCCGCCGCTTTCGAGGCCAACGCCGGCCAGATCGCCTGCATCATCACCGAGGCCGCCGCAGGCAACATGGGCGCGATTGCCCCGGTCACCGGCTTCAACGAAGGTTTGCGCCGTCTTGCGACCGAGCACGGCGCGCTACTGATCATGGACGAGGTGATGACCGGGTTCCGCGTCAGCGCCGCCGGTTGGTACGGCATCGACGGTGTCGCGGGCGATCTGTACACCTTCGGCAAGGTTATGTCCGGTGGACTGCCCGCTGCCGCATTCGGTGGCCGAGCAGACATCATGGCCTACCTCGCGCCGGCCGGACCGGTGTACCAGGCGGGCACGCTCAGCGGTAACCCCGTTGCCGTCGCCGCCGGCCTGACAAGCCTGCAATTGGCCGACGCAGCCGTCTACGAGAAGCTGCAGGCGAACTCGCAGCGGCTCGGAACGCTGCTCGGCGACGCCCTCACCGCCGAAGGCGTCACCCATCAGGTGCAGTTCGCGGGCACTATGGTGAGTGTGTTCTTCGCCGATGGACCCGTCACCGATTACGCGCAGGCCAAGGCCGCGCAGACATGGCGATACCCGGCGTTCTTCCACGCTTTCCTCTCGCGCGGTGTCTACCCGCCGCCGAGCGCATTCGAGGCCTGGTTCGTCTCGGCCGCGCTCGACGACCGAGCCTTCGAGATCATCGCCGACGCAGCCCCCGCCGCCGCGAAAGCCGCAGCAGCTGCTTCCGCACCACTGTGACGTCTACACAGAACTGACTCCCCACCCGACTAGCGAGAAACAGGACCCCGACGTGACCGAGGCCCCCGCAACACATCCGCACTCGACGACGCGCACCATCGTGCACGTCCTCCGGCACGGCGAGGTGCACAACCCCAAGGGCATCCTCTACGGGCGGCTGCCCGGCTTCAAGCTCTCGGTCACCGGTCAGGCACAGGCCAAGTCGGTGGCGGACGCTCTCGCCGGCCACGACATCACCCACGTCGTTGCATCGCCGCTCCTGCGCGCCCAGGAGACCGCCGGACCCATCGCGGCGGCTCACGGCCTTACCATCGCCGAGGACGAGAACCTCATCGAGGCCGGGAACGAATTCGAGGGGCTGCGCGTCGCCGTCGGTGACGGTGCGCTGCGTCGGCCACGGCACTGGTGGAAACTGCGCGATCCGTTCACGCCGTCCTGGGGTGAGCCGTACCTGCAGATCGCGCACCGCATGCTGGCCGCCGTCAACGCAGCCCGCGTCGCGGCCGTCGGGCACGAGGCCGTCTGCGTCAGCCACCAACTCCCGGTGTGGACGCTTCGCCGCTTCCTGCAGGGCGACCGGCTCTGGCACGACCCGCGCAATCGCCAGTGCGGACTCGCGTCGCTGACGTCGCTCGTCTACGAGGGCGATCAGCTCGTCGACCTCGTCTACTCCGAGCCAGCGGGAGCGTCCGACCCGAGGATCTCCGGTGCGTAGATTTGTGCTCGCGGTTGCCGCGGTGGCCCTCGTCGCCGGCTGTTCGACCGGCACCGACGCGGTTGCTCAGGGCGGTACCTTCCAATTCGTCTCGCCGGGCGGGAAGACCGACATCTTCTACGATCCGCCGTCCGAGCGCGGTGCCCTCGGCGAACTGTCCGGGCCCGACCTGATGACCGAGGGCAAGACGACCTCGCTGTCGGACTACGACGGTGACGTCGTCGTGCTCAACGTCTGGGGACAGTGGTGCGGTCCGTGCCGCGGTGAAGCCGACGATCTCGAGAAGGTCTACGAGGCCACCAAGGCCTCCGGTGTCGAATTCCTCGGCATCAACGTGCGCGACGAATCACAAACCGCCGCACAAGATTTCGTCGTCAGCAACAACGTCACCTACTCCTCGATCTACGACCCGCCGATGCGCACGCTCACTGCACTCGGCGGCGTTCCCACCTCCGTCATCCCGACCACCGTCGTGCTCGACCGGCAGCATCGTGTCGCCGCAGTGTTCCTGCGTGAACTGCTCGCCGAGGACCTGCAGCCCGTCGTCGAACGGATAGCAGCCGAGGAGCCAGTGCAGCCGTGACAGAGACGATGTATCTCGCCGGGATAGGCGCGAGTTTTCAGGAAGCTGCGGCCTCCGGGCCGCTGATCCTGGCTCTCGGTGCCTGCGTCCTGGCCGGACTCGTCTCCTTCGCATCACCGTGCGTCGTTCCACTGGTACCGGGTTACCTGTCTTACCTCGCCGGAGTCGTCGGAGCCGACGCGCCGGCCGTGAGTGCCGACGAGGCCGCCGTCAAGACGAAGGTGCGGAGCGGACGGGTTCGAGTAGCCGGTGCGGCGGGACTGTTCGTACTCGGGTTCACCGTGGTGTTCGTCCTCGCCACCGCGTCGGTGTTCGGCGCAATATCGGTGCTGGCGATCAACCGTGAGCTGCTCATGCGCATCGGCGGCGTCGTCACCATCGCCATGGGACTGGTATTCGTCGGCCTGATCCCCGCACTGCAGCGCGATGTGCGCTTCGAGCCGAAGCAGATCGGTTCACTGGCCGGCGCTCCGCTGCTCGGAGGCGTGTTCGCACTCGGGTGGACCCCGTGCCTCGGGCCGACACTCGCAGGCGTCATCTCGCTCGCCGCAGGCACCGACGGTGCGACGGCAGCGCGCGGCGTCACCCTCATCGTGGCGTACTGCCTCGGTCTGGGATTGCCGTTCGTGATCCTCGCGTTCGGTTCGGTCAGCGCGCTTCGAGGCGTCGGCTGGCTACGTACACACGCACGACAGATACAGGTGTTCGGCGGAATCATGTTGATAGCGGTAGGAATTGCACTGGTCACCGGTGCCTGGGATCAGTTCGTCGGTTGGGTACGCGACGCCTTCGTCTCCGATGTGGTGTTGCCGATATGACCACCGACGTCGAAGAGCGCACCGAGGCGTCGCCGCCCCACAAGCAGTCGGTGCTGGGCAGGGGAGTGGCCCTGATTCGCAACACCTGGCGAGGTCTGACCAGCATGCGCACCGCGCTGGTGCTGCTGTTCCTGCTGGCGTTCGCCGCAGTGCCCGGTGCCCTGGTGCCGCAGCGCAGCCTCAACGCGGGCAAGGTCGATCAATACATCGCCGACCGGCCGACCCTCGGCCCGATCATGGACAAGTTCGAGCTGTTCGACGTCTTCGGCAGCTTCTGGTTCACCGCCATCTACGCACTGTTGTTCGTCTCGTTGATCGGATGCATCCTGCCGCGGTGCATCGAGCACGCAAAGCAGTTGCGTACCAAGCCTGTTCGCGCTCCGCGCAACCTCTCGCGGCTGCCGCACCACAGTCGGTACGACGTCGACGGCACACCCGAGGACATTGCCGGGCAGGTGCGTGCTCAGCTGCGCGGCTGGCGCGTTGCTCAGCGAACCGAGGACGGCGGAGCAGTGACGCTCTCGGCGGAGAAGGGGTACGTCCGTGAACTCGGCAACCTCGTCTTCCACCTCTCTCTCGTCGGGCTGTTGGCCGCGATCGCCATGGGCAAACTGCTCGGCTACGAGGGCAACCGCATCGTGATCGCCGACGATGGCCCTGGATTCTGCACCTCGACCCCCGCGAACTACGACTCGTTCCGCGCAGGCAATCTCGTCGACGGCACAGACCTCGAGCCACTGTGTGTGCGCGTCAAGGACTTTCAGGCCGACTACCTCGACAACGGCCAGGCCGAGATGTTCACCTCCAACATCGAATACCAGGCCGGCGACGACCTGACGAACAACGTGTGGCGCGACGATCAGCTTCAGGTCAACCACCCGTTGCGCGTCGCAGGCGACCGCGTCTACCTGCAGGGCCACGGCTATGCACCGACCTTCACCGTGACGTTCCCGAACGGTGAGACCCGTACCGACACCATCCAGTGGCAACCGACGGACGCCACGACCTTCCTGTCCAGTGGCGTGCTGCGAGTCGACCCGCCCGGCGGTTTGTATCCCGACGCACTGGACCGCCGGAAGAACCAGATCGCCATCGAGGGACTGTTCGCGCCGACGGCGTCGTTCCACGGCAGCCTGCTGTCGTCGAGCTTCCCTGCGATGAACGACCCCGCCGTCGCGATCGACATCTACAAGGGCGACACCGGCCTCGACACCGGACTGCCGCAGTCCATCTTCTCGCTCGACCAGGAAATGATCGCCCAGGGTCGGCTGGTCAAGCAGGACCGCGTCAACCTGATGCCGGGAGAATCCGCGACGCTCAGCGACGGCACCGTCGTCACGTTCGATGGGGCGAAGGAGTTCGTCAACCTTCAGGTCTCCCACGACCCGGCTCAGACCTGGGTGCTCGTCTTCGCACTCACGATGATGGGCGGGCTGCTCGTCTCACTGGTGATCAAGCGTCGCAGAATCTGGGTCCGGCTCACCGCCGACGCCCAGGCACGACGTACTGTAGTAGACCTCGGCGGACTTGCACGCACCGATCAGGCGGGGTGGGGCGAAGAGTTCGACCGCCTGTGCACCCGCCTGCTCGGCGACACCTCGAAACAGGAGAACTGACCGATGCCGATCAACGAGACCCTCTCGCAGTACAGCGACTGGTCGTTCGAATCAGCGTTCACCATCTACGTGCTCGCATTCGTTCTGCTCATCGCTCAGTACGCGTCGGCCAAGGCCACGGCTGCTCAGGCCAAGGAACTGGTCGGCGCAGGTGCCCCGGTGGTCGAGACCCGGCCGGGTCGCGTCGCGGAAGCGCCGAAGCGCCCGCTCTCCGACCGCCTGGCAGGCATGGGCTTCGCGTTGCTTGCGCCGGCCCTCATCCTGCACATCACCGCGGTGGTGCTGCGTGGGTTCGCCACGCACCGCTTCCCGCTCGGCAACATGTACGAGTTCGTCACCATGGCCACCGCAGCCGCGGCCTTGACCTCCGTCATCGTCCTGCGTAAGAAGACGATGCGTCCGATGCTGGTGTTCGTTCTCGCACCGATCATCGTGCTGATGTTCTTCGCCGCCACCAAGCTCTACGCCGACGCCGCCCCGGTCGTCCCGGCACTGCGGTCCTACTGGCTGCCCATTCACGTCACCATCGTCAGCGTCGGTAGCGGCATCCTGCTGGTTTCCGGCGTCGCTTCCCTGCTGTTCCTACTGCGAATCAAGCAGCCACTGGGAGAGGAAAGCATCGGGTTCTGGGGCAAGTTCGCCTCCAAGTTGCCCGACGCCCAAGCCCTCGACCGACTCGCATACAAGACGACCATCGTCGCCTTCCCGCTCTTCGGAGCAGGCGTCATCCTCGGCGCGATCTGGGCCGAGGCCGCATGGGGACGCTTCTGGGGCTGGGATCCCAAAGAAACGATGTCGTTCATCACCTGGATCATCTACGCCGCCTACCTGCACGCCCGCGCCACCTCCGGTTGGCGCAACACCCGCGCCGCGTGGATCAACGTGGCCGGATTCACCGCCATGCTGTTCAACCTCTTCATCATCAACATGGTGGTCTCGGGCCTGCACAGCTACGCGGGTCTGAACTAGCACTCGGCCGCTGCGCAGGCCGCTCAGCTGGTAGCGTCCGATCCGGCTCGATGGGGGAGACATCCGAGCCGGATCGAAGGATGTAGGACGCGAACTGGGGGGGAATCGGTCATGGCCGATCGGCACGAGAACAATTGGCAACCCGTCCGACCATTGGACGACGACCCGCCGGACGACCGAGATCCGGAGCCTGCGGTTGCCGTCGAAACCACACCGGTGTCCGACGCGAAGCCTGCGGTTCCACGGGAACCGTTCCGCTCGACCCCCATCACCATGCCGCCCGAAAGCGTGGACAACCTACCGGTAGCGCCACACGAGGCCACGCCCACGTCTGGTCCGCCGCCGGTTTCGGTGGACCCTGCGGTGGTGGCGCATGACGCTCCCGAGTCGACCGACAACGGTGGTGAAGCAGGGAGCGGGACCGTTCCCGCGGCCGATGGACCTGATGCGGTCAAGGATTCCGGTGGGGTGGCGGTGCTCGGCGATGAGGTGGTGCTTGGCGATGAGGTGGACAGGGTCACTGCGAGCGGGACGTCTACGAAGACTCCCGTAGCCTCCGCTGAGCAGGCGACTTCTGCGCTGCAGAGCACCGTAGCCCCATCTCCCGAGGCGAAGCCGATCGAGAGTCCGCCTACGGCGCCGGTGCCATCGGGGCCACCGCCACCTCAGCAGTGGATGCCGCAGAATTATGGAGCGCCGCAGAACCCTTGGGCACCGCAGAACAACTGGGCACCGCAAAACAACTGGGCTCCGCAGAACAACGGGACGCAGCCCCATGGGCCGATGGTGCCTCCGGGTCAGGGTGCGCCGCAGGGTGAAAAGAATCCGCAGAACCAGTGGCCAGGTCCGGCCGGTCCGTGGCCCCACCTTCCGCATCCGCAATCCGTCGCACAGCACCAGCCGCAGCAGCGCGGCGCAGTCGACGCGCATGGTCTGGGTCCCCAGGCAGCGGCGGTCGGTCAGAGCCTGTCGGGTGATCGTCTGACCGTGCAGCCGGTCTCCTCGCACGATCTCGGCAACTCGTTGCTCGTTCGATCGGCGAATGTGCCACCGGTTTCCGGGTGGCGTCGGGCGCTCTACGTGATGTCCGGCGGCCACATCGATGTCGGTAACAGCGCCGCCCAGCAGCGTCGGCTCGAGCTGACCGCACAGGTGGATCGGACGCTCGTGGGGTGCTATCGCGTCGCGGTGCTCTCACTGAAGGGCGGTGTCGGCAAGACGACCACCACCGCCACGCTCGGGTCGACGTTCGCCGACATCCGAGGTGATCGAGTGATCGCGATCGATGCGAACCCCGACCGCGGAACTCTGGGGCAGAAGGTTCCTTGCGAAACAACTGCAACCGTTCGAAACTTGTTGCGTGACATGGATTCTCTGGATCGCTACAGCGACGTCCGTGCCTACACGTCGCAGAATGCCAACCGATTGGAGGTGTTGGCGTCCGATTCGGATCCGGCAGCGTCGGAGGCGTTCAGCGGCGAAGATTACGACCGCGCGGTCGACATGTTGGAGAAGTTCTACAGCATCGTGATTACCGATTGTGGAACCGGTTTGATGCATTCGGCCATGGAGAGCATTCTCGAAGGCACCGACACTCTGGTGGTCGTCAGCTCGGCGTCGGTGGACGGTGCACGGAGCGCGTCGGCGACGTTGGACTGGCTCGATGCTCACGGGTATCGATCATTGGTGGCCACGTCGGTGGCCGTGGTCAACGGGGTTCGGCCCAGAGCGGGAAAAGTCGATTTGCAGAAGGTCATCGAGCACTTCGAGCAACGATGCGCCCATGTACGGACGATTCCGTTCGACCCGCATCTCGAAGAAGGTGCGGAAATCGAGCTGGATCGTCTTCGTGGACGGACCCGCACCGCGCTTCTGGAAGTGGCGGCAGCGGTAGCGGCCGGATTTCCCGACTCGCCCACCGCTTCTCGCCCCGATTGAGAAGCTGCCGAACCCTACTCGGTCGGGTCGGTGCCGGCCTCGGTTCCGTCTTTCCCGCCGCGGCGAGCTTCACGATTGATTCGCCACAGAAAATCGGGATCGTCATCTGGTCCGACTGTGCGGGTGGGCGCAGCACCTGCGCTGGGTCCGAAGGCCTTCCAGAACAGAACCACCACTGCCACCAAGCCGATCAACGCCAATAGATAGATCACGACGCACCTCCTACTACGAGGGTAGCCGCGATGCAACAACCTCCGCACCCGTCGAGCGTCGAAGATTCCTGAGAATGTTCGATGAGTTCGTGCGGGTGCGGAGTCTGCGGGTACTTCGGTATCGCGTCCGATTCAGTGGTGTACGCCGGCTTCGGTCGTCAGAGAGGTCAGCAGCTGCATGACCTCGGTCTCACGGAACCGACGGTGTCCACCGGGAGTGCGGAGCGATCCGAGGCGTCCGGCGTGTGCCCAGCGAGTCACGGTCTTGGGGTCGACGTGAAAAAGCGCGGCTACCTGACCCGGCGTGAGCAGTGAGTCCTGAGCCTTCTGGAATGTGGGTGCGCTCATCTGTCGTGTCCTCCTACGATGCGGTTCGGTGCATTTGCGTCGAACCGGAGATATCGGTCTGCTGCGTTCGGAACCCATGGTTGCACTCGAACCCCTAGGTACTCGACTGATACAAGGTTGGTAAAGGGGAGGTAATGGACAAATCGGTCACTGCGGGGGCGGGTCGGAATGCCCGGTGAGACCGGTAACCTGGAGGCCGTGAGTGAAGCGACGAATGCCGACAGTAGCGAACCGACCAGCGGAAATGTCGTCCCGGGTAGGTCGGCCAAGAAGTCCCTCGCCGTGAACCTCGGCGTCTACACCTTTGCGCGACTGGCCCTCGTCATCGTGATCGCTGCCGTCATCGTGGGCGTCGGTTTACTGTTCGGCGTGGAGGTTCCGGTTCTCGTCGCCGCGATTTTCGCTGTGCTCATCTCATTGCCTCTGTCGCTGCTCCTGTTCAAGAAGATGCGGATCCGCGTCAACGAATCCATCGCGGCAGTCGACGAGGACCGGCGCACCGCGCGTGCGGACCTGCAGTCGAAACTGCGCGGTGAAGACGGCAAGAAGTGACTTCATCGGTCGATCACTCGGGATCACGGACCTGGGTCGACAATGCCGTCCGGCTGATCGAGGCCGATTCGCAGCGCAGCGCCGACACGCACCTGTTGCGTTACCCCCTTCCTGCAGCGTGGGGGATTTCGCTCTACCTCAAAGACGAGTCCACGCACATCACCGGCAGCTTGAAGCATCGGCTGGCTCGGTCGCTGTTCCTCTATGCGATCTGCAACGGGTGGGTCACCGAGCGTACGACGGTGATCGAGGCATCGTCGGGCTCCACCGCCGTCAGTGAGGCATATTTCGCTCGACTGCTGGGCCTGAAGTTCGTCGCAGTGATGCCGCGCAGCACCAGCCCGGCCAAGGTTGCGCTCATCGAGTCTCATGGTGGGAGTTGCCATTTCGTCGATCGGCCGGGCGAGATGTACACCGAGGCGCACAGGCTCGCAGCCGAACCCGACTGCCACTACATGGACCAGTTCACCCATGCCGAGCGAGCTACCGACTGGCGCGGCAACAACAACATCGCGGAGTCGATCTTCGATCAACTCCGGCTGGAGGAATGCCCCATTCCCGACTGGGTGGTGGTGGGCGCGGGGACCGGTGGAACCAGCGCCACGATCGGCCGGTACATCCGATATCGCAGGCACGCAACGCAACTGGCTGTGGTGGACCCAGAGAATTCGGCGTTCATCGGTGGCTACGAGACCGGGGACGCGGGATTCGAGACCGGCTTGTCCTCCCGCATCGAGGGCATCGGACGACCGCGCGTCGAACCGTCGTTCGTCGGCCAGGTGATCGACAGAATGATCGCTGTTCCCGATGCCGCGTCGGTCGCCGCCGCGAGATTCACCTCGGAGGCACTCGGAAAGCGGGTGGGCGGATCGACGGGCACCAACATCTGGGGAGCCTTCGGATTGATCTCGGAGATGATCGCCGCAGGCCGACGCGGCAGCGTGGTGACGTTGCTGTGTGACGGTGGAGATCGGTACTCGCAGACATACTTCGACGACACCTGGGTCGCGGACCAGGGCATGAATCTCGAAGAACCGACCGCCGCTCTCGAAAAGTTCATTCGTACCGGGGCATTCTGACTGGGCCCCGCTGGCCGACCTACCTGCTCACAATCAACGACGCCACCGCAGTTGCAGCGGCTACCGTGCCGACAGCCGGCCACGCACCGATCTTCTTCGCAAGCGGGTGCGAAGCGCCGAACGCGACGAGGTAGGTCCCGAGCAGTGCGCCGGCGCGAGCCGAGCCCGAGGATTTCTGCCACTGCGCGGTGCACGCCACGCCGACTGCCGCAAGAACTGCTCCGCCGAGTTGCCGATTGCCCGATTGCCGGGCAACAGCGAAGCCGCCGAGCAAGCCACCGGCGGCCAGGGCGGACGTGGTGATCGAGCGTCGAGCATCGTGGTCAGCCATGTTCGTCACCCTAGCCGGGCCTGGACTCGCAGACTCCGGGCCAGGTGGTCTCGCTGCTCGATCACCAAGCGCCGTAGCGCTGCCGGTGCCCACTCGTGGTCGGCGAGCCACGAGTCTGCGGTGTCGGTAGACGATTGCTGCGGAAAGAGGCGAACGACGATTCGCCGTGCGATCTCGATACTGCGTGAGGTCCACAACGACGAGATTGACTCGAAGTATCGGTCGTCGTAGGGCGCAGTGAGGTCCGGTCGGTGACCAGCCCCGAACCCGGTGATGAAGGCGTCGAGCACATCGTTGGAGATGTCCTCGCGTTCGGTGACGGCGGCCCACGCCCTCGCTTTGACGGCGGCGTCGGGGATCGCCGTCGACGCCGCAGTATGAGCGGTGCGTCCCGACAGGGTGTCGTCCGAGGCCAGTTCGCCATCGAGGTCGTGGGAAGTCGCGTGGCCGGTGGCGGCGAGTGCCAGCCAGAATGCCCAGCGGAGATCAGGATCGAGTCGCAGCCCCGCGATGGTGCGAGTGCCATCGAGCAGTGAGCGCAAATCCTCCGCCAGGAGGTCGTCCAGCTGCGCGGTCGATGCGACCGCACGCGCCCACACCAACTGTGCGTCGCTCCCGGGTTCGCTCGACTGCAGTTGCGTCCACGACGCATTCAGCCATTGCCGGGTGGGTTCGTCCCGCCGATCGTCACCGAGATAGTGCCCGAGAGTGAATGCCACGTTGGCCGTCACCGCGGAGAGAAGGCCGATCTTGGGCTCGTTGGGCGCAAATCTGGTTGCGACATCGATGTATTCGCGCGCAGAGAGCTCAGCGTCCCGGGTGGAGTTCCACAGCGCGGACCACACGAGCCCTCGCGCGAGCGGGTCGACGATGCGGTCGAGGTAAGCCTGCACGGTGGCGGTGGAGCGCTCGTCGAATCGGATCTTGGCGTAGGTCAGATCGTCGTCGTTGAGCAGGACCAGTGCGGCATCTTCGAAGTCGACCGGTGTTCGCGCTTCTGTGATGTCGAGTTCCCGGCGGTGGGTTCTCGTCAGATTCCCGTCCTCGTTCAGATCGTAGAGTCCGACGGCGATGCGGTGCGGCCGCGGATCCGTCTGCTCGATGGCATCACCTGTAAAGGACAGTGTGGACACGCCGGTGGTCTGCAGCCACGCGGCCGCCCAGGTGTCGAGATCGCGTCCGCTGGCGGTGGACATCTCGCTCAACAGGTCCGTCAGAGTCGTGTTACCGAAGGCATGGGTGCGAAAGTAGTTGCGGGAGGAAGCGAAGAAGGCGTCGGCACCGACGAATGCCCCCAATTGCTTGAGCACGCTCGCGCCCTTGGCGTAGGTGATGCCGTCGAAGTTGAGCTTGGCGGCCTCGAGATCGGTGATGTCGGCAACGATCGGATGAGTGGTGGGGAGTTGATCCTGCAGATAGGCCCACGCTTTTCGGCGGTTCGCGAAACTGACCCAGGCATCGGTGAATCGAGTGGCCTCGGCCGATGCGTACGCACCCATGTAGTCCGCGAACGACTCCTTGAGCCACAGATCGTCCCACCACTGCATCGTGACGAGGTCGCCGAACCACATGTGTGCCATCTCGTGCAAGATCGTGTTGGCGCGAGCCTCGTACTGGGCTTCGGTTGCCGCCGAACGGAATACGTACGATTCGGTGAACGTGACGAGCCCGGGGTTCTCCATCGCACCGAGGTTGTACTCGGGGACGAAGATCTGGTCGTACTTACCGAACGGGTACGGATACTCGAACTTGTCGTGGAAGAAGTCCAGGCCCCGCTTCGTGGTTTCGAAGATGTCCTCGGCGTCGAAATGCTCGGCGAGTGAGGCTCGACAATATGCGCCGAGAGGAACGGTCAGTTCGCCTCGCGTCCATGATGATTCGACGCCGTGATACGGGCCGGCCGCAACCGCGGTGATGTAGGTCGATATGGGCAGGGTCGGGGCAAAGGTGGTGACTGTGTCGTCGGTGACCCCCGCGCGGTTGGACAAGACCGTCCACGCCGGTGGTGCCGTGACCGTCAGCGTGAACGAGGCCTTGAGGTCCGGTTGCTCGAAGTTTGCGAACACCCGGCGAGCATCGGCCGGCTCGTACTGGGTGTAGAGGTAGACGCTGTCGTCTACCGGGTCGACGAAGCGGTGCAGTCCTTCTCCCGACCTGCTGTACCGCCCGCGAGCACGTATCCGAACGATGTTGTGCTCGGTGAGTCCGACCAGTTGGATGCGAGCGCCGTCGTAATCGACCTGAGCGTCGGTGCCGTTGACGGTGACCTCGTCGACAGCGGCACCGATGAAGTCGACCCATGTCGCTGCGGTGGTGGCGTCGAATTCGATGGTCGTGACCGTCTCGAAGGTATCGACATCCATGTCCTCGGCTCGCAGGAGATCCAGATGGACGAGATACTTCACCCCGTCGATGTGTCGCGATCGCCTGCGAGTTTCGGTCCGGGTCAGATTTGCGGTGCTCACCGAACCAACCCTAGGTGATTCGTTTTCACAGGGCGGGTGGGGTGAAGTAGTGATTTCCGAGTGGATCGACGATATGTAGGACTCCTTCCGGGAGTAGTTCGGTGCGCCACAGCTTCCGCGTTTTCAGGTTGTGGTGGAGCCGGCAGCGCGGACCGATGTTCGTGAGAATCGTCCAGCCGCCTTTCTCGGGTTGTTGTCGGTCGAATTCGACGATGTGGTCGAGGTCGCATCGTTCCGAAGGCACGTTGCAGCCAGGATGGAGGCAGTACGGCTGTTCGGCACGAACTCGCGCCGCGAGAGATCGACTGGGCGTGTAGCTCAGTGCACCCGGAGGCGGGAGTTTCATGCCCCCGTGGCCGTCGGGATACAAGGCGTGGACGCCGATGGGGTCGTGCCCGACGATGCCACGCCACCGTTCGATCAGCGTTCCTCCGCCCGGCCGCGATCGCGACACTGTGTCGGGCGGCACTGTATCGGGCGGCGGTGTGTCGGGCACCGGTGTGCCTGGCGCGGGTGGTGGTGGTGCGGCCGGTGGCATCGTGTCCGAAATGGGACTCGAACTGTCGCTGGATGTTTCACCGGTTGCGTCGAAATTCGTGTCCGAGGGCTCGGTTCTCTCCGGACTCGGACCACCGGTCTCGTGGGTATCAGGGGCCTCCGGATCCGCCGCATCCCCGCGAGACACCTGGCATGTGGGGCACTCACACAGCAGTGCCTCGCTGCGCATCAATGCAGTCTGGGCGTCGCCTCGACGCTGGTCGTCCGAACGCGGATCCTCCGGGTGCAGACGCGTGACCTCGGCGGCGATCCGCGAAAGCTGTTCGTCGGCTTCGCCGTCGGTCATCAGGGTGGTCAGGCTCGACAGTCCCCGTGCACGGCGACGAAGACGGATTCGCTTCTCGGTGCGAGCGGCACGCTTGCGCACCGCGCGGTCCCAGTCGGCGTCGGCCTCGATGAGCAGTCGGTCGATCTCGCGGCCCAAGGTGCTCGGAGCCATCTCCCGGGCGGCTTTGAGAATTTCGGGCTCGAGAGCGACGACCGTCTCCGGCCGAGCATGAAGCAGATGATCGTGGATCGTCCTGACTCGCTCCAGGTCGAGCGCACCGTCGATGAAACCCTGACGCACGAGAGGGCGCAGTTGACGCCACATCTGCAGCTTGTTGTTCACAGCGGCGAAGGTGGATGACAGAGCCGCCGCCAGTTCGCAGATCGCCGAGCTGAACAGATCTTTCTCGGTCACCCCGGTGTCCCACGGTGATGCGCATGCCGTTCGATTTCGGACATAGTGGTCCATGAGGGCGAGTTCCGACGCGACGGCAGCGTTGATCCTCCGACGCGCGCCCAGAACGTCGGCGAGCGCGGAATGTTCGTCCGTCGTCCACGCCGCTTTTCGTAGCCCCATGTCACCCCCCAGCGACCGAAGATCGAACACGTATTCGACCTCGTTGCCACGAGCGTAAACCAGGGCACCGACACATTCCCCGGCCCTGGTGGAAGGCCCTCAGAGCGCGCCGACGGCGCGAGTCACATCGAGTTCGAGGAGGTAGTGATTGATGGCGATCGCTGCCTTCGATCCTGCTGCTGCCGAATTGATCAGCTGGGCGGGAGAATCCGAGACGTTCCCTGCAGTCCACAGGCCGTCGACACTGGTGAGTCCGGTCGGGTCGGTAGCGACCCACCCGTCGTCGAGGCGGGAGCATCCGATCGGAGTCAGCAGCATGTCGTTCGGAACGAACGTCGGGCCGACGAACACGACTGTTCGAGGAACGACGGTCCCGTCGGACAGCTCGATGCCGACGACGCGACCATCCCGCACGACGACTCGGGCAACGGGCGCGTCGACGATGTCGACGGACCGAGCGTCGAGTCGGAGGCGTTCGTCGTCGCTCAGTTCGATGCCGTTGGTGAAGAAGACGACGTCCTCCGACCACTGTCGAATCAAAGACGCCTGATGGACCGTGAAGGGCCGGTTGGACCCGCCGACAACGGCAATGGGCTGATCACGTACCTCGTAGCCGTGACAGTACGGGCAATGCAGAACCCCCGAACCCCACTGCTCTCGGACGCCGGGGATGTCGGGTAGTTCGTCGCGAAGCCCGGTGGCCACCAATACCGATCGCGCAGTCAGGACCGTCCCATCTCCGAGGTGGATCTCGAAGCCGTTCTCGATTCGAGTTACGTTGCCCTGCAGAATCTCTCCGTCGTACCGGAGAACCTCCTGGCGTCCGGCCTCACGCAAGTCCCCAGGTGAGGAACCGTCGCGGGAGAGAAAGTTGTGAACATGGTCGGCAGGAGCGTTGCGCGGCTCTCCGGCGTCGACGACGATCACCCGCCGGCGTGCCCGCGCCAAAAGGGTTGCGGCACTGAGCCCGGCCGGTCCGCCGCCTACGACTACGGTGTCGTATGTCAAGAGCACTCCTCGAAGTCGATGGGCTGGAGTGCGAACGTAGCAGAACTGTCAACTGGTTAACAATATTGGTGGTGACGATGACCGATGACTCGCTCCGCGAGCTGACCTGCGCACGGTGGACCGAGTTCAATCCGGAACTGGACACTTCGCCGATGCAGGTGGTGGCCCAGATCAAACGAATCGTCGCGCTGCTCGATCTGGCCGTCGAGCCGATATACGCCGCCGCCGATGTCTCCGTCGCCGAGGTGGAGTTGATGGTGCCCCTTCGTTATGCAGTCGAGCAGGTGACCGCGGTGCGGTTGGCGGAGTTGCTCGGAATGACTCGCGCCGGGGTGAGCAAGGCACTCGCCAAACTCGAACGCCGCGGATTCGTGGATCGTGTGCCCAGCGCCGAAGATCGACGGTCTGCTTCGATCACCCTGACCGATCGGGGAAAGGGCGTTGTCGACGAGGTCTTTCCTCGCGAACTCGACGCTCACGGACGACTGTTCGACGCATTGGGTGCGCAACGGACGCGTGTCCTCGAAGCTCTGGCTACCCTCGCCGAGTCGATGGAGGACGGTGCGTCATCGCTGTGACTGCTCGGTCGACCTGCTCGAGGGCTACGCTCGCGAGCAGGTGCGGGAGCGAGCTCGGAGGAGCACACGATGAACACATTTCAGAAGTCGGCGGCAGCGTTCAACAGGGTTTTCATGGTCGTGATGAAGGCACCCGTGCTCGACAGGGTGCTCGGACGGTCGATGGGCATCCTGACCTACACCGGCCGAAAGTCCGGCAAGAAGATCTCACTGCCGCTGGCTATCACCCGGAAAGGTGATCACCTGAAAGTCAGGGTGGCGATGCCGGACAAGAAGAACTGGTGGCGAAACTTCACGAACGACGGCGGTCACGTCGACGTCGACCTCGGCGGCGTTCGGTACACAGGCCTCGCGACGGCGACCCGCGACGATCGCGGGCGAGTGTTCGTCGACATCGCCGTGGATCACTGAGCGCCGCCGGAACTCTGTGCCGGATCTGCCGGACTCCCCTGTCAATCAAGGTTGACAGAAGTCGGTCTGTCAACCTACATTGACGAGCATGACCGAAGCCACTGCACTTGCAGCCGCAGCCGCCAGTCCCGATCCGGGGGAGGGGCTGCGTGCGGTAGCGGCTCTTCGACGGTTGCTCGAGCGGCTGGAAGCCGTTCAGGTTCGCACCGCCCGCAATCAGGGATGGTCGTGGCAGGCGATAGCGGACTCGCTGGGCGTCAGTAGGCAGGCGGTCCACAAGAAGCACGGCGGAAAAGGAAGGTAGACAATCATGTTCGAGCGATTCACCACGTCCGCCAGAGCAGTCGTGCTGGGTGCCCAGGGGCAAGCGCGGGCACTGCACTCGCCACGTATCGAGCCCACCCATCTGTTCCTCGGTGCGCTCGCGGTCGCCGAAGAGCCGCTGAAGAACGCGCTCGCCGAGGTCGGATTCACCGTCGATGGAGTACGCGCGGACGCGCAGTCTCAGGATGCGCGTGCGCTGAGCTCACTCGGGATCGACCTGGACGCCGTCCTGACGACCGTCGACGCCGCCCTGGGTTCGCACGCCGTCGACGGGGCGCAAGCGGACGGCCTGAATCACATACCGTTCGCGCCGTCGGCCAAGGAAGTATTGAAGCTGTCACTGAAGGAAGCCGTCGAACGACACGATCGCAAGATCGGCGTCGAACATGTACTTCTCGGTTTGGTTCGAGGTGCCGATCCATGGTTCACCGAACTGGTGCAGCGGCATTGTTCGCTCGATGAACTGCGATCGACGGTCCTGCTCGTTCGGACGCCGTAGCCGCCCGACGCAGCGAACCCTACGATGGCGGCCATGAACTTTCTGATTCGGCTCGTGATCAACGCTGTTGCCATTTGGGTCGCCAAGGAATTCGTCGACGGGATCACCGTCACCAGTTCGGGTCGCGGTGACGGGTGGGACATCCTGGTGCTGCTCGGTATCGCAGCCGTGCTCACGATCGTCAACGCGTTCATCAAGCCGATGGTCAAGCTGCTCTCGCTGCCGTTGCTGATTCTGACTCTCGGACTGTTCACTCTCGTGATCAATGCGCTGATGCTGCTGTTGACGGGCTGGTTGTCGTCGCAGACCGGCTACGGCCTCGAGATCGTGGGATTCGCCGCTGCGTTCTGGGGCGCGATCATCGTCTCGATCGTGAACTTCCTGCTCGGCGCGTTCGTGCCCGACAAGCGTTAGGCGAAGGCCAACGCAACACCGGTGCTCGCGCCCCAGACGAGCATCGCCAAGCCCGAATCGCGCAGTGCGGGAATCAGTTCGAACCCGTGCGCACCCTTGCGTACCGGGGAGTTCGCGCGAGCAGCGAAGGGGAGTGCCAGCAGGCCCACCAGGGCCCACGGAGTTCGGGCAATCAGAACCACCGTCATCGCGAACGGCACCACCAGCAATGCGAGATGCAGGTAGCGAGTGCGGGTGTCGCCCAATCGCACTGCAAGCGTGAGCTTTCCGGATTCGGTATCGGTGGGGATGTCCCGCAGGTTGTTGGCGACGAGTACGGCGCTCGAGAACGATCCGACGGCCACCGCGGCCAACACTCCGGCCCAATCTATCTGCTCTGCCTGCACGAACTGCGTGCCGAGAACCGCGACGAGTCCGAAGAACACGAATACCGCGATCTCGCCGAATCCGCTGTAGCCGTACGGCTTCGAGCCGCCGGTGTAATACCAGGCACCGGCTATGCAGACCAGGCCTACGATGACCAACCACCAGGCACTGGTGGCAGCCAACGCCAATCCGGCCACGGCTCCGACGGCGAAACAGCCGATGGCGGCCCTCTTGACCGCGCCTGCGGAGGCCGCCTTGGAACCGACCAGGCGCAAGGGCCCGACTCGATCGTCGTCGGTGCCGCGGATTCCGTCCGAGTAGTCGTTGGCGAAATTGACGCCGACGATCAGGGCCAGCGAGACGATCAAGGCCAGCAGCGCCTTCCACCACACCCCGGCGTCGAGGGACACGGCTGCACCGGTACCGACCAGGACGGGAGCGATCGCGTTCGGGAGTGTGCGCGGTCGCGCGCCTTCGATCCATTGCGCAGTGGTGGCCATGAGCGACGATCCTTCCGTATCCGCTCGACGGACGAGAACGCGGCCGGTCAGAACGGCAGGCGCGGCAACACCGGTAGTGGGATGACGGGCATCTGGACGCCGGGAATCTGTGGCAGCGGCACCGTCGGTGCCGGCGCAGGTGCCGGTGGGTTGTAGTGCGGTTGGTACTGAACATAGGGTGCCGGGTCGGCAGCAGGCGGCGGCGCGGAGGTCGTCGTCGGGGCCGGCGGCGGGACGTCGGATGTGGGTGCCGTCGTCGAGGTCGTCGTAGTGCCGGCCACCGGCGATGTGGTCTGCGAAACGCGCTCGCCCACGCTGGCGGGGGTGCTCAGCGGTTGGTCTCCCTCGCTGGACCCGATAGCGGTGAACAGCCCGATGGCCGCGATGACGCCCGCGATCGGCAGCGCGATCATTCCCAGCCGTGTCAGTGCCGGTCGGTGTGAGACGAGGGGCGGCACATGGGCCGCGTCCACGTGGGTGGCGTGCACAGCCGCTCCGCCGGCGACCACCAGCTCCGGCCGATCCGGGACGATGACCGGCAGCTGCAGAAAGCGTTCCAGCGTGGCCCGGACCAGCGGAACATTGGAGGTTCCACCGATGGCGACGACGGCATCGGGATAGAACTCGGCTTCGAGACCGAGTTGGCGTACCGTCGCGGCGGCCTGCTCGGTGGAGCGCGCAATCGACAACTCGAAGATGTGCCGCTCGAGGAGGACGTGCTCGCCGTCGGGTGTGCTGGTGGTCTGGTGTGTGGACAGCGCTTCCTTGATTCCTCGGCAGAAGGCCGTCAGTGCACTCTCTTCGTCAGGAGACTGCGGCGGTCGCACGATGCCGAGACCGAGGATGTGCTCGCGGACGACGGCGTCGAACGCGCTACCGCTGATGGCGGTGGTGCGCGTCGAACCGTAGGAGCGGCCGGATTCGACGTCCACGATGTCGACGCCGACGCCTGTGTCTCCGGCGTCGAACAGTGCGATCGTTCGGTGGTGTGACGGCAGTCCGGGCCGCAGGTATTCCAGTGCCGCGCCGGTTTCGTCGATGAGGTGCACGTCGGAGACGTACTCCTCGGCCAGGGCGGCGGCAATCTGTGCCCGCTCCACGGGGGTGCGGTGGGCGACGCCCAGGGACTGCGGTGCGTCGGGCCGATCGACGATGCCGCGGACCACGCGCGCGACGTCCTCGGCGGAGGGGGAGAGCTGCCAGTCGTCGAACGGGGTGCCGTCGCTCCAGGTGCCGTCTTCGGTGGTCCGGGCCGTGCGGATACCGCACGTGCCCAGTGACACACCCACGGACGAACGCATCGCTTCTCCGGCCTCTCCGATTCGATGACGGGGATCAGGTGTAAATTGCGCGCCCTCGAGACAGGCGACGAGGTCACTCTACCGTCTCACGGTTTGGTTAGGGTCTCAAAACAATCTGAACGTCAATTCGAAGCGTTCGGCCCAGCGGCCTACGATCTGAGGACAGTGCCCCACGACATCGCGTATCCCGAGACGACGCACCTCACGGCCGAACTTCCGGTGGTGGGGATCCTCGGCGTCGTGACGACCGTGGTCGACGGCCGTCCCCTGCCGGTATCGGGTACGCGGGCGCAGGCCCTGCTCGTGGCGTTGGCGCTGGATCCGGGGCGGGCGCGGTCCTCGCAGGGGCTCATCGAGGAGGTGTGGCCCGGCGAGCCTCCCCGATCACCGAAGAATGCTCTGCAGACACAGATCTCTCGACTGCGATCGGCGCTGCCCAGCGGCGCTCTCGAGAGTGGGCCCGGGGGATATCGGTTGGTTCTCAATGCCGAGGACATCGATCTCGGCCGGGCCCGTGCTCTGACCCGCGGCGCAGAGGGCCGCCTCGCTCAGGGGCACTTCCAGGATGCATTCGACCTGGTCGTCGAAGCCCTCGGTCTGTGGCGCGGTGAGCCCATCGACTCGGTTCGGGTCGAGGCCGACGCGGTTGGGATGGCTCTGAAGTCGCTGCAGGTCGCGGCCCTCCTGGGTCTGAGAAGATACGGCGACGCTCTGCCGCATGCGCAGGCCCGCGCGGCCGAGGATCCAGCCGACGAGCGTGCTGCCGCCGACCTCATGCGCGCGCTGCACGGTGTGGGCCGACCCAACGACGCGCTGACGGTGTTCGCGGACTTGCGCAACTATCTGGCCCAGCGGTTGGGAACGGATCCCTCGCCCGCGACGACCGCACTGAATGCCGAAATTCTCGGTCACGACGCGCCGAAGGTGCTGCAGACCATCGGGCTTCGTGCCGCACCCAATGCCTTGATCGGTCGAGGTGACGACATCGTTGCGATCGAGGAGTTGCTGCACACCTCTCGCGTCACCACCGTCCTCGGTCCTGGCGGCGCGGGCAAGACGCGCATCGCACATGCCCTGGGTCATCGAGCTGCCGATTCGATGCCGGTGGCGTTCGTCGAATTGGCGTCGCTGCGCAGTGGCGAGGACGTCGCCTCGGCGATCGGAGCCACCCTCGGATTGACCGAGGCGGATTACACTGTCGGCAGTCTTCAGGTCGCCCGGGTGCACTCGATTCACGAGCGTCTGGTCGACGTCTTCTCGACTCGCCGAGGTTTGTTGATCCTCGACAACTGCGAGCACGTGATCGGCGAGGTGGCTGCAGTCGTGGACGAGCTCGTGGCTGCGACGGATCTGGTGACGGTATTGGCGACCTCCCGTTCGCCGATGGGGTCGACGGCCGAATCGGTGTTTCCGCTGCCCTCTCTCGGCATGCTCGGCCCGAATTCGCCTGCTACAGAGCTCTTTTGCGTCAGAGCTCGTGCAGTTCGCCCGTCCGTGCGACTCGATCCCGACGCTGTCGCGGCCCTGTGTCACACCTTGGACGGCCTGCCCCTTGCCATCGAGTTGGCCGCAGCGCGAGTGAAGTCGATGAGTGTGGAGGACATCGGCACGCGGTTGCACAAACGATTCGCGCTGCTGCGATCGACGGACCGAACCCGTCCGGAACGACATCGAACGTTGCACGCGGTCATCGACTGGAGTTGGAATCTGCTCGACGGCACAGAGCAGGCAACTCTTCGCCGGCTCTGTCGCTTTCCTGCGGGCTTCGATCTCGACGCCGCGCGAACGGTGGCGGAATGGTCCGAGGTCGAGGATGTTTCGTTTGCGCTCGACGGTCTGGTGAACCAGTCCATGCTCACAGTTGCCGAGACGTCTACGGGCGTGCGGTACCACATGCTCGAGACCGTCCGCGAGTACGGCGAGGAGCAATTGGACGCGAGCGGGGAGGAAGAGCAGGTCGCACTACGCCTGCGAGCCTGGTCGACTGCGGTGTCGACGAGGATTTCCGCAGGCTATGCCGGCGGGCGTCCGGCCGAGATGGTTCTGCTGCTCGAGGCGGAGCACGACAACCTGCTCTCCATGATGAGACATTCTTTCGCACATGATGTTTCGGAGCACGTCTGCACTCTCTTCTCGGTACTGGGCTACTTCTGGGCCATGCGCGGCGCGCATTCCGAGGTGCTGAACTGGGCCGACAGGGTGCAGAGCAGTATCCGCCGCGGGATCGCAGAAACACCCGACGACAACGCCGTCATGTGCATGCTGGTTCTGGCGGCGCATTTTGCCTACGGACGACAACTGCGTCGGGTAGCCCGAGTTCGAGTCGATCTACGAAATCTGTTGCGCCACAGAACCGACATCGCACCGGGGTTGCGGTTCAATGCCGAGGTGCTCGTGCACCACATCGGAGGGCGAGGGTTGGCCAGAAAACTGGCTCTTGCCACGCGCTCCGAATACGGCGACGTTCGCTGCAACGCGTACGTGGTTCGCGCGATGCTCGCTCAGAATTCGGGGCGATTGCACGAGTCGATTCGAGACGGTGAGCGCGCTCTCGGCATCGCGCGTAGTCGTGGTGATCTGTGGGCAGTGGGGTCCACCTCGCAAACACTTGCCAGCTCCTACGGTCTGGCAGGCGATCAAGCCACGGCCGCCGAGTACTACCGAACCTCCGCCGATGTCATGTGGACGATGCATGCCTACGAGGAGAGCATGCAAACCCGAACCTTCCTGGCAATGGCCCTGATCGGAGCGGGTCGGGTGGACGAGGGGCGGGCGCTGGTGGAGGAATTGGCGTCGGGAGGTATGGCGCAGGACTGGAGCCCGGGCAATTCCGGTGACACCGCTGATCCGGGGCCTGCCCACGATTCCGGCGCTCGGTGGGATCGTGCGCAGCAGCAGTCGACGTCCGCGTCGTTGACTGCGGCACGGGCAGCGGCGGACGTGGAAGACGGTCACGTCGAACGAGGTTTGGCGCAATTTCGGGAAGCATTGGCCATCGGGGGCTGGCCATCGCAGGACGCGAGCGATCCGTTCATGACGATTCTGGTGTGCGCGGCCGTCGGAGCGCATGTATTGCACGCTCGTGCGGCGGAGATGCGCGAAGCGGTGGGGGAGCTGGTGCGCACGCCGTGGAATGCGTTGGTGCCTGGCGGTTTCTACGATATTCCGATGCTCGGCGCTGTTGCGTGCGCAGTGGGTTCGTTCGAGGTGCAGTGCGGGGACCGCGAACGTGGAGTTCGGTTGCTGGCCGCGTCGGACCGGGCGGTGGGTCGCCAGGATTTTCCGTCGATGCGCATCGATCGGCACGTGGCCGCAGCCCGCGCGATTGTCGGTGACCCTACGGTCGACGCCGGTATCGCGCGGGCTGCTGGTATCACCAGACATGCTGCACTGCAGGAGATCTTGAGTTCGCTACCCGTGTCCTAGGCCTTGCGCATGTACGACGTGACGGTCAGTGGGGCGAAGACGGCGACGATGACCACGGCTCCGAGGAGTGAGTACACGACGTGAATACCGAAGTGCCCGTTGTTCGCCAGCTCTCGGACCGCCGTCACCAGGTGTGAGACGGGGTTGACGTCGGCGAAAGCCCTCAGCCAGCTCGGCATCGTGGAGGTGTCGACGAAGGCGTTGGACAGGAACGTCAGCGGGAACAGCACCAGCATCGAGATGCCCTGGACCGAGGAGGCTTTGCTCATCAAGGTGCCCAGCAGTGCGAATATCCAGCTGATCGCCCAGGCGCAGAACATCACCAGCAGGACGGCTCCGGCGAGGCCGAGAAATCCTCCGGCCGGGTGGTAACCCATCGCGAACCCGGTGAGGAAACAGACGACCGCCGCGATGAGGTAGCGGATGACGTCGGCCATCAATGCTCCTGCAAGCGGAGAGATTCGGGCGATCGGTAGAGACCGGAATCGGTCGAAGACGCCCTTGTCCATATCTTCTCGCAGCTGTGTGCCGGTGACGACGGAACCGGTGATTACCGTTTGCACCAGGATTCCGGGCACGATCATCGGCAGGTAGGACGTGACGTCCCCGGCAACCGCGCCGCCGAAGATGTAGCTGAACATCAGGGTGAAGATCACCGGTAGCAGCACCACATCGGTGAGTTGTTCGGGATTGTGTCGGAGCTTGAGCAGCCCGCGATATCCCATGGTCGCGGACTGGGCGGCGGTACGGGCCAGGCCGATGTGGCGGACGACCGGACGGTCGGCGCGGTCGATGTACGTCGAAGTTTGCGGAGTGAGAGTGGTGGTCATGCTGCGTCCTCGTCTGCGCTCTTGCCGGTGAGGGTCAGGAATACCTCGTCCAGGCTGGGTTTGGTGACGGTGATTTCGCTGACGTCGATGCCGCAGTCGCGCAGTCGAATCAAGATGTCGGGGGTCATCGATGTGTCGGTCATGGGTGCAGTCAGACGAGCAGACGCGGGGCTGACCGACACGTCGGTGCCCAGTTGCCTCGCAACCAGAGCTCGGGCGTCGTCGATCTGGTTTCGGTCCGCGAGAGTCAGGGACAGCGCCGAGGTGCCCACCGAGGACTTGAGCCCGTCAGCGGTGTCGTCGGCGATCACGCGGCCGTGATCGATGACGGCGATGCGATCGCACAGTTGGTCGGCCTCGTCGAGGTACTGAGTTGTCAGTAGAACGGTCGAGCCCGCCGCGACGAGCCGACGAATGGTGTCCCACATCTGGGCTCGGGTGCGGGGGTCGAGCCCGGTGGTCGGCTCGTCGAGGAACAGCAGCGGCGGTGCCGAGATCAGGCTCGCGGCCAGATCGAGGCGCCGCCGCATGCCACCGGAGAACAACTTCAACGGTCGCGACGCTGCGTCCGTCAACTCGAATTCCTCGAGGAGTTCGACGGCTTTGGCTTTGCTGTCGCGTCGACTCAGGCCGAGAAGCCGGGAGAAGACGACGAGATTCTCGGTCGCGGTGAGATCCTCGTCCACCGATGCGTACTGACCGGTGACGCCGACGAGCGACCGGACCGCGGTGGCGTCGGCGACGACGTCTCGGCCGAAAACTCGGGCCGAGCCGCCGTCGGGTCGAAGGAGGGTGGCGAGCATGCGGACCGTTGTGGTCTTGCCTGCGCCGTTGGGGCCGAGGACTCCGTAAACCGCCCCGGTGGGGACGGTCAGGCTGACACCGTCGACCGCGCGCTGCTTACCGAATGTCTTGACGAGGCCGTCGGCCTCGATAGCTGGTGTGGTCATGGGACAACGATCGCCCCGACCGCTTGCACGACGCGTACGTCGCGCTTGCGTCACCTTTCATGTGCCGCGTGGTGTCACCTCGTGCGTGGTGTCACCTCTTGCTGGGTGTCACAGTGGCAGCGAGGTCTCCGTCAGGCCGACGCCACCGGTCCCGCGCAACTTCCTGAACCATTCGGTGCCGAAGGCGGTGGTGAGTTGTTCGATGGGCATCTGCAGAAACGGACCGAAATCGCCGACCTGGGTCTCGTGTGCTTCCATGGCGGCCCGCTTCGCCGCGATCACGCTGGACACGTCGACCACCGTGGTGATCTCGGTTTCCGGCAGTCCGAACGTCTCCATGTCCGGCGGTGACGCCTCCTCGCCCCAGTGGGGATTTGCCTCCATCAGTCGGCGCATGTGATCGCGGTTGGTCGTGGTTTCGTACACGTACCTGGTCTCGGCGATCTCGGTGGCGCGCTTGCCGACCACGTGCACCTGGATGTGGTCCGGGTGGCCGTATCCACCGTTCGGGTCGTAGATGGTGACGACGTCGGCCTGCTCTTCGAGCAGCACGTCGGCCAATCGCCCAGCCGCGGTGTCGACGTCGACGTTGCAGAAGGCCTCCGGATTGGCATTTTCCGGAGTGCCCGCCATGCCGGAATCGGCGTAGTGCAACCGAACGATGCGGTCCACTCCCAGGACGGCGGCCGAACGATCCAGCTCGATGCGTCGGCGCTCTGCCAGTGTCTCGCCGTCGGTGAGGATTCCGTCCGGAAACTCTCCGAGGGCACCGTCGGTTGCCGTGACGAGTACGACGCGATGGCCGGCATCGGCAGCCAGACGCATCACCCCGCCGGTGCCGAACACTTCGTCGTCGGGATGTGCATGGAAGCAGACCAGAACACTCATGCGTTGAATGCTTGCACGTCGAAGTGGGTGCAGCCCAGTCGGCGGGCCAATACGATCGTCGGGTGACCACACAGCGGTCGGCCGCGATACGTTCGTACTGGCGGGATTCACGAGCGGATCGGTACTGCCGCGCACTACATCCCGTGGGGATCTTCTTCGCGCTCGTGTTCTACGCACTGTCGATGACTCCGTCCCTGCTGCCCCGTGCGTGGTACCTGCAGGCGGTGGCCACCGGTATCAGTGTCGCGATCGGTTACGGCGTGGGATGCCTCATTGCCTGGGTGATCCGGCTCTGCGGAGTGTCACCGGACTGGTCGCAGCAGTGGCGTCGACGTGGGTGGTGGGCGCTGGCCGTGGCTGCAGTGGTGGTGATTCCGCTGTTCCTGATCCTCGGATCCTGGTGGCAGCAGATCGTCCGCAAGCTGGTCGGCGTGGAAGACCCCGGCCGGCCGCTGTACGTCGCGGTGCTGCTGCTCTCGTTGGTGGTGGCCGTGGCCGTGCTTGCTCTCGGCCGCCTGCTGCGCAGAGCGACTCGGGCACTGACGCGCTGGGGAAAGCAGTACGTACCGAGGCCGGTGGCGAGGATCGCCAGCGTGATCGTGGTTGCGCTGCTGGTGGTCTTCGCTGTCAATGGCGCATTGATTCGGGGAATTGTGGCCGTCGCGGAGAAGTCCGCATCGACTGCCGATCGCGGCAACCACGATGGGGTGGAAAAGCCTACGGCCGCCGAACTTTCGGGTTCGGATGCCTCGAACGAGGAATGGGATTCGCTGGGGCAGGAGGGTCGACGGTTCGTCGTCTCGGGAGCATCGCCCGACGAGATCAGCGACTTCACCGGAAGACCTGCAGTGCAACCGATCCGCGCGTACGCCGGAGTCGAGTCGGCCGACACCGTCGAAGGCGTCGCAGAGCGCGTGGTGGCCGAACTCGAACGTACCGGCGCATTCTCGCGGGCCGTGCTCGGTGTAGCGACCACCACCGGACGTGGGTGGGTCAACGAATCCGTGGCCGGCCCCCTCGAGTATCTGTACGACGGTAATTCGGCAATTGCGTCCATGCAGTACTCGTTCCTGCCGAGCCCGATGGCATTTCTGGCCGACCGCCAGACCCCGCAGGATGCCGGACGAGCCCTCTTCGAGGCGATCTACGCGGTATGGAGCGAACTTCCGGAAGATTCACGACCCAAGTTGGTGCTGTTCGGCGAGAGCCTCGGTGCCTACGGCGGGCAGGATGCATTCAGCGGTGCCCAGGACATGATCGCGCGCATCGACGGTGCCCTGTGGGTCGGCAACCCGAACTTCACACCTCAATGGGCCCGCATAACCGGTGGACGCGACGCCGGTTCCCGCGAGATCCTACCTGTCATCGACAGCGGCGAACACGTCCGTTTCGCCGGGTCTTCCGGTGATCTCGACATCGGCGGACCGTGGGAGGAGCCGCGAATCGTCTACTGGCAGCATGCATCCGACCCCATAGTGTGGTGGTCACCCGATCTGATCCTGGGCCGACCCGATTGGCTGAACGAACCGCGTGGCACCGACGTCGACCCTGGAGTGCAGTGGTTCCCGTTCGTCACGTTCTGGCAGTTGACTTTCGATCAGGTCTTCTCCACCGACGTCGACGACGGTCACGGCCACAGCTACGGAGCCGACGCGGTGCGGATGTGGGCCGACATCCTCGATCCGCCCGGCTGGACGGACGCAGACGTGGAGCGACTCTACGAGAAAATGGCGGGTTGAGCTGATCGTCCGCTGCCGCTGCCGCTGCCTCTGCCCCGGCCCCTGATCGAGCGCAAACGCGCGCGCGTTTGCCAGACGCGCGCGAGTTCGCTACCTCGGCAACATCTATTTCGCGCGCACCTGGCGAATGCGCTCGCGTTCGTGCGTGAGACAGTGACTCATGTCGCCCAACGATGAGCCCTGTTCAGACACCGACCTGTCGACAGTTCTCGAGCTCGAGCGAGAGTTGCAGACCCCAGAATGTCGACGCAACCGCGGGCGGCTGGTCAGTCTGCTCGCCGACGACTTCACCGAAGTGGGCGCCTCGGGCGCGGTGTGGGACAAGGCGTCGATCCTCGACCTACTGAGCAGCGAAGATTCCGTCGAGATCGAGGTGCTCGAACTGAGTGGGCGAGCAATCGGCACGGATTTCGCTCTGGTGCACTGGATTTCGATACGGTCGGGTATGCGAGCGCGTCGAACATCGCTGTGGCGTCGCATCGAATCGGGATGGGAATTGGTGCACCATCAAGGCACGCCGCTGAACTGACCGCCGCAAACGCGCTCGCGTTTGCCGAACGAGCCGAGCAGCGGCCCGCTCAGCGCTTCCCCAGCGCAGCCCGCAATTCTGCTCGGTTCAGTTTTCCCGGGCCTCGGGTCGGCAGTGATTCGACCAGAAACAATTCACGTGGCGCGGCCGTGATGTCCAACGTCGATGCGACGTGAGAGCGTAACTCCGCCAACGTGACCTGCGCTGAGGCGACCACCGCGACCACCACTTTCTGGCCGAGGCGCTCGTCCGGTAATCCGACGACCGCGCACTCTCGGACTGCGGGATGCGTGGCCAGCGCCGCTTCGACGACCTGCGGTACGACGGTCAAGCCACCCGTCGAGATGGCCTCGTCGAGTCGGCCGGTAATGCTCAATACCCCGTCGACCATTGTTCCCGCGTCGTCCGTGCGGAACCATCCCGGCTCGGCGAACGCCGGGTGATCGGGTAACCCGCGATATCCCGAGGCCAGGGTTCTTCCGCCCAACACGACCCTGCCCTCGTCGACGCGCACCACCGTGTTGCGTAACGGAACTCCGTCGTACACGCAGCCGCCTGCGGTTTCGCTCATGCCGTACGTCCGAACCAAGCGGATCCCTGCTGCATGTGCTTTCTCCCGCAACGGAATCGGCGTTGCCGCCCCGCCCAGTAACACGGCATCGAGCGAGGCCAACGCAGCCACGGCCTCGGGGTTCTCGAATGCCTTCACCAACTGGCCGGGAACCAGGGACGTGTAGCGCAGGGGACCCGGCATTCGGCCCACCGACTCGATCAGGGCGACCGGGTCGAAGCCGTGGGAGACATCCATGATCACCGGCGAGGTTCCGGCGAGCACGCTGCGCAGCAAGACCTGCATCCCGGCGATGTGGTGTGCGGGCAGCGCCAGCAGCCACGAGCCGGGCCCACCGAGCCGCTCCTCGGTGGCCGTCGCCGACGCGACCAGAGCGGATGCAGACAGCATGGCGCCCTTGGGTATTCCCGTTGTGCCCGACGTTGCGACGACCAGTGCGACGCCGTCGTCGATAGGAGTGCCGGGTGCCAGGGCGTCGTGCAGGCGTCGGATCTCGCGTGGATCGTCGGCGGGGACGGGAAGGATGGCCGGGCCGTCGCCGGCCAGCACACGGCTCAGCCGCGGCAGGATGTCTGCCGCGGCCGGTCCGGTCGGTATGGGGACGCTCTCGAGCACACGTGCGAGGTTAGTCCTCGCGGCGGAGCGTGAACGGGTCGGCCAGTGGCCAGCCACCGGCGGCGAGGTTCGCGCGTACCCGGTTGACGTCCTCTTCCCGGGGCATCTCGTTGGTGACCTTGGTGATGGTGACGGAAATACCTGCTTTGTCGGCAGGCAGCTGGCCGTCGGCGATGAGGGCATCCATCACCGACTGCACTTCGTCGTCGGACAGTCGCCGATTCAGAAGAGCAAGGAGGGGAACGTAATCCGCTTCGGGTACCCCGTCGGGATACCCACCGCGAAGCCACCCGACGATCGAGTGGAGGAACGACGGGACCGACATGGACTTACAGGGCCGCCGGATCCGCGAGCGGCCAACCACCGGCCGCCAGCCGCGCCGAGACACGAGAGATGTCCTCGGCCGTCGGCTCGGCGTCGATCTGTTCGCGGATGTACGTCGCGATCTCGTCGTGCGAGATGGCACCGTCGTCGAGTGCGCCGTTGGCGGGAGAGACCAGTTCGAGAACGATCTCCTGCACCTGAACGTCGGTGAGTGCGGCGCGGCGCAGGAGCGCAACGAGCGGGAAGCGGTCCTTGGGCGGAACGCCCTCGGGATATCCGGCTCGGAGCCATTCGAGCACCGAGGCCGGAAATGCGGTCTTGGTGGAGTCGGTCATGAGAGCTGTACCCCTTCTCGGGTGTCAGAAGACGGAGATGCCGAATGTGCTGTCGAGGAAGTTCTTCATGATGAAGAGGATTCCGGCCACGATCGCGACGACGACCACTGCGAAACAGAGGACGGCCGCGGCAGTGGCGACGGCCGGGCGGGCCACCCGGGTGGTGCCTGCGGCGGTGGCCTCGTCCGAGGGCTCACCGACCGAGAGTGCCTTGAGTCCGAAAGCGAAGATCGCGGGCAGTCCGGCACCGAGCAGGAGTCCGACGAGAACTACCTGCCAGAGCGAATCGAGCGTGTGCTTGAGGGTTTCCATGGTGTCTTCAGACCTTCGCGGGGGAGTCGGCTTCGGTGGCGGCGGGAACGAGTCCGCCGTCCCACTCGGCGTTCACGTTGTCCGGATCGACGGGTTCGCGGCGCGAGCGGATGTACATGACAGTGGCCAGGCCGACGAGGATGGCGAAGACCACGAGGATGCCGGGCAGACCGCCGATCGTGTGTGCGAGCAGCCAGCATGCGGCACCGACCACTCCGGCGAGCGGCAGGGTGATGACCCAGGCGACGGCCATGCGGCCTGCGACGTTCCATCGCACTGCGGCACCGGGCTTGCCGAGTCCCGATCCGAGGATCGAGCCGGTGGCAACCTGGGTGGTCGAGAGCGGGAGGCCGAGGTGGCTCGACGTCAGAATGATTGCTGCAGAGGATGATTCGGCGGCCATGCCCTGCGGAGATGCGATCTCGACCAGGCCCTTGCCCAGGGTGCGGATGACGCGCCAGCCGCCGAGGTAGGTGCCCAACGCGATGGCGAGTGCACAGGTGACCTTGACCCAGAGGGGCATCTCGGCATCGGGTGAGACGGTGCCGTAGGCAACGAGCGCCAGGAAGATCACGCCCATCGTCTTCTGGGCGTCGTTGGTGCCGTGCGCGAGCGAGACGAGCGAGGCCGAACCGATCTGGCCCCAGCGGAATCCGCGCTCCTTCGACTTCTCGGGAACTGCGTCGGTGATGCGGTAGATGATCCAGGTTCCGACGGTGGCCACGAGTCCGGCGACGATGGGGGCGAGCACGGCGGGCAACACGATCTTGCTCCACACCCCGTCCCATACGACACCGCTGGTTCCCAGCCCCGCCATGGTGGCACCGATGAGGCCGCCGAACAGTGCGTGCGAGCTGCTCGACGGGATGCCGAGCAGCCAGGTGGCGAGGTTCCACAGGATGCCGCCGACGAGGCCGGCGAAGATGATGGTCAGCAGGGCTTGGCCGCCGGTGTCGCCGAGGTTGACGATGCCTTTCGCGACGGTGGCAGCCACCTCTACGGACAGGAAGGCGCCGACCAGGTTGAGGACGGCAGACAGGGTGACCGCGACTTTGGGCTTCAGTGCCCCCGTCGCGATCGACGTCGCCATGGCGTTGGCGGTGTCGTGGAAACCGTTGGTGAAGTCGAAGGCCAATGCCGTCACGACCACCACGAGAAGTACGAGGAATTCAGCGCTCACGGTGGAAAGTGTGGGACATGAACGTTGTTTCGCGGAAATTTCTTGCGAAGTGTTCTTCTTGGGCGCTGTGAAGTCGTCCGCAGTTCACCTCCCGTTCACCTTTTTGCCTTATATGTCCAATTTTGCTGTGTCGCAGCACACGGCGGTCGTGGCCTCGAACCGAGCCGTTGTGGAACAGTGGAAACCGTGAAGGGATCGAGCATGGACGACGCGGTGTCGGCCGCTCTGTCGTATTTCGATTCCGTCGATCCCGCGCTCGCTGCCGATGCGCGTCTGGGGTGGGACGGTCTGGTCGGCGTGTCTCCGCCTGCGGGCCCGACTCAACATTCTGTGCAGTCCTTTCTCTGGGTCTATCTGCGGCACGCCGCGGAGGGTCCCGATCGCGGCGTCGACATCGCTCGCGCGCTCGGCGAGTTGCTCGACCGCCTCGGCCGCGTCGGATATGCGGACATCGCGCGCAGCGCGGTCACCGAGGAGCTCGTCCGAACACCCGACGACGCGGCCTGGTTGCAGAAGTACCGCGCGGCCACCGATCAGTCGGGCATCGGTGCCCTCGACACAGAACTGGTCACCTGGCAGGACGCCCCCACCGGCATCGAGCGGGTCATCGTCGAAAAGATCGGCGAGACACTGGAAGTGGCGACCATCGCCGGCGAGTTCGAACCGTCGAGGCCGGGTGGTAGACCACTCGGTGCCAACGCGCGGGCCATGCGGCGACGCGGCGTCACCGACGCGGTGTTGACCTCCGATCGCGGGAGGGACCACTCCGAGGCCGTTCTGCTGGAGCAACTGCTCGACCACCGCATCGAACTCTGGAGTGGTTACAGCGCACCGCGGGCAGAGCTCTATCTGGGGCTGCGCGACGCGCTGCACGATGCCGTCGAGCCGATGTACGGCTGCGTTCGCAGGCTGGAGACCTTCATCGGATGCATCGGTGACGGTGTCGCCTTGACCGATGCCGGCTACTTGCCCGACGAGTTGGTGGCAACCATCGCGAACACCGTTTTTCCTCCGAACGAGCGTCCCTCCCGTATCGGTCGTGAACTCGACACGGAGAAGATTCTCGTGCTCCGACGCCTGCTCATGCGGGTGCGTCTGCTGCGTCGATCCGCCGGACGGTTGGTGCCCACCGCCCGCACCCGGCAGCTCAGCTCCGACGGGCTGTGGCGTGTGCTCACCGGCGGCATCGTCGGCACTGGATATCACCCGGACACGATCGCCGCGGAGGTGATTCTTGCTCGCATGATCGTCGGTCAGGACGTCTCTGACGTGGAGACGAGCGCCGACGACCTGGCGCGACTGTTGCGTGCCGAAGGATGGACCCATGCAGGCGAGGCTCCGTCTCCCGAGCATGCCGAACCCCTGGCCAGGACCTTGGTGGCCGAGCTGAGCGCACTCGGAGCAGTCGAGTTCTCGGAAGGCGATCGTACGTCCGGATCGCACACTGCCGGATCGGTCGCGACCGAAGAAGGCAAGCGGCTCGCAGCTGCGGTACTGCGGCACCGTCTTCTTCACACGCGCTATCCGTCGTTGTGACCACTCCGAGTTGGGCTATCGGTCGAATCTGCCGAACTCGCCCGGTTAAGCTCACGTGGATCCGGTTCCAGAACGGGCCCGGTCTTGGGTGAGGAGATGCCGGTGGACGGTGAGGTCGCGGACACCGCGCGCTCCCAGTCTCGCCGACAGAGCGACTCCGCTCGTCGATATCTCGATTTCGAGGCGACCACTCCAGCGTTGCGTTCGACGGTCGAATTCGCCGCTCGCAGCGTCGGATTCGCCATCGCCCAGCTCAACGTGCTCGACGAAGACACTCAGTACACGCTGGTCAACGTGGGCGGGCCGCCGGTGTCCACCGTCGACCGAGCCGACACGCTGTGCGACGACGTGGTGCGAACCGGGGACCCCGCAGTCGTCGCGCTCGGGCGCGTGCACGCCACCACCCGGCAGCGCGCCATCCTCGACGACAACGGCATCGCGTCCTACGCCTCCGTTCCGTTGCGCGGTCGAGAAGGTCTGGTCATCGGCACCCTGTGCCTGCTCGATCGCACGCCGCGATCACTCTCGGGTGAGCAGATGCAGGAACTCGAACAGTTCGCGTCGGTGCTCGAGGAGCAACTCGATCTGCATCGCCGCGTCGGATCCGGCGTCATCCGCTTGGGCAGCGACAACGACATCGCCGACTCCATTGCCGACGGTCACATCGTGCCCTGGTTCCAGTCGATCGTGGATCTGCGGACCGAGGAGATCGTCGGCTTCGAGGCGTTGGCGCGCTGGCACCACCCCACCCGTGGGATGGTGGTACCGGCGGATTTCGTCCCGTTCGCCGAGGCCAGCGAACTGATCATCGACGTCGACCTCAGTGTGCTCACCCAGGCCGCCGCCGAGATGAAGAAGTGGCACGTCCACCGTCCCGACCTTCGGCTGACAGTCAACATTTCCGGACGCCACCTCGCCCACCCCGACGGCGTCAGCCACCTCGAACGCGCCATCGCGTCGTCCGGAGTGTCCCCGTCGTCGATCTCGCTCGAACTCACCGAAACCACCGCTGTGACACCGGGCCCGTTGCTGCGCCGGCACATCGACGACGTGCATCGGCTGGGCTTCCGGGTGCTGCTCGACGATTTCGGTTCGGGCTGGTCCTCGCTCGAACGGTTGGTGACATTGCAGCCCGACGGCATCAAAATCGACGGTCACCTGACACGGTTCGTCGATACCGTCGCCGGACGGGCGATGATCAGGTCGCTGGCCGGAGTCGCGAAGGACCTCGATCTGACGATGATCGTCGAAGGCATCGAAAGCCGCGAACAGGCCGACGCTGCACTCGAACTCGGGTGCACCCTGGCACAGGGGTACCTGTGGTCGCGGCCGCAGTCGGCGCAGTCGGTTCTTCGTACGATCGCCGACAGCGTGGGCAGCGGTTAGCGGTTGTCTCGTCGTAGCGGGTGATCCTGCGGGATCTGCACCAGCACGATTCGAATCCCGTCCGGATCCTCGATCCACATTTCGATCAGGCCCCACGGTTCCGTTCGCGCCTCGCGCACGATCGGAATCCCCGCTGATTCCAATTCCTCGGTCGCCGAATCGATGTCGCGTACTTGCAGCCACAGCGCGCCGGAGAACGTTCCTGGCTCGTCGCCGCGATGATGCGACGCGATCTCGAGCAAACCCTGGCCCACGAACAGCACCGTGCCGCCGGGATACTCCCGAAACACGGCAAGAGAGAGGCCATCGCGATAGAACTCGAGGGTCTTCCGATAGTCGGCCGGCTGCAGAATTGTCCGAGAAGCGAGGATGTCCACCCCGCATGGATACCACGCTCAGGTGTGGTCGTTCCGGATCATGGTCGTTCCGCGGGCTCCACTCGGCGGGTTCGGCTCACAGCACGCTCTTGATCACCCGATCGCCGCCCGCAGCCTTGGCCTCGTACATCATAGAGTCCGCCACCCGTGTTGCGCGCGTGACGATGTCGATGTCCTGATCCCACAGCGCCGAATCCCAGTACACGATGGCTGCCCCGATGCTGACGGTCACCGAGACGGAGTCGGCCGGGTCGCGTAGGGCTCGGCGCACTCCGTGGATCAGCGCGTCGATGTGCAATCGCGACGTCGACACCACGGCGAGGTACTCCTCACCGCCGGTGCGGGCGAGCACCCCGTACTCGCCGAGGTGGGATCCGAGCCGCTCGGCGACGCGCACGATGACCGCGTCTCCTTCCTCGTGCCCGTAGCGGTCGTTGACGGCTTTGAAGCGGTCGATGTCCACCACCAGCACGGCCACGCACCGATCCTGGTCCCGTCCGAGCAGCCACACGTCGTCCACGGCCGCATCGAGTCCGCGTCGATTGAGCAGTCCGGTGAGCGGATCGAGAAAGGAACTTCGAGCGTCCTCGGTCAGAACGGTCACCAGCAGGTGCGAGGTCAGCGGAACCCCGGCGATCGCCAACAGCACCACGTTGGTCCGGAAGATCAACGATGCGATGTCCACGTCGTCGGCAGCGTGGGTCGCCACTGCAGCCGCGACAGTGCACGCCACTGCGAAGAACAAATGGGCCACCAGCCAGCGCGGGCTGAGGAAGAACGTGCAGAAGGTGCCGATCACGGCGAACAGTGCGCACGTGAGAATGGCGTCCACGATCGGGTTGATCAGGAGCGCGGACGCTGTGCCCAGGTCGGCGAACACGGCGAAGGCCACCACCCCCAATCGGCCGGGGAACGGCCTGGTGATCCACGCCGCCGCAACCACCACGACCAGGACGAGCAAGACGGCTTTCCAGCCGATCGCGACGACGCTCCGCGAGGTGCCGACGGAAAAGAGAGACACCACCGCAAGAGCGCCGTAGTTCAGCGTCAGGACGGCCATCACCCAGCGGATGAGTCGTCCGGTGGGACGCGAGTTCTGAAAATCCGCCATCCAGGCGTAGTCGAACGGCTGCAGAAACCAACGCACGAGTGCGTTCCGAGAGCCGCCTGGGGAGTTCACGAGCGGGTCAGAAATAACGAGGGAACGGTGACCAGTCGGGCTCGCGCTTCTCCAGGAACGAATCGCGCCCCTCCACGGCCTCGTCCGTCATGTACGCCAGGCGAGTCGCTTCACCGGCGAACAACTGCTGGCCCACCAGGCCGTCGTCCTGCAGGTTGAACGCATACTTGAGCATCCGTTGCGCCTGGGGGGACTTCGCGTTGATCTTCGCGGCCCACTCGATGGCCGTGTTCTCGAGCTCGGCGTGATCGACCACCTTGTTCACCGCGCCCATGCGGTGCATCTCCTCGGCCGAGTACGTCTCGCCGAGGAAGAATATCTCTCGGGCGAACTTCTGACCGACCATCTTGGCCAGGTACGCGCTGCCGTAGCCACCGTCGAAGCTGCCGACATCGGCGTCGGTCTGCTTGAACCGAGCATGCTCGCGGCTCGCCAGCGTCAGATCGCACACCACGTGCAGGCTGTGGCCCCCGCCCGCTGCCCAGCCGTTGACCAGACAGATGACGACCTTGGGCATGAATCTGATCAACCGCTGTACTTCCAGGATGTGCAGGCGGCCGGCGCGAGCCTTGTCGACCGTCTCGGCCGTTTCACCGTCCGCATACTGGTAACCACTTCGTCCACGAATGCGCTGATCGCCGCCGGAGCAGAAGGCCCAGCCGCCGTCCTTGCTGCTCGGCCCGTTTCCGGTGAGCAGCACTGTTCCCACGTCGGAGCTCACCCGTGCGTGCTCGAGCGCGCGGTAGAGCTCGTCGACAGTGTGCGGCCGAAACGCGTTTCGAATCTCGGGACGATCGAACGCAACTCGCACGGTCGCATCCGACACGTGCCGGTGATACGTGATGTCGGTCAGATCTTCGAAACCGGGAACGGGGAGCCACAGCTCGGGAGTGAAGGTCACGGGCGTCAGCTTAACGGTGGCCGGGGTTGCATCCGTGCCGACCGGTCGGTGCAGCTAGCGTGCAGTCATGACCGATCCGAAGCAGCTCGACCGCGATTACGACCATCACGGAGGCTTCCCGCGTTTCGTGCCGGCGAAGGTGGGCCCGGAATACGGGCAGCTGCTCGAGGCCTTGCGCACGGTGCAGGACCTCGCGGTGTCCACCTCGCTGCCTGCCGAGGTCGCCGAGACAGCCGCAGGCAAGGCCCGAGAACTGATCGAACTATTGACGCCGCACGTGGTGGCCGAGGGCCGTCAGACGGCCGGGCGAGTTCCGCGTCTGCCGGGCCGAGGCTCGCTGTTGCTGATGCCCTGGATCATCGAAAAGATCGACGCCGACGGCGTCCGCAGCCGGGGCATGTTCCGGCGTTTCCATCTCGGTGGTAACTCCGCCGCGCACGGCGGCACGCTGCCCCTGCTGTTCGACGACCTCTTCGGCCTGATCCAGCACGCCTACGGCAGGCCCATCAGCCGGACGGCGTACCTGCACATCAACTACCGCAAGGTGACGCCGCTGAACACCGAGCTGGTCGTCGAGGGTGCAGTGGACAGGGTGGAGGGGCGTAAGACGTTCATCAGCGCTCGGCTCACCGATCTGGACGGCAACCTGTTGGCCGACTGTGAGGCGTTGATGGTGCAGTTGCTTCCGGGGCAGCAATGATCCCGGCGGTCGACGATCTGCTCGACGGCGCACACGTGCTCTCGATGCCGATGCGGACGAAATTCCGCGGCATCACCACCCGCGAGGTGATGTTGATTCAGGGGCCCGCCGGATGGGGTGAGTTCTCGCCGTTCACCGAGTACGACGACGGCGAATCGGCTCCGTGGTTGGCGTCGGCGATCGAGGCTGCGTGGGAGGGCCCGCCGAGCCCACTGCGTCGACGCATCCCGGTGAACGCGACGGTTCCTGCGGTGCCTGCCTCCGAGGTGGCGTCGGTGCTGAGTCGGTCTCCCGGGGCCGAGACGGCGAAGGTGAAGGTGGCCGAGAAAGGGCAGACCCTCGCCGACGACGTCGCTCGCGTCCGTGCAGTGCGCGAGCTGGTGCCGCGGGTCCGAATCGACGCCAACGGCGGCTGGACCGTCGACGAGGCGGTGACGGCGCTGGCGGCCCTGACAGCCGACGGTCCGCTCGAGTACGCCGAGCAACCGTGTGCCACCGTTGCCGAGCTCGTCGAACTGCGGCGTCGAACACCGGGGATACGGGTGGCCGCCGACGAGAGCATCCGCCGAGCCGAGGACCCGATGAAGGTCGTGCGGGCAGGCGGAGCCGACATCGCGGTGCTGAAGGTCGCTCCGCTGGGCGGGATGCGGGCGGTGCTCGAACTGGCCGGCGAACTGGGGGAGTACGGCGTGCCGGTGGTGGTGTCGAGTGCGCTCGATTCCGCGGTCGGTATCTCGGCCGGGTTGGCCGCAGCCGCTGCGCTGCCGCATCTCGAATTCGCGTGCGGATTGGGGACGGGCAGCCTGTTCGTCCGTGACGTCGCCCCGGCACCGGACGTGGTCGACGGAACGTATCCGGTGCGCAGCGCCGAACCGGATGCGCAGGCCTTGATCGAACTCGGTGCCGACGCCGAGCGCACGCAGTGGTGGATCGATCGAGTTCGGCGCTGCCACGCCCTTCTGCGGTAGTCTTGCGCCCGGTCCGCGTTGGGCCGCTACACATCTGGGAGGAACTTCGAAGTGGTTGCTGCACTGAAGGATTCGCTGCTCGACGAGTCGAAGGCCGACGCGCTGCGCGTCGATGTCCTGGCGCTGATCGACGCCGAGGTTGCGGACAAGAAGGGCGCGAGCGGGCTCGCGGTCAAGGGGGGATACGGCGCAGTGAAGAAGGTCGGGCCGTCGTACATCGACAGCGCGGTCTCGGCTCTGTGGCCCGATTTCGTGGACAAGCTCGACCCGTTCTGGCAGTCGTACAACGCTGCGCCGCAGGGCACGTTCGGTGAGTACCTCGCCGCGAACGGCGACGCCGCCTCCGACGCATTGCTCTCGGTCACCGATGCGCGCATCGAGGAAACCGACAAGTCCGTCGTCAAGAAGTTCTACGGCAGCCTGCGTGGCTCGGCCAAGAAGAACGTCACCGAGGCACTGCCTCGGGTGGGTGACCTGGTCACCAAGCACGCCTGAGCGGCTTCGCCGCATGTGAGCGTGGAGCCCTCGGGTCGTTCCGCGGGCTCCACTCCCACCTCGTACCCTGCTACGAGTTTCTGCTCACATGCGCGTAGCGCTCAACCGCTCCCAATCGGCCTCGGTCTGATCTGCATACAGCCGCGCGAATCGGCCGAGAGCGACGTCGAGCTCATCGGAATCGCCCGTGTATCCCGAGATCATCGACGCGCCGCTGGTGCGGGCATGTCCCTTGGCCAGGAGGCGCCCCACCACCCGCGCGTAGTCCACCAGGGCCGGTGCATCGATCGACGAGAGATCGATCGTCCCCTTCATGTTGCGGAACTGCCGCACGTAGTACTGCCGGCCGGCGATAGTGGTCCAGCCCAGCAGTGGATCGCTCACCGTCTGCAGATCCTGTTGGTACTCCACGACTCGTTGTCCCTGATGGTCGTGCCACGCCGATTCGCCGTGCACGTACGGTGCGAGCACCGACCGTCTGGCCTGCTTGAGCTGCAGAAACACCACATCGTCCTCGCTGGTGCCCTCGAGTAGCGCGACGTACGCCCGAAGCCCGACACTGCCGACTCCGACGACGCGGTGCGCGACGTCGATCAACGTGTACCCCCCCAGCACCCGACGCCAATGCGGGGTGAGGGTGAGCAGGTATTCGTCCAGCCCGACGGCGAGGAGCTCTTCGTCCTTCGCCGAGATGCGTGTGGTGATCGGCGGCTCCTCGACGATCCTGCGCTTGCCCTCGTGCTCCTCGGTGAATCGAGGTAACACGCGGTCACTGGTGCGCCGACGCGCTTTCTTGGTGGCGCGCTTGATCTCCTTGCGCAACGATCCGGCGGTGGCGTCCCGTTGCAGTTTCTCTGCCGTCAGACGCTGGAACGAGCGCGACATCAGCGGCTCGTCCGCCAGCCTGGCCACCTCGATCCGATACGAGGACACACAGGCGGTGACGGCATCGCGGCACTGATCCTCGCTGCGTCCGTTCTGCCGCCCGGCCACCCAGATGCTCGCGGCGAGGCGTCGTAGATCCCACTCCCAGGCTCCCGGATGCGCTTCGTCGAAATCGTTGAGGTCGATGACGAGGTCACGTTCCGGCGAGGCGTAGAAGCCGAAATTGCCGAGGTGGGCGTCGCCGCTGATCACCGGGTTGATTCCGGTCGAGGGCAGCATCGCGACGTCCCGAGCCATGACGATCGCCGTTCCGCGCAAAAAACCGTAGGGGGATTCGACCATCCGCTCGAGGCGGGTGGGAATCAACCATTCGATGCGGCCCTGATGCGAGTATTCGATCTGCTTGACCGGGTCGGGGCGATCCGGCGGCGCTGTCCACTCCCCGAGCGAGGCGATCGGCACCTTCTCGCGCAGGCGTCGACCCAGCTCGTACCGCTCGGCCCGGGGGAGCGGCCGAGCGCGCAGTGATGCGTACGGTGCGCCGTCGACCCCTACCGAGTCGGTGACGACGGTGTGACCTTTTACGGAGCCGGACATGTGAGATCACACTAATCGAGCGCTACGGGGCGGCTTTACCGAACTTCCAGTATCCGGTGAAGCAGATCTGCGACTTGGGCACGGAACGCTCGTTCACCAGGTATCGGCGCAGGCCCGTCGCCAGTCCCTGTTCCCCTGCCACGTAGACGACGGGATGTCCGTCGGGCAGCTCGGACTTCTGCACCGCGGCCAACGCAGCCTCACCCGGCTTGGCAAGGGCGCTGGGGCGCACGATCCATTCGATCTCGACGCCTGCCTGCATGTCCTGCTTCTGAATGTCGGCCTCGGTGGGAACTTCGATGAAGGCCTTGACCCGAACGTCCTCCCGTGACGACCGCAGAATGCCGAGAACGGCCGGGGCCGCACTCTCGTCGCCGACGAGCAACTGCCAGCTCGATCGTCCGTCGTCGGTGTATATCCGCCCCTCGTCGAGAATCGCGACCCGGTCGCCCGGAGCGGCCTTCTGCGCCCACACCGACGCCGGGCCACTGCCGCCACCAGATCCGCCGGCCCCACTCCCGTGCACCACGAAGTCCACATCCAGCTCCGGGCCGTCGCCGTGCTTGCCCTGTCCCGCAGCCCGGTACCGGCTGATGGTGTAGTTGCGAACCACCGGCTTGGTGTCCTTGGAGAACGCCAGATACTGCGCGTACCAGAGCATCGAGGTGGTGCTGGGGATGCGCGGCTCGTCCTGGCCCGGCTGCGGCAGAAACAGGCGAAACCAATGGTCGTAGCCCATGTATCGGAAGTTCGACAACGAATCGCCGCCGAGGGTGACCCGGATGAAGCTGGGGCTGATTCGGTCGCTCTCGAGCACGGTGAGGCGGTAGAAAGCGGGCTTGTCGGGCTTGAGGTACTTGCTCATGTCGCAGAGGTTAGCCGACCCTAATCACTGATGGGGTTGCGTCGATGTCTCAGTCGGGCCGGCCGCGCCGGTACCGCTGGACCACCTTGGCTCCGACGGGCACCGCGAACAACATCATGAACACCCGGATGACCTGGGCAGCCACGACGAACGTCACGTTCGCGCCGGTCGAGGCCGCGATGGCAAGTACCGCGTAGACCCCGCCCGGCGTGGTCGCGAGGTAGCCCTCGTACCCGCTCGTTCCGGTTGCCGACGCCAACCACAATCCGAGCATCGCGCAGCCGACCGTGACGGCGATGATCAACATCAGCGATGCGGGCAGCACCCGTGAGATCGACTTGAGGCTGGCGACGGTGAAGCGCAGCCCGGCCTGCCAGCCGATCACGATGTACGCCGCCCACAGCAACAGCGTCGGGACGGATGCGTCGAACGAGACGCCGAGTACATCGGCGAGCGTGGCCATGATCAGAGGGCCGAGCAGGGCGGGGGCGGGCAGCCGGATCGCGCGAGCCAGCACCACGCCGATGACGCCGCAGATCAGGACGAACGTGAGATCGATCCAGAGCGCCTCGTGCACGTCGGCGGTGACCGTCGATTGTCCGGGCTGAGCGCGAAACACCAGGGTCGCGACCAGTGGCAACGTAGTGGTCACCAGCACGACGCGGAGATACTGCACCACCGCCACGACTCGTTCGTCGCCGCCGAGCTCCTGCGTGATCGCCACCAGTCCCGACGCTCCGCCCGCGACGAGGGCCAGAGAACCGGTCAGCGAATCGATATCTTTGCGAAGTCCGAGCAGCGCTCCTGCCGCGATCGACAGCAGCAGGGTGCCGATGCACGCCAGCAGTACCGGCAGCCACGTATCGCCCAGCGAGCTCAGGGTCTCACGCTGCACCAGTGTCCCGATTTCGACGCCGAGTATCGCCTGCGCCGCCATCCCGAGTCGGCGCGGCAGCGGGGCCCGTTCGGTGCCCGTTGTCGGAGCCCAACCGGCTAGTGCGAACACCACGGCCACCAACAACGCAACGAACAATGCCGCCGACGGCACACCGAGTGCATCGGCTCCGACGGTCAGTCCGACCGTGACGGCTATCAGCAGCAGCCAGCGAATCAAGAAGGTCGCTCGATCTCACGAACCTCGGGCGGCAATCCCCACTCGGTACGGCCGAGGCGACTGAGCGGGGCAATGGTCTCGAACTCGGGGAGTCCGTCCTCGGCGAGGAATTCGGGTCGTACCGACAGCGCGACGACGGTGCCCATGACGATGAAGCAGTTGCCCACCTCGACGACGCGATGCAACGTCGCCTCGATGGCGATCGGTGCGGCCGCCACTCGCGGCGGCGTCACGATCGCACTGGGCTCGCTCTCGATGCCGACCGCCTCGAACTCGCTGACACCGTGATCGAAGCTCGCCGAGCTGTCGTTGACCTGATCGACCAACGGTGCCGTCGCCAGATTGACGACGAACTCACCGGTGGCCTCGATGTTGCGCAGGCTGTCCTTTCGGCTCACCGACGTGAACTGCACGACCGGCGGCTCCACCGAGGAGACCGTGAAGAAGCTGTAGGGCGCGAGGTTCGCCACACCGTCGGCGGACACGGTGGACACCCACGCGATGGGCCTGGGCACCACCGATGCAGTCAGGAGCTGGTAGAAGCGACGTGGGGTGACCTCATCGGGTCGGAAGACTGTACGCACCCCTCAATACTGTCAAAGCCCGGTTGCGGCGGCCGACCGGAGCATCTGACACTCTGGAAACCGTGAACCCGTCCACTGCTCAGGCCACTGCTGTCGTCGACGAACTGGCGCGCAGCGGGATCGAAGACGTCGTGCTCTGCCCCGGCTCGCGGAACGCCCCGCTGGCGTTCGCGTTGCAGGAAGCCGACGTGGCCGGACGTCTGCGGTTGCACATGCGGATCGACGAGCGCACCGCCGGATTTCTGGCCATCGGATTGAGCCTGGGCAGCGGCCAGCCCGTTCCGGTGGTGATGACGTCGGGAACGGCGGTGGCGAACCTCGGACCCGCCGTACTCGAAGCGAACTACGCCCGCATCCCGTTGATCGTCATCAGTGCCAACCGGCCCTACGAGATGCTCGGTACCGGAGCCAACCAGACCATCGAGCAGCTCGGCCTGTTCGGATCCCAGGTTCGCGCGACCATCAGCCTCGGGCTCGCCGAGGAGGGGCCGAAACAGAACAGTCAGTGGCGCAGCGCGGTCTCGCGAGTCATCGCTGCGGCGCGCGGCGCTCGCTCGGGCAACGCCGGGCCCGTGCACTTCGATATTCCACTGCGTGAACCTCTGGTTCCCGCCCTCGGCGATCCGGGGGCGCGGCCCGAAGGGCGTCCGGACGGGATGCCGTGGACGTCGACCACCCAGGCGACGCTGGACGTGCCGGTCGAGCTGGACCTGACAATCGACACCGTGGTCGTATCCGGGCACGGCGGCGCCGTTCGTCCTGAGCTTGCCGGCTTGCCGACCGTCGCCGAGCCGACCGCGCCGCTGCACGGAATTGCGTTGCACCCCTTGGCTCTGGCGCAGTTGAAACCGCGTCAGGCCGTCATCACCGGTCGTCCGACACTGCACCGCCAGGTCTCGGCGCTGCTTGCCGACCCCGCCGTCGACGTCATCGCGCTCACCACCGGACCGCGTTGGCCCGACGTCTCGGGCAACGTGTTGGCCACCGGCACCCGAGCGGTCACCACCGGTGCGCCCGACCCCGCCTGGATCGCCCGTTGCGCCACCCTGTCCGACAGGGCCGAACTGGCTGTGCACGAACAACTTCGAGAGCATCCCAAGCCGACGGGGCTGCACGTGGCCGACGTCGTGATGTCTGCGCTGCAGCCCGGCGATCAGCTGGTGCTCGGAGCTTCCAACCCTGTGCGCGACGCAGCACTCGTCTCGACTCCGATCCCGGGCGTGAAGGTCCTCTCCAATCGCGGCGTTGCCGGCATCGACGGCACCGTCTCGACGGCCATCGGTGCCGCGATGGCCGGAAAGCGGCGCACCATAGCGCTTCTCGGGGACCTGACGTTTCTGCACGACGCAGCGGGCATGCTCATCGGAACCGGCGAGCCGCGTCCCGACGATCTGACGATCGTCGTCGCCAACGACGACGGCGGCGGTATCTTCGAGCTGCTCGAGCAGGGGGATCCGCAGTATGCGGGCGTGTTCGAGCGAGTATTCGGTACGCCACACGGAATGGATCTCGGAGCGTTGTGCGCGGCCTACCGTGTGGAGCATCGCTTGGTCGAGTTGTCCGAGCTGGCAACCGAACTCACCGCGCATGCCGAGGGGATCAGGGTGTTGGAAGTGACCACGGAGCGATCGGGATTGCGGGATCTGCATGCGGCAATTCGCGCCCGGTTGTAGTAGGGGCGAGAGAGCGTGCCCGATCGGATGTTCGAGCATCCCCGGCTGACGGCCATCTACGATGCGCTCGAAGGCGATCGCTCCGATCTGGACGTGTACGTGTCTGCGGCCCAGGATGTCGATGCTCGCGATGTGCTCGATATCGGTTGCGGAACAGGGGCTTTGGCGCTGCTCCTGGCCTCTCGTGGGATAGCGGTCACCGCACTCGATCCGGCGGCCGGATCACTGGAGGTGGCCCGACGCAAACCGGGTGCCGAACAGATTCGGTGGGTTCAGGGGTACGCCGGGGACCTACCGGCACTCCAGGTCGATCTGGTGACGATGACGGGCAACGTCGCGCAGGCCATCGTCGACGACGACGACTGGTCGCTCACGCTGGCGCGAATCCACGATGCACTGCGTCCGGACGGATGTCTGGTGTTCGAGACTCGCATACCTGCTCGCACGGCCTGGACCGAGTGGAACAGACGAGACTCCTTCGCAGTGCGCGAGATTCCGGGTGTGGGCCGGGTGGAGAGCTGGCTGGAGACCACCGAGGTGAACGGGCCTGTGGTGAGTTTTCGGTGGACGTACGTCTTCGTCAGTGACGGTGAAGTTCTGACGTCGGATTCGACGCTGCGGTTCCGCGAGCGCGACGAGGTGGAGAGCGCCCTCGTCGAGCACGGGTTCACGATCCGCGAGGTCCGCGATGCTCCCGACCGGCCGGGTCGAGAGATGATCTTCTACGCCCGCAAGGATTCGGGCATCGGCATCGGCTAGCTCTGTTGCGCCGCAACCCATTCGAGAGTTTCGCCGGTCTCCTGATCGATCATGTCCTTGATCATCTTGTTGATCAGGTCCTCGATCTTGCCGCCGACGAGTGGAATCTTCACCGTCGATTCGCCCTTGACGATCAACTTCGCACCGGTTCCGTCGGGTCGAAGAGACAGCGTGCCGTTCACCTTCGCCGGTAGACCGGTGGTGCCGCCGATCAGCGTTCCTTCGGCGTGGTCGCCCTCGAGCGGTCCCCAATGATCGGTGCGGGAGACGATCAGCTTGCCCTTGATGACCTTCGTGACGAATCCGGGGAGTTCGGAGGTGCCGACCTCTTCGGTGATGTCGACCGTCAGACCGCCGTCGGCGTGCTTGGTCATCTCGTACCCGTCCGTCTTCTTCGCCTTGGCGAAGCGGGCTGCCCACTGGTCCTCGCTGGTGAGTGCAGCGTGCACTTCAGCGGGAGGATTGGGCGATTCGACGGTGAATTCGAAGCTGCGAGACATGAGAGCAGACGCTACCCGAGCCGAGCCCGATCGGCTGCGAAGTAATCTGTCGAAGTGACCGACACAGCCCGAGGAAGCCGAACCCTGCGCAGGACCCGGCTCGTCGTGCTCGTGGTCGCCACTTCGATTTCGGTGCTGGCGGTGTTGCTGGTGGTCGGAGCCTGGCGAAACGACGTCACCATCGATTCCGACAAGGGCACCGCCACCGCCGAAGTACTGTCGGCAGGCAAGCTGCGGTCCGCCGTCAGCTTCATCACTCCGGACGGCGTGACGCACAACCCGGCGCTCGGCGTCCTGTATCCCACCAACCTCGTCGCGGGCCAACGCATCGAGGTCGAGTACTACAAGGCCGATCCCGACGACGTCGAATTGCTGGTGCGGGTCGCAGGCCGTGACGCCACCGTCGCCATCGTTCCGGCCGGATCGGTCATCGTCGTCACATGGTTGATAGCCGGGCCTGTGTTGTTCTGGCTCCGTCGCAAGGAGGCAAAGTATGCGTAACGCCAAGCAGTGGGGCATCGCCGCTCTCGCCGCGGTGGCCGGGTTCGCGTTGGTGAATTTCGGCAACATCGCGTCGTCGATCGTCGTGATGGTGCTTGCCGTGGTGTTCCTACTCGTTCTGACGACTCCGGTGCTGTATCCGCGTTCTCTGTCCGACGACGCCTCGCGAGAGCTCGCGGCAGAGAAGTCGGTGCCGTTGATCTACTGGCGCCCGGGCTGCATCTTCTGCCTGCGACTGCGGGTGGCGCTGCTGCTACGCGGGAAGAAAGCAGTGTGGACGAGCATCCGCCAGGATCCTGCTGCGGCAGCGCGGGTTCGGTCGGTCAACGACGGCAACGAGACGGTCCCGACGGTGTTCGCCGCGTCCGAGCACCGCACCAACCCCGATCCGTCGTGGGTGCTCACGCAATTCGTGTGACGTTGGCCCATACGTAACGTTGTCCATACCTGGTCGACGGCGAGGCCGCCCACACTGAGGATCGTGCGAGTAGCCATCGTTGCGGAATCGTTCTTACCCAACATGAACGGCGTCACCCACTCGGTGATCCGTGTCCTCGAACACCTCGACAAGACCGGGCACGATGCCATCGTCATCGCCCCGGACAATCCGTCCGGCCCGAAGGCTGCGACGTGGCACGACAACGTTCCGGTGCATCGGGTGCCGTCCGTGATGGTTCCGAAGGTGAGCTCGTTGCCCGTCGGGGTCCCCGGACTCGGCATGGTGTCGGCATTGCGCGAGTTCGCCCCCGACGTCGTGCATCTGGCCTCGCCGTTCCTGCTCGGGGCCGGTGGCCTGGCCGCCGCCAACCGATTGGACGTGCCCGCCGTTGCCGTCTATCAGACCGATGTCGCCGGTTTCGCCGCGAGTTACGGCCTGGGCCTGACGTCCAAGGCGGCGTGGCGCTGGACCAGGAGACTGCACCGCGGGGCGGCCCGCACCCTGGCACCGTCCACCTCCGCCGTCGACGCTCTGGAGCTGCACGGCATCCCGCGCGTCCATCGTTGGGCCAGGGGAGTGGACGCCGTCCGCTTCGCACCCTCTGCCAAGTCGCAGACGCTCAGGAGCCAGTGGGGAGCAGGCGAGAAGCTGATCGTCGGCTTCGTCGGCAGGCTCGCCCCGGAGAAGCATGTCGAGCGGCTCGCCGTCCTCGCCGCAGACCCGTCGATCCAGCTGGTGATCGTCGGCGGCGGACCCGACACTGCAGCGCTGCAGAAATTGATGCCCACCGCGATCTTCACCGGTCAACTCGGTGGCGTCGAACTCGCGCAGGCGTACGCCAGTTTCGACGTCTTCGTGCATCCCGGCGAACACGAAACCTTCTGCCAGGCAGTGCAGGAAGCACTTGCCAGCGGAGTGCCCGTCATCGGACCCGACGCCGGCGGCCCGCGCGATCTGATCTCGCATTGCCGCAACGGCTATCTGCTGCCGGTCGAGAGGTTCACCGAGCTGCTGCCCAGCGCCGTCGGAGCGCTGGCCGAACCCATCGCCCGCACCCGCTTCGGCGACGCCGCTCGTAAGTCGGTTCTGCACCGCACCTGGCCGGCCATCTGCGACGAGCTGATCTCTCATTACTACGACGTGCAAGGCATCACAGCGCCGCGGGTGCAGAAGATTGCTTGAGTAGTCTGGACCTCGTGGCCCAGACATCACGCGCAACCCTGGCAAAAGAGCCCCACGAGGTGGCGTCGATGTTCGACGGCGTCGCCCGTCGATACGACATCACCAACACGGTTCTGTCGTTCGGGCAGGACCGCAGTTGGCGCAAGCTCACTCGTCGAGCGTTGGCTCTCGAACCCGGAGAGCGGGTACTCGACCTTGCAGCAGGTACCGGGGTCTCGACCGTCGAGCTCGGCCGCAGTGGAGCCTGGTGCGTGGCCACCGACTTCTCCAAGGGCATGTTGCAGGCGGGATTGCAACGCGGCGTTCCGATGGTAGCGGGTGACGCGATGGCGCTGCCTTACGCCGACGCCAGTTTCGATGCGGCCACCATCTCGTTCGGCCTCCGCAATGTCTCGGACTTCGACGCCGGACTGCGCGAGATCGCCCGCGTCACCAAACCCGGTGGACGCCTTGTGGTGTCGGAATTCTCCACCCCGGTATTCGGCCCGTTCCGCACCGTGTACATGGAGTACCTGATGAAGGCGCTTCCGAAAGTCGCTCGTGCAGTGAGCAGTAACCCCGATGCCTACGTCTACCTGGCCGAGTCCATCCGTGCCTGGCCCACGCAGGAACAGTTGGCGCAGCGCATCGCCGATGCCGGCTGGACGGATGTGCAGTGGCGCAACCTCACCGGTGGAATCGTGGCGCTGCACAAGGCAACTCGACCGTAGAGCGGTTCACGAAAATGGCGGCCGGGAGTCGATTTTCAGTGACCCGGTTCCCGATGCCCGCCAGGTGCGGGCGACGAGGTCACTGTCGGCCTCGGTGATGAGGTTGCCCATGCAGCGGACGGCAACTTTCATCAGGGCCCGCGAGCGCATGCCCACCGGTCCCGCTGCGGGCAGGAATCTCGGCACGGTCAACAGACCGGCGAGGCGTCGCGCAATGGAGAACGCCTGTCCGTAGTGCTCGCGCAGCAGGGTCGGCCAGGCGTCGGTGAGGTCGGGGTGATCGAGCAGGTCGATCACCATGCGGCCGCCCTCGAGTCCGTAGTCGATGCCCTCGCCGTTGAGTGGGTTCACGCACGCTGCGGCGTCGCCGATGATGGCCCAGTTGATGCCCGCGACACCGGAGACGGCACCGCCCATCGGAAGCAGCGCCGACGCCACCGCACGCAGTTCGCCTGTCAACGCCCATTCCGGACGCCGCTGTTGGGTGTAGAGGTCGAGTAACGGGCGCAACGCGCCGGGTGCCGGTTTCTTGGCCGTGGCCAGGGTGCCGACGCCGATGTTGATGTTCCCGTCGTTCAGCGGGAAGACCCAGCCGTAACCGGGCTGCAGAGTGCCTGCGGCATCACGTAATTCGAGGTGCGAGCTGATCCACTCGTCGTCGCTGCGTCCCGAGGTGATGTACGCGCGAGCCGCGACGCCGAAGGCGGTGTCCCGATGCCACTGCCGCCCGAGTTGCTTGCCCAGGGTGGAGCGGACGCCGTCGGCAACGATCAGTGTGCGGCAGGAGATCTCGTGGGTGCCTGTGGCGGTCTGCAACGTCACCGACCGGACGGAGTTTCCCTCTCGGGTGACGGCAACGGCCTTCGACCCCTCGGCCATGACCGCCCCGGATTCGACGGCAACCGCGCGAATTCGATCGTCCAATTCGGTTCGGGGAACGGCACTTCCGACAGTGGGCAGGGATTTGCTCGGCCACTCGAGCTGCAGTTCCTGGCCGAATCCGCTCAACCGCAGACCGCGATTGCGTGCTTTGCCGCGCACCCATTCGCCCAGGCCGAGCTGATCGAGTTCGGCGACGGCGCGAGGCGTCAGGCCGTCGCCGCAGGTCTTGTCGCGAGGAAAGACGGCTGCGTCGACGAGGACGACGTCGCGGCCGGATCGCGCTGCCCACGCCGCCGCGGACGATCCTGCAGGGCCCGCGCCCACGACCAGAACGTCGGTCGTGGTGGGTGGGGCCGGCTGGGGAGTGCTCACGTACTCCAGTATCCGGATTTACACGAACGGGTGCGTCGAGGGCCTCCGGTTAACGCCGTGTGAACGCTTGTTTCATAGATTCAGAATCTATGGACGGATCGTTCACGACGGGTCTAGCGTCTCTCACGTGCACCGACCGATCCTCCTACTCGACTTCGACGGCACCGTCTGCCTCGGCGACGACCCCGTGCGGGCGTACGCAGACGCTGTCGCCGACGGCCTCGACACGGCCTCTGCCGAAACACTCCGCGCCGGGTTGACGGCTTTCCTCGAGACCGGTGCGGGGGAGTACCTCGACGGCTACTCCGCCGTCCAGCACCTGTCGATGGGCGTCGATGCTGCCACCCTTGCCGCGGCGTACGCGCACTCCCGCGAACGCCTGGCGGCGGGCGAGCTCGAGGTGTGGGCTCCCGCCGGGCTCGCGGCATTCCTCGGCCGTGTGTCCGCCGAGGTCGTGCTGGCTACCAATGCCCCACAGCGCGGCGTGATGGAAACCCTCGAGCGTCTCGGTCTGACCGGGCGCATGGACCGTGTGTTCACCGATGCAGGTAAGCCCGAGAAAATGCCCGAGCTGGTGGAGTCGCTACTGGACACGCGGCCACCGCATCTACTGGCCAGCGTCGGCGACATCTGGCGCAACGATCTCGACGCGCCGCATCGTCGCGGCGCCGTCACCGCCTACATCGACCGTCACGGTCATCCTCGGCCGGAGGCGACGTTCTGCGCCTCGACGTTTCAGGCCATGTACGACGAACTCCTCGAATGGTCCACCGATCCAGCAGCATTCGCACTCACCCATGAAGGACAGTCATGAGAATTCGTACGCCCTTGCTCGCGGTGGTTGCCACCGGACTGCTCACTGCCTCGCTCGCCGGGTGCGGTGCCCGCGACGAGTCCACCACCGAGTCCTCGGCTGCGTCGCCCTGCACCGGGTCCAGCGCTGCAGACGCTGCCGACCCGTCCGAGCTGACGCTCGCACTCGTCCCCTCGGGGGATGCCAACAAGCTCGTCGAAACCGTCAAGCCACTGCAGGACGCACTGACCGAGCGCCTCGGCATCCCCGTCCGCGGCGTCATCACTCAGGACTACCAGGCGGCGGTGGAGGCCATCGGTGCGAACCAGGCGCAGATCGGCATGCTGCCACCGCTGCAGATGGTGCAGGCCTGCAACAAGTACGGTGCCGAGCCGGCTCTGCAGACGGTGCGTAAGGGCAAGACCACGTACGCGGCGCAGTTCTACACCAACAACCCCGACAAGTACTGCGACGACGCACCCGTCACGGGAGCCAACGGCCTGCTGTACTGCAACGGAACCGAAGGTGGCACGGGCCCAGCAGGACTCGACTCGCTGAGCAAGATGAAGGATGCCAAGACCGTCATGCTGCAGTCAGCGTCCTCGGCCGGATTCGTCTTCCCCTCCGCCGCGCTGAAGGCGGTGGGCATCGACTCCACCACCGACCTCGACCTGACGCAGGTCACCTCGCACCCGGCGGCGGTGCTGTCGGTGAACAACGGCGACGACGAGGTGGGTGTGTCGTTCTGGGACGCCCGCGAAACCGTCGTGAAGGACACCCCCGATGTGGCGAAGAATCTGGTGGTCTTCGCGCTGACCAACGAAATCCCCAACGACGGTGTCTCGATCAGCAGTTCGCTCAGCCCTGATCTACAGCAGCGCATCTCGGACGCGATGGAGGATTACGCGTCCACCCCCGAGGGCGTCGAGGCTCTGACGGCGATCTACCAGATCACCGGACTCGACAAGGCCGATCCCGCTGCGCTCCAGCAGGCGCAGACCGAGGCGGACTCCATCGGCCTGGGGAACTGATTCGGATGAGCGGCGACAGCATCGCATTCGACGACGTCTCGGTCACCTATGCGGGCGGCCACACCGCGCTCGACGGCGTGACGCTGGAGATTCCGGCGGGCCAGATGGTTGCCGTCGTGGGGTTGTCGGGCGCAGGAAAGTCCACGCTGATTCGCACCATCAACGGCCTCGTTCCGGCCACCTCCGGCACCGTGACCGTCGGTGATCGTGCTGTGAACAGCTTGAGCAACAAAGGTTTACGGGATCTGCGCGGCGACATCGGCATGATCTTCCAGGGCTTCAACCTCGCCAAGCGCACCAGCGTGTTGAACAACGTGATGATGGGCCGGCTGCACAGCTCGCCGATGTGGCGAACACTGCTCGGTGCGTGGTCGGCGGAGGACACCGAGTTGGGAATGCAGGCGCTCGAACGAGTCGAGATCGTCGGCAAGGCTTATCAGAAGGCGTCGTCGCTCTCCGGTGGGCAACAACAACGTGTTGCCATCGCGCGAGCATTGGCGCAGCAGCCGCGGGTGATCCTCGCGGACGAACCGGTGGCCTCGCTCGATCCGCCGACCTCGCACGTCGTCATGCGGGATCTGCAGCGCATCAACGCAGAGCTCGGCATCACCGTCGTCGTCAACCTGCACTTCCTCGATCTGGCCAGGCGCTATGGCGACAGGTTGATCGGACTGCGCGACGGCAAGGTCGTGTTCGACGGCCATGGCCGGGACGCCGACGAAGCGGTGTTCGAGAGTATCTACGGTCGCTCGCTGACCGCCGAGGACGTGCTGGAAGCCAAGGCCGAACTGTGAGTGCGCCGCTGGCAACTCGCCCGGTCAAGCCGCGGTCGGCCTGGAAAACCGTTGTGGCATTCGCCATTGTCGCTGTCATCACGGTCTGGGCCGGGATCGGTGTCGGTGCCGACCTCGGCGACATCATCGACAACTGGGGCAACGCGACCGGCAAACTCGTGCAGCTGATGCAGCCCGACTACTGGTTCTTCCCCGAAACCGTTGACGCGATCCTCGAGACGCTACAGATGGCCGTCATCGCGACCGCCATCGGTGCCGCCGTCTCCTTTCCGCTCAGTTTTGCGGCCTCACATGTCACCAACCCGAATCGACCGTTGCTGACGGTCGTGCGCGGAATCATGAATGTCGTTCGCGCCGTACCTGATCTGTTGTACGCGGCGGTGTTGGTCGCGGTGGTCGGGACCGGAGCGTTGTCGGGAATTCTGGCGCTGATCGTGTTCAACGTCGGCATCATCGTCAAGCTCGTCTCCGAGGCACTCGACTCCGTCGATCGCGGTCCGCAGGAAGCGGCCCTCGCTGCCGGAGGCACCTGGATTGCGGCCGATCGCAGTGCTGTTGCGCCGCAGATCTTTCCGGCGTTCGTCTCGCAGAGTCTCTACACGTTGGAGCTGAACGTCCGAGCCTCGGCGGTCATCGGACTCGTCGGCGCAGGTGGCCTCGGCATGCTCATCGACAACGTCCGCACCTTCTACAAGTATCACCAACTCAGCCTCATCATCCTCGAGATTCTCGTCATCGTCCTGGCGCTGGAACTGATCTCGTCCTGGGCCCGTCGAAAGTTGGTCGGATGAGCGTCATCGACCGCACCACCCGCGTCACCCCGGCTCGGCCGCGCAAACCACGCAACCCCCTGCGCACCGCGGTGTGGGTCGGCATCGTCGCACTGTTCGCACTGTCGTTGTACGGCATCGAGATTCGCTGGGACAGGCTGCTGGAGCTACCGCAGAACCTGGTGCGCTACGCGGGGCTGATGTTCGTCCCGCCGGACGTCTCCGCGCTGGGCAAGGCCGTCTCGGCCACCATCGAGTCGGTGCAGATGGCGTGGTTCGGAACGGTGCTCGGCATAGTCGTGTCGTTTCCGCTGAGCTTCCTCGCGGCCGCGAACATCGGGCCGCTCTGGCTGCGGTGGCCGCTGCGCGTGGTGTTCGCGGTCATCAGGGCGGTGCCCGAGGTGGTCATCGCAATTCTCATCCTCTCGGTCACCGGGCTCACCGCGTTCACCGGAGCGCTCGCCATTGCCATCGGCTCGGTGGGCACCCTCGGCAAATGGGGATACGAGGCCATCGAAGGTGCCGAGAAGGGGCCGATCGAAGCGGCTCGGGCCGCAGGTGGTTCGACGGCGCAGATCGTGCGGTGGGGACTGTGGACCGATGTCGCCCCCGAGGTGTTCGCGTTCTGGCTCTATCGCTTCGAGATCAATGTTCGTGCGTCGGCCATCCTGGGTTTGATCGGTGCAGGCGGTATCGGCAGCATGCTGGTCGACAATGTGCAGTACCGGCAGTGGGGTGCTGTGGGCATGCTGCTGATCGTCGTCGTGGTCATCACCGTGATCATCGATCAGATCTCCGGGCGGGTGCGTCGCCGCATCATCGACGGACACTGGGGCAGGAGCGGAGCCCGCGGAGCGACCAGATGGGGCAGGAGCGCAGCCCGCGGAGCGACCATATCGGGCCGGCAGAGAAAAGGTACGAGCAAGATATGAGCATGGATCTCGCGCCGGGTGGAGTCGTCCCGCACATCAGATCGATCATTCCGTCGTTGCTGCCGGCCGAGCGGGCCGTCGCCGAAGTCTTTCTCGAACGTCCCGCCGATATCGTCGAGATGTCCTCGCAGCAGGTCGCCGATGCAGCAGGCGCATCGCGGGCCTCGGTGGTGCGCACCTGTCAGAGTCTCGGCTTCGGCGGCTATCAGCAGTTGCGGGTGCTGCTCGCGCGTGACGCGGCGCGCGCGCTGCCCACCCAGGAGCGTTCGGCAGACGGCCCCTTCGCGATCGTCACGGAGACGTTCGCCCATGTCGGTGAGTCCATTGCGGCGATGACGGCTCTGCTCACCGCCGAGGACGTCACGCGCGCCGTGTCCACCCTCGCCGGTGCCGAGTCCATCGTGGTCATCGGAAACGGGCTTTCGGCTGCGCTGGCTGCCGATACCGATGCCCGGATGCGCTCGTTGGGTCTGCGCTCGCACGCTCCCACCGACTCCATCGCCCAGCAGGTTGCCGTTCGGCTTCTCACCGACCGTGATGTCGCCCTGATCATCAGTGGATCGGGCGCGACGAGCGCTTCGACCAAGGCCGCGCAGGCTGCTCGGGAACGAGGGGCAATTGTGGTGTCGGTGACCTCGTTCGCTCGCTCGACTCTCGCGGCCGCGTCGGACATCGCTCTGGTGGTGGGCATGCGAGATCTCAGTTTCCAGCGCGAACTCGCTGTCACCAGCCGGATTCCGCACGTGATCCTGCTGGAGGGACTGATGGCGGCGCTGACCGACGCGTTGGGGGACAGGGCGTCGGCAGCGATGGCCGCGACCCTCGAAGTCATTTCCGGCAACCTGGGTGAGTGAAGCGTCACCTGTGGTCGGTGACACCGTCGCACCGGTGTGCACGCTAGGTTCACTACGGTAGAAGGCGAGCAGCGGCGCTTGAGCTGCTCCCGCCGGCACGTCGACGACAGGACAGGGACCAACATCGTGAGTACAGACGACGCTGCCGTAGCAACGGTCGTTGCCGGAGTCGACCTGGGTGACCCGGAGCTCGCGCGATCCGTCGCCGACGGCCTCGCACGCGTCGAAGAGCTGATGATCAGCGAACTCTCCGATGGAGAAGAGTTCCTGACCGAGGCCGCGCTGCACCTGGCCAAGGCCGGCGGAAAGCGATTCCGGCCCCTGTTCACGGTGCTCACCGGCCAGCTGGGACCGTCACCGACAGACCCCGCGATCGTCACCGCCGCCACGGTCGTCGAACTGGTTCATCTCGCGACGCTCTATCACGACGATGTCATGGACGAGGCGTCGATGCGCCGCGGTGCGGAGAGCGCGAACTCACGCTGGGGCAACAGTGTGGCGATTCTCGCGGGCGACTACCTGTTCGCGCATGCGTCGCGGCTGGTGTCCACACTCGGTCCCGACGCCGTCCGCATCATCGCCGAGACCTTCGCCGAACTCGTCACCGGGCAGATGCGCGAGACGATCGGAGCCAAGGGCACCGAGGATCCCGTCGCGCACTACCTGAAGGTCGTGTGGGAGAAGACCGGATCGCTGATCGCGTCGTGCGGACGCTTCGGCGGAACGTTCAGTGGCGGCGACGCCGAGCACGTGGGACGCCTCGAGCGCCTCGGTGACGCCGTCGGCACCGCCTTCCAGATCTCCGACGACATCATCGACATCTCCTCGGCCACCGAGCAGTCCGGCAAGACCCCCGGCACCGATCTGAGGGAGGGCGTACACACTCTCCCGGTGCTCTTCGCGCTGCGCGAGGAGGGTGCGGACGGCGACCGGCTGCGCGAGATCCTGGCCGGCCCGGTCACCGAGGACGCCTTGGTCACCGAGGCCCTCGAGCTGTTGCAGCGCTCGCCGGGAATGGTCTCGGCCAAGAAGACGCTCGGTGAATACGCAGCTCGAGCCCACGCAGAGCTCGCGCAGTTGCCGCAGGGACCGGCCAACGATGCACTCGGCCGGTTGGTGAACTACACCGTCGAACGCGTGGGCTGACGACCTGGGCAAGGCCCGGGAACCGCAGCTCGGGGTCTTTTCGTTGAATCGGGTAGTAACACCCGGTACGAGGAGGCACTTCGGACATGAACGGTTATGCGAACGGCGCGAAGACTTTCGGCCTGTTGGTCGGAATGTCTGCACTCATCGTCTTCATCGGATCGCTGTTCGGTAACGCGACCATTCTGGTCGGCTCGATCGTCTTGGCCGTCGGGGTCAACGGCTATGCGTATTTCAACAGCGCGAAGATGGCCTTGCGGTCGATGCATGCGGTGCCGGTGACCGAGATCGAGCAGCCGGCAATGTATCGGATCGTGCGCGAGTTGGCGACGGCCGCTCATCAGCCGATGCCCGCGTTGTACGTGAGTCCGACCAACAATCCCAACGCTTTCGCCACCGGTCGAAACCCCCGCAACGCGGCCGTGTGCTGCACCGAGGGCATTCTGCGGATCCTCGACGAGCGGGAACTGCGCGCGGTGCTCGGCCACGAGCTGTCGCACGTCTACAACCGCGACATCCTGATCTCGTCGGTTGCCGGTGCGATGGCGTCGGTCATCTCGGGTCTGGCGAACCTGGCCTTCTTCGCCAACGTCTTCGGCGGACGCGGCAACGGGGGAGCGAACCCGCTCGCGCTGCTGCTGGTGTCGATGCTGGGGCCCATTGCGGCCAGTCTGGTTCGCCTGGCGGTCTCTCGCTCGCGTGAGTACCAGGCCGACCAGTCCGGTGCCGAGCTGACCGGCGATCCTCTGGCGCTGGCGTCGGCGCTCCGCAAGCTCGAGCAGGGTGTGCAGCTGGCACCGCTGCCGCCGGAGCCGCGGCTGGCGGCGGAGTCACATCTGATGATCGCCAATCCGTTCCGGATCGGTGACAAGGCGGGTGCGCTCTTCGCCACCCACCCGCCGATGGCCGACCGCATCGAGCGACTCGAACGGATGGCCGGCCACCGGCCGTATTGAGCGGCTGCGCCGCATGTGAGCGAAACTTCGACCACTGCTACGAAGGCCGGAGTGGAGCCTGCGGAACGACCGCAGGCTCAGCACTCACATGCGGCGCAGGAGTGGAGCCTGCGGAACGACCCAGGTGAGAAGCCGCTCTATCGGTAGTTGACGAACTGCAGTGCGATTCCGAAATCCTCGTTCTTGAGCAACTGCTGGATGGCCTGCAGGTCGTCGCGCTTCTTGCTGCTCACGCGCAGCTCGTCGCCCTGGATCTGCGCTTTGACGCCCTTGGGGCCGTCGTCGCGAATCTTCTTCGAGATCTTCTTGGCGTTCTCGGTGGTGATGCCCTGTACGAGCTTGCCGGTGACCTTGTAGACCTTGCCCGACGCGGCAGGATCGTTGGTCTCGAAGGCCTTGAGCGAGACGTCGCGTCGAATCAGCTTCTCCTTGAACACGTCCAGGGCAGCTTTGACCTTCTCCTCGGATTCGGACGTGATGACGATGGTCTCGGACTCGCCGCTGCCGGACCATTCGATGCTGGTGTCGGATCCGCGAAAGTCGAAGCGGGTCGCCAGCTCCTTCGCGGCCTGTCCCAGAGCGTTGTCCACTTCCTGGCGGTCGACTTTGCTCACTACGTCGAAGGACGAATCAGCCACTTCTCACACTCTCCAGTCGAATCGAAATATTTGATGTGGCGATGGGGTCGGCTCACATCCTGCAGGGACTTTATCGGCCCGCTACCGACCGTATCCACCCGGTTTGCGTTCCGGGGGGACGTTCGTTGTATTCTTCTCACCGCGCCGAAGAGCAGTACGAGCTTCGATCGCAGCACGGCAGATTGCCCGAGCGGCCAATGGGAGCGGACTGTAAATCCGTCGGCTTATGCCTACGTAGGTTCGAATCCTACATCTGCCACACCTGGAACCCCGGCGAGTGTTTCTCTCGCTGGGGTTTCCATGTGAAGAGGACAAGGATGGGTCGCTGACCACGCAATTTGGTACTGGGCGCTCGGAATGTGTAACCTCTTGAAGGCTTCAGCGCACGGCAACGTGAACTGATCCCGCCCCCTTAGCTCAGTCGGTAGAGCGTTTCCATGGTAAGGAAAAGGTCAACGGTTCGATTCCGTTAGGGGGCTCGCTGGATTGGATTGCTCGACGTCGCGTTCCTCACGTGGGATGGTAGACGATGAGCACCTGAGGCGGTGTAGCTCAGTTGGTAGAGCAAACGACTCATAATCGTTGCGTCGCCGGTTCAAGTCCGGTCACCGCTACACAGTAGGCAAGCACGACCAGTAGCACCCATGAACAGTCCTGATTGACCCAGATCAGATTTACCCGAAAGTAGGCGTCCAGTGGCCTCCTCCACCGATGTGCGGCCCAAGATCACCTTGGCCTGCGAGGTTTGCAAGCACCGCAACTACATCACCAAGAAGAACCGTCGGAACGATCCCGACCGTATCGAGTTGAAGAAGTTCTGCTCCAACTGCGGAACGCACCGGGCTCACCGCGAATCTCGCTAGATTGCACGGCTCGCTGGTTCGCAGTTCCGATCTCTAATCGGCGCCCGGCGTTAGGTCGCATTTTCTTCCCCTAACGGCTCTTGCGTCCAGGGTAGAAAAGGTCTCCACCGTGTCACAAGCTCCACATGACGTCCCGACCATGGATGCGTCCGCACACGCGGCGTCCATGGTCGGTTCTCATTTCCGCGTCGACGACTTCTACGAGGTCGGCCGCGAGAAGATTCGTGAGTATGCGCGTGCCGTCCAAGATTCTCATCCCGCGCACCACGACGAGGACGCAGCGAAGGGCCTCGGTTACGACGGTCTCCTCGCGCCCTTGACCTTCGTTTCGCTGCTCGGCATCATGTCGCAGACCCGGATGTTGCAAGAGGTCATCACCGGTTACGACCCCAGCCAGATTCTGCAGACCGATCAGCGGCTGGAATTCCATCGACCGCTCCAGGTCGGTGACCGGATCTTCTGCGACGTGTATCTCGAGTCGTTCCGGCAGATGAGCGGCAGCGACATCATGACCACCAAGAACATCATCACCGACCAGAATGGCGACCTCGTGCAGACCACGTGGACGACCATTGTGGCTCGTACCGGTGGCGAGATCGACGAGAACATCGCTCACGCGGTCAAGGAAGTGATCAGGCATGGCGCTTCGTAGCTTCGACGACGTCTCGGTCGGCGACGCCCTGCCCGAGCGGATCGTGTCTCTGACCCGCGGCGACCTGGTGAACTATGCCGGTGTGTCCGGCGATCCCAACCCGATCCACTGGAGCGACGAAGTAGTCGAGATGGCCGGACTGGACAACGTGATCGCGCACGGCATGCTCACGATGGGTCTCGGCGCAGGCTTCGTCACATCGTGGCTCGGCGATCCGGGTGCGGTCATCGAGTACAACGTGCGCTTCTCCACCCCGGTATACGTCTCGGCAGATTCCGCAGCGAAGGTCGAGTTCACCGGCAAGATCAAATCGATGGACGCCGACGCGCGAACTGCGACCGTTGCCATCGTCGCGAAGTCCGCGGGCAAGAAGATTTTCGGGCGAGCGACCGCAACGGTACGTTTGGCCTGAGCATGTCGATCCGGCTGAGGCAGTTCGTGGCCGGGACGACGGGATTTATCTGTTCCGAAGGGTGTGCAGTACACTGAGATTTCTGGGGTAATCCGGCGCTCTGCGCTGCCCGCGTCCTCTTCCTGAGGGTGCGTGGGTCTTCGCGTGAGTTGGATGGACACCAGAGCGGCCGAGAAGTTTCGGCCGAAGGGGCGTAGCTCAATTGGTAGAGCAACGGTCTCCAAAACCGTAGGTTGCAGGTTCAAGTCCTGTCGCCCCTGCCCAAGGTGTCAGCAACTGAGAGGAACGACGTGAGCGAGGAGCGCGGTAAGCGCGACGGTCGATCGGGGGAGTTCGAGGACTCTTCGACCCCAGACGACGTCGTACCTGGCTCCGAGGGCCGTCTCTCCGATGCTGATACGTCCGCCGGTGAAACCGCTGCAGATGCAGTGGTGCCCACCGGTAAACGATCGTCGAGCAGGTCACGCAGCAGTGCCGCGGTGTCGGTGACGAAGGCTCCCACCACGCCGGCGAAAGCCAAGTCCGGCAAGGGACGTTCGGGCAAGACCAAGGCGGACAAGCGTCCCAACGTTTTTCTTCGGCTGCTGCAGTTCTTCCGCGAGGTCGTTGCCGAGCTGCGCAAGGTCATCTGGCCGAACAAGAAGCAGATGGTCACGTACACCACCGTCGTGCTCGTCTTCCTGGCGTTCATGGTCGCGTACATCAGCGGTCTCGACGTGTTGTTCCTCAAGGGCGTCGGCTGGCTGTTCGGCTGACCGACACGGCTGACTTTTCGACGATCGAACCGAGCAGGAAACTAGAGAAAGGGTGCTGACGTGAGCACGCCGCACAACGACGCCACCGAAGTGGCCGCATTCGACGCCGATGTCGAGGCGACCAAGCAGGGCCTCGAAGCGGAGCAGGCCGCTCAGGACCGCGAGACCGACGAAGCAATCAAGGCCGACGTCGCAGCAGCGACCGGCGAGGAAGTTGCCGTCGACGGTGCCGACGCGGCCGATGCCGACGTCACTGCCGAACCCGAGGATCCCGTTGCCGAGATGAAGGCGGCTCTGCGCCGCGCTCCCGGCGACTGGTACGTCATCCACTCGTACGCCGGATACGAGAACAAGGTCAAGGCCAACCTCGAGACCCGTGTGCAGAACCTCGACGTCGGCGACTACATCTTCCAGGTGGAAGTTCCCACCGAAGAGGTCACCGAGATCAAGAACGGTCAGCGCAAGCAGGTCAACCGTAAGGTTCTGCCCGGCTACATCCTGGTCCGCATGGAACTCAACGACGAGTCCTGGGGCGCGGTGCGCAACACCCCCGGCGTCACCGGATTCGTCGGCGCGACGTCGCGTCCGTCACCGTTGACCATCAACGAGGTCGTCAAGTTCCTCATGCCGCAGGAAGGCGCCAAGAAGGACGCGAAAGCGACCGCGGGCGCAAGCGACCAGAGTGGCGACACCACGTCGAAGCCGACCATCGAGGTCGACTTCGAGGTCGGCGAGTCGGTCACCGTCATGGACGGCCCGTTCGCCACCCTCCCCGCCAGCATCAGCGAGGTCAACGCAGAGCAGCAGAAGCTCAAGGTGTTGGTATCGATCTTCGGCCGTGAAACCCCGGTCGAGCTCGGCTTCACCCAGGTCTCCAAGATCTAGAAGCCGCGCGCACAGACTTGCAGTAGCAACCGCAAGAAACCCGAGCGAATACAAGGAAAAAGAAATGCCCCCGAAGAAGAAGAAGCTAGCCGGGATCATCAAGCTTCAGATCCAGGCCGGTGCCGCCAACCCGGCACCGCCCGTCGGCCCCGCATTGGGCCAGCACGGCGTCAACATCATGGAGTTCTGCAAGGCGTACAACGCCGCGACGGAGTCGCAGCGCGGCAACGTCGTGCCGGTCGAGATCTCGGTCTACGAAGACCGCACGTTCGACTTCAAGCTCAAGACTCCTCCCGCTGCCAAGCTGCTGCTCAAGGCTGCAGGCGTGGCAAAGGGCTCCGGCGAGCCGCACAAGACCAAGGTCGCCAAGGTGACCATGGATCAGGTGCGCGAGATCGCCAAGACCAAGCAGGAAGACCTCAACGCCAACGACATCGATCAGGCCGCGAAGATCATCGCCGGCACTGCTCGCTCGATGGGCATCACGGTCGAAGGCTGATTTTCAGCCCTCAGCAGTAACAGCAATACACGTGGGAGAGCCGGCCAGGCTCGTCAACCACACTGAACTCGAACGAAGGACAGCAAGACATGGCAAAGCGCAGCAAGGCCTACCTCGAGCAGGCCGCAAAGATCGACCAGGACAACCTCTACTCGCCTCTCGAAGCCGCAAAGCTGGCCAAGGAGACCGCGTCGAGTAAGTTCGACCCCACCGTCGAGGTTGCAGTGCGACTCGGCGTCGATCCCCGCAAGGCGGATCAGATGGTGCGCGGCACCGTCAACCTTCCCCACGGCACCGGCAAGACCGCTCGGGTTATTGTTTTCGCCGCTGGTGAGAAGGCCGCAGAGGCCGAGGCAGCAGGAGCCGACGTCGTCGGAGCAGAAGATCTGATCGAGCGCATCCAGGGCGGATTCCTGGACTTCGACGCTGCGATCGCCACCCCTGATCAGATGGCCAAGGTCGGCCGCATCGCCCGTGTCCTCGGACCGCGTGGCCTGATGCCGAACCCGAAGACGGGCACGGTCACCAACGACGTGACCAAGGCTGTCAACGACATCAAGGGCGGCAAGATCAACTTCCGCGTCGACAAGCAGGCCAACCTGCACTTCGTCATCGGCAAGGCCTCGTTCGACGAGACCAAGCTGGTGGAGAACTACGGCGCAGCGCTGGACGAGATCCTGCGTGCGAAGCCGTCGTCGGCCAAGGGTCGTTACGTCAAGAAGGTCACCGTTTCGACCACCACCGGACCCGGCGTCCAGGTCGATCCGAACCGTACGCGCAACCTCCTCGAGGACGACGCGAACGCGTAATTCGACAGCTCCGAACCAAGGCCGGTCTCCCTGTGGGAGGCCGGCCTTAGTCGTATGTCTCGCCGAAGATCTAGGCCGCGTTCGCGCGAGCGAAGTTGGCCAGGATTATGCCGCTGATGCGGTCGAGCAACGCTGCCGGTAGATCGTGGGCCATGCCGTCGATCAGCGTCAGTTCGGCACCTGGGACGGCGCGGGCGATGGCCTTGCCGCAGGACGGTCGGACCAGTCTGTCGGCGGTGCCGTGGATGACGGTGGTCGGTGCGGTGATCTTCTTCGCGTAGGGCCGCAAACTTCCGGTGCCGGTGATCGCAGCCATCTGACGTACGACGCCCGACGGGTTGTAGTTGCGCTCGTACATCACCTGCGCGATCTCCAGTTGCTCCTCCAGTGGAGTGCGGAATCCGGGAGAGCCGATGGTGGACAGCGTCTTCGCCGAATGCGCGATGATCTGTTCTTTCGTGGCGTCCTTCCCGACGCCACCGAGCAGGGGCAGCAGAGCGCGTGGGTCCGGCGGAGGCAGGAACGGCTCGTTGGTGCTCGAAAAGAGAATGCCCACCGATTCGGTTCGTTCGGGGTAGCTACCGGCGAAGACCTGAGTGATCATCCCGCCCATCGACGCACCGACGACGTGCACGGTGTCGATGCCGAGGTGATCGAGTACTCCGACGGCGTCGGAGGCCATGTCGACGATCGTGTACGGGACGTCCGAGGACATCCCGAGCTCGTGTCGGATCATCCGAAGGATCTGGGATCCCCGCACCTTCTGCCCGGTCATCTTCGTGGACAGTCCGATGTCGCGGTTGTCGATCCGGATCACTCGGTATCCCGCATCGACGAGGCGGGTACAGAAATCCATGGGCCACAACGTCAATTGAGCGGACAGGCCCATGATGAGCAGGACCGCGGGATCCTCGACGGAACCCATGTCCTCGTACGCGATCTCGACGGAGTTCGCCGGCGCGATGCCTTGTTCGATTCTCATGATGTCGTTCCTACCAGCCCGGCTCGCCGAGTATCGGCACCACCAGGTAGCTCGGACTCTCCGGGTCGATGCTGATGTCCTGTTTGCGCAGCCGCGTACGCAGTAGGTCCGGCAAGATCGGGATGAACCGTGGTGTGTCGGTGGCGAATACGTCGACTCGCAGTCGGTGCCGCGTCGCGATGACGGCCTCGGTGGTGAGGATGTCGATGTCGAGAACTATGGCTTCACCGACGGGCACCGGAAGTAGCGCCGCCTCGGTGAGCGGGTGGTACGGCCGGGTGTAGTCGCCGTTCGGGGCGAACAGCGAACGCTCGTCGTCCACGGCCCGGCGCGAGGCGAGAAGTGCGCCGTTGCTGAGCACCGTCGAAGTCCCGTCCGGAGCGACGTCACAGATCATGATGGCCCACAACGCTTCCCGCGCGTGGCAGACCACGCGTAGATGCAGGTTCATCGGACCGGACACGACGGCGTCCGACTCGGCCGGACCGGTGGTGAAGGTGACGGCGGCACCTTCGGCGAATCGGTTGTCGTAGGTGAATCCACCACCCAACACGGCCGTCACGCCGGCGAGCACCTGCGTGGTGTCACGCGAGACGACGGCCCGCAACGAGGGCCGCACCGTCAGGACGTCGCGGGCCGTGGCCGGTGCGGCGGTGAGGCTGCCGTCGGCGACGGCATGGGCTGCGGTGCCCGAGGGCGCAGCCGACAGGTACAGCCTCCGGGGCTGCGCCTGCGGAGCCGGAAAGCGCCCGTGCGCAGTCCAATTGCCGCCCTGCTGACGCAGCGTGACGGGACCGTAGTTCTCGATCCCGTTGTCGACGTCGCGCAGCCACTTGTCGAACCAGGCTCGCTCGAGCACATCGAGGCGCGGTGGAAATCCGGGCTCGCCGAACCCGATGCCGGGGTTGCCGTGGTACCCGTCGCCGACGAGCAATTGCTTCGATCCACGTTCGAGTGGGAGCCGGTTGTAGATGTCGGGAGCGGATCCACCGAAGATGTCGTGCCAGCAGCCGTACAGGAAGGTCGGTACCGAGATGTCCTCGATGACGGCGTCGATGGCGTCGTAGTACTCGTTGTCGTAGATTCGCGGATCCCGGCCTGTGACAAAGCCTTTGGCCAGATCGAACAGATTGGTGGCCGGGGATCGAGCGCGATCGCGGAGCCAGGTGAACGTATCGACTCCGCCGATGGCCGGTGCCCATTTCAACCCGTTGACGGCGGCGAGCCACAGCGGGATGAACGCCGAGGTGGCCCCTCCGGTGGCGAAGATTTCACGCACGATGTCCACCGAGCCCTCGACGGCGAAGATCGCGTCGAGCCCGGCGGGTTGCTTGGCCGCGGCCTGCAGGGCATTGATCGCGGAGTACGAGATCCCGGCCATTCCCACCCTGCCGTTGCACCAATACTGGCGTCGGGCCCACTCGATCACCTCGAGCGAGTCGAGTTGTTCCCTGGTGCCCAGCACGTCCCAGGTGCCCGAGGAACTACCGGTGCCGCGGACGTCGACGATCATCTGCACGTACCCGCTGCGCACCAGGTGGCGGTTGACCGAGAGCAGATCGGCCGCCCCGCCTGCAACCACTCGGGTGATTTCGGTGATGCCGTCGAATCTCGTTCCGGTGAGATCGAATGCGGCCGAGAAGGCTCTGATGGAACGGCCGAGAACAGGCGTCTCGAGGATCGTGTCGATTCCCTTGATCAGCAGTTTGTTGTAGGGCGTGAGGTTCAGGACGGTGGGAAAACTGCCCTCCACCGCCTGACCCGCGGCGTCCGCGGGGCGGATGACGTACGCACGCAGCGCCGTGCCGTCGCTCATCGGGATGCGAACGTTCGCCGAGATCGAGACCTTCGGAAAGCGCGGTTGCTCGCGCACTATTTCCGCCCACGCCGCTGCCGCGTCACCGCCGCTGGGATCGCGTACGGGTTGCAGGAGGGGGTGGGGCTGCACGGCAGTCATGACAGTCGATTAGACCCTCGAACGACCCCATTTGTCCTGAGGAACACCGATCGGTCGTCATCAGCTCCAACAAAACGAGCGTCGTCCTGTGTTTTGTTGGGAACCCTCTCAACATAAGTTGAGCGACGTTATGGGGCGTACCAGACTTTTCTGGTCAGCGAGTCTCGAGCCCGCGGGATTGCTACGTTCTGCCGGTCCGAAGTGACATGGGACACCGATCGTTGCAGGGGAGCACGAATGCACGTAGAAGCACTGTTCGGAGACGGTTCGTTGCGTCCGGTCTGGCCGCACGTGGACGCACTGATCACCAATGAATGCCCGGGGCTTCGCTTCGGCGGAAAGTACGCGGACGTCGTTGCCCTGAGCAACGGTGATCCTACTGCGCTGCGGCCTTACATCGACGAGGAAACCCGCCGCCGGGTAGCGGCGATGGCACCCCCGGTCACCGAGACCGCGCTGGTGTTCGGTGCCAACGGCTTTCTCGGTGCCCATCTGATCGGCCGACTGACGCGTGATGCGGCGGTGGAGGTCGTATACGCCATGGTGCGCCCCACCGAGGAGGAGTCTGCTCTCGAGCGTCTTCAGCGCACGTTCGACCAGTACGAGATCGCGGTGGACACCGACAAGATTCGAATCGTCGAAGGCACCCCGACGGTATTCCGCTTCGGTCTCGACAAGGGTGCCTACTTCGATCTGGCAGCGGGAGTGGGGCAGATCTTCAACTGTGCCAGCTCGACCGACTACACCGAGAGTTATGCCGATCTGCGCGACGACTGGTTCGTCAGCGTGCTGCGCATCCTCGAATTCAGCATCACCTCCACGCGCAAGCACCTCACCTACGTGGGCAGCATCGGCGCTCACCTCTACCAGAAGCCCGAGGATTTCCGCCGCCCGGATTCGTGGTGGTACTCCGGCTACGCGCAGATGAAGTGGGTCAACGCAACGCTTCTCGGGTGGCTCTCGATGTCGGACACCTACTCCGTCACCCTGTGCGAGGCCCCCTACATTCTCGGCAGTACCGAACTCGGCCGTGATCCCGGACGGGTGTACAGCTTCTGGCGCATCATCGAACTGGCCATCGCCGCCGGTGCCATCTGGGACGGCCCGGGAATGAACTACGTTCCGGTGGACGTGATGTGCGACGTCATGGCCGGCAATGCGCTGCGCAGTCATCCTCTGACACGGCTACTGCCGAGCAACCCCACCGGCTACGGACACGACCTCTACGCCGAGCTGCTCGGACTCGACCTGGTGAGCTGGGACGAATTCAAAGAGCGCGTCAGTTCTCGAATTTCGCCTCGATTCGCCGAGACGATGCTGGCCGACAACATCGATCAGCTGATGCGCCTGGTGCACAAGCCCGAGGCCATTCTGCCTGTCGATCACGACATCTCGTGGTGCGATCACCGCCGACTCTTCGAGCTGTACTTCGAGAAGGCGCAGCTCAAGACGCTCACGCCCGCTGTCGCTCACTGACGTGGCGGACGGATTCGAGCCGACTTCGGTACGTCTGCGAGACGTGTCGATGCACCGCGAGGTGACCAATGGTGTTCTCTCGCTCGGCTTCTACGTCGTCTGCGGTCTCATCGGACTCCTGCCCGGCGCAGCGAGAACGAGGGCGGCCGACGCGTTCGTGGGCTGGTCGGAGAGTATCGACGAACAGCGGCACACCTGATGTCGGTCGCTCGATGGGTCGGCGGTATCGCTACGGTGACAGCTCTTCCGTTCGCGACGTTCGTCTACTGGCGCACGCGGTTCTTCTTTCGCGATCCGCATCGCGTACCGCCCGCCGATCCGCGGGCGGTGGTCGCTCCTGCAGACGGCTTCGTCACGTACGTGAAACGGGTGGAGGCAGGCAGTACCGCGTTCGCAGTCAAGAAGGGGCGAACCATTGCCCTCGACGAGATCGCCGGTGTCGCTGCAGCCGACAGCGGATATCTCATCGGCATCTACATGTCCGAATACTCGGTGCATCGCAATCGAATTCCCATCTCGGGCACCGTCGGGATGCGTAGGCACCGGTCTGCGGCACCGTTCAACAAGTCGATGGCCCGGGTCGGAGCCAATCTGTTGACGCGGCGAACTCCGTACGACGAGGGCTGCGACTATTTGCTCACCAACGAGCGTCTCACCGTGTCGGTCGAGCATGCGTCCGGAGCCGTGGTGACGGTGACGCAGATTGCCGATCTGTGGGTGAACCGCATCGTCGCGCACATCGCGGTAGGCGACACCGTCGAACGCGGCGAGCAGTACGGGATGATCAAATTCGGTTCTCAGTGCGACGTGTTCGTGCCGGACGCGCTGGTCGAGAGCATCTCCGCCAGGCCGGGGCAGTACGTGTTCGCGGGGGAGTCCGTCGTGGCTCGCTCGCCGATTTCCGTGTCCGACACACCATCTCGTGAGAAGGAACGATGATCACCGTCGAACAGGTCGTATCAGGAAAAGACTGGAAAGAATTCGAGGCCGTCGCCGATCTGGTGTACCGGGGCGACCCGCACCGACTGCCCGACGAGCCGATGGATCTCGATCGCATTCTGATCTCGCCGCCCGCCGCCATCGCACACACGCGAGACACGTGTGCCTTCGTCGCCCGTGAGGACGGCGTCGCTGTCGGACGGGTGGTGGCCATTCACGACAAGAGCTTCACCGAGTACACGGGTGAGTCGATCGGATTCTTCGGATTCTACGAGGCGATCGACGACCACGAGATCGCGGCAGGCCTGCTCGATGCCGCAGCGGCATGGTTGTCCGCGCGCGGGTTGGCCACCGTATCCGGGCCGTTCGGGCCGTCGATGTTCTACAGCGCGGGCATCGTCGTCGACGAAGTACCCGTCCTGCCGCTGGTGGGAATGCCGCACAACCCGCTGTACTACGCCGCTCACTTCGAGAAGTGGGGGCTGGTGGGCATCAAGGACTTCTACAGCTATCTGTTCGACGATCCGTGCGTCATCTACAACCGTCCCGAATACGCCCGGCACATGCAGATTTTCGAGAAGATCAAGGCGCGGTCCGAGGTCACGTTCCGGTCGATGAAGTATCGGACGCTGCGCCGCGACGCACGCATCGTGCGGGACCTCTACAACAAGACGTTCGTGAACTTCTGGGGCTACTCGCCGCTGTCGTTCGTCGAACTGTTCGAGCTGTTGAAGATGATGTTGCCCGTCCTCGATCGCCGCCTCACTCTCTTGGCGGAGTTGAACGGCAAGCCCGTCGGATTCCTGATGGGCATTCCGGACGTGAATCAGGCCGCGGCCAAGGCGGCGCACCTGAAGTCCAGGTGGTTGCGAGACCTCGTGACGCTCTGGCACGCCAAACGGCCCGGTCGAACCGACGTGATCGACGGGGTCCGTGTGGACATGTTGTTCGTCGATCCCGATTGCCCCGACCGAGCCGTGTCGTCGCTGCTCATCATGGAGATGTCGGTGCGGATGCGCGATCTCGGATTCACCAGGGTCGAGGCCGCGCCGGTACTCGACGACAGTCCCTGGATGAAAGGTTCGGTGCTCACTCGGATGGAGCAATCACCGCACCGGACCTACCGAATCTTCAGCCGCGAGCTCCCGCAGACATGACCGGGTCGGCAGTGCTGGAATCCGGCCGACGCCGGCGCAGTATCGGCGACCGTTGGGGCCGAACGGTCGCGCGACATCGGTGGGCGGTGCTGGCCGTCTGGTTGCTGCTCGCAGTGGGGTCCGCAATTCTGTATCCCGCGCTGCAGAACTCGTTGGTGGGAGCCAACTTCTCCGTACCCGGAACCGAGTCCAGCCGCGCCGACCGACTCGTCGAACAGCACTTCGCGTCGTTCGGGTCCGAACAGCTCGTCGTCACGTTCACCTCCGATACGGTCGACAGTCGGAACCCGGCCTTTCGCGAACGGGTGGGGGAGGTCGTCTCCTCACTGCGGCAGTCACCGGACGTACTGCGTGTCGTCGATCCCTACGAGAGCGCCGGATTCGTCCCGACGATCTCCGCGGACGGGACGTCGGCGCTGGCGTTCGTCGGCGTCGGCGGCGATCCGCGTGATCGCATCGCCGTGGCCGAACGGATCCAGGAGCTGATCGGTGGCTCATCCCGCGACGGCATCGAGGTGGCGGTCACCGGCTACTCCCCGATGACGGTGGACCTGACGAAGGTCGAATCCGACGACGCCGTGCGCGCGGAAAGCATCGGACTGCCCCTCGCATTCGTGTTGCTGGTCCTGGCTCTGGGTTCGGTGGTCGCCGGCATCGTTCCGCTCGTCACCACCGGAATCGGAGTGCTGGCCGCCTTCGGAGTTTTTGCACTCCTGTCCAACGTCATGACATTCGATGTGCTGGTGACGACGGTGGCGTCGATGTTCGGGCTCGGCCTCGGTATCGACTACGCGCTGTTCATCGTCAGCCGATTCCGCGAGGAGATGGACCGAGCAGTTCCGGGTGAGCCCGATGGCCGTGCCCGCACGGACGCGGCCGTCGGTGCCGCGATGGGAACGGCCGGGCACACGATCGTCATCTCCGGCTTGGTGGTTCTCATCGCCCTCGGTGCGTTGGCCATCGTCGATGTCCCTGCGGTGCAGAGTATTTCGTTCGTCGTCGCTCTGACGGTGGCGTGTGTCGTCATCGTGGCGTGGACTCTGCTGCCCGCCATCCTGGCGGTCCTGGGTTCGAGAATCTCCGGATTGTCGCTCCCACAGCGGTTTCAACCACCGTCGGTCGGCGAACACGCTGCAGCCGTTCCCACGTGGTGGTCGCGGTGGGCTCGGCACGTCATCGAACGGCCCTGGCGCTACACCGCCGTCACCGCGGCAGTCCTGTTCGCCTGCCTCGCACCGATCGGTTCCATTCAGTACGGTGTCGATCTCGGAGCCGACGCGCTGAGCGCCGAACCGAGTGGCAAAGCCAACGCGGTACTGACCGACAAGTTCGCTCCCGGCACCATCTCGCCCATCACCATCGTGTTCACCGGCGAGGACGACCGCCCACTCGATCCGGTCCAGACGGCAACGGTCGCGTCGTTCGCCGACGACGTTCGCGCCGATGGCCGCGTCGAGTACGCACTCGCCCAGCAGGACGGTGGTCGAACGCTGCTGATCGTGGTTCCGTCGGTGCCGATCGATTCGACCGACGCTTCCGACCTGGTCACGTCGATCAGATCGCAGGCGCTGCTGGCAGCAGAACGTGACGGGACGAACGTGTCCGTCGGTGGGACGACCGCTCTGGTGGTCGACGCCTCTGCGGAGATATCGAGCAAATTTCTTTGGGTCGTCGCCGCAGTCCTGGCCTTCTCTCTGGTGTATCTGGGCATCGTCTTCCGGAGCGTGGTGATTCCGGTGAAGGCAGTGGCCATGAACGTGCTGGTGACCGGTGCCGCATTGGGAGCCACCGTGGCGGTGTTCCAGTGGGGGTGGGGTTCGTCGCTCCTCGGATTCGAGAGCCCGGGCTACATTCAGGTGTACTTACCGGTCACCGTCTTCGCAGTCGTCTTCGGCCTCTCGATGGACTACGAGGTGTTCCTCATCGGCCGCATGCGAGAAGTGTTCGTGCGCAACGACGTAACCGGCACCGACACCGACAGGGCCAACGACACTGCGATCGTCGACGGGCTGGAACACACTGCCCGGCCGATCACCGCGGCAGCCGCGATCATGATCGCGGTGTTCGCGAGCTTCCTGACCGCCGACGTACTCGAGCTGCAACAGTTCGGCTTCGCGCTCGCCGTGGCTGTGCTCTTCGATGCCGTGTTGGTTCGGATGATGATGGTGCCGGCCATGATGAAGCTGTTCGGCGCGCGAAACTGGTGGCCCGGTTCGCGGGATCGTCAGGTGGTCGGCAACTGAGCCGACGCCAGCACGGAGCCGTCGGAACTGCGGATCTCGATCTCGGTGACGTCGCCGCGAAGAACGGCTGCATTCATGCGGCACTCGATGGTGACGTCGCTACCGAGAAACGTGCCGGACGTCAGTTCGGTGCCCGACCGATCGACGAGAACGACCTCGTACGGGCCCCGATCGGAGATGCCGTCCATGTCGAGGACGGTCTCGGTGCCCCACGTGTGGGCGACGAGGCCGCCCTCGATGTCCACGTTCGGCACGCTCGTGATGAAGGCGACCTGCTCGTAGGCACCGAGGGTCCCCGGTGGGCCGGTGATCGCGACAGAGGGCTCCGCGGGTTTCGGCTGAAAGGCGTCGACGCCGAGTACGACGCCACTGCCGACCACCAGTCCCACCAGTGCGGCTGCAGCTACCAGGCCGGCAGACCTACGTCGCCCACCGAATCGCGGCGCGTCCTTTTCACGAGGTGACCGCCACGCCGAGTCGCCCGTCGTACCCGTAACTCGCTCGCGCAGGTCGGGCGACGTCGAAAATTCGAGCCACGGTCCGGTCGGACCGCGAGAACCGAGAGTCCCGGTCAGCGCGCGTAGTTCGGCGATGTCGGTGTCGACGGTGGGATCCGACGCTGCGAGCTCGCGCAGTTCTGCGGTCTCGGTGTCGTCGAGGTCGTCGGCGACGGCAGCGGCGATCAGCTCGGCTCGGCGATCGTCTCGGGCGTTCATGCTTCCTCCTGTCCGTCGAGATGGTCTCGGAGCGCCCTCAATGCGTAGAAGGCGCGGGTGCGCAGTGTTCGTACGGCCACTCCCGTCGACTCGGAGAGCTCCGCGTAGGTCGTTCCGGCCAGGTGCACGGCGACGACGACCTGTCGGTGGTCGGGAGAGAGCAGCGCCAGCGCGGCGATGATGCGCAGCCGCTCGTCGACGTCGGGGCTGGTGTCCCGCGAGATCGCAACCGATTGCCGATCGACGTCCTCGATCCGTTCCGACGCCGACTTGGGCATTCTGCTCAGCGACCGTTGGACGTCGACGATGACGTTGCGTTCGATGGCGAACAACCATGTGCGCAGCGATCCTCGACCTGGCTCGAAGCGGGATCGCGCTCGCCACGCGCGAAGGAACGTCTCCTGGACGCAATCCTCGGCGAGCGTTCGGTCGCGTAGTGCATTGACGGCGAAACCGAGCATGGCCGACGCGTGCTCGTCGTACGCGGCAGCGACGTCGAAGTCCAGTTCGATCACGCTCCCGATGCTCATGACAGTGACTACGTCGACGGACGCCCGGGCGTTCATATCCGGGACTGGGATATTTCTTTACCGAGCTTTGAACATCGTGGCATCAGCGGTCGTACACCTTTGCACGGGCTCGCCTGCCCGATACTCCCACGGAAGGCACACGAGATGACCACACGCTCGATCACCCGCCCGGCAATGTCCGTCCGCGGCACCGCCGCTGCAGTCGTCGGTGGCACGGCCGCTGCTCTGATGCTGTTCACCGCCGCCCCCGCCGGGGCCGATACCCCTGTTGCCGAACCGGATTCGTTCACCAGCGCCTTCACTGCAATGGCAACCCCCGACCAGGTGCTCAACGGCGATGGTGTGGCCACGCCAGGTCAGCCGGGCGCAATGGGAACCTTCACGCTGCGTATCAATTCCGACCTCGACATCGTGTGTTACGACATCGCGCTCGACGGCGTCACCGGCGACTACATGAGCCCGGCCAAGACCGCCACGCACCTCCACCAGGCGGCGGCGGGTGCAGCAGGGCCGCCGCGGTTGGCGTTCCCGAACCCGACTCCTATCGGTGACGGCCCGCGTACCAGTAGTGGCTGCATGCAGGGACCGTTCACCACCGGCCTGACGCCGGCCGGGGCCAGCGCCGACAGCGGTACCGGATTCACCTTGGACCAGATCGAAGCCAACCCGGCCGGCTTCGCGGCCGACACCCACACCGTCGACTTCTCGGCCGGTGCGGTGCGTGGGCAGCTGACCCAGATTCCGGTCGGATCAGTGGCAACCGGAGGTGGCGGCGCGGCACTCGCCGCGGCATCCGATTCGGCGTCCAGTTCGGCAGCCCCCGTTGTCGGCGCGGTAGCCCTCGGCGCAATGGCGATCGCGGGAGTGACAGTGGTTGCTCGCCGCAGCGGAACGGCACGCAGCTGAGATACCGGCTTCTGGTTGCCGTGACGGCAGTGGTGGTGGTGACGGGCTGTACCGCCGCACCATCACCACCTGACGCACCATCACCACCTGCCGCACCATCACCACCTACCGAGTCGTCGGTACCGGCTGTGGCCGCGGTGGACGTGCCGCCGAGTTCGAGCAACGCACCGGAACCTGGCCCGTCGACGGACTCCGTGGGGCAAGCACCGACGCGGCTCAGCGCCCCGGCCATCGATCTCGACGAGCCCCTTATCGGCCTCGGTCTCACCGAAGACGGGCAGATGCAGGTGCCGAGCGACTACGACGACGTCGGATGGTTCACCGGCGGCGGCCGACCGGGCGCGATCGGTAGTCCGACGGTGCTTGCCGGGCACGTCGATTCCACGACCGGTCCCGCGGTGTTCGATCGGCTGTCCGAGCTGCGACCGGGAGATGTCGTCACGGTGGCGGACGGGACGGGTGGCCGAGCCGACTACCGCGTCGATCGGATCGGCGACTACGGAAAAGCAGAGTTCCCGACGGCGCTGGTCTTCGGGGCGGTGCCTGCCGACGAGATCCGGCTGATCACGTGCTCGGGTGATTTCGATACGTCCGTGGGGAGCTACGAGCGCAATCTCGTCGTCTACGGTATTCGGCAGTAGGAGGGGTACGGCAGTAGCTCGGCGTTTTGGAGTTGTCGTCGAGGGTGTTGTAGTCTGGTCGACGGTTCGGATCACGAGTGCTCGCACTCGAATCCAGATCGCCCAATCAAGTTCTACCCAAGACCGTTGGTCACCGCCTTCTCGAAGGATTCGCTTCCGGGAGTTGCGCGGTTGAAGGTCCGAGATCGCTTCGGACGGCCCACGCAGGAGAACGAGGTAGGGAACCTGTATGCAGCCCTCGCGGCTGCCCGCTCGTTCACGCCCCGTGTGCTTCTTGCGCCGGGGCGTTCGTCGTTTTCCGGCCCTCTCGCGATCGACACAACTTCCCACGAGAGGAGGCGAAGTATGGCAAAGCCCGAAAAGGTCTCAGCAGTATCGGAGATCACCGAACAGTTCAAGGGTTCGACGGCTGCCGTCGTCACGGAATACCGTGGCCTGTCGGTGTCCGGTCTGACTCAGCTCCGGCGTGCGCTCGGCGAAGGTGCCACGTACTCCGTCGCCAAGAACACCCTGGTCAAGCGCGCAGCTGCCGAAGCCGGTATCACCGGCCTCGACGATTTGTTCGTCGGACCGACCGCCATTGCATTCATCAAGGGCGAGCCGGTCGACGCTGCGAAGGCCATCAAGGCCTTCGCGAAGGACAACAAGGCCTTGATCGTCAAGGGCGGCTACATGGACGGCGCAACGCTGTCCGTGGACGAGATCAACAAGATCGCAGACCTCGAGTCGCGCGAAATCCTGTTGGCCAAGCTCGCCGGCGCCATGAAGGGCAACTTGTCGAAGGCTGCAGGCCTGTTCAACGCTCCCGCATCGCAGTTCGCGCGTTTGGCGTTCGCGTTGCAGGAGAAGAAGGCTGCCGGCGCACCCGCCGCAGCCGAGGCACCTGCAGAAGCAGAAGCACCGGCGGAAGCTCCCGCCGAAAGCTGATCCGCTGGTATTGGCGAACAGCTCAGCTCCACACCACCAACACCAAGTCGCGGATCAGCGACCAGGTACTTACAGGAAGGACCCGCCACCATGGCGAAGCTCAGCACCGAAGAATTGCTCGACCAGTTCAAGGAGCTCACCCTCCTCGAGCTCAGCGAGTTCGTGAAGGCATTCGAGGAGACCTTCGAGGTCACCGCAGCCGCTCCCGTCGCCGTCGCAGCAGCAGGCGCAGCCGGTGCTCCGGCTGAGGCTGCCGAAGAGCAGGACGAGTTCGACGTCGTCCTCGAGTCGGCCGGCGACAAGAAGATCCAGGTCATCAAGGTCGTCCGTGAGGTCGTCTCCGGCCTCGGCCTGAAGGAAGCCAAGGACCTCGTCGAGAGCGCTCCGAAGGCCATCCTGGAGAAGGTCGCCAAGGACGCAGCCGAGGCTGCCAAGGAGAAGCTGGAAGCTGCCGGCGCAAAGATCTCCGTCAAGTAAGACCGCTTCGTTGCAGTCGTACTTCGTGCTCTGATCGCACGAGCGCAGAAGGGGCCGTTCTCACCTCGGTGGGAGCGGCCCCTTTTCTGTGTTTCGAGCCCTGCCCTTTTCTGTGTTCCAGGCGTTGTATCGGGTGCATCGTTGTGATCGATCACTGACTCTGCCGGAACGCGTGACACCCCGATTCGGCCCCTGTTTACTCGACCTCGCCGAAGTCTGAAGCACGTCGAAGGGTTTCGGTTGGGTCCACTTGTGGTGTGTCACAGCATTTCGCCACTGGTACTTGTCACAGTTCTGGCGAGTCGCCGACCGTGTCGCGTGAGATGAGCCACACTGATGCAAGCTCTACAGCCTGACTCGGGGAAGTTCTTACTGGGCGGTAAGCTCCTGTGTCGGTGCGGACACCTGCATGGGATACAGTGACGCAACCCACATCCGGGTCGATGTGTACGAATTGTGGAGGTCAGCGTGGGAGTCGAGGTTTCGGTCGAAGGATTGACCAAGTCTTTCGGGGTACAGAAGATCTGGCAGGACGTGACGTTGACCCTGCCGAAGGGTGAAGTCAGTGCGCTCCTCGGTCCTTCCGGTACCGGCAAGTCGGTCTTCCTGAAGTCCTTGATCGGCCTGCTGCGTCCCGAACAGGGCAAGATTTTCATCGACGGAACCGACATCCTGCAGTGCTCCTCCCGTGAGCTCTACGAGATCAGGAAGCTGTTCGGGGTGCTGTTCCAGGACGGCGCGCTGTTCGGCTCGATGAACCTCTACGACAACGTCGCGTTCCCGCTTCGCGAGCACACGAAGAAGTCCGAGTCCGACATCCGCAAGATCGTCATGGAGAAGCTCGAGCTGACGGGTCTGCTCGGCGCAGAAGACAAGCTGCCCGGCGAGATTTCCGGTGGTATGCGCAAGCGCGCCGGCCTTGCCCGCGCTCTTGTGCTCGATCCCGAGATCATTCTGGTCGACGAGCCCGACTCCGGCCTCGATCCCGTTCGTACCACGTACATTTCGCAGACTCTGATCGACATCAACGCCAACATCGATGCCACGATCCTGATCGTCTCGCACAACATCAACCTCGCTCGAACGGTGCCCGACAACATCGGCATGCTCTTCCGTCGTCAGCTGGTCATGTTCGGCCCACGCGAGGTGCTTCTCACCAGTGACGAGCCGGTGGTCAAGCAGTTCCTCAACGGAACGATGATCGGTCCGATCGGCATGTCGGAGGAGAAGGACGAGGCGCAGATGGCGCACGAGCAGGCCCTCGTCGACGCCGGGCACCACGCCGGTGGCGTCGACGACGTGGAAGGCATCGTGCCGCAGATGAAGGCCACCCCCGGCACCCCGGTGCGGCAGGCTGTCGGACGCAGGCAGGAGCGGGTCCGTCAGATCATGCACACGTTGCCGCACAACGCGCAGGTCGCCATCCAGGAGAGCCTCGACACCACCGACCCCGGTCAGCAGTACCCCGCCTACGCCGGCCAGCAGGGGTACGACCAGCAAGGCTACGACCAGCAGGGTTACGACCAGCAGGGCTACAACCAGCAGGGGTACGACCAGCAGGGGTACGACCAGCAGGGATACGGCGGTCAAGGTCATGATCAACAGGGCTACCAAGCTCCTACGCAAGGTCGGGGTCAATAGCAGACATGGCGGGATCGAAGAAGTCCGCGTTCGCTCCGGCGAACGCCGCTCTGACACAAGCCGGCAATATCGTCGAACTGCTGGTCGAGGTCGTTCGGAACACCTTTCGTAGGCCGTTCCAGTTCCGCGAGTTCATCGAGCAGGCTTGGTTCATCGCCAGCGTGACGATTTTGCCGACTGCGCTCGTCGCCATTCCTTTCGGCGCTGTGGTCTCGCTGCAGACCGGATCGCTCATCAAGCAGCTCGGTGCGGAATCGTTCACGGGTGCAGCCAGCGTGCTCGCGGTCATCCAGCAGGGTTCACCCCTTGTGACGGCCCTTCTCGTTGCCGGTGCCGCAGGCTCGGCCGTCACCGCCGACCTGGGCTCACGGACGATTCGTGAGGAGATCGACGCGATGCGTGTCCTGGGCATCGACCCGGTGCACCGCTTGATCGTTCCGCGTGTGCTGGCCATGATCCTCATCGCGCTGTTGCTCAACGGCCTGGTGTCGGTGGTCGGCATCGCGGGTGGCTACTTCTTCAACGTGATTCTGCAGGGCGGTACCCCCGGTGCGTACCTGGCATCGTTCTCGGCGCTGGCACAGCTCCCGGATCTCTATGTCGCAGAAGCGAAAGCGGCGATCTTCGGTCTGATTGCGGGCATCATCGCCTCGTACAAGGGGCTCAACCCCAATCCCGGACCCAAGGGCGTCGGCGAGGCAGTGAATCAGACCGTGGTCATCACGTTCCTGTTGCTCTTCTTCGCCAACCTCATTCTGACCCTGGTGTACCTCCAGGTCGTTCCAGCGAAGGGAGCGTAACCGCGATGACTATCGCAAGAGGTCGCGGTGACCGCACACTGATGCGCGTCAAGCGCGTCGGCAATGCTCCGCTCAACGTGCTCGATCGCGCAGGCGAGCAGATGTCGTTCTACCTGCGGGCGATCGGGTGGATCCCCAAGACTGCAGTGCATTACAAGAAGGAGGTGCTCCGCCTGCTGGCGGAGGTCACCTTCGGCAGCGGCGCGCTGGCCGTCATCGGTGGCACCATCGGCGTGATCGTGATGATGTCGGGCTTCACCGGCATCGTCGTCGGCCTGCAGGGCTACGCAGCGCTCGAACAGCTCGGTAGCTCCGTGCTCACCGGGTTCCTCTCCGCGTACGTCAACACCCGTGAAATCGCCCCGATCGTCGCGGGCCTGGCGCTCTCGGCAACCGTCGGCTGTGGCTTCACCGCACAGCTCGGTGCCATGCGGATCTCCGAGGAGATCGATGCGCTCGAGGTCATGGCCGTGCCGAGTGTGCCGTTCCTCGTCACCACCCGCATGATCGCCGGCTTCGTCGCGGTCATCCCGCTCTACATCGTCGGTCTGCTTGCGTCCTATGTCGCGTCCAGAGGGATCAGCACGATCTTCAACGGACAGTCCTCGGGGTCGTACGACCACTACTTCAACCTGTTCCTGCCTCCGGAAGATGTGCTGTATTCCTTCCTCAAGGTGCTCATCTTCGCTTTCGTGCTGATCATGATCCACTGCTATTACGGCTATCACGCCTCGGGCGGACCGGCTGGCGTCGGCGTCGCAGTGGGCCGCGCCGTACGTACGGCCATCGTCACGATCGCCGTACTGGACTTCTTCCTGAGCCTCGCCATCTGGGGCACGACCACCACAGTGAGGGTTGCCGGATGATCGACTCGCCGTCGCGACTGCAGCGAGTACTGCTCGGACTTGCATTCTTCCTGGTGCTCATCCTGTTTCTCGGATGGAGCATCACCTCCTACAACAAGACGTTCAAGAGTGTGGTGAACGTGAGCCTCGAAACCGACTCGGTGGGCAACGCCCTGCCGATGAACGCGGACGTCAAGGTGCGCGGAATGATCGTGGGCGAGGTGCGTTCTGCGGCCACCGTCGACGGTGTCGTCACCTCGCAGCTGGCCATCGATCCGGACAAGGCACCGCTGATCCCGTCGAACGCGACGGCTCGGCTGCTTCCGAAGACATTGTTCGGCGAGCGTTACGTCTCGCTGATTGTGCCCGAGAACGATTCGGCGTCGCCGATCACCGACGGCACGGTTCTGCGTCAGGACACGAGCGGAAACGCGATCGAGGTCGGGCAGCTGCTCGACGGCTTGCTCCCGCTGCTGCAGGCGATTCCGCCGCAGGATCTGGCCAATACCCTCGGGTCACTGGCGCAGGGTCTCAGCGGGCGCGGCGAGCAACTGGGGCAGACCATCGACAATCTGACGAACATCGTGTCGGGTCTGAACACGGAGTTGCCGAACATCCAGCAGACCCTCGTCGGTCTCGCAGATTTCTCCCAGACCTATGCCGACGCGGCACCGGAGCTGATCTCGGCTCTGGACAACCTGCGCACGACGGGCAACACCGTCGTCGAGCGTCAGTCCGGTCTCGAAACGCTGTACGGCTCGCTGACGTCGGCCTCGAACGTCACCGCGGACTTCCTGCAGGCGAACTCCGAGAACTTGATCAGCCTGGCGTCGAATTCCCGTGAGGCACTCGAATTGCTTGCCGAGTTCTCACCGACGTTCGGCTGCACGTTCAGCCAGTTCGCCGAAGGAGCCAGGCGCGGCGCGATCGTGCTCGGCGAGGGCGACCCATACCCCGGCATCAACGTCTCCGCATCGTTCGTCAACCCGAAGGGCCGTTACTTGCCGAACCAGGACGAGCCGCGCTTGTTCGACGATCGCGGAGCTACGTGCTTCGAGCCTGCAGCACCCGGCGAGTTCTTCCCGCAGTACCCGGGAGGCTCGATCAACGACGGTTCGTACCAGGTCCCGACTCGTAACCCGGGCCCGCAGGTCATCCCCGGACAGGGCCCACCCAAGTCGGCTCAGAGTTCCATCGTTCCGGCCATCGCGGAATCCGCGGAGCCGGCGAGCTACGAGGGCTCGGACTTCGAACGCGACACTCTCGCCGTGATCTACGGTCAGGCGAGTGGCGTTGCACCGGACAGTATTCCGTCGTGGGCAGCCGCTATCGGCGCTCCGGCATTGAGGGGAGCGGAGGTGAGCGTGAAATGAGAGGCCTTCTCGCGCCGATCATCAAGTTGGTCGTGTTCGCGGTGGTCACGATCATCGCCACGGCCACCCTTGCTTTCACCATCGCCAATTCGAGTGGCGGCGGCGGCACCACGTTCTCGGCAATGTTCACCGACGTCACGTCCCTCAACAAGGGCGACGAAGTGCGTATCGCAGGCGTTCGCGTCGGCCAGGTGGACAACATCGAGATCGCCAACGAGCGCGAAGCGAAAGTGGACTTCACTCTCAGTAGCCGCGACTGGCTGCCGGCAAGCTCGACGGCGACCATCCGTTTCCGAAACCTGGTGGGCCAGCGCTACATCGCCATCGAGCAGGGCTCGGGGGACCAAGGTCAGAAGATCAACGGGGGTGCGACGATCCCGCTGGAGCGGACCAAGCCTGCGGTCAATCTGACCACGCTGTTCGACGGCTTCCGGCCGCTGTTCACCACGCTCAGTGCAGACGACGTCAACAAGCTGTCCTACCAGATCATTCAGGTGTTCCAGGGGGAGTCGGGCACCATCAACGAGCTGGTGACCAACACGGCGAGTCTGACGAACACGGTCGCAGACAAGGATCAGGTCATCGGCCAGGTCATCACCAATCTCAACAACGTTCTGGCGACGGTCAATCAGAACGACGGTCAGCTCGACAGTCTCATCGTCAACACCCAGAAGCTGGTCTCCGGACTGTCGGCCGATCGTGATGTCGTGGGTTCGGCGGTCACGTCGTTGGCCGGTCTGACCAACGCAACGGCCGATCTGCTCGAGCCGACGAGGCCGTCGATCCAGGGATCGGTGACGGCACTGAACACGTTGTCGGAGACCGTCAACCGCCGCAGCGACGACGTCGACAAGGTCCTGGGAATTCTGCCGAACAAGCTGGACAAGCTCATCCGCACGGCCCAGCAGGGATCCTGGTTCACGTTCTACCTCTGCGGCATCGACATCGTTGCCGGACCGGGGTCTTCGCCGAACCTGAACTTGCCGACCGGGCTTCCGACCGTAAACCAGCCGCTTTACACGAACTCGGCAGAGCGCTGCAAAGCTGGGGGGATCAAGCAATGAAATCTCGTCGTAGTCCGGCAACCATCGGTGCGCTGGGAATCGCAATCATCCTGCTCGCCACGATGTCGGTCTTCTTTCTCGACCGACTTCCGATCATCGGTGCAGGCTCGGTGTACACCGCAGAGTTCAGCGAAGCAGCAGGTCTCAAGCCGTCCAACGAGGTCCGTATCGCGGGCGTCAAGGTCGGCAAGGTGACCGATGTGCGTCTCGAGGGCGATCGAGTACTCGTGGACTTCACGGTGCAGGACGCCTGGGTCGGCAACGAGTCACGGGCGGCCATCGCCATCAAGACGCTGCTGGGTCAGAAATACCTGGCCCTCGACCCCAGTGGCCCGGACACGCTGAGCCCCAAGGACACGATTCCACTCGATCGCACCACGTCTCCGTACGACGTCATCGATGCGTTCTCAGCGGCGGCATCGACCATCAACGACATCGACACCGATCAACTCGCGAACAGCATGCGAACCCTGTCCGAGGCGTTCTCGGAGACGCCGGCGAACATTCGTGCCTCCTTGGACGGCGTGACTCGGCTGTCGCAGACGGTGGCAAGCCGCGACGAGGAACTGAAGAAGCTGTTCGCCGCTACCGGCGAGACATCGAAGGTGCTGGCCGACCGCAACGAGCAGTTCAACAAGTTGATCACCGATGCAGGCCCGTTGCTCGAAGAGCTCAACAACCGGCAGCAGGCCATCTCGCAGCTCCTCACCGGCACGCAGCGCGTATCTCAGGAGCTGACCGGTCTGGTCCGCGACAACGAGGCCACCATCAACCCGATGCTGCAGCAGCTCAACGGAGTCATCGAGATCCTGCAGCGCAACAACGACAATCTGGACCGGGCACTCAAGTTGTACGAGCCGTTCATTCGCCTCTACACCAACGTGACCGGTAACGGCCGGTGGCTCGATATCGTCCTGGCCAACCTCACACCACCCGGAGTTCCGTTGATACCTGGTTACCGCGAGCCCTCGGTCGACAAGTTGGCGGGGAACTGATGACAGACACTCAGGCAGCGCCGCGAAACAAGAACAAGCTCGCAATCATCGCGGTCGTCGTGGTGGTGGCACTGGTCGTAGCGGTCGCCGGTTGGTGGCTGTTCACCAGGGCCGGAACAACCAAGATCACCGCTTACTTCGACAAGTCGGTCGGCATCTATTCGGGTTCCGAGGTGCGTGTACTCGGCGTCAAGGTCGGTACCGTCGATTCCGTCACCCCGATGGGCGACGACGTCGAGGTCGTCCTCCGAGTCGACCGGGGCATCGACATCCCGGCCGATGCGAAGGCCGTCCAGGTCACCCCGTCACTCGTCGCCGATCGCTATGTTCAGCTCGCACCCGCGTACACGGGCGGCGACACCATGGCCAGCGGAACGACCATCGGTCGCGATCGCACGGCCACACCTGTCGAGGTCGACGAGCTCTACTCGTCGATCAACGACCTGTCCAAAGCTCTCGGACCCGACGGGGCCAACAAGGACGGCGCGCTCACGGACTTCGTGAACACCGGTGCCGCCAACCTCGAGGGCAACGGTGAAGCGCTGGGCAACAGCATCACTCAGCTCTCGGCGGCCGGTCGGACCCTGAGCGACTCGCGTACCGATGTGTTCGACACGATCAAGAATCTGCAGACCTTCGTCAGTGCTCTGTCCGTGAACGATCAACAGGTGCGCAACTTCAACACCCAGTTGGCCGACCTGACCGGTTTCCTGTCCGGTCAGCGTGAGGATCTCGGTGCTGCGCTGCAGCAACTCTCGGTGTCGCTCGGTGACGTCGCCACGTTCGTCGCGGACAACCGAACCGAACTGACCGACGCGGCCAACGGGCTCGTACAGCCCACTCAAACCCTGGCCGACAACCGTGAGCAGCTGGTGCAGACCTTGACGTTGCTGCCACTGGCGATCAGCAACCTGGTCAATGCGTACGACGCCGAGTCGGGCACGCTCGCCTCGCGCGCCAATCTGCAGAACGAGACCCAGGATCCTCTCGGCACTGTCTGCCGGTTGATCGACCTGGGCAAGTTGGTACCCGGTGATCCTCGCTTCGAGGCTCTGGGAGCGCAGATTCAACCGATCATCGATCAGTGCGCCAACATCACCACCATGATTCAGGCCCCTCTCGCCGACCAGAACCGGATTGTGCTGCCGTTCGGTGTTCTCACCAACGACATCCAGCAGAACCAGTCCGTGCCGGGCACGGTCCCGGGCGTGGTCTCGCCCAAGCTCGGAACCAGCTCGATGCCGGGTCTGGAGCAGTCGTACATCGGAGGTGGGGGACAGTGAGTACCTCTGTGAAGCGGAATCGAGCTCGCGTGAAGCGTTCGTTGTCCCTCGGCGCAGGACTGTGCGTGGTGGCCCTGTCTGCCGGTGCGTGCTCGTCGGCGGGCATCTACGCCATCCCGCTACCGGGTGGTGCCGATGTCGGAGACAACCCGTTCAACCTGACGGTGCAATTCGACGATGTGCTGGACCTCGTCCCGCAGTCGACCGTCAAGGTCGACGGTGTGGCCGTCGGCCGCGTCGACACGATCACGGTTCCGAACGACGGTTGGACCGCCGACGTCAACGTCATCCTGAACTCCGACGTCGACCTGCCGGCCAACGCGATCGCGTCGGTCCAGCAGACCAACCTGCTCGGCGAGAAGTTCGTGCAGCTGTCCGCGCCTCCGGGTGACGAGGAAGCCGCGCGTTTGCAGGACGGTGCCACGATCCCGCTCGATCGAACTCGCCACGCCACCGATATCGAACAGGTCCTCGGTGCGCTCTCGCTGCTGCTCAACGGCGGAGGCGTCGGTCAGCTCTCGCCCATCGTCAAGGAACTGAGTACGGCGTTCGACGGTCGGGAAGGTAAGACCAAAGAGCTTCTGCAGCAGGCGAACACGCTGATCGATGGACTCAATCAGCAGCGTGACGACATCACCCGTGCCATCGACGGTCTCGACACGCTCAGCGGGCGCGTCAACTCGCAGACCGACAAGATCGACGGGGTGCTCAAGGACCTGCCGATCGCCACCGATGTACTCGAGCAGCAGCGACCGCAGCTGACGGAGATGCTCGGTGCGCTCGATCGTCTCGGCTCGGTCGGCACCGACGTGATCAACCGATCCAAGGACGATCTGATCGCAGACCTGCGGGCGCTACGTCCCACGCTGCAGGCACTGGCCGATTCGGCGGACGACGTGGTGACGTCGCTGTCGGTGATCCCCACACTGCCGTTCGCCGACGGCACGGAGAAGATCATCGAGGGCAACTCGGCCAACCTGTTCCTGTCGCTGGACCTGTCGATCGGAACGGCGCTTCGCAACTTCGGTGTGGGCGAGGGAGATCCGGTCTACGTCCAGCCGAAGTACGGCAACACGCTCCCCGTCGTCGATCCGTCCAATCCGTACTACAACGGAAACGGACCGCGTCCGGGCTGGCCCACGATCTCGTTGCTGCCGTTGCCGCCGATCATCCCGTCACCGGTTCCCGGACCGGGTGCACCGAGCGGTCAGGCCGCCGGGGCAGAGCCTGCGCCGCTGACCCCGTTGGCCCCGTTGAATGATCTGCTCGAACAGTTCGGAGTTGGCCAGTGAGATCGAAGCTCGTTCGGTACCAGTTGGTGGTATTCGTCGTGATCGCCCTCGTCGGGTTGATCTTCGTCGGCGGAAAGTACGTTCGTCTGGACAACATGCTCGGGTTCGGGCAGTACAAGGTGGCGCTCAATCTCGCCGATTCCGGTGGAATCTTCACCAACGCGGAGGTCACGTACCGCGGGGTGCCGGTGGGTACCGTCGGTGGCTTGCAGTTGACACCGGACGGTGTCCAGGTGGAGCTCAAGCTCGACAACGGCGGTCCCGACATCCCGTCCGACACGAAGGCCGTCGTGGCGAACAGGTCCGCGATCGGCGAGCAATACGTCGACCTTCAGCCGCAGACCGATCAGGGACCGTTCCTGGTCGACGGTTCTCAGATCGCGGCCGCCGACACCTCGACACCCGTTCCGGTGGAGGACGTGCTGGCCAACACCAACACGTTGGTGAGGTCGGTACCGCTGGAGAACTTGACCAAGGTCGTCAACGAGCTCGGCGTGGCGTTCGACGGCAAGGGCAACGATCTGCAATCGCTCGTCGACTCGCTCGGCAACATCTCCGAGGCGGGCAACGAGGCACTCCCGCAGACGCTGGCATTGGTGCGCGACGCGGTGCCGGTGCTCGACACACAGTCCGAGCAGTCGGATCTGATCCGCGAGTTCAGTACCAGCTTGGATCAGGTGACGGCTCAGCTGAAGTCCAGCGATCCCGACATCCGTCGGCTCATCGACACCGGAACCGCTGCGGGTGATCAGCTCGGTGGTCTGATCACCGATGCCGGTCCGGCCTTGACGACCGACATCAACAACCTTGCGCTGGTCGCCGCTCAGGCCGAGCCGCGGTATCTCGCTCTTCGGCCGTTCCTGACATTCCTGCCTGCGCTCGGTGCCGGCATCTCCACCATCGTCCCGAACGACGGCACGATCCATCAGGGTCTGCTGCTCGAGGTCAACAACCCGCCGCCCTGCACGGTCGGCTACGAGGGCTCGCAGGCGATCCTGGACGAGGAGAAGCGGAAGAACCCGAACTTCGACCCGACCCGAGAGAACTACCCGCTGAACCTCGACGCGAACTGTGCAACGCCACAGGGCAGCGTGACGGGCGTTCGCAGCGCGAACCGAATCGTCTTTGCCGATCCGGACGTGCCGCAGCCGTGGGACCTCAACCCCAAGGTCGATCCCGAGAAGCTCAACCTCAACCCCATCGCCACCCAGTTGGCACCGCTCATCGGCGTCACGCCGAAGTAGCGACATCGGAAGAACTGCTGCTCAGCACTATCGTCGGGCCGAGAGTGGTTCGGCCGGATATTACCGAGTAGTAGGGTGAAATTGTGAACTCGAGCACCGAAGCCCTGGAGTCCCCAGCGACTCCAGGGCAGAACAAGACAGCGAAAATTCTTCTTGCCGTCGTCACGGTGATCGCCGTGGCTGCTCTCGCAGCGGCAGTGTTCTTCGGCTACGGCTGGGGCACGGCGTTGTTCAGCCAGAAGCCGACGGAAGATACTCGCGACTCTGCCCTCACCGGTGCCCAGCAGGCGGCGGTCAACCTGAACACGGTCGACGCCGCCAACATCGATCAGTCGTTCGACAACATGAAGTCGTCCATCACCGGTGACTTGATGCTCAACGACCTCGAGCAGACGCGTTCGGGTATCACCGATCAGGTCCGTCAGTCCGGTGCCAAGAGTGAGGCCGAGGTATTGCATGCCGCGGTGACCGAGCTCAGTACCGACGAGAACACCGCCGAGGCTCTCGTAGTCATCAAGACGACTACGACGTGGCCCGACCGCGTCGAGCGAAGCAAGCTCACGATGCGACTGGCCATGGAAGAGGTCGACGGGGTGTGGAAGACCAACAAGGTCGACCCCATCGGTTCGCGGATCTCGTTGGACAACCCCAACACCAATCCCGTCATCCCGAGTGAACCGGGTGCTACCGACCCGAATGCAGCCGACCCGAATGCGGCTACCCCCAGCGCGGAAGCGACGCCGGCCCCACAGCCGGATTCCGGTGGCAACTGACGTTCCCCGGGCAGTGTCTTTTCCGTCTGTAGTGCAGTGAGTTTCAGTGCAGTGAGTTTCGAAGGAGTTCTGTAGTGCCTCCCCAGCGTCGCAAGATCGTCCCACCCACCACCACCAGCAAGGTGCGCCGCAAGGTGGCCGGCACCGGTAAGCCCGCAGCGTCCGACGCGGGTTCGACCACCGCGGAGGGTTCGGACACGACCGAGACGACCGCGATCACAACGCCGGCACCGAGCACCCCTGCGGTCGACAAGACGGTTGCCGACAAGACGGTCGCCGACAAGACTGCGTCCGACAAGACCGCTGCCGACAAGAGCGCGACTTCGAAGCCCTCATTGGCCAAGGCTGCCACCAAGCCCGACGCCACCAAGTCCGACGCCACCAAGTCCGATGCGACCGAGTCCGATGCCACCGAGAAGGCCGCCACTCCGCTGGACTCCGTGACGTCAGGGGCTTCCGACGCGGACGCGGACCAGGCTGTCACCTCGCGCAAGGCGTCGGGTATCGGTTACAAGCACGTGATCGTCGTCGCGATCATCGCCGTGGTGCTCGGTGCATTCGCTGCTGTTGCGGCGTTCAAGCCGTTCGCCACGATCGACAATGCTGCCTGGGTCGATTCTGCAGCCACCCAGGAAGTCACCTCGGCGGCGACCGACGCGCTTCAGACTCTGTACACGTACAAGGCCGATACGATCGATGCCGATTTCGATGCTGCCCGTGCGGTGCTCAATCAGTCGATGCTCGATGAGTTCAACTCCACCGCGGACACCACCAAATCCGCTGTGGTGCAAACGAAGACGGGAACCGAGGCCATGGTTACCGACATCGGCGTCTCGCGGCTGGAGGACGACAAGGCCGAGTTGATCGCCAACGTGAACATCAGCGCCACGCAGGACGGTGTGGCGTCGGGTAGTGCCGAGGGCCCGTTGACGGTCAACATGGAGAAGGTCGACGGCACCTGGAAGCTGTCGGCCATCGACGACCAGTAGTACCGGTACCCGCTGGCCCCGCTCGGGTATTCGGCCACGCTCTTCGATTAAGCCCCGTTCGACGCAGAAACTCTGCTCGAGCGGGGCTTTTTCGTGCGTTGTGTACTCATCTGTCGCATGCGCACGACCGGATTACCATCGCGTTTGCGTCCTGGCTTGGGACGAGCCCTGGTTGTTCGGGACAACCATTTCGACGCTCGACAGCCAGGGATGGATCCGATGAAAACGGAGCATGCTGGTCATGACTGACACAACTATCGATCTATCCGTGCTGGAATCGAGGTCCGGTCGCTCGGGCTTCGCCGAGAACGTCAATCCCGAACTGTACCGATTGTTGTCCGCCCTCGATCTGGATCGCGAGTACGTGCGCGGCGACGGGACCGTCTTGTTCGACGCCTCGGGCCGACGTTATCTCGATTTCGCCGGTGCGTATGGGGCACTTCCGTTCGGGCACGGCCCCACGCCGATCTGGCAGGCGATCAACGATGTTCGGTGCAGTGGAGAGGCAATTTTCGTGCAGCCCTCGGTGCTGACGGCAGCAGGCGAACTGGCAGATCGGTTGGGGCGGATCGCACCCGACGGGTTGACGCGAACGACGTTCGTCAACAGTGGTGCCGAGGCCACCGAGGTTGCGCTCAAGCTCGCGCGAGCGCACACCGGACGACTGGGAGTGTTGACCACCGGCAACAGTTTCCACGGCAAGACGCTCGGCGCGCTGTCTGCGACCGGAAACATCAAGTATCAGAGTGGATTCGGGGCACCGGTGGCCGGCTTCGATCACATCGCCTTCGGCGACGCGGATGCACTCGATGCGGCCCTGACGGCCGCGCCGAATCACTATGCAGTCTTTCTCGTGGAACCGATTCAGGGTGAGGGCGGAGTGGTGTGTCCGCCCGACGGATATCTGCGGCGTGTGCGGGATGTCTGTGATCGGCACGGTGTGCTCCTCGCGTTCGACGAGGTGCAGACCGGGCTCGGCCGGACCGGGCGAATGTTCGCCGCGGAACACGAGGGGGTGGTGCCCGACATTCTGACCGTGGCGAAGGCGCTCGGTGGCGGCATCGTGCCGGTGGGTGCGGTGTTGTGTGCGCCGAAGCTGGTGGACGAGAGCTTCGCACTTCGTCACACGTCGACGTTCGCGGGCAACGCGCTGGCGGCTCGGGTGGGTATCGCAGTCATCGACGAGCTCACCAGGGACGACTGCGCGGTGGTGACGAACGCGGCCGTGCTCGGTCGGGAGTTGACGAAGGATCTCGGTGCGTTGGCCGAGAAGTATCCGTCCGTGGTCACCGACGTTCGCGGACGCGGCTTGTTGCTCGGAATCGAGCTGACTGCGGACGTGAACTTCGTGGGGCGTCAGTCGCTGCTGGGTTCGATTGCCGAGCAACACAATCTGACTGCGGTGATCTGCTCCTACCTGCTCAATGTCGAAGGGATCCGGGTTGCTCCTACGCTGTTCGGTACCAGGGTGATTCGGATCGAGCCACCGCTGACGGTCTCGGCGGCGCAGTGTGCACGTCTGGTGGCCGCGTTGGATCGGGCGCTGGGCTACGCGGCGGTAGGGGACCTGGACGGATTGTTCGGGCACCTGCTGGGCCGCCCGACCGTCGGCACCCCACCCTCGCTCACCGCACTACGTCCGGGCCGCACCCCCGATATCGCCGTGCGCTCCACGGATCGCCGGTTCGCGTTCATCGCGCACCCTTTGGATCTGGGGTTCTTCGCCGCCTTCGATCCTGCGCTCGAGGTGTTCGATCATTCCGAACGACAGGATCTGCTTCGCCGGTTCGCTGCATCGACGTCCGAGCTCGACCCCGCGTCGTTCGTCATCGGCAGTGGCCGGGTCGTCGGGGGAGGGGACGCAACGGCACACGGTGACCTGATCGGGTTGCCCTACACCTCGGAGCAGTTGCTGCATCTGCCGACCGAGCAGGCGCTGCGGGTGGTGGGCGGTGCCGTCGAACTCGCGATCTCGCGGGGCGCGACGGTAGTGGGGTTGGGCGGCTACTCGTCGGTGATCACCGGGAACGGGTTGGGTCTCGGGGCAACGTCTCGGCCTATCACCACCGGCAACACGTTCACCGCCGCGGCGAGTCTGCGGGCTGTCCGACGCGTGTGCCGCGAACGAGGAATCGACGTCGCGCAGGCCAGGGTGACGATTCTCGGTGCTGCCGGTGCCATCGGGCGCACTATCGGCAAGCAGCTGGCCGGCGAGGTCGGCAGTATCGCTCTGGTCGGTCGGCAGGGTGAGAGCTCGGTCATCGCGCCGAAGTTGTGGGCGGCGGCGCAGGAGATGGTGGCGAGTGCGACGGGCGGATCCGGCTCAGGGGATCTCGCCGGTGCTGCACTCGAGATGCGTGGTGACCTGGATGATCTGATCAGGTCCGGGCACATCGAGTTCTTCACCGATCCCGTTGCTGCGGTGCAAGATTCGTTGATCGTGATTGCGGCGACATCGGCACCGCACGCACTGATCGACCCGACCGATCTGATGGACGGTGCCATCGTCTGCGATGTTGCGCAGCCGCCGAACATCGGCCGCGATGTGCGCGGTGAGCGGCCGGACGTGACGGTGTTCGACGGCGGCATCGTGCGGGTGCCGTCGGGTTCGGATTTCGGTTTGACCTACGGGTTGGCTCCGGGCCTGACGTATGCCTGCATGGCCGAGACGATGCTGATCGCGTTGTCGGGTGAGTTCGACCTCCGCAGCATCGGCACCAGTCTCGACGGAGACAGCGTCGAACGGTTGGGTGAGCTGGCCGACGTCCACGGGTTCGCGCTCGCCGAGGCCACCCGATGGCGCGAAGGTAGTCAGTAGTCGGCTGGGGCCGGAGTTCCCGGAACCTCGTGGACTCCGGCCCCGTCCTGACCGGCCCCGCCCTGCCTGGTCTCCGTCGATCGTTTCGGGGTGGGATGGAGCCACCAGTTCGCATTTCCCATCAGCGTGACGAGGGCGGGCACGAGCATCATCCGCACGATGGTGGCGTCGATGACGAGACCGACGATGATGCCGATGCCCACGAGTCGCATCATCGACAGTTCGGACAACGAGAAGAACGCGGTGACGCTGATGAGCAGCAGCGCAGCGGCCGTCACGATGCGTCCGGTGCGAGCGGCCCCGATGCGGACTGCGTCTGCGGTGGTGGCTCCGTTGTCGTGTGCCTCGACGATGCGTGAGAGCAGGAAGATCTCGTAGTCGGTGGAGAGGCCGAATACGACGGCCATGACGAGGATGCTCATCGTGGACTGCAAAGGGCCGGCAGTGACGCCGATCGGCCCGCTGCCGTGGCCGTCGTGAAAGATCCAGGTGAGCACACCGAAAGTGGCCGCCAGGCTGACCATCGCCATGGCAATTGCCTTGAGGCTGAGCACGATCGAGCGAAAAGCCAGTGTCGTCATCGTGAAAGTGGCCAGCACCATGATGGCCAACATCCACGGAATGGTGGAGTAGATCGCGTCGATGCCGTCCTCGCTCTGCGCGGTGGTGCCGCCCACTCTCAGCGTGGTCCCGGCCGGAGCGGGGATCGATCGAATCGCATCGACTGTCGCCAGTGCGGCCGGGGTGCGATCGGCCGAGGTCATGATGGCATCGACGACGGTCAGATTGTCGGCGGTGCCGCTGGGAAACGCTGCCGCGACTCCGTCCGCGCGGCCGATGGCGTCCGTGACTTCTGCGACCGCGGCAGGGCTCGGCGGTGCATCGGTGACCGATTCGACGACGACGGTGACGCCGCTGTTGGCGAGCGTGAAATCGGTGATCAGCTTCTGCGTGGCGATCCGGGCCGGCGAGTCCGGGGGCAGACCGGTGTGGTCGAGGTCGCCCAGAGCTACGCCGGAGATGGGCGCGCTGAGCACGGCCAGCACACCGATGATGGCACCGGCGACGAGGATGGGCCTGCGCATCACGCGGTCTGCCACCGTGCCCCAGAACTTCTGCGCCCGTGCCTCGCCGCGGTCGATTGCACCCTTGCGCCAGCTCAGCGAATCGATGCGGGGGCCGAGGAGGACGAGTGCGGCGGGGAGGGCGGTCAGCGAGATCACGGCGGCGACGGCCACTGCTGCCATGCCGCCGAAGCCCAGCGAGCGGATCATCGCCTGCGGGAAGATGAGCATTCCGACGAACCCGCAGATCAACAGCAGTGCCGAGAACGCCACGGTTCGGCCGGCGGTGGACATCGTGCGGCGTACCGCGTCCGCCGTTCCGCGCCCGTTGCGCAACTCCTCGCGGAACCGGGTGATCACGAACAGGCTGTAGTCGACGGCCATTCCGAGTCCGACGAGGGACGCGATATTGGTCGCGAACACCGACACTTCGGATACACTGTTCACTGCTCGCAGCACGGCCAGGGACGCCAGCACGCTCAGTCCGCCGATCACCAACGGAGTTCCTGCGGCGACGAGTCCGCCGAAGACGATCAGGAGCAGAACCAGCAGAATCGGGAAGGTGATGGTCTCGGCTCGCACCAGATCTGCTCGCGCCTGCTCGTTGTACGCGTCGACGACGGCCGAGAATCCACCGAACTGCACGGTCACGCCATCGATCGTCAACTCCTCGCGCAGGTCCTGGTAGGACTTGACGCGCTTGTCCTCGTCGCCGGTCAGCGTCAGCACCGCGAGGGCAGAGTTCCCGTTCGACGATCGCAGGCCCGAAGCAAAGGCGTCGGGCACCGTCCAATAGGTGACGGGGTCGCGGGCCAGCACTCCGGCGTCGATACCGGCGAGGCTCGCGCCCACGGTATCGGCAATCTCGTCGACCGTTCGTCCGTCCGTCGGGGTGTAGACCACCGCGATGTCCGCAACGTCGCGGCCGAACCGGGATTCGACGAGAGCGTCGACCTTCGCCGACTCGCTGTCGGGGTCGCTGTAGCCACCGAGGCTGAGTTCGTCGACGACGCCCAGGCCCCAGGTTCCGCCGAGCAGAACGGTCGCAATTACGACGGCCAGGACCCAGCGAGCACGGGCAACGAGGAAGTCGACGACGGGCGAACCCCTGGTCACGCGGGACTACCGAAGGCTCGACACCTGCATCCGGCGTCGACCACTACCACCGTAATCATGTTGTCCCCCCGCGAGACGTGATGTGAGTGCTCCGTGAATATCCCTGTGGCACAGAGGAGATCTGTCACGCGGCGAACCCGATCACCTGACGACGCCACCCCCGGTTGCGACAGAAGAAATACAAGCAGAAGCCGCGCTCGATTGCCATAGCGGCGGCGGATTCACTCGGACCTCTTGACGAAGGAAGACGCAGGGTTCACTCTTGTCGTGAAGGAGCACCCCCGTGGTGGCGACCGGACACGATCGTTCACCACAGCTTTCTGTTCGCCGCAGCTGTTCGTCATCGGTTGCAGGCCCGTATGTCGTCCGCTCAGCGGGCGCTCTCGATCGGGTCGCGGCGAGGAAGGTCGACACGCTGCTGCCGACTCGGCGCGCGGACGGACCTCGGGTGCTACTTTTGATGCCCCCGTTGCGCTGTGCGCACATTTGGGGTACCTTTGGACGTTGCGCTGGCTGCCTCCTGTCCACCTCTCGATCGCTGTTACCCGAAAGCACGTTTTCGGGCCGCTGTGATGGGGATTCGGTCTGGTTGCGACCAGCCGAAATTCGCCCCACATATAGCAAACAGATACAGCGGCGGTCGCCATGTCGTGTCAGCTGACAGGTCCTGTCAGTCGACGGAACGGCGCGACCCGCGTGAGGTGCTGGAAGGACGCATCTTGGCAGTCTCTAGCCAGACCAAGGCAGTTGTCGGAACACCGGGAGCCCCGAGGAGGGTTTCGTTCGCGAACATTCGCGAGCCGTTGGAGGTACCCGGTCTCCTCGATGTACAGACGGATTCGTTCGAATGGCTGGTAGGTGCGCAGAGTTGGCGCGACCGTGCCGCCGCCCGCGGAGACAGTGGTGTCTCCGGCGGACTCGAGGACATCCTGACCGAGCTCTCTCCGATCGAGGACTTCTCGGGCTCGATGTCGCTTTCCTTCTCCGACCCACGATTCGACGAGGTCAAGGCCTCGACCGATGAGTGCAAGGACAAGGACATGACGTACGCAGCTCCGCTGTTCGTCACCGCCGAGTTCATCAACAACAACACCGGCGAGATCAAGAGCCAGACGGTCTTCATGGGTGATTTCCCGATGATGACCGACAAGGGCACCTTCATCATCAACGGCACCGAGCGTGTCGTCGTCTCGCAGCTGGTGCGTTCTCCGGGCGTCTACTTCGACCATTCGATCGACAAGACCACCGAGAAGGACCTGCACAGCGTCAAGGTCATTCCCGGCCGTGGTGCTTGGCTCGAGTTCGACGTCGACAAGCGCGACACCGTCGGTGTCCGCATCGACCGCAAGCGTCGCCAGCCCGTCACGGTGCTGCTGAAGGCTCTCGGCTGGTCCACCGAGCAGATCACGGAGCGCTTCGGCTTCTCCGAGATCCTCATGGCCACGCTGGAGAAGGACAACACCGCCGGTACCGACGAGGCTCTCCTCGACATCTACCGCAAGCTGCGTCCGGGCGAGCCGCCGACCAAGGAGTCGGCGCAGACCCTGCTGGAGAACCTGTTCTTCAAGGACAAGCGTTACGACCTCGCTCGCGTGGGTCGCTACAAGATCAACAAGAAGCTCGGCCTCAACTCGGGTCAGCCCATCGTGGCGTCGACCCTCACCGAGGAAGACATCGTCGCGACCATCGAGTACCTGGTGCGTCTGCACGCAGGTGAGACCTCGATGACCGCACCCGAGGGCGTCGAGGTTCCCGTCGAGGTCGACGACATCGACCACTTCGGCAACCGTCGTCTGCGTACCGTGGGCGAGCTCATCCAGAACCAGATCCGCGTGGGCTTGTCCCGCATGGAGCGCGTCGTGCGCGAACGTATGACAACTCAGGACGTCGAGGCGATCACGCCGCAGACCCTGATCAACATCCGTCCCGTCGTCGCTGCGATCAAGGAGTTCTTCGGAACCTCCCAGCTCTCGCAGTTCATGGACCAGAACAACCCGCTGTCGGGTCTGACGCACAAGCGTCGCCTGTCGGCACTGGGACCCGGCGGTCTCTCTCGTGAGCGCGCCGGCCTCGAGGTCCGCGACGTGCACCCCTCGCACTACGGCCGCATGTGCCCCATCGAGACCCCGGAAGGCCCGAACATCGGCCTGATCGGATCGCTCTCGGTGTACGCACGCGTCAACCCGTTCGGCTTCATCGAGACCCCGTACCGCAAGGTCGTCGACGGCAAGGTGACCGACGATGTCGATTACCTGACCGCTGACGAGGAGGATCGCCACACGCTCGCGCAGGCGAACTCTCCGGTCGACGATTCGGGTCACTTCATCGAAGAGAAGATTCTCGTCCGTCGTAAGGGTGGAGAGGTCGAGTTCGTCTCGTCCGACGACATCGACTACATGGACGTCTCGCCTCGTCAGATGGTGTCCGTCGCCACCGCGATGATTCCGTTCCTCGAGCACGACGATGCAAACCGTGCCCTGATGGGCGCGAACATGCAGCGTCAGGCTGTCCCGCTGGTTCGCAGCGAGGCTCCGATCGTCGGTACCGGCATGGAGTTGCGTGCCGCTGTCGACGCCGGTGACGTCGTCATCACCGAGAAGACCGGTGTGGTCGAAGAGGTCTCCGCCGACTACGTCACGGTCATGGCCGACGACGGATCGCGCAAGACATACCGGATGCGCAAGTTCGCGCGTTCCAACCAGGGCACCTGCGCCAACCAGCGTCCGATCGTGGACGAGGGACAGCGCGTGGAGTCCGGCCAGGTCCTCGCCGACGGCCCCTGCACCGAGAACGGTGAGATGGCACTCGGCAAGAACCTGCTGCTGGCGATCATGCCGTGGGAGGGCCACAACTACGAGGACGCGATCATCCTGTCGCAGCGCCTCGTGGAAGAGGACGTTCTCACCTCGATCCACATCGAGGAGCACGAGATCGATGCTCGCGACACCAAGCTCGGTGCCGAAGAGATCACTCGCGACATCCCGAACGTCTCCGACGAGGTCCTCGCAGACCTCGACGAGCGCGGCATCATCCGTATCGGTGCCGAGGTTCGTGACGGCGACGTGCTGGTCGGAAAGGTCACGCCGAAGGGCGAGACCGAGCTGACCCCCGAAGAGCGCCTGCTGCGCGCCATCTTCGGTGAGAAGGCTCGCGAAGTTCGCGACACCTCGCTCAAGGTTCCGCACGGCGAGAACGGAAAGGTCATCGGCATCCGCGTCTTCTCGCGCGACGACGACGACGATCTGCCTCCCGGCGTCAACGAGCTGGTCCGCGTCTACGTGGCTCAGAAGCGAAAGATCCAGGACGGCGACAAGCTCGCCGGCCGTCACGGCAACAAGGGCGTCATCGGCAAGATCCTCCCGCAGGAGGACATGCCGTTCCTGCCCGACGGCACCCCGATCGACATCATCCTCAACACCCACGGTGTTCCGCGTCGTATGAACATCGGTCAGGTCCTCGAGACCCACCTGGGTTGGATCGGCAAGACCGGTTGGAACGTGCAGATCGCCGCGGACGGCAGCAAGCCCGATTGGGCCGAACGCCTGCCCGAGGAGATGCTGGCGGCTCCGGCCGACAGCAACATCGCCACCCCGGTGTTCGACGGTGCCAAGGAGAATCAACTCGCCGGCTTGCTGGAGAGCACGATTCCGAACCGCGACGGCGAGCAGATGGTCGGATCCGACGGAAAGGCCACGTTGTTCGACGGCCGCTCCGGCGAGCCGTTCCCGTACCCGGTGTCGGTGGGCTACATGTACATCATCAAGCTGCACCACTTGGTCGACGACAAGATCCACGCTCGTTCGACCGGGCCGTACTCGATGATCACGCAGCAGCCCCTCGGTGGTAAGGCTCAGTTCGGTGGACAGCGCTTCGGTGAGATGGAGTGCTGGGCCATGCAGGCCTACGGTGCCGCGTACACGCTGCAGGAGCTTCTCACCATCAAGTCGGACGACGTTGTCGGCCGCGTGAAGGTGTACGAGGCGATCGTCAAGGGCGAGAACATCCCGGAGCCCGGTATCCCCGAGTCCTTCAAGGTGCTCCTCAAGGAGCTCCAGTCGCTGTGCCTCAACGTGGAGGTGCTGTCCTCGGACGGTGCTGCCATCACGATGGCCGACGGTGACGACGAAGACCTCGAGCGTGCCGCAGCCAACCTGGGAATCAACCTCTCCCGCAACGAAGCTGCCACGGTCGACGACCTCGCTCAGTAGTTCTGTGGTCTGCCGGATCCGCCCAGTGCGGATCCGGCAGGCGTTTCTCTCATTTGCTCTTCCAGCACAACACCCATAACGGGGAAAGGAAGTTACGTGCTCGACGTCAACTTCTTCGATGAACTTCGCATTGGCCTTGCCACTGCGGACGACATCCGTCAGTGGTCCTACGGCGAGGTCAAGAAGCCGGAGACCATCAACTACCGCACGCTCAAGCCCGAGAAGGACGGCCTCTTCTGCGAGAAGATCTTCGGCCCCACTCGGGACTGGGAGTGCTACTGCGGCAAGTACAAGCGCGTCCGCTTCAAGGGCATCATCTGTGAGCGCTGTGGCGTCGAGGTCACTCGCGCCAAGGTGCGTCGTGAGCGCATGGGCCACATCGAACTGGCCGCTCCGGTCACGCACATCTGGTACTTCAAGGGTGTGCCGTCGCGTCTGGGCTACCTGCTCGACCTGGCTCCGAAGGATCTCGAGAAGATCATCTACTTCGCTGCCTACGTCATCACCACGGTCGACGACGAGCTCCGTCACAACGAGCTCTCGACGCTCGAGGCCGAGATGGAGGTCGAGAAGAAGGCCGTCGCAGATCAGCGTGACGCCGATCTCGAGGCTCGTGCGCAGAAGCTCGAAGCCGACATCGCCGAACTCGAAGCCGAGGGTGCCAAGTCCGACGTGCGTCGCAAGGTCAAGGACGGCGGCGAGCGCGAGATGCGTCAGCTCCGTGACCGCGCGCAGCGTGAGCTCGATCGTCTCGAAGAGATCTGGACCACGTTCACCAAGCTTGCTCCCAAGCAGCTCATCGTCGACGAGCTCATCTACCGCGAGCTCATCGACCGGTACGGCGAGTACTTCACCGGTGCCATGGGTGCCGAGTCGATCCAGAAGCTCATGCAGACCTTCGACATCGATGCCGAGGCGGAATCTCTTCGCGAGACCATCCGCAGTGGCAAGGGTCAGAAGAAGCTGCGCGCGCTCAAGCGTCTGAAGGTCGTCGCTGCATTCCAGGCGGGCCGTAACTCGCCGATGGGCATGGTCCTGGACGCTGTCCCGGTCATCCCACCGGAGCTTCGTCCGATGGTGCAGCTCGACGGTGGCCGTTTCGCGACGTCCGACCTCAACGACCTGTACCGCCGCGTCATCAACCGCAACAACCGCCTCAAGCGTCTGATCGATCTCGGTGCACCCGAGATCATCGTCAACAACGAGAAGCGGATGCTGCAGGAGTCGGTCGACGCCCTGTTCGACAACGGTCGTCGTGGACGTCCGGTCACCGGACCGGGCAACCGTCCGCTGAAGTCGCTCTCCGACTTGCTCAAGGGCAAGCAGGGTCGATTCCGTCAGAACCTCCTCGGCAAGCGCGTCGACTACTCGGGCCGTTCGGTCATCGTCGTCGGCCCGCAGCTCAAGCTGCACCAGTGCGGTCTGCCGAAGCTGATGGCTCTCGAGCTGTTCAAGCCGTTCGTGATGAAGCGTCTGGTGGATCTGAACCACGCGCAGAACATCAAGTCGGCCAAGCGCATGGTCGAGCGTCAGCGTCCGCAGGTGTGGGACGTTCTCGAAGAGGTCATCGCCGAGCATCCCGTGCTGCTGAACCGTGCACCCACCCTGCACCGGTTGGGCATCCAGGCGTTCGAGCCGCAGCTCGTCGAGGGCAAGGCCATCCAGCTGCACCCGCTCGTGTGTGAGGCGTTCAACGCTGACTTCGACGGTGACCAGATGGCTGTCCACCTCCCGCTGTCCGCCGAGGCTCAGGCCGAGGCACGCGTGTTGATGCTGTCCTCGAACAACATCCTCTCGCCTGCATCGGGCCGTCCGCTCGCCATGCCGCGTCTGGACATGGTGACGGGTCTGTACCACCTGACGCGTCTCGATGCCGGTGCTGTCGGCGAGCGCGCCGACGCCAAGACCGATCACGCAGAGTTCGGGGCGTACTCCTCCCCGGCCGAGGCGCAGATGGCCGTCGACCGTGGATCGCTCACGGTGCAGTCGCAAATTCGGGTTCGTCTCACCACGCAGCGCCCTCCGCGTGAGATCGAGAACGAGCTGTTCCCCGAGGGCTGGAACCGCGGCGAGGCATGGACCGCGGAAACCACTCTGGGACGCGTGCTCTTCAACGAGCTGCTTCCGGCGGACTACCCGTTCGTCAACGAGCAGATGCCGAAGAAGCGTCAGTCGACCATCATCAACGATCTCGCCGAGCGTTACCCGATGATCGTCGTCGCGCAGACCGTCGACAAGCTCAAGGACGCAGGCTTCTACTGGGCCACGCGTTCGGGTGTCACCATCTCGATCTCCGACGTCCTCGTGCCGCCGGAGAAGCCGCAGATCATGGAGACCTTCGAGGCTCAGGCCGATCAGATCGAGAAGAAGTACCAGCGTGGCGCACTCGACAAGGTCGAGCGCAACTCCGCACTGGTCAAGATCTGGCAGGACGCAACCGAGCAGGTCGGTAAGGCCATGGAGGCCCACTTCCCCGACGACAACCCGATCCCGATGATCGTGAAGTCCGGCGCAGCCGGAAACATGACTCAGGTTCGCTCGCTCGCCGGCATGAAGGGCTTGGTGACGAACCCGAAGGGTGAGTTCATCCCGCGTCCGATCAAGTCTTCCTTCAAGGAAGGCCTGACGGTCCTCGAGTACTTCATCAACACGCACGGTGCTCGTAAGGGTCTGGCCGACACGGCGCTTCGTACCGCCGACTCGGGCTACCTGACGCGTCGTCTGGTCGACGTCTCGCAGGACGTCATCGTTCGGGAAACCGACTGTGGCACCGAGCGCGGCATCGTCACGACGATCGCCGAGAAGACCGCCGACGGCAAGATGATCCGCGACGCTCACGTCGAGACCAGCACGTACGCCCGCACCTTGGCGAACGACGCTGTCGACGAGAACGGCACGGTCATCGTCGCTCGCGGACACGATCTCGGTGACCCGGCCATCGACGCGCTGCTCGCTGCGGGCATCACGTCGGTCAAGGTTCGCTCGGTGCTCACCTGCACCACCGGAACCGGCGTCTGCGCCACTTGCTACGGCCGCTCGATGGCCACCGGCAAGCTGGTCGACATCGGTGAGGCCGTCGGTATCGTTGCCGCACAGTCCATCGGTGAGCCCGGAACCCAGCTGACCATGCGTACCTTCCACCAGGGTGGTGTCGCCGGAGATGACATCACCGGTGGTCTGCCTCGCGTGCAGGAGCTGTTCGAGGCACGTGTGCCGAAGGGCAAGGCTCCGATCGCGGACGTGTCGGGACGCATCCAGCTCGAGGACGGCGATCGTTTCTACAAGATCACCATCGTCCCGGACGACGGCGGCGAAGAGGTTGTCTACGACAAGCTCTCCAAGCGTCAGCGTCTGCGCGTCTTCAAGCACGACGACGGCACCGAGCGCCTTCTGGCGGACGGTGACCACGTCGAGGTCGGCCAGCAGCTCATGGAAGGTGCTGCCGATCCGCACGAGGTTCTGCGTGTGATGGGTCCCCGTCAGGTGCAGATCCACCTCGTCAACGAGGTCCAGGAGGTGTACCGGTCGCAGGGTGTGTCGATTCACGACAAGCACATCGAGACGATCGTGCGCCAGATGCTCCGTCGCGTGACGATCATCGACAGCGGCTCCACCGAATTCCTGCCCGGTTCACTCACCGAGCGCAGCGAATTCGAGTCGAGCAACCGTCGTGTCGTCTCCGAGGGTGGCGAGCCCGCAGCCGGACGTCCGGTCTTGATGGGTATCACCAAGGCGTCGCTGGCCACCGACTCGTGGCTGTCGGCAGCGTCCTTCCAGGAGACCACTCGTGTGCTCACCGATGCGGCGATCAACTGCCGCAGCGACAAGCTCATAGGTCTCAAGGAGAACGTCATCATCGGTAAGCTCATCCCGGCTGGTACCGGCATCAACCGGTACCGGAACATCACGGTGCAGCCGACCGAAGAGGCACGTGCCGCGGCATACGCGGTGCCGTCGTACGACGATCAGTACTACAGCCCGGACGGCTTCGGCCAGGGAACCGGTGCTGCAGTGCCGCTCGACGACTACGGTTTCTCCAACGAATACCGCTAGAGCGACTTCGTCGCACGTGCGCGGCTGAGTTGTGGGTCGTTCCGCAGGCTCCACTCCTGCCTCGTAGCCCACTACGAGTTTCCGCTCACGACGACAGAGCCTGCAGACACAAGCCCCGCATCGACTTCGGTCGGTGCGGGGCTTTGTTGTTGTGACTCTGGGAGCGATGAGTTTTCGATGCGCCTCGAGTCGTTACCGGTATGACCAACCAAACATCCAGCTCTGTCGTGAACATCGGCGTGGCCATGTTCTCCGTGGCCGATCAGGATGCGGCTCTCGATTTCTACTCGCGTGTGCTCGGGTTCGAGGTTCGCGGTGATTCGCGTTTCGGCCCCGAGGGTGAGTACCGGTGGCTGGAGGTGGCACCGCCCGGTTCGACCGCGCGGCTCGCCCTCAACCCGCCGATGGGAGGCACGCCCGGCGGTGGGTCCATCGGTGTCGAGACAGCTGATGTCGCGTCCGAGCATGCGCGGCTCAGCGCCCTCGGCGGCGTCGATCTCGACGACTTGATGGAAGAAGTGGACGGCGTACCGCCCATGTTTGCGCTGCGAGATCCCGACGGCAATTCGGTGTGGGTCGTGCAAGCCTGACGGGTCAGCCGGGCTGTTTCTGATCGACGAACGTGTATAGCTCGGCGATCGTGCCGTCCTTGACGACGGCGAAGTCCTGGCCGGTGACGACGGCCGGGGCGTTGGGCGGCGAGAGTGCCCAGGAGATGCGGGCAACGTCGCCCAGCACGGCGGGTTCGACGGTGACGGAGAAGGACAGGCCTGCGGAGTCCGCGAGGAGCGCGGTGATGGCGTCGATGACGGCTTCGCGTCCGGTCGCGGTGTGCTCGGCGTCGTAGAACACCGCGTCCGGGTGGTACATAGCTTCGATCAGCTCGCGTCGTAGTTCGGCGTCGGTGGCGTTGAACACCTCGACGACGTTGCGACGTACCAACTCGGTATGAGACGTGCGATCCATTTGTGCCCCTAAGGTTGGTTATCGGGGTCTACTGCGTCTGCACCCCGGATCAAGCATCTCAGAAAGAACATGACATGTCACGTAATCGGTCGACGGCCGACTCTCCCTGGCTGACGCCGTCCCAGGAATCGGCGTGGCGCGCCTACATGGGGCTGTCGCTGCAGATGACCTTCGAGATGAACCGCCAGCTGACCGAGGATCACGGTCTATCCCTGGCCGACTACTCGGTGCTCGTCGCGCTGGCGGACAGTCCCGATGGACGTCGCCGGGTGACCGACCTGGCCGCCGAGATCGGCTGGGAGCGCAGCAGGGCCTCTCACCACCTCGCCCGGATGTCCGCACGAGGGCTGACCGATCGCACGGTCTCGACTACCGACGCGCGCGCCACCGATGCAGTTCTCACCGAAGCAGGCAGGGCAGCTCTGGACGCGTCGGCAGCGGGTCACGTCGACGTGGTGCGTCGATTGTTCTTCGACGGGCTTGCACCCGACGAAGTCTCCACTCTCGAATCGATTCTCACGCGTCTGCGTGACCACATCCGAATCAACGGGACACTGCCTCAACCGCAGTGACTGCCCCGACCGCAGCGACGACCTCCACCTCGGACTACGACAACGTCGTTCATCCGTGGTGACAGACAGCCTCGAGGTCTATGCCGTTGAGGTCCCGCACGAAAGATCCGTAGTACGTCGCGTGGTATTCGGGCTGTAGTCCTGGAGGTCGGAGTTCGATCGCTCCTGCCGACAGCGCTGCGGTGTGGAAGGCATCGACCGTGGCGCGGTCCGGGGCACTGAACGCGAGATGGGTGTGCGGTCCGACGGCCGACCCCGGGGCGTCGACGATCCAGAAGAAGGGCTTCACTTCCTCCCAACCGAAGGCGATCATGGCGAGCTGGTTCGCCTCGGGGGTGTGCGGTACTCGCATGATCTCGGTGATCCCGAGCGGTGCGAGTGCAGCGCCGTAGAACTCGGCGCTGGCGGCGAGATCGGCGACGCCGATGTTGAGGTGGTCGATTTGGGATCCTGTGCGGTCGGTGTTCGTCATGACTGTGAGCTTCGTCGAGATCGCGGACGGCTTCGGTCCTGAATCGGATGGATCCGCCCCGCACCTATGCCCGCTGCGATCGCGCCGCCGCTGCCACGCCGATCAGTGCCACGGCTGCGAAGGTGAACAGCAGCAACTGAGCCGATCGCAGCGTCGACGATTCCCCGAGGTTCACCAGCACTCCCGCAAGGGCTGCGCCGAAAGCGTTGGCTATCAGTTGGACGGTATTGATGGCGGCCGAGGCTCGTGCGCCTTCACCCGGTTCGGTGACCGATGTCATGGCACCCACCGCCAGGTGCGGCCATGCGATTCCTATTCCTACTCCCGCAATGATCAGGCCCACCACCCACACGGTGATCAGGCCGGCACCTGCTCGATCGGTGAGAAACGTTGCCATGGTGCACAATCCGACAGCGACGAGTATCGGTCCGCCGATGACGATGCGTCGTACGATGCGTGGAGCCGTGGCCGACGCGCTCGGTATCTCGCCGAGAGTCCAGCCCAATGCCAGTGCGGCTCCGAGGAATCCGGCCGCCAACGGTGCCAATCCGGCAAGTCGTTGGCCGAACAGTGGGATGAACGTTTCCACTGTCGATGCAACGGCGAGGACGACGATGGTCAGGTACACCCATTTCAGGGACGACGCGCTGAAGGTCGACGGCGGGAGGACGCCGTACCGTGCGCGACGGTCCGCTGCGACGAAGGCGATCAGCAGCAGCACTCCTGCCGCAACCATGGCTGCAGTGATCGCTAGACTCGGCATCACGCCGGCCACGCTCACCAGCAGTGCGGCCGTGGTCAGCAGGGTCAGCGACCATGTCGGTACCGGGCTGGAGTCGGTGGGCTCGCTGGTGTGGGCGGGAAGCGCCTTGGGGACGAGGGTGGCCACCGCGAGTGCTGCGACGACGAGCACGCCGAAAGCCCACCGCCAGGCTTCGAATTGAGCGAATATGCCACCGATCGCCGGGCCTGCGAACGTTCCCACGCCCCACATGGCGGAGACCAGCGCAGCTCCGTGAGTCCAGAGATGCTGCGGCAGAGCTGCATTGATGACGGCGTAACCGAGTCCGGCCAGTAGTCCACCTCCCGAACCCTGGATCGTTCGGCCCACCAGTAGGAGTTCCATCGTGGGGCTGACGGCGCACACCACGGTTCCGAGGGCGAAGATCGTCAGGCCGATGAGGTATGCACCGCGAGGTCCGCGGGCAGCCAGAACATTGCTGACCAGCATCGAAGAAATGACGGACGCAATCAGGAAAACCGTTGCAGTCCAAGCGTAGTAGCGTTGGCCGCCGATCTCGTCGATGGCGGTGGGCAGCAGGCTCGTGGTGAGATAGACGTTCGTGGCGTACAGCGCTACGCCGCCGGCGAGGACAGTTGCGGTGCCGACGTAGCGGGCGCTGAGCAACTGTCGCCAGGTTCCGGTCGTGGGTTCGGTGGAGGGGTGCATGTTGACGAAGGTTAAGATCTAAAGTGCACTTTAGGTCAAATCGATGGACCCGCTGGGAGGCAGCATGATCCGCATCAGCGATGAGCTGCTCTCGATCGGTGAGGTCGCGGCCAGAACCGGTGCCGCGGTGTCCGCGGTCCGGTACTACGAGACCCTCGGTCTCGTTCCCGCCGAGCGGACGGCCGGCAACGTACGAAAGTTCCCCCGTCACGCGATTCGTCGGATCTCGCTGATTCAGGTGGCGGTGCGGTTCGGAATACCGCTTTCCGAAGTGGCCGAGGTCTTTGCGTCCCTGCCGTCGGGCCGCACCCCGAACAAACGTGACTGGGCAAAGATCTCGGCGGCATGGAACCAGAGGCTGGAGGATCGCAAGCAGTCGATTGCGCGGATGCAGGAGGAACTGACCGGCTGCATCGGTTGTGGATGTCTTTCGCTCAGCGGGTGCACCTTGCTCAACCCCGGCGACGAGCTGGGCAAGGCGGGCCCAGGAGCTCGACGCATCTGAAGGCCGCATCGTGTTCACCTCTGTGTCGAGTCGATGACGGGCGCAGTTTGCCCGGGCACGACAGTCTCGACCAATGGTGAGACGGGGTAATGAGATTCGGATCGGTCAGGACATCTCCTTGCGGGCGGGGGCCACGCGCCGACAGTTTCTGACGTGGAGTGCGTTGGTAGGGGCGCTCGCCTTCACTCCTGGACTCGCGGGAACCACGGCGCACGCACAGTCCGTCGTGACCCCCGACTACCCCTTCCGTCTCGGCGTGGCCTCCGGGGATCCATTGCCCGATTCGGTGGTGCTGTGGACGAGGCTCGCCACCGATCCCTTTGCGCCGGTGGGCGGAATGACGCCGGGCGTGGTGCCGGTGCGGTGGCAGATTGCGGCCGATGAGCACTTCGCACACATGAGCCGTGAGGGCATCGAGCTCGCCACCGAGTTCGACGGCTGGTCGATTCATGTCGACGTCCGCGGGCTGGAGCCGGCCCGCGAATACTTCTATCGCTTCCTCGTCGGCCCACACGCGAGCCCGGTCGGACGTACCAAAACTGCGCCGGCAGTGGGTCAGTCGCCGAGCAAGCTCGATTTCGCCTGGGCGTCGTGCCAGAAATGGGAGGACGGGTTCTTCGGCGCTTACCAGGACTTGGCGGCCTCGAATCTCGACGTGGTGTTCTTTCTGGGCGACTACATATACGAGTACGCGATCAAGGACGAGGGTGCACGAAAGGGCGAGCCACGTACCGAGTCGGCGGCTCGAGAAACCATGGTGCTCAGCGACTATCGCGACCGATACGCGATGTACAAGGCAGACGAGAATCTGGCTGTCGCGCATGCGTCGGCACCGTTCGTCTCGACGTTCGACGACCATGAAGTGGACAACAACTGGGCCTCGCAGATCAGTCAGGACGACGACGATCCGCGAGAGTTCCTGTTGCGCAGAGCCGATGCGTTCAAGGCGTGGTGGGAGAACACTCCGGTGCGCGCAAATCTGAAGCCCGTCGGCCCGGACATGAAGGTCTATCGACGGTTCTCGTTCGGTGATCTGGTGGACTTCTCGGTACTGGACACCCGGCAGTACCGCAGCGATCAGGCGCACGGAGACGGCGAGCATGCTCAGGATGCCGAGACGGCCGATCCGTCGCGCACCATCACCGGTGCGGCACAGGAACAATGGATCCTCGACGGGTTCGCGTCACCGTCGAAGTGGAACTTTCTGGCGCACCAGACGGTCATCGCCGATCTCGCGCGTGGGCAGGGCAACGATCGCAAGGTCGGTATGGATCCATGGAGCGGGTACGAGGCCTCGCGTCATCGCATCCTCGACGGAGCCAGGGATCGCGGCACGAAGAACGTGGCGTCGATCGTCGGCGACATTCACCGCACGATCGTGTCGGAACTGCGTCGCGATTACCAGGATCAAGTGTCGCCGATCCAAGGTGTCGAGATCGCGACCACATCCATAGCGTCGGGCAAGGACGGTGCCGATGTCGACTCCACCGGAGCCGCCATCGCCGACGGTTCGCCGCATGTGAAGTACGGCAACGCTCGTCGCGGCTATCTTCGCAGCACGCTGACCAACACAGAATGGCGTTCGGAGGTAAGGGTTCTCGACCGCGTTTCCGCACCGGGCGCATCGGTGCGAACCGCAGCAACGGTCACCGTCCCCGAAGGCCGCCCCGAGATCCAGCTCGGCTAGCGCCCGTGTCTCAGCGCCCGTCGGCGATGATCTGTGCGACGTTGCGTTCGGCCAGTGCGGTGATGGTCAATGACGGGTTGGCCGCTCCGGTGCTTCCCGGGATCAGTGCACCGTCGACGACGTAGAGACCGGGGTGACCCTTCACGCGGCCGTAGTCGTCGGTGGCGTCGCCCAGTACCGCGCCGCCGAGGGGATGGGCGGTGAAGGTGTCGTCGACGTCACGGGTGAACGGTTCGGCTGCAACGATGGTGCCGCCGGCCTGCGCCATCCGATTCTGCACTGCGCGTAGGGCTTCGACGGTGTCGCGGCTGCCACCCTTGGGCCAGTTCAGGGTCAATTTGTTTGCGGCGGAATCGAATCCGAAGTTTCCGCGCAGTGGGTCGATGGTCATGCCGAGGGATCCGATGAATCCGAGGTTCACGGGAACGCCTGGCACGTACCAGTTCTCGACGGTCAGGGGCAGCCCGGAGTCGTCGACGATGCGGGATGCGCAGGGCGCACCCTGCGGTCCGGCGGACATCGGCCCGAGCGACCGCGTCATCGAGGCGTCGCCGTTGGTACCCCAGCCGGTGCCGACGAACTCGTTGAGATTCGCCAGTGCTCCGGTGGTGCGGGCGCGCATCAGCAGTTCGGTGGTACCGATGGATCCGGCCCCGAGAACGAGGGTGTCGCAGGTGACGGTGCGAGTCTCGACGACGTTGCCGAACGGGTCGAGGCGTTCGATCTCGACGCGGTAGCGGCCGCCGGATTCGGTGCCGATCGCCGCGACGCGGTGGCTGTGGCAGACGGCCGCGCGGCCGGTGGCCTCTGCCTGGGGGATGTAGTTCTGAGTCAGGTCGTGCTTGGCACCGTTGGAGTTGCCGAACGTGCTCGCGCCGACGGTCGCGGACGGCCGAGACCGGCCGGCGATCTCGTCGCGCACGACGTTCCAGTTCCAGTTTCCGTCGACCGCTTCCGGGGTGAATCCTGCCCGTCGGGCGTGGTCGTCCCAGGTGCGCGAGTGCGCGAAGTTCGGGCTGTTGTACACGTCCTCGGGCATCGCCGACGGCCGGAGCATCGAACGGGCCTTGGGGTACCAGGTGGCGGCCATCTCGTCGTAGCTCAGGCGTCCGCCGAAGGAGAGGTCGAAGAATTTCTTGTCCGGTGCGATGGTCACACCGGTGTACACGATCGAGCCGCCGCCGACGGCCGCTCCGCGCCACACCGAGAGGTTCTCGTAGCGGGTGGTGTCGAGGACTCCGCCGAAGAGGTCGACCGGTCCGACGGGCATGCCGGTGATGTTGGTGAACGAGCTCTGCTGCCACAGGCCGCGTCCGTCGGCGGTCATGTCGGCGGTGAAGATCTCGCGCCAGGGGTCTCGTGGCCAGCGCAGTCCGCGCTCGAGCACGGTCACCTGGGTGCCGGCCTGGGCCATACGCAGCGCGGCGGCGCTGGCACCGAATCCGGAGCCGACCACGATGACGGACGAGTGGTCCGGTGGGCGCGGCGGGTCCGCGAACAGTTCGGGAACGAGTGACCGGATTCGGTCGGCACCGAGGGGGAGTGCGCCGGCGGGGGCGGAACCCGGCAGGCCGGCGGAGCTCAGGGCCGGAGCGGCGGCAGCGCCGAGCATTCCGGCAGCGGCCAACCGCAGCAATTGCCTTCGGTTCACGGAAAGTCCCCCTACTTGACTCACGGACAGCGTTGTCGATTCTGTCGTGTTTGCCGCGAGAAAGCGAACGGTTCGGTCGGTCTCGAGGATGCTTCCCAGCTCGGCCTCAGGTTTGCCTGTCAGACTTCCGCTCATGGTTTCGGCTTCGGTGGCTCTGTTGTTGCTTGTCACGGCGGTGGTCGGCATCGCGGCGCACCTCCTCGACTCGCGAGGACAGGGGATGCTCGTGGCCGCTGCGTTGGCACATGTCCTCATGCTCGCCGCTGTGCCCGGCACCGTGGTCGCAGGTTTCGCGTTCGGTTGGTGGGGTGTGGCGGCCGGCGCGGCGATAATGGCGAGCGCCGCCGCAACGCAGATGCCCCTACTGCGGCGAAGATCGACAACGAACTCCGACGCCTCGATTCTGACAGTGCTGCATGCCAACATCTGGCTGGGGCAGGCCGATCTCGACGCGGTGGTCGCGCTGGTCGACGAGCACCGCCCCGATGTGCTCACCCTCGTCGAGTTGACGCCCGAGGCGGACGCGCAACTTCGCCCCAGGCTCGCGGGGTCGTTGCCGCATACGTACGTGAGCGCTGCCGCGGGCGGCGACGGAACCGGCATCTACAGCCGCTTCCCGCTCGTGGACCAGCAGCGCCACGACGGCTTCGTGACCGAGTTGCTCTCGGCGCGCGTGGAGATGCCGGGCCGCCCGCTCGTGTTCGCGGTGCATCCCGTGCCGCCGTGGCCGCGGGAACCGTCCGAATGGGTCCGCGAGCTGGGGCTGCTGCAGCAATTGCTGGCCAAGATTCCCGCAGACGACGGTCCCGTGGTGGTGGCGGGCGATTTCAATGCGACGCAGGATCATCGGCGATATCGAGACCTGCAGGACGGGCGTTTCGTCGATGCCGCGGTGGCCACCGGAGCCGGCATGCTCAGGACGTACCCGGCGCACACCTGGCACCCGCCGGTCATTGCCATCGATCACGTTCTGGTGGCCGACATGGCGGTGCGTTCGGTCGAGGCCGTGACGATTCCCGGCTCCGACCACCGCGGCATCCTGGCTCGGCTGGCCTTCGGTCCCAATTAGGGCTGTGCGGGCAACTGCTGCACCGACCACTTGTTGCCGTCGGGGTCGGCGAAGTACACGAACGTCCCCCAGCCCTCGTCCTTGGGCGGGTCGATGGTCAGTCCGGCCGCGGTGAGGTGTTCGTAGGCGTCCTGGACGCTGTCCACGACCATCAGGATTCCGGCTCCCTTGCCCGGTTCGGCATCGGTGATGTTCTCGCCGATCGCGATGGAACACCCCGAGCCCGGGGGAGTGAGCTGGACGTACCGGATGCCGTCCCAGGGCCGCGCATCGTGGTCGGCATTGAAACCGATCGAGACGTAGAAGTCCTTGGCACGGTCCACGTCGGTGACGGCGAGGGTGACGAGTTCGATCTTCATGGTGAGGTTCATGAAGCAATGATGAGCGCCATTGCGGACGTATTCGGTCCGCTATGACGCCTCGTCGAAGAATGTTCCGAGAATTCTTCGCCCGCCCTCGGCGACGCGACCGAGGACCTGTGCGTTCGGTGCCGTTCCCGCAGGCATGTGTGCGTCGAGCATCGTCTGTTCGGCAGGTGTGAGCTCGACGTGGAACTGCAGGCCGAGACCGCTGCCGAACCGGAACGCCTGATTGCGGTAGAGATTCGAGCTCGCCAGGAGCACCGCCCCGGCGGGCAGGTCGAAGGTATCGGTATGCCAGTGCACCACCGAGACCGAATCTGCTCCGAAGAGCGATACACCGGCATCGGTTGCGGTGACCTCTCCGGCACCCAGCTCCGCGACAGGACCCCGGTACACCGCACATCCCTGCGAGGCCGCGAGTAGTTGCGCACCGAGACACACCCCGAGCACGGGAATGTTCCGGCGCAGACACTCGGCAATCAGTTCCCGTTCGGTCCGCACGTGAGGGTGAGCGACATCGCCCCACGCGTCCATGGGTCCGCCCATCACGATCAACCCCGTGACCGCATCGGCTGTGGGCAACGAGTCCCCACTTCCCACCGCGGCCACCGTGTACTCGATTCCGCGCTCGGCCATGATCGTCCCGATCAGCGCCGGACCCTCGACATCGACGTGCGTCAACACCCACCAACTCATGACGAGAAATATGCCCGACGCCCCGGCGGTTGTCCTAGCTGTGCTGCTTTCCCTTCTCGACAGATCCCGCACTCGATCCGGTACGGACGACGCCTCGGCGCTGCGTCATACCGTCGAACGGGCGGTGCACGCGGAGAAGACAGGGCTGCATCGGTTCTGGGTGGCCGAGCATCACGGTGTACCCGGCATCGCGTCGGGCGCTCCGGCGGTACTGGCTGCGGCGGTGGCGTCGCACACCTCACGCATCCGCGTCGGATCCGGGGGAGTGATGCTGCCCAACCATCAGCCTCTGATCGTTGCCGAGCAATTCCTGATGTTGGAGTCCCTCTTTCCCGGCCGGATCGATCTCGGCGTCGGCCGTTCGCTCGGGTTCACCGAACCGGTACGCGCAGCTCTACGCAGCGCGCACGCCGATACCTTCGATACCGACATCGCCGAATTGCGTTCGTATCTGGACGGTTCGGCATCGGTGACCGCGCGCCCCGTCGCCGCGCCTCCGCCGGTGTTCGTTCTCGCGACCGGTGCGGGCCTCGAGGTTGCCGCCCGCGCCGGTCTTCCAGTCGTCGTCGGTGGACCGGTGTTGCACAAGACCGACCCATTGGCGATGTATCGCAAGAGTTTTCGACCCTCGCCCGCCAATCCTGAACCGTACGTGATCATCTCGCTCGATGTGACGATCGCAGCCGATACCGCCGACGCGCGCAGGCTCGCGTTGCCGGAGGCGTGGGCCATGGCCAGGTCGCGGCGCGAGGGCGAATTTCCGGCCCTGGAGCCGGCGTCGGCCATCGACGACTCGCAGTGGACGCCGCGGACGAGGGGCCGCATCGAGGACTCGCTCGCGTCGACGATTCTCGGCACCGCGGGGGAGGTGCGTCCGCGGCTGGAGGAGTTGATCGATCGCACAGGCGCGAACGAGATCATGGCTTCGACATCGACGTACGATCGCGCCGAGTTGTTCGATGCGGACGCCGCTTTCGCTCAGCTCGCCGGTCTCTTGGGTTCAACAGGTGTCGTTGGTTCAACAGGTGCCGTCGGCTGAACCGGTGCCGTCGCCGCCAGGGCTGCCACGAGGTCGCGTTGGACGTCGGTGACTGGCTCGGTGGCGTCGACCACCGCCGAGACCGGTAGTTGCAGTCTTCGGTCGGCCTCGGTGCGGAAGACGAGACCGGTCTTGGGAGTGCTGTCGGCGGTGCTGGCGTACAGAATCGTCCAACACTGCGGATGGTTGAGCAGTTCGGCGCTTGCGGTGTGATCCGATGCGACAGGCGGCCCGAACGTCAGTGGAAGCCCGCTGCGTTTCATCTCGCGTTCGATCACCCGGTGCAGCAGGATCTGTTCGCTGCGTTTGGGCAGCAGTAGCGGGTAGTCGGCGAGTTGGCTCAGGCTCGGATTGTCCTCGACGGCCAGCGGATGACCCTCGGCGAGCGCGACGACGAGGTCCTCGGTCCACAGTTCGGTCACGTGCAGTCCCGAACGTTCGACGCTGCCGCGAATGAGCGCCACCTGACAGTCTCCGGACGTCACCGCTTCGATCTGTTCTGCGAATCGTTTCAGCACGAAGTCGATCTCGGCGTCGGGATGGTGTTCGCGCACCGAGACGATGGCGGCGATGGCGTTCGCGGCGAAGGTCATGTTTCCGGTGAGGCGTAGTTGGTTTCGGCGGCGCGCCGTCAATGCCAGGGCGGCTTGCTCGAGCTCCACCATGTGCCGCGCGATGGAGACCAATTGTGCTCCCACAACGGTCAATCGAACGACGCGTGAGGTTCGCTCGAACAGCGGCTCGCCGATTTCTCGTTCCAGCTTGCCGATCTGCAGACTGATCGCGGACTGCGAGACGTAGCAGCGCTCGGCGGCACGCGAGAAGTTCAGTTCTTCCCCGACCGCGAGGAAGTACTTCAGCTGTCGCAGTTCCACGCGCGTCTCCAATCATGAGTTCTACTCATGGATGCTATTCCAACTTTCGCGTTGATAGACCACCGAGGTCGGAGTTTCATGGAGGTAGTTCTTCGTTTGGGAAAGGACTTGGGCTCAGAAAGGGATGTGCTGTGAAAACGTACGACGTCGTCATCGTGGGATCGGGATTCGGAGCGTTGGCTGCTGCCAAGTCTCTGGGCAAGGCCGGTGTGACGTTCTCGCTCATCTCCAGCACCACCGAGCACCTCTTTCAGCCGCTGCTCTACCAGGCCGCAACCGGAATGCTCTCGACGGGTGAGATCGCCCCGCCGATCCGACGCATCCTCGCGCAGTACGACTCCGCCGACGTCCGTCTGGGTCGCGTCGTCGACGTCGATCCCGAGGCACACCAGGTCACCTACATCGGTGCCGGGCAGAGCCACACCATCGGCTTCGGTCGGCTCATCGTCGCAACGGGTGCCACGCAGGCGTACTTCGGTCGCGACGAATTCAAGGACCGCACGTTCGCGCTCAAGACCGTGGACGACGCGATTGCGCTCCGTGAGCAGATCTTGAGCTGCTACGAGACCGCGCACATGACGACCGATCCCGCCGCCCGCAAGGAGCTGTTGAGCTTCGTCGTCGTCGGTGCAGGCGCGACGGGCGTCGAATTGGCCGGCCAGATCAGGGATCTCGCGCACCGCTACTTCGCCGGCTCGTTCCCCGACATCGAACCGGGCGACGTCACGGTCACCCTCGTCGACGGTGTGAAGGAAGTATTGCCCGCATTCGGCGGCAAGCTCAGCGCGTACGCCCGCACGAAGCTCGAGAAGTCGGGTGTCGACGTCGTCACCGGGGCCATGGTCACCGACATCGCCGATGACGTCGTGACGGTGCAGGACGTCGACACCAAGACGTCGCGTACCTACCCGGCCAAGACCGTCATCTGGTCGGCCGGCGTTCAGGCGAGCGAGTTGGCGGCCACGATCGCCGAGCGGACCGGATGCGAAACCGACCGTGCCGGACGCCTTCTCGTACACGAGGATTTGACGGTCGGCTCGGCGAAGGACATCTACGCGATCGGCGACGTGACGTCGTTGAACAAGCTCCCCGGACAGTCACCCGTGGCGATGCAGCAGGGCAGGCACGTCGCGAAGATGATCATCGGGAAGGTCGACGCCGGGACGCCGTTCAAATACACCGACAAGGGCAGCATGTCGATCGTCGGCCGATTCAGTGCTGTGGCACGGCTGTTCGGCAAGGTCGACATGTCCGGGCCCATCGCCTGGCTCATGTGGCTCGCGGTGCACCTGATGTACCTGGTCGGCTTCCGAAACCGCTACGTTGCTGTGGTGTCGTGGATGACCTCGTACATCGGCGACAAGCGACCACACTTCCAGTACACCGACCACTCGGCCTCGCTGGTCGAGCGCGCCGATGAGACTGTGGACGACGAGGAGCGGAAGGCAGCCTAGCTGCTCACCAGGCCGTTGCGGTAGGCCCAGATCACCACGTGGACTCGGGTGTTGACGTCGAGTTTGCGACAGATGTTCCCGACGTGAGTTTTCACCGTGCTCTGTTCGAGGTGCAGGGCCCGGGCAATCTCGTTGTTGCCCAGGCCCTGCGCCAACAGTTGCACCACTTCCATTTCGCGCAGACTCAGATCATGTTGCGGTGCAACGGAAGTAGGTGGACGCGGGGTGCCCCGGCGGGCGAACTCCGTCATCAGACGCGGAGTCAGGCGGGGTGAGAGCACCGCACCGCCGCCGGCCACGGTGACCACCGCGTCGGCGAGCTCGTCCGGATCGGTGTCCTTGAGCAGAAAGCCGGATGCACCGCTGTCGAGCGCCGCGAACACGTACTCGTCGAGGTCGAACGTGGTGACGACGATGACGCGTACGGTGTCGAACCGCGCCAGAATCTCCCGTGTTGCTGTCAGTCCGTCTCCGTTCGGCATCCTGATGTCCATCAGTACGACGTCGGGGCGAAGGTCCGTAACCTGTTGCACGGCATGCTTGCCCGAGGTTGCCTGTCCGATGACGTGGATGTCGGGATGGCCGGCCAGGAACAGCTCGAACCCCTGTCGAACCACGGGCTGATCGTCGGCGATCAGGACGGTGATCATGCCGGCACCTCGATCATGCAATCAGCTCTGTGGGTCGGGAGATCTTTCCGCCGACAGGCAGCCGAGCGCGTACCGACCATGTGGTTCCGTCGGCCGACAATCCGGCGTCGAGGGTTCCTCCGAGCAGTGCGGCTCGCTCCTGCATTCCCGGGATGCCGAAACCCTGCCCCGCCGATTCACGCCGGCCGGAGGCGTCCGAGGTGATCGTGTTGCTGACGGTCACCTCGATGACCGACGAACGATCGGATACCTGCACGGTCACATCGCAGTTGGGCGCATGGCGTCGGGCATTGGACAACGCCTCCTGAACGATGCGGTAGCACGTCAATTGCACAGCGCTGTCGGTGTCGCCTGTGTCTCCGGCGGTGTTTACCCCGATGTCTACCGTGATGGACGCGAACGACATTCGTGATTGCTCGATCAGACCGGGGATGTCGGCGATCATCGGCTGCGGTGCGTTCTGGTCGGTGGTGCTCGGGCGCAGGATGCCGACGATCTGGCGCAGGCTGTCGAGGGTGCGCTGGCCGTGTCCGATTGCACCGGTGAGCAGTTCGCGTGCCTGCTCGGGGTCGCTCGTGATGAGAGTCTTGGAAGCCTTGGCTTGGATGAGCATTCCGGTCAGGTGGTGGGCAGCGACGTCATGGAGCTCGCGAGCCATGGTTCTTCGCTCGTTGTCGAGTGCCGCATCCAGTTGTTGCCGGTGTTCGAGTTCGGCTCGGTCCAGTGCCGCCTCGTTCTCGAGTTCTTGGGCCCGGTTGCGCGCGATGTATTTTCCGAGTGCGATGAGCACCGTGTAGTTGATGATCAGATTCGCCACCTGCTCGGCCACCACGCCGATCGTTCCACCGGGGCCTGCTGTGGCATCCGGGAAAGACAGGCGGGTGTCGACGCTGACGGCGATTTCGAGGATCAGCCCGACTGTGAGGGGTGCGAACAGGCGTAGCCCGGTCACCCGAATTGCCAACGCGGCGATGGCAAACCAGTACAGCGGGGTGAATCCGAGAGTGCGGTCGGGCAGAACCAGAATCAGCGCCACACTGATGGCTACCACCGTCAGATAGGACGTGACGGGAAACGACCGGCGTGCACACGTCACAGCAGTCATAGCGATGATGGCAACGACACTCACCGCGATCAGGGCTGGGCTGCCGACGAGTTCGTCCCTGGTGTCACCGACCATGCCCGTGGAGAGCTGGAACCCGGCATAGACAACGGTGGCAAGCAGCATTTCGATCGGCAGTACGGCGGGATTGAGCGGCCGCCACGCGGGTCTGAACCTGCGCAGCATCGTGGAACCAGCTAGCATCGTGGAACCGGCCGGCACCCGCGAACCTCCCAGCATCAGTGTCGACTCCGTTCTCCTGCAGTATCTTTCGAGCTCGCATCTTTCGAGTCTGTGTTCTTGGAACCCAGCACCCACAGTGGTCCGGTCACGAACCAGAAGAACGTGATGACGCCGAGTGGTTGGATCACGGTCTTCAGCGCTGCTGCCTGCTCCGAGTCTGCCACGGTGTATGCGAGTCCGTAGGTGATCGCCAGAGCGATCGCCGCTGCGCACAGCCACTTCACGAATCCTCGGATCTCGTTGCGGTAGGCCTGTGGGCCGCTCTTGGGAGGCTTCACCGGTGCGGGGCCGCCGGCGAATCGGTGCGCGAATCGCACATCGAGCCAAGCCACGGTGGAGTGTGCAAATACGACGGTCCAGCCGAGGTAGATGCCGGCGAGGCGGTGGGCGAATTCGACCTCGCCGCCGCGATGTAGATCCAGGGCCACCGCCGCGACGAGGACAAGATCGAGTACCGGGAGGAGGGCGAGCGTGATCGTGCTGGCGCGTCTCATGCGTGCCAGGTAGCGCAGGCTCAGTCCGCCGATCACCAGTACCCAGAAGCCGACTTCGCAGACCGCGATCGTGAGCAGAATCGGATTGTTCATGGACCCGATCTCACCGCAGCCGACGTGCGCGCGATACCCCCGCAGTGGCGTCGTAGCTGGTGGTTCGGCCGAAGGTACGACGCTGCGCTCCACCGAAAGTCGTAGCCGAACGCGCTACTGTGGAATCACGCATACAGGACACGTAGGCAATACCAGGGAGTCCGCCATGGCAGGCAAGAAGATCGACAGAGTGCACGCACAGTCCGCGTTGGAGACGGTTCGTGAGAATCCCGGCATCGCATTGATCGCCGCGGCACCTGCACTGGTGGTGCTGGCAGTGGTGTGGTGGCTGCTCGGGTTCCCCGCCGCGTTGATTCTGCTGATCGCAGCAGGCGGTGCCGGCTATCTGTACCTCAGGAACCGCTGACTACCGATAAACACTGACTACCGATTGACACTGACTACTGATCAGCGCGGGGGATGCAGAACTCGGTGATCGTGGCCGAGCTTGCTGAGATCTCTGCCCACGTTTTTTCGGTGGTGAGCACTGCTATCGCAGAAGTGGGGAAGCGGTGCCGAACCTCGCGGGCGACGTCGGTGTCGTCGTCTGCCGCCAATTCGAGTGCAGTCCAAGGGATTCCGGGCTCGTGCCCGACGACCAGCAAGGTCGTTACCGTGACGTCGTCGAAGTACGTGTCGGCGAGGCGGATTTCGTCGATGATCTCGTCGGCGGATCCGCCGTAGATGTCGCGCTCGAAGCGGGTGGGAGCATCGCCCAGACCGGTGGCGGCGAGGGTCTCGCGAGTGCGCAGGGCCGTCGAACACAGCACGGCGTCGACGCGGCCGACGTGCTCGGCAATCCAGGCTCCGGCAAGGCCCGCCTCGCGTTCGCCGCGCGGCGCCAATGGTCGCTCGTGGTCGGGAACGCCGTCGGGGTAGCCGGATTTGCCGTGCCGCATCAGCACGAGGGTCCTAGAGGTCGCCATGCCGTCCACCGTAAACGGTCAGAGGCGCAGAATCGGGGACAACATTCACCGGTTCTGGGAAGACGAACTTGCGCATTGCCCACCATCGGAACGCGGTCGCCAGCAGTGTGCCGATGATCGAGCCGCTGACGAAGTCGGCGATGTTTTCGGTGAGGAAGGACACGTTCGGGGCGCGCAGATCCAGCATGTAACTGGACACCCACAGCGGTAGCTGGTTGATTGCCAGGCCGGTTCCGGCGACGGCGAAGAACAGCGCTGCCTCGTGGTGCCGGCGACGTCCTCCGCGGGCGGTGAAGGACCATTCCCGGTTGAGGATGTACGACACGATCGTCGCGATCAGCACCGCCAGAACGTTCGCTGTCACCGGCTTGTCCTGCAGGATCGTCCACTTCAGGCCGAAGAACAGTACGACGGTGACGACGAAGGTGATCGCTCCGACGATGAGGAACTTGAGGGCCTCGGCGTGCTTGACGAGGGGCTCGAGCCATCGCTCGGGAACGTGGTCGGTGAGACGGTCGGACACATGCATCCCATCGACGTTACCTCGAGTAACGGATCTGGCCGGATTCGTCGCGGCTGCGAAGACCGGCTAGAGCCGCGTCGTCAGGTAGTACCGCAGCAGTCGGCGCACCTCGTCGGATGGGAGTTGTTCGGGATACGTCACTGCGTGCAGCGTGAGCCCGTCGACGTAGATGTGTAGTTCGGCGACGGCGTTCTCGTCCGCGTCGCTTCCGAACGAGAATTGCGGCGAGTTCGGCAGATCCAGATCGCGTAGGTGCGCCCACGCGAGTCGGCACAGGTACCGGCTCCCGAACCATCCCGCGGTCTTGAGGGCGGCCAACCGGTCGTCGAATCGGGCTCGGGCGATCGCCTCGAGCCATACCGACGCCTCGACGCGGCGGTTCTCGTCGAGTGGGAGCATTTCTTCGAGGACTCGGACAGCGCGGGCCAGTCCGTCACCCTCGGTCGGGTGTGCTTCCAACCGATGCACGATGCGCTGCGTCATGGCCTCGGCTGCGAACAGCACCAGTTCTCCTTGGTCGGAGAAGTAGTACCGCAGTGATCCGGGGGAGACGCCGGCCTCGGCGGCGACGCTGCGCACGGTCGCCCCGTTCATCCCCGCTCGCTCGATCACGCGCCAGACGGCGGCGACGATCTCCGCTCGGCGAGCTTCGTGGTCGACGATCTTCGGCATCGGTCTGTTCTAGCACGTGTGGATTTTTCCGACACGGATGTGTGAAATAGATGTTATGGTACAGCTGTGTTTTTTAACGTGATCGGGCTGGCGCTGGTGGACAGCATCGGCGTCGGCACGCTCGTCGTCCCGCTGTTGATGATGGTGCGGCCGTCGTTCCGTGTTCGAGGGGTTTTGTTGCACCTGAGCGTGCTGGGGCTGCTGTATCTCGGAGTCGGGATCGCGCTGCTGACGGTGTCCGAAGATCTGAATTTTGGCTTTATTACCGATGCCGTACCCGGAAATGCGTGGGTGCGGATCACTGTGGGTGGTGTCGTTCTGCTCGCGGGGCTCGTCTGCGACCGACGGCGTCGACGCCCGAGTGGTGCGTGGTGGATGCGGGCACCGGCGAGTGCTCTAGGTGTGGTCCTCCTCGCTGTTGCAGTGGGCGCGGTCGAGGTGTCGACGATGCTGCCTTATTCAGCCGCGATCGACGCGGTGGCCGCGTCCGGACGGGGATGGGCATTCTCGGTCTCGATTCTGGCGGTCTACGTACTCATCACCCTGCTACCGGCTCTGGTTCTGCTCACCGCCAGAGTCGCTGCATCGCAACTCGTTTCGTCACTTCTCTGGCGTCTGATGCACCGCGCCGAACGCTGGAGCCAGGACGTGGTGGGAACGGTACTGATCGTCGTGGGTGCGCTGCTGGTCGCAGATGCGGCCATCGAGATGAACCTGGTGTGACGTCGGCCCCGGTCGACCCGAGGAAAGGATGCGTCATGAGGGCCGGAAAATTTCGGGCAACCGATGCGCGCAGCATAGTCATGATTGTTGTCGGCGCAGTGTTGGCGCTGTTCTTCTGGGACCTGCGGGTGTTCTGGTTCCAGGGCGGCCCACTCGGCTGTGTCCTGATGGTCCTCGCTGTGGTGGACGTATGGGACTCGCGGCGCGCCACCGACAGGCGCGGAATTGTCGGGGAATTACGCGACGACATTTTCGGACGCGAGGATTCGACCGACACGCCGGATCGCGATGGTCGACGGTGACCGACGTCGCTGCGACGGTACTGAATTTTCGGCCTCCGCATGATAAACAAGTCCGGGGGTCGACAGCTGTTCGATGACAGGCGATGCGGTGCTGAGTGGATGGTGGTGACCTGGTGGCGAGCAGTCTGGATGCGAATGCCGCGGCTCATTCGCGTCGACGTGGCTTGACCGCAGTCGGCACGGCCGTGTCGATTCTGGCTCTGGTAGCCGGATGGGGCGTCGTCTACTTCGTCGGTCTGGTGGGTGCGCTGTGGCGTTTCCGCGAGCCGAATGCGCCTGCGCCCGTACTCACACTGTCGGATCAATGGATGGACCTTGCGGTCGGCGTGGTTCAGGTGGCGATCGGGGCGGCGGCGATCGCTGCGGTGTATTTCGTTCGGCGTCGCACGTTGCCCGCGGTATGGCCGATGCGTCGCGGTACTGCGCTCGAGGCGGCGATCACCTGGTGCGCTGCGATCGGTGCTGCGTCGGCATTGCTGCTCGTGCTTTCTCGGATGGATGTGCTCCGCTTCAGCTTCTCGGTTCCGGCGTCGGTCGAATCCGATTGGCTTGCAGTGGTTTCCGCGCTGGCCGTCGGTCTGCGTGAGGAGCCGATCCTGGTGGCGCTTCCGGTGTTGCTGCTCGTGGGCAGGTTGCCGATCTGGGCAATCATGGCGTTGTCGGCGACGATGCGGGGCTTCCTCTATCTGTACTTCGGCGGTGGCGGTTTTCTCTGGGCGCTGTGCTGGGGTGCGGCGGCGGTGTGGGTGTTCTATCGCTACCGACGGCTGTGGGTGTTGATCGCAGTGCACGGTCTGGTGATGAATGTGCAGGTGTTCGATCGAGTGATTCCGTCCGACAATGCCGCAACGATCATGCAGTGGGTCAACATCCTGATCCTGTTCACCGCGCTGTTGTGGTGGCTGACCCCGAGGGCTCTGGAGGCGTTTCTGCCGAACACGGTGGCCGTTCGTTACGGCGATTCGACTGTCGAGACAACGCCGATGGTGGCCGAGGTCGTGCTCAATCCCGAGAAGCTCGATCCGGATACACCCAGAAGAAACCCGCCCGTCAAGCCCTGACCCGTACAACCTTGACCCGTACGAACTAGGTATCCGCGTGCACAGCGGCGCGCGTTCGATCCTGGACGGCCAGGCCGGCGGCGATCATCGGTTCTGTGGACCGCAAGCTGCGGCACAACACGAAGGCACCTTCGAGGCTCGTCAGGCATCCCAGTGCCAGGCTCCGACATACTTCGTTCGGCAAGCCGGTTGCGGTGAACCACTGTGTGAGGCTGTCGATCCAGCCGGTGAACACGGCTTCGGTTGCGAGACGCAATCGTTCGTTGGTACTGGCCACCTCGAGTGCGATGGTCTCGATGGAGCACGCCTCGGTGTAGTCGAGTTCGATCAACATCGTTGCTGCCGAGGCGAAGATCTCGGGTATCCCGTCCACCACATCGGTGACGGCGGCCAACTGACGGCCGACAAGGAGGCCATAGCGCACGCCCTCGGCATGGATGACTTCTTCGCTGATCTGTTCTTTGCCACCGGGGAAGTGGTGATAGATGGACCCGAATGGGGCGTTGGCCGCCGCGGCGATCTGTTTGAGTCCGGTCGCGGTCATCCCTTGACGCCGGTACAGCTCGGCGGTGGCTTCGAGTATTCGCGCGCGAGTGTCGTTGGCCATGAATTGTCCTTGCATCCGAGAAAGGCCCAGAGTACCTTCCGATTCACTAGAACGATCTATCCAGTGGAGGATCTGTGAAGCGAATCGACCTGGCGGCTGGACCGATCGACTACCTCGACACCGGCGGTGACGGTCCGGTGCTCGTCTTCGGGCACGGTCTACTCATGAACGAGACGCAGTGGCGCAAAGTAATCCCACTCCTCGGGGGATATCGCTGCATCGCTCCGACGCTGCCGTTGGGCGGACATCGGAGCGCGATGAAACCGGAGGCCGACCTCACGCAGCGCGGCATCGCCAGGATCATCGCCGACTTCCTCGAGGCGCTGGACCTCGCCGATGTCACGTTGGTGCTCAACGACAGCGGCGGCGGACAATTCATCGTCTCCGACGGTCGCGCCGATCGAGTCGGACGTTTGGTCCTTGCGTCATGTGAGGCCTTCGACAATTTTCCGCCGCTGCCTGCCCGGCCCGCAGCGGCGCTGTGCCGAGTGCCCGGGGGCACTTCGCTGTTCATGCGACTGCTGGCCACGAAGTTCGTTCGACACAACAAGCGCGCATGGGGCGGGCTCAGCAAGCACGGGATCCCCGACGAGGTGCTCGACGACTGGTTCGCGCCTGCAACGCGCAACGCGGAGATCCGCCGCGATCTGCGTAAGTTCGCCACCGGCACACCATCGCGAAAGACGTTGCTGGCGTGGGCCTCTCGGCTCTCTGAGTTCGATCGCCCGGTCCTCGTGATCTGGGCAACAGAGGACACGATGATGCCGCTCATCCATGCCGATCGGCTGCGAGAGTTGTTTGCCGATGCACGTCAGGTGCTCATCGACGACTCGTGGACACTCATTCCGGAAGACCAGCCCGAACGGTTCGCGGCTGCCCTGCGAGAGTTCGTCCGGCCGACCCGACACACGTGACCTCTCGGTGACTCCATGATTGCCGAGGCTGGGATTACGTTGTAGTCGTACCGATCCTGAGCCCGAATGCGCTTGAGATTTTCTTGTCGGACCCCTCTCGTAAGATCGAATACATGTTCGATACCGGGGGGTGGGGCGTGGCGGAAACGCCACCGGTCGATGACTGTATTGCGGGGTTTCTCGACGTCATCGCGCTCAACCGCGTCCACGAGAACCTTGCCAGGGCAGGGACCGTACTCGCGTACTGCGACGTACTCGAGATGCGACTGGAGGCTGCCGAAGCCGCCGGTGGCGATCCGGGCGAGACGGTCCGCGGCGCGTTGTGCGACTTGGCCGTGACGATGACCGGCACGCGTCGCGATGCGTCGGTGGTGCACGACGTCGCGGAGCGTCTACATCGAATGCCGTTGACGGCCTTGCGTTTCGTGACCGGAAGCTTCGACTGGTCGACGGTGGTCACCATCACCTCGGTGTTGCATCGCGCCACTGACGAGACCATCTCGAAAATCGAATACGAGGTCTGCGCGGCAGGGGGCAGAATGCGTCCGCAGGCCTTGCGGAACCGAATCTGGCGGTTGTGGATGAAGGCCGATCCGGACGGCGCTGCGCAGGCTCGCGAGACGGCGAAGTCGGAGGAAGTCGGAGTGCGGATCGTGCGAACCGGTCCTGGCGGTATTTCGTCGCTCATCGCGAAGATCACGGATCTGGAATCGGCCGAAGCAGATGCACTCATCGTCGAGATCGTCGGCACGGTCTGCAAGGACGATCCGCGGTCGACGGGGATGCTGCGGGCCGCCGGACTGATGGCGTTGCTGCACGGCGAGCATTCGCTCGTCTGTCAGTGCGATCTCGGTGACGAGTGCCCGGTTGCCGGTGCCGCCGACGATCTCCCACCGAGGCGCGGACATCTCCTGCAGATCGTGGTGGCGGTGGAGACGCTGCTGGGACTGTCCGCGGAGCCCGCGACCTTGGCGGACGGAACTCCGATCGATCCCGAGGTGGCGCGCATCGTCGCCGCCGACGCGAAGTGGCAGGCAATGCTGACCGAGCTGGTCGGCATGCTGAAGCCCGAGCACGGCAGCCCCGACGAGCGCTGCCCGAAGGATAAGAGCCCGAACGACGAGAGCCCGAACGACGAGAGCCCGAAGGGCGAGAGCCCGAACGACGACGATCCGGATGAAGACACCCCGGATGACGACAGTCCGGACGATGACGGCCGGGACGGCGATGGCCCGGACGCCGATGGCCCGGACGACTACAACCTGGACGACGACGGCCCGAATGATGACGGCCCGGACGACGACGGCGGTTCTGGCGACGATGGGCCCGGCGGTTCTGGCGACGATGGGCCCGGCGGTTCTGGCGACGATGGGCCCGGCGGTTCTGGCGACGATGGGCCCGGCGGTCCTGGCGACGATAGGCCCGGCGGTCCTGGCGACGATGGACTCGGCGATTCTGGCGACGATCGACCCGGCGATGAGGGCGGTGGTTCCACCGGAGGCAATGCCCCGGTCGGTCCGTCTCCACCCGGCTTCCGTCTGTTGCGCACAGTGGTGGGCATCGGCCGGGTGCGCAGTGCCGCTCAGCTTCCGCCGATGCGCGGCGCATGCGCCCAAGGTTGTCGGCCGGCCGATCAGATTCTGGGGGAGGAGTCTGTCCGCGATGGGCTTGTCGCACGCTGGCTCGGTTGGATTGCCGAACAGCCCGAGCGTGCGCGCGGGATTTTTCCCGACGGCCATGGCGGCGAATGTGTTCAGTCGCGAGCCGCGGTGACCTATCGGCCGAGCGCGCGCGTTGCCGCTGTCGTGCGGGCGGCCTATCGCACGTGCACGTTCCCCAACTGTGACGTGCCCTCGGCCCGGTGCCAGATCGATCATGTGGTCCCGTTCGACAAGGACGATCCGGGGCGTGGCGGCTGGACGATCGTGACCAATCTTCAACCGGTGTGCGTATTTCACCATCAGGCGAAGACCTCGAAAGCGTGGTCGGCCGTGATGCTCGCCGGAGGGGCAATTCTGTGGTCGAACTCTCTCGGTCTACGCGCGGTCACACTGCCGGAGTTCTCGATCGCGTCTCCTCCTCGACGTCGCCGTCGCCGGAAGAAGTCGGCCGACAATGCGCTGTCTCCGTTCGAACCCACCCGATGGGAGCTCGAGTACAGCGGCTCTGCACCGCCGACACTCGCGGATTTCCGTTCTGCGTCATCGGACATTGCACGGAAGAAACTGGCGGATAAGAGACGTGCCTACCTCGACCACTGCCGCGTCGTACACATGCGCATTCGACTCGACCGGAGCAGATACGATCCCGCCCCCTTTTGAACAAAAGACCGTCCAGGGTGTGGTCAGAACCGCACACCTGCTACCTTGAACGCCGTTCAAGTCTCTGGGGCAGGTGACCGCCCCACTCCTCGAGGAGCCACCCGTGTCAGATGTCGACAGCAGTACCCGTCCGCCGAGCCGTAAGGTCAGCCGAATGAACGTCTCCGCCCGCGACATGGCGCAGATCGCAGTGTTCGCAGCGCTCATCGCTGCGCTCGGCCTGCCGGGATCGATCACGGTCGGCTTCTCCGGCGTCCCCATCACCTTGCAGACCCTCGGCATCATTCTGTCCGGCGCGATCCTCGGTGCCAGGAAAGGCACTGCTGCGGTCCTGGTGTTTCTCGCGCTGACGATGATCGGCCTCCCATTGCTGGCGGGTGGACGTACCGGTCTGTCTGCGATGGCCGGGCCCACCGTCGGGTACCTCATCGGCTGGATACCGGCAGCATTGCTGATCGGCTGGCTCACCGCCCGCATCCTGCCGAAGTACTCGATCGCGCTCGGTCTTGCGATCAATGCCGTCGGCGGCATCGTGGTGGTGTACGTCTTCGGGATCATCGGCCTGATCCTGCGTACCGACGTCGGAGTCTGGGCTGCGATCACGTCCAACGGCCCGTTCCTGCCCGGTGACATCGCCAAGGTCGTCGTCGCGACCGTGGTCGCCAAGAGCGTGCACCGTGCATACCCGGGCCTGATCAAGGCGTGACTCTCGAGCTGGGAGGTCGAGGCGGCGACAACGGCAGCGTAAATGACCGGGCCGACAACCCGGCCATCGTCTGGTCGGGTCGTACGCTCACCTACGCCGACCTCGACGCAGCCGTCGAGCAATGGCCTCACCTCCCGGTGCACGACGCCTCAGCGCTCGAGCTACCCGAGGCGCTGATCTGCGTTTTTGCGGCGGCGCGGCAGGGAAGTGCGGTGCGAGTCGAGGATCCGGCCACCAGGCCGGATCGTGCGGAGGGGCCGAGTCCCGACGCTTTCCTGCTGGTCGCGACCTCCGGCTCCACCGGACGCCCCAAGCCGCTCGAACGCACTGCCGCGTCGTGGGTCGACAGCTTTCCCGAGTTCACCGAGATCACCGACATCCGCCCCACCGATTCGGTGCTGATCGCCGGACCACTGCACGCCACGATGCACCTGTTCGCCGCCGTGCACGCACTGTGGCTGGGGGCCTGCGTCACCGACGACCCGGCCGAGGCCACGGCGGTGCATGCGGTACCTGCGGTGCTTCGCGACACGGTCTGTCGGATGCCCGGTGCGCGGGTGGCGGTCGCAGCTGGTGCCGGACTCGATCTCGCAGCAGCGCAGACGATCTCGGCCATGGGTGTCAGGTTGGTGGAGTACTACGGATCGGCGGAACTGTCGTTGGTGGCGGCACGGGTGACAGGCGAGCACGCGGCACTGCGATTGCTCCGCGATGTCGAGGCGCGTACCGAAGACGGGTATCTGGTCGTCCGTTCGCCGTACTCGGCACTCGGCACCACTGGCTGGTGCGGCGTCGGCGATCTGGCCGAGCTCAGCGGCCGCGAACTGCTCGTCCACGGTCGGGGGGATGCGGCGATCAATGTCGGCGGCACCACCGTCGTCGCAGAGGACGTCGAGCGAATCCTGACCGCACTCGACGGTGTTCGAGCCGCGGCTGCCATCGGATCTCCCCATGCGGTGTTGGGTGAAACGGTCTCTGCCGTCATCGAACTCGACGGATCCCGCGATCTCGACCGCATCCGCGCCGACGCCCGCTCGATCATGACCAAGGAGGCACTGCCGCGACGGTGGACGGTGGTGCAGCAGCTGCCCCGTACCTCGAGCGGCAAAATCGCCCGGAAAGCCCTGCTATGAGTACTCCCGTGATCGTTGCGGCCAAACGAACCGCGATCGGTATCGCTGGTCACGGCTTCGCCGATGTGACCGCCCCGAACCTCGCTGCACCGGTGCTGAAAGCTGTTGCAGCAGCAGTTAGTTCGCTCGGACTCCCGATCGACGACGTGATCCTCGGCAACTGTCTCGGCCCCGGCGGCGACGTTGCGCGTGTGTCGGCCCTGCTCGCGGGACTCGGTGTCGACGTCCCCGGCGTTACCGTCGACCGCCAGTGTGGATCCGGACTCGACGCCGTCATGCAGGCTGCGTCGCGCATCCGCAGTGGCGACGAGACGTTGATTCTCGCTGGTGGCGTCGAATCGGCCAGTACGAGTCCGTGGCGGTTCTGGCCGCCGGTCGACGGCGGCGAACCGGTTCGATACACCCGAGCGCCGTTCGCTCCCGAGGGTTTCGCCGATCCTGACATGGGCGTTGCGGCAGACGATCTCGCGCGTAGGCGTGGAATCGACCGGCAGCGGCAGGACGAGTACGCCGCACGGTCCTTCGCACGAGCTGCGGCACACGACTTCTCCGCCGAAATCGTCCCGATCGGAGAGCTGAGCGCAGACGAACGCATCCGCCCCAACATGACTGCCCAGCGCCTGGGCAGACTGCGTCCCACGTTCACCTCCGCCGGCACCGTCACCGCCGGCAATTCCTGCGGAATCTCCGACGGTGCCGCAGTTCTGGCGGTCACCACGGCCGAACGTGCTGCCGGTATGCCGGCACTGCGCATTCTCGGCAGCGCGGTGGCCGGGTCCGATCCGGCACTTCCCGGTCTGGGCCCGGTACCTGCGATCGAGAAGCTACTCACGCGTACCGGTGTGTCACTCCACGACATCGGGGTCATCGAGATCACCGAGGCGTTCGCATCGGTGGTGCTCGCGGTCTCGGATGCACTGGGCATCGACGAAGCGCGCATCTGCCCGGACGGTGGGGCCATCGCGATGGGTCACCCGTGGGGCGCATCGGGCGCAATTCTGCTGGTGCGATTGGCGTCTCGAATGCTGCAACCGAGTGGTCCAGCGTTGGGATTGGCGGCCTGCGCCATCGGCGGCGGGCAAGGAATAGCGATGTTGGTGGAGCGAGTGACATGAGCAGCATCAAGTTCGAGAACATTTCCCACTCCTTCGGGGAGCGGCAGGTACTGCATGACATCGACATCGAATTCGACGAGCGACGCATCGGCATCATCGGATCGAACGGGTCGGGGAAGTCGACGCTGGCTCGGATGATCAACGGTCTGATCAAGCCCGACTCCGGCCGCGTCACCGTCGACGGCGTCGACGCGGCGAAGAAGGGTGCGCAGGTTCGCAAGAAGGTCGGGTTCGTCTTCACCGACCCCGATTCGCAGATCGTCATGCCGACTGTCGCCGAGGATCTCGCGTTCTCTCTGCGTAGGTCCGGGCTGAGCAAAAGAGAGGTGGCCGACCGCGTCGACGAAATTCTCGTCCGCTTTCGACTGGATCAGCATCGCGATCACCCGGCGCATCTGCTTTCCGGTGGGCAGAAGCAATTGCTCGCGATCGGTGCCGTACTGATCAGGCGGCCGGAGGTGGTTGTTGCGGACGAGCCGACCACGTTGCTCGATCTGCGCAACGGACGCGTCGTCGCTCAGGCTCTGGATTCGATGGATCAGCAAGTCGTCGTTGTGACTCATCAGCTCGCTCTGCTGGACAGCTTCGAGCGTGTCATCGTCATCGACGACGGCCGCGTCGCGTTCGACGGTGCCCCCGCCGCAGCGGTTCCGGCGTATCGGGAGCTGATCGGGTGATCGGTCTCTACCGCCCCGGTACATCGCCGCTGCACCGAATGAGCCCGGGCTGGAAACTGTTGTCGCTCATAGTTGCAATTGTGGCGACCGTGATCTTCGCGCGCACCCCGCTCGAGGTCGGCGTGGTGGCTCTGGTGGTCGCCGCCCTGTTCGCTGTGGCCGGTATTCCGGCGAAAGTCGCTCTGGCGCAACTTCGTCCGGTGCTCTGGATGTTGCTGATCATCGGCGTGTTCCAGATACTGATCACCACGTGGCAACGCGCGGTGGTGGTGTGCGGGGTGCTGGTGATCTCCGTTGCCCTGGCGGCACTGGTCACGCTGACCACCCGGGTGACCGACATGCTCGACACCGTCACGAGAGCACTCGGGCCGATCCGACGCTTCGGCGTCGACCCGGATCGCATCGGGCTGCTTCTGGCCCTTGCCATTCGGTGCATCCCGCTGCTGGCGTCCATCGTCCAAGAGGTGTCCCAGGCTCGCAAAGCCCGCGGACTGCAGTGGTCCATGACGGCTCTGGCAACCCCGGTTCTGGTGCGCGCCCTCCGCACTGCGGATGCGATGGGTGATGCCCTCGTCGCGCGCGGTGTGGACGACGACGGTGAAGACGATGGTGAAGACGAACCACGCGATGACCAGTGAGCTTCTTGCCGCCCGAACAGCGCGGCATTCCGACCGCGAAGACATCGCAATCGTCGATGCGACCGACCGAATCACGTACCGTGAATTCTGGGATCGGGTGATATGCGCGGCGACCGCATTGGCAGGGAAGCGTCGCATCGCGGTACTGCCGACGTCGGACATCGGGTCGCTGGTCGTGGTTCTGGCGGCAATGCATGCCGGTGTGAGTGTCGTTCTGCTGCATCGACATCTGTTGGCTCGAGAATTCGCCGATGTCACGGCGGTGTGTGAGCCCTCGCTGGTTGTCGCGCATCCGCGCCAGCACGCACGAGTGCATCGTTGGGGTGCCGACACAGTGCTGGCACCCGAGGAGCTCACCACCGGCCGTGCCGCGCCGCTCGATCCACCCGCACGCAGCGCTGAACTCCTGGTCGGCATCACCTCGGGGACGACCGGACCACCCAAATTGTTCGTTCGAGATCAGGCGTCCTGGGCTGCCACGCTGGACCGGTCCGATGCACTGTTCGAGCTCGGGCCGGGCGATCGAGTGTCTGCATCCGGCACCCTCGATCACACGCACTTTCTCTACGGTGCGTTGCACGGGCTCACCCGCGGTGCGACGGTGGATCTACGGAAGGCGGCGGTCGCTCTCGAAGATGATCCGACACATCTCTATTCGGTACCGACCATTGCCTGGGACATCGCTCGCTCCAACGCCCGGTATCCCTGCGTCCGCGAGGTGCTCTCGTCTGCGGCGCGATGGCCGCAGTCTGCCCGCACGGCATTGGCGACAGTGTTCCCGAACGCAACCATGACGCACTTCTACGGTGCATCGGAACTGAGCTTCGTCTCGTACGACCGTCGAACTCCTGGCGGCACGGGCGTCGAGGCAGCGAGTGTGGAGGGCGCGTTGTTCGGCGGGGTGGAGGTGGAGACCAGGAACGAACTGCTGCACGTGCGCAGCGACATGCTGTTCGACGGTTACCTGAGCCGAGTCGGCGACCACACCACCCTGACGAACGGGCCCGTCGACGGGTGGATGACGGTCGGCGATCGCGGCAGTGTCGACGAGGGTCGACTGACGTTGCTCGGCCGCGGCAGCGAGACGATCGTTCGAGCCGGGCTCACGGTCGAGCTGGCCCCGATCGAGGCGGCACTGTTGTCGATCCCTGGTGTTCTCGATGCCGGAGTTGTCGGCGTTCCCGACGATCGCACCGGTGAGGTGCCGGCAGCGGGAGTGGTTGTAGCCCAGCAGAACTCACCCACAGTGGCGCAGATACGTCGGCGCGTTCGCTCGATGTTGCCGAGCCCGAGCCTGCCCGTGGTGATCGCCGTCGTGCACGCCTTACCGCGCACCCCGCGCGGCAAGCTCGACCATCAGGCCTTGGGTGCCACCTTGGCCACGGTACGCACCGTCGGCTCGCCCGATGCGCCGGTGACAACGAACCAGACGGTCAACGCGCCGCCTTCGTAGCGGTGGCGCAGAGTCACGCGTTCGCCTGCCAGCACAGGGCTCAGGTACTCGATCACGGCGCGGTGCGGCGACGCGGCCAGCGCGGGTACGTCGACCAACAACTCCTCGATCGCATGCCAGTAGGCCGCATTGTTGAGGTGGTTGAAGGGGTCGATATCGGTTGCGCGCAAAGGGAACTGAAGGTCGGTGTGCGATTCCGCGGGCACCGGCTCGGTCAGCCATGCCTTCCATCGCAACCGGTGTTGATCGGTGGTTCGGGCCAGCATTTCCAGTGCGCCGTCGCTGATGCGGGTCGGCATTCCGGTGTCCTTGCTGATGTTGATCCAGAAGCCCTCGGTTTCGATGCGACCACCCTTCGGGGTCGTCAGTGCCACGCGCATGTTCGACCACCGCGTCGACATCGACGAACACCACCGACGCATGTGCACATGGTCCGGAAAGTGGATGGGCTCGAAGACGTCGATGACGGTGCGCCGCACGATCCACATCGGATCGGTCTTGCCCAGCGGCGTGGCATCGAGGTTGTCGGTACCGATGTCCTGCAGGTAGCGGGCGACTCCGTCGAACCGCAGTCGGTTGGTCGGATCGATGTCGCCCGTCCGCACCGGCCAGTTGTTCTCGAAGCCCTCACCGGGCGGCGGCTCCGGTGCCAGCTCGTCGTCGAAGCCGGCCGGTTCCACGCGTGCATTGGTCACGTTCGCACTGTACGCGCGCACCTAGACGATGTGACGGGCGCGCATACCGTCGAACACCGGTGCCACTCGAACCACGTCACCGGTGGTGGGAGCATGCACCATCTGGCCGTTCCCCATGTAGATCGCCACGTGTCCGGGTCCCGCAGGTCCCCAGTTCCCGAACAGCAGATCGCCGGGCTGCGCCAGTTCCATCGGAACCTCGGTGCCGACGTTCCATTGTGTTTCGGAGGTCCGGGGCAGCGTCACCTTCCCGCCCGAGGCCTTGAACAGGGCGTACGACGTCAGACCGGAGCAATCGAATCCACCACCGGACGGACCGTTGATGTTTCCGCCACCCCATACGTAGGGCAGCCCCAGGTAGTCCATCGCCAATTGCACTGCCCGGCCGCCCATTCCGGTGAGGTCGAGCCCCGCGAACGGGGTCAGTATCGAGGCGAACTGCGCCTCGGTCGCCCTGATGCGGGCCACATACGGCTTGGTCTGTGTCTCGTAATCGACTGTGCCCGAGGGCATACCGCCTGATCGCAGCACCGCTCCCGCGCCCGCGTTGTATCCGGCGAGGGTCAGGTCGAGTGTGTCACCGGAGACCTTGCCCTCTCGCTTCCAGCCGTCGACCTGCCCGTAGATGTCGCACAGCATCGTGCCCGACGCCATTACTGCGTCTCCGACGCTGTTGACGTCGACCACGCCGTTGCCGTCGTAGTCCTTGCCGTAGGTCGCCCACGTGCCCGGCATGAATTGCCCCGGTCCCTGTGCGCCGGTGCTCGAGACAGGCGCCGTCGGACCGTACCGAAAGCCGTTCTCGGCGGCATAGAGTGCGGCGATCGTGGTGCCTTTGACGCCTCCGCAGATGTTGCCTGCTTTCTGCAGCCACGGCACGAAGGCGGTGATGGCTCCCACCGCCCCCAAGCCGATCGGGCCCACATTGATACCGGTGAACGTAACGGGCAGCCCGGGAAAGAGTGCGCGCCGAATGGCCTCGGCCGACGCCATGAACGCCGTCTGGGTGGCGATATCGGCTGCGGTGTACGTGCGGCCGGCGAACTGGACTGCACCGGCACCGAGTGCGGCTGCAGTTGACGAGAGAGCACTCGGCGCGAACACGCTGAACGGAAGTGGGGCAGACGGGGAGCCGGCAGCAGGTACAGCCGCAGCGGCAGTGGGGAGGGCAGCCAGTGCATCTTCCGCCGCGGTCGGCACCGCTACATCCTCGGCCGCCTCGATGTCTTCCACCGTCGGAAGGTTCGGGAGCATCGGCTCGACGGCAGTGTGCAGGCCGTCCGCGGCGTCGGACAACGTGCGATCGGCGATGTCGGCGGCAGGCTCGGGCATGGTGCCCAGGAGTTCAGTCCACTGATCGCTCATCGTCTTCGCCTGATCCTCGGCGTTGGCGGCAATTTCTGCGGCCTGATCCGTCACTGCCTGATCGGGAATCGGAGCCGGGGCGTCGGTTCCGGCGACAACACCGGCGGCGGACACGATGACGGCAACGATGACTGCGAATGGATCGCCTGCCATGTATCGACTCCTGCTACTCGAACGATCTTCCCCGAGCCAGGAGCTGTGATCAGTCTCACTCGGGTGCTGTACCCATCATGCACGGTGCAGTCGATCGACTCATGAGTTTTGCGAAACTGTCGGAGCGGCGAAACTCAGAGCGGCGAAACTGTCAGAGCAGCGAAACTCAGAGCAACGAGGTCCAGTAGTCCGAGAAGCGGATTCCGATGAGCGCGATGACGATTGCGTACCACACGGCGAGCAGCGTCCACCGCCATTCGAGGAAAAGACGGCCGATCGTGCCACCGTCGTTCGGGCCGGTGCTGATCAGGCGGCTCAGAGCCAGCACGAACAGCGGCATCGTCACGGCCCACACCACCATGCAGTAAGGGCACAGTGCGCCGATCTCGTACAGGCTCTGGACTATCAGCCAATGCACGAACACTTCACCGAGCAGCAGGCCGCCACTCATGCCGAGCCAGAACCAGTGCGGCAGTTCGACGCGGCCGAGCCACAGCACCCCGGCGACGAGCGCAACCGAGAACGCGACGATGCCCAGGATGGGGTTCGGGAAGCCGAAGAGCGCAGCCTGTTTCGTCACCATCACCGATCCGCACGAGAGCACCGGATTGAGGCTGCACGACGGTACGTACGACGCGTCCTCGAGCAACTTGAATCGCTCGATCGTCAGGGTCAGCGCAGCGAGTAGCCCGATCGCGCTGAAGACGGTGAAGACTGCGGCACCGACGCGGGTCCTCATGCTCTGGTACCGGCTGCCGCTCAGTTACCGGCTGCTGCAGCGGCGGAGAGGATGTTCTCCGGAGTCGGGTTGGAGACGTCGGTACCGTTGACGCGCACGCTCGGCGTTCCGTTGATGCCTTCGCCGATGACGGACTGCGTCTGGCTGGTGACCCAATCGGTGTAGCTGCCGTCGGTGATGCACGACGCGGTGGCGGGGGAGTCGGCACCGGCGGAGGTGGCGATCTCGACGAGCTTGTCGTCGGTCAATCCGGTGCCGTTCTCCGCGGGCTGCTCCGCGAACATGGAGTTGTGCCAGTCCATCCAGCTGTCCCGGTCGTTTTCGGCGACGCAGATCGAGGCGCTCGCGGCACGCGTCGAGTACATCGTGCCGTTCGAGAAGCGGTCGAGAATTGAGATGGGTCGGTAATCCACCGCGACGTTGCCCGCGTCGGCCAGCTGCTGCAACGTCGACCCGCTGATGGACTCGAAGTTCTTGCACGCCGGGCACTGGAAGTCCTCGACGACACTGATGACGGTGGTGGCGTCGGGATTACCGAAGCGGATGGCACCGGTGTCGGTCAACGACGTGGGCGTCAGCTGCTGGCCCGGTGACGAGCTCGTGGCGGGAGATGCCTCACCCGACGTCGAGTTCCTGTTGACGATGAACAAGGCAATTGCTGCAACGAGCGCGATGAGAACCACAGCCACGACGATCTGGATCAGCGTTCGGCGATTCTTGTCGCCGTTCTGCATAGCCCTGATGTCTTTCGATGCCTTGTTGCTGGTGTTCACGGCGACCAGTTTATGCAGGGCAACCTGAGTGTCAGATGAGAGCAGTGTCGGAGAAGGGCTGTGTCAGATGAGAGCAGCCAGTCGTTCGATGGCGAAGCGGTATCCGTCGATGCCGAGTCCGGCGATGACGCCACTGGCGATAGGCGACACGAAGGAGTGGTGTCGAAACTCCTCACGGGCGTGCACGTTGGAAATGTGCACCTCGATGATCGGGACCTCCGGGATGACGAGTGCGTCGCGCAGCGCCACCGAGGTGTGCGTCAGTCCACCGGGGTTGATGACGATGCCCGACGCCACCCCGCGGGCCTCGTGGATCCAGTCGATGATCTGACCCTCGTGGTTGGACTGTTCTGCTTTCACGGTGAGTCCGAGGTCGGCGGCGGTCTTCTCGCACAGGGCGACGACATCGGCGAGGGTGGCGTGGCCGTACACCTCGGGCTGCCTGGTGCCGAGCATGTTGAGATTCGGACCGTTGAGCACCAACAGCTGCTTGGCCATGACGTCACTCACTTTCTTGCTCCACGAACTACCGGGTCTGATCATTCCACAGCGTGGTTGACACAATCGTCTCGTGACTACAGGGAGAACCGTGTGGGTGGTGTGGGGCATCGGTGTCTTCGCCTACATCATCGGGGTGCTGCATCGCACGTCGTTCGGAGTCGCTGGTCTCAGTGCGGCGGATCGGTTCTCGGTGTCGCCGTCTCTGCTGTCGTCGTTCGTGGTGTTGCAGGTGATCGTGTATGCGGCGATGCAGATCCCGGCCGGCGTGCTGTTGGATCGGATCGGTTCGCGCAGGATGATCGCCGCGGGCGCGCTGATCATGGCGTCGGCTCAGATCACCCTCGCACTCACCGAGTCGCTCCCGGTCGCGGTGGCCGCTCGCGCGTTCGTCGGCGTGGGCGACGCTCTCACCTTCATTTCGGTCTTGCGGTTGGTGCCGCGCTGGTTCTCCCCGCGGCGGGTGCCGATCGTCTCGCAGCTGACAGGTCTGCTCGGCCAACTCGGTCAGGTGCTCTCGGCGGTCCCGTTCCTGATTCTGTTGAACGGGCCGGGTTGGACGGTCGCATTCGGCAGCGCGGCGGCATTGGGGCTGCTTGCTGTTGTGCTCGTGATCGCGCTGGTTCGAGATCGCCCCGGTGACAGCATCACTCCCGATACCGAGCCCACGTCACTGCGGCAGACCATCGCGTCCATCGCGGAGGTGTGGCGACGCCCCGGCACCCGCCTCGGATTCTTCTCCCACATGGGCACCCAGTTCTCGATCACGGTGTTCGCGTTGCTGTGGGGTGTGCCGTATCTGACGTCGGCGCAGGGCCTGTCCGCGTCGACGGCCGGAGCGTTGTTGACGGTGTCGGTGGCGGCCGCGGTGGTGTCGGGCATCGTGGTCGGTCTCCTCACCGGGCGCTATCCGATGCGACGGTCGTGGCTGGTGCTGGCGATCATGATCAGCAATGCCACGATGTGGGCCATCGTGCTGTCGCTTCCCGGGCCTGCGCCGCTGTGGTTGCTGGTGCTGCTCGTGGTGGTGATCTCGGTGGGAGGTCCGGGTTCGGTGATCGGTTTCGATCTCGCCCGCACGTTCAATCCGAGTGCAAATCTGGGGACGGCTCAGGGGATGGTGAACATCGGCGGGTTCCTGGCGTCGCTGTTGGTGATAGCGGGGATCGGTTGGATTCTCGACGCCATGGGCGGCTACACGTTCGACGGTTTCCGGGTCGCCTTGCTCGTGCAGTTCCCGGTGTGGATCGTCGCGATCACCGGCGTTCTGCTGACGCGCCGCAAGACCAGACGAGTGCTCGCGGCGGAGGGAATTCATCCGCACACGATGCGTGAGGTGCGAGACAGGATTCGTCGCAAATAAACCTTTGCTTAGACAGCTTTCTGCGAGCATGCTGGTGGTCCGAATAATGTTGTAGGACACAAGCAAACGCTACGTAAAGGTGCACTAAAGAGATGGTAACCGAGCGAGAAGTGACTCCCGCCAGCGGCGAGTATTCGCACCGCGAGATCATGACCATTCTGTCGGGCCTGATGATGGGCATGTTCCTTGCTGCCCTCGACCAGACCATCGTGTCGACGTCTGTGCGTACCATCGCCGACGATCTCAACGGGTTCTCGGTTCTGGCCTGGGTGACAACGGCCTACCTCATCACCTCCACGGTCTCGACCCCGCTCTACGGCAAGCTCTCCGATCTGTACGGGCGCAAGCCGTTCTTCATGACGGCCATCTCGATCTTCGTCGTCGGGTCCATGCTGTGCGGCATCGCGACGTCGATGTACGAGCTCGCCGCCTTCCGCGCTATCCAGGGCCTGGGTGCGGGTGGTCTGATGTCGATGGCGCTGGCCATCATCGGGGATATCGTGCCGCCGCGTGAGCGCGCCAAGTACCAGGGCTACTTCCTGGCCGTCTTCGGTACCTCGAGTGTGCTCGGGCCGGTCATCGGTGGGCTGCTCGCCGGGCAATCGTCGATCCTCGGAATCACCGGCTGGCGTTGGGTTTTCTACATCAACGTGCCGCTCGGCATCATCGCACTCGTCGTCGTGTGGCGGGTGCTGAACCTGCCGGTGTACCGACGCGAAGCGCGCGTCGACTGGTGGGGCGCAGTGCTTCTCAGCGTAGGCCTCGTGCCGCTGCTCATCATCGCCGAGCAGGGTCGTGTGTGGGGCTGGAGCTCGCCACGCGCGTTGCTGTGCTTCGGAATCGGCATCGTCGGCGTCATCGCCTTCGTGCTCGCCGAGATCAAGATGGGCGACGACGCCCTGATCCCCATGCGATTCTTCCGAAACCCGTTGTTCTCGTTGTGTATTGCCGTCAGCGTCATCGCCGGCGCAGCAATGTTCGGTGGCATCTCGCTGCTGCCGCAGTACCTGCAGGTGGTCAAGGGATCCTCGCCCACTCTGGCCGGCTACCAAACCCTGCCGCTCGTGGGTGCACTGATGATCGCGTCGATCGTCTCGGGCCGGATGATCTCGAAGACGGGGCGCTACAAGATCTTTCCGATCGTCGGTACCGCGTTGATGGCGATCGCGATGTTCACGTTCCACTACGTGCACGCCGATACTCCGCTGTGGCAGACCATGGTCGTGATGGGCGTGTTCGGTCTCGGTCTCGGTTCGATGATGCAGCCGCTGACGCTCGCCATCCAGAACGCGATGCCGCCCAAGGACATGGGTGTATCGACCTCTGCCGCCACGTTCTTCCGCCAGATCGGTGCGACGGTGGGTGTGGCGGTGTTCCTGTCGATGCTCTTCACTCAGCTGACCCCGAAGACGGGCGATGCACTGATCGCCGCGAGCTCGACGCCGGCCTTCCAGCAAGCGGTGCAGACTGCGGCAAGCAGTTCCGATCCACTGGAATCCGGGTTCGCCCGGGCCATTGCGTCGGGTGACGCCTCGGTCGCCGGGAGTGCGCTGCAGGACAGCTCGTTCATTCAGAAGCTCGAACCCGCACTTGCCGAACCGTTCCGGATCGGCTTCTCGGATGCCATGGACTACGTGTTCCTGGCCGTATCGATCCTGATGGTCATCGGGTTCGTGCTGGTGCTCTTCCTGAAAGAGGTGCCGCTGCGCACGATGTCGGGGCTGGCTGCAGCGCAGCAGCAGCGAGACGAAGAGAAGGCGAACGAGACCGGGCCTGTGCTGTAAGTGCGGTGACTTCGGATGCGGTGACTCATGGACACGGACACCATCGCGTTCATCGAGCAAATGGTCGGCGAACCGACAAGGCTGACGGGATGCAGAGACGGCGGCGTGGTGACTCTACTGGTTGCGCTGTAGCGACCGGATCCGGTGGAGCGCTTCGTCCGTGCGTCGCGATCCTGCTCGACTTCACCTGAGACGCCGCACAGGCTCTTGCGCCCATTCGCCGGGTCCGAGCTGTGATGTCGTGGGTCGGAGTCAGGTGTTCGGGATGTGGCGCAGGCCGTTGAACAGGATGTCCAATCCACGGTTCAGTTCGTGGGCACCGTCGTATTCCGTGATGAGCGGGGGGATGACGGACATGATGGGAAAGTCTTCGATCGGCAGTCTGCGCAGCGCGAGGCGCAATCTGTCCCCTGTCTCGTCCGGGTGTTCTGTTGTTTCTTGGGTCTCGCTGAGCACGTGCCCGCGTAGTAAGGACATCAGCAGCCGGTAGGCCGAGAGTGCTTCGGGGACGGTGAAACCGCCAGTGGCCAGTAAACCGAGGATGCCTTCGAGTGACACCAGCGACCTCGTGGTGCCCAGTCCGAGTGGCGTAGCCCGCGGCCGCGTCGCCAGAAGAACTGCCGCCCGCGGGTGTTCGAGGGCGAGCTCGCGGTAATGCCGAGCGAAGATAGTCAGCTGACGTCTCCAGTCGGTGTCGGACTCGTCGACCGCTACAAGGCCTCCGAGGATCGAATCGGCGACCGCGTCCAGCAGGGCCTCTTTGGTCGGAACGTAACGGTAGATGGTCATCGGGTCGCGATCGATCGACGCGGCCAGGCTGCGGATGGTCAGGCTGTCGAGTCCGGTGCCATCGATGATGGCCAACGCGGCTGATACGACGTATTCACGATCGATCTTGTCGCGGGGAAGTTGATCGGAACGGTCCGAGGGTGTCATGAAGTGCTTCACCATTTTCGGTAAATCAAGGTAAGCGGCACGCCAGTCGGCTTTCGGTCCACAAACAAACTTGTTGTTCATCAACGCTTTTCGCTTGACCCATGACCATACACGTGGTCAGCTGTAGCTCTACACCGTAGAGATACGGGGAAACTCTTTGTTGCGGAGTGGGCCATGAGCCTCCGCTGGTCTTCCATCTCATTCGCTCGGTTGCAGACAGTCGGCCGGCGATCCACCGAACTACGGACTCTGCGAGACCTCGACGCCCCTGGTGAAATCCAGTGAACATCGTCGACCGTCGCGGAATCTCACAGTCGACTCTCGTCGGGGGAATCGATACCCATAATTCGCTGTGCGACAACAAGTCTCACTCGAACTTCCTCCATCAGATCGGTACACAACATGTACGTTCCGCAAGACCGTCCTGCGCCGTCCACATCCCGACGCAAGGGCTCTGCGTTGATTCCTCTCGTCGGCACCGTCGCGCTGGCCACCAGCGCGCTTATGCTGGTCAATGCCCCTCTGGCCCTCGCTCAGCCCACAACCGTCGAACTCGGCACCGCCGAGAGCTATGCCGTACTGGCCGGTTCCAAGATCACGAACACCGGACCGTCGAGCATCAGCGGCAACGTCGGAGTGAGCCCAGGCGTCGGTGTCGAACCGTTCATCACAGGATTCCCACCGGGAGAGCTCACCAGCGGAGTCATAAATGACCGCAATTCGGTTGCAGCGCAAGCAAAAGCGGACCTGAGTACCGGATACGACGACGCGGCCGGACGCCCGGGAGCAACCTCGACCGGAGTCGAACTCGGCGGGCAGACTCTGCTGGCCGGGTTGTACGGTTCTGGCACGCTCGGCCTCACCGGAACACTGACACTCGATGCGCAGGGCCGATCCGATGCCGTGTTCATCTTCCAAGCTGCATCCACGTTGATCACGGCGTCCGACAGCAGTGTCTCGCTGATCAACGGGGCCAACCCCTGCAATGTGTTCTGGCAGGTCGGAAGCTCGGCCACTCTCGGTACCAACACCGATTTCGTGGGCACGATCATGGCGCGGGCGTCGATCACCGCGACCACGAATGCCGATGTACAGGGACGGCTACTGGCTCTGGATGGTGCCGTCACCCTCGACTCGAACACGATCACCAACCCGGGTTGCGGAACCACAGAGCCTCCCGTCACCACTACTCCTCCGGTGACCACGACTCCGCCGGTGACCACTACTCCGCCGGTGACCACCACGCCTCCGGTGACCACTACTCCGCCCGTGACCACGACGCCTCCGGGTGATGGTGGCGGTTCCCCGGGTGATGGTGGCGGTACCCCGGGCACTCCGGGCGATGGTGGCGGTACGCCGCCGATTGTCATCGAAGTGCCCCCGATTCCGGGCCTACCCCCGATCCCCGGCATCACGATCCCGCCGATCCCCGGTGTCCCGAACGTGCCGAATCAGCCGAACGTGCCGAATCAGCCGAACGTGCCGAATCAGCCGAACGTGCCGAATCAGCCGAACGTGCCGAATCAGCCGAACGTGCCGAATCAGCCGAACGTCCCGAACCAGCCGAACGTCCCGAACCAGCCCAACGTCCCGAACCAGCCCAACGTCCCGAACCAGCCGAACGTGCCCGATCAGCCGAACACGCCCGGTGTTCCGAATCAGCCGAACACTCCCTCCGGCCCGGATCAGCCGGGTACGTACAACCCGGGTGGGCAGATCACGCAGATTCCTAACGGTGGCGTCGATACCGGTGACGGCAGCACGGTCACGCAGTCGACCAGTGCGTCGGCCGTGACGATGTGGACTCTTCTCGCTCTGCTCACGGTCGGGGCAGTATCGGTCACGATGATGACCCGACGTCGGCGCTGATCTGTGAGATCCGCAGTCACGGAGTGCGCACCTCCGGCTGAATCTGCTCGCACCGCGACCCTTTCCCGGGTCGCGGTGCGAGCAGTGGCCGCTGCCTGCTTCATGCTCCTGTTGCTTCTCACCGGTTGTGCAACGCCTTCGGACGAAGCGCCTACGGAACGCACTTCAGCGTCTCCGGCCGTGTCCACTCAGGCACCCGATACTTCTACCGGTGATGTTGCAGCGCAAACGAACTCACCGGCGGCCGGATCACCTCCCGCCCGCATCGACATTCCAGCGATCGACGTCGGTTCCGACGTGATGGGTCTCGGTCTACGTTCGGACGGTTCGATGGAAGTTCCGCCGGGTGGTTTTCCCGCAGGCTGGTACACGGGGTCGCCGATTCCGGGCCAGTTGGGGCCGTCGATCGTTGCCGGACACGTGGATTGGGGTGGCAGCCCGGGAGTCTTCTATCGACTTCGGGATCTCGCGCAGGGTGACGAGGTTACCGTCACGGACCAGGAGGGCGGTACCGTCCGCTTCGTCGTCAGCGCGGTGGAGCAGTATCCGAAAGACGCGTTTCCCACCGACAAGGTGTACGGCGACATCGATCATGCCGGTCTGCGCCTGATCACCTGTGGCGGCGAGTTCGACTCGGACATCTCCAGCTACGACGACAACATCGTCGTGTACGCCGATCGCGTCTGACCGAGCCCACGCGTTCACAGCAACCTCGCAGGCTGCTCCCAGCCGGGCCGACGGTCCATCGCACACTCTCGTAGTCGACAACTTCGACGAACAGGACTTGCGATGACTGCCCAAATCGACCGACCGGCCGCGATACCCCCGTCGCACGCCCGCCAGCCGTCCTGGCAGGACACGTGGTGGTATCGCCGCCGGCACCTGCTCGGGCTGCTGATTCTGCTCGCGGCCACCGCAACCCTGTATTTGTGGAATCTGACCGCAAGTGGTTACGCGAACACGTTCTACGCCGCGGCGGTGCAGGCAGGCACCAAGGACTGGACGGCGTGGTTCTTCGGATCACTCGATTCCGAGAACTTCATCACCGTGGACAAGCCACCGGCCGCACTGTGGGTGATGGGACTGTCGGCCCGTCTGTTCGGGTTCTCGAGCTTCAGCTTGCTTCTTCCGCAAGCCTTGATGGGTGTCGCCGCAGTGGCGACGGTGTATGCCGCGGTCAAGCGGGTCGCAAATCCCACTGCCGGCTTGCTCGCCGGCTTCACTCTGGCGTCCGTTCCTGCCGCCGCGCTGATGTTCGACTTCGACAATCCCGACGCGTTGCTGGTGCTGCTCATGACTCTCGGCGGCTACTTCGTCGTGCGCTCTCTGCAGACATCGGCCGGTCGACGGGCCGCGATGTGGCTGGCCTTCGCCGGCGTGGCGCTCGGGTTCGCGTTCCTGACGAAGATGTTGCAGGGGCTGCTGGTGTTGCCGGCGTTCGGTCTCACATATCTGGTTGCTGGACAGGCACAATTGCGCGCAAGACTGCTGCATCTGGTCGGTGCGTTCGCGGCATTGGTCGCCGCCGCCGGCTGGTGGGTGGTGACGGTTCAGCTGTGGTCGGAAAGTGCGCGCCCGTACATCGGCGGGTCCACCGACAACACCGTGATGGATCTGGTGCTCGGCTACAACGGGCTCGGTCGTATCTTCGGTAACACCGGTGGAGGCGGCATGGAGGCTCCAGCCGGAATGAGCGCGGGGGCAGCGGGATCGAGCTTCGGAGGGTCGACCGGCCTGGACCGCCTGTTCGGCAGTGAAATGGGAATCCAGATTTCGTGGCTGATCCCTGCTGCTCTGGTGGCGCTGGTCTTCGGTCTGATTGCTCGTGGTCGAGCGCCGCGGACCGACCTGCTGCGTGCGTCCCTGATTCTGTGGGGCGGTTGGTTCTTGGTGACGGCGCTGATCTTCAGCTATATGTCCGGCACAATCCACCCGTACTACACGGTCGCGCTCGCCCCTGCACTTGCGGGCATGATCGGAACCGGCGGCTACGCACTGTGGCTTCGACGCGAATCCATTTGGGGCAGAGCGGGTATGGCGGCGATGATGATTGCGGCCGGCACCTGGAGTTGGGTGCTGCTGCACCGCAACGCGGATTGGCTGCCGGCGTTGAAGTGGATTCTGTTGACGGGAACCATCGTTGCGGCCGTGATGATTCTGCTCGCCGGGCGGTACCGAAAGCTCACTGCCGCTGCGTTGATCCTCGGAGCCGTGGCCGGTCTCGGCGGTGGCGCTTCCTATGCGATCGCCACGACGACGAATGCGCACAGTGGATCGGTTCCGACCGCGGGCCCGACAGGTGCTGTCGCCGACGGCGGTATGGGGGGCATGGATGGCGGAATGCCGCCCGGCGGAATGCCGGACGGTGCTGCGGCTGACGGTGCTGCGGCTGACGGTGCTGCGATGCCGGACGGTGCTGCGGCTGATGGTGCGATGCCGGGTGCTCCTGCAGCTGATGGTGCAGCGGACGCGCCTGCCGGTGCGGCGGATCTGCCGGCCGGATTCGGCGCCGGTGATGCCGGCACAGGTGGCACGGGCAGCACGGGCGGTATGGCCAGTATGGGCGGCATGGGCGGTGAGTCCAACGAGGAGTTGACGGCTCTGCTCGAGTCCACGACCACGAGGTGGTCCGCTGCGGTGAACGGTTCGATGTCTGCAGCCGGATACGAGTTGGCGTCGGATACGGCAGTGATGGCGATCGGTGGATGGAGCGGCGATCCTGCCCCGACTCTCGACGAGTTCATCGACTACGTGTCCAACCACGAAGTGGCGTACTATGTCTCGGGCGGAATGGGTCGTGGGGGAATGGGCGGCGACTCGACGAGCACTTCCTCGCAGATCCAGGAATGGGTCGAGGCGAACTTCACCGCCAGCACCGTCGGTAGCGCGACGGTGTACGACCTCAGCACCTACACAGGCTGACGCCGCGACACCCGACAGAGAAGGCGCACAGTCGTTCCGCCGCAGACATATCGACTGCGGTGGAACTTCTGTATGCGATCCTCTGGTACCCGTCAAAAGGGTGGAGAATCGTCGTCGGGTGCTGCCATCGGTACCGGATTCGGTTGCGGTTCGGCACGTTCGAGGGTGGCTGTATCAGGCTCGAGCGCTTGGCCTTTGGGTCTGCGATGGACGGACGGCAGGTGGCTCAGGTCTGCGAGTTGGGTGGTGCCGGGAACCGTGATCGCTGTGGTGCCGCCGTTCGAGACCCAGAACTCGACGCCGTCGGCGAGCATCACCGGTGTCCACAGCCCCATGGTCTTGAGGCTGTGATGGTAGCGGCACAGACAGTGCAGGTTGGTGTCGATGGTCCAGCCACCGGTCGCAGGATCGCGATGAAAATACGGCACGACGTGGTCGATCTCGCACTGCTGAGCCGCGACATCGCAGCCCGGGTGCCGACAAGTGCGGTCGCGGTATCGAACACGTTCTGCGAGTGCGGTACTGGGCCGATAGACGAGCGCTCCGGGTGGCGGCAGCACGAGACCGCCGTGACCGTCCGGATGCAGCGCGAGCCCGAGGGTGGGATTGGCGGCGATTGCCGCTTCGAGTTCTGCAACAAAGGTGTATGTGCCGCGATACGGAGTGGCGACACAGCTGTTCCGCGGTGGACGCGGGGCATTCTGCGAGCGCGGCGGTCGAGGAACAGAACCGCCGACACGTCGACGACCGGGCCCAAGTGGATGAAACACCATGTGCGACCTGCTGCCCTCGGACCTGCTGTTCTTTGTCTTACGTGCCTTCGATCCTCTGAACTTCTTCTGGTCACCTCTCGATCCGCTGTGGTTCGTCCTGCTGCTGCCGCTGTCAGCCCTGCTTTCTGCACCCTTGTCGCCAGTGCCAGTGCCAGTGTCGGTGTCGATGAGCGACTCCAGGTCTTCGCCGTAACCGAGCTTCTCCGCCAGATTGCGGGCTTCGGTGAGGAGGACCTCCCAATGCAAGTTGTCGGCAAGTTCGCGGGCGTATTCGGCATCGATGGTGCCGTGCCCGGCAAGGTGGGCAGGATTGGACAGCAGACCGGCGAGCGTGGCGAGGTCGACCGTGATCACCGTCAGTGGGGCGCGTCGATCGGGCCGCGCGGTATCGGCCGTGCACGGATTGTCGTCATCGGGTTCGCACATGCATGCCATCGATGACTCCTGATGCAGCAGAGCAACATACGCGGCCGCACGCTTCTGTCCTCGGGTACGCGGATCACGTCGGTAGACGGTAGCGGCCATCTCGTTGATCAACTGCCACGCAGCTGCGGCATCGACGGCGGTGAGATCGGCTTTGAGCGTCGAGAGCACGTCCTTGTCGGTGTAGGTGACGTTGGTATGCCGTTCCAGGTCCTTGCGTAAAGCGGCCGCTTGCTCGGGTGCGATGCGGTACATGATCGACCAGGTCTCGGTCGCGAGCGGTCCGGGCGACAGGCGTCGGGCAGCCAGTAGAACCTCGCCTTGGACGGCGGCAGCCGCGTCCTGTGTCAGGTTGTGGGTACAGCGGTAGATCGCGCGGACGCGAGGCAGATCGAGTTCGCCGGCCTCGAACGCAGCTGCGACCGCAGGAAGCCGGAGCCGCAGGTCCATGCCGATCTCGGCGTACGTGTTCGCGACGGACTTCGAGCAACCCAGAACGTGCGCGATCTCGGAAGCCGCATAGTTGCCCGCGTCCTGAACGACATCACCGACGAGCACGTTCTGTTGGATGCACGAATCCCAGATGGCTGCGGCCACAGCTACTTTCCGTGCACATGCCTGATTCTCCAGCGTCGCGACATCTCGAATCTCGGTGAGAGAAACAGCCTCGATGTACGGCTTCGGTTGCGGCCCGAGATAAGCCGCGAATCGACTGCGCGTAGATGTGGTCACTGTGTTTTCGCCCCCCGGCGGATCGTCCAACAAGACATAGAACGTATGTTCGATGTTACCGATACGCGAACTGGCCGTCAACCCCAATCAGGTTGCAGTGAATAAGAATTGGACATCGAATGTCCATACACCCGCCCACCGACAATACTGTTTGACCCTGACGCCGCGTCAGGCTTCAGGATGGTTGACATGACCGAGAACCACCCCGCCTTCGATGTGAGCCCCGTGCCGATTCCGGGCCCGGACGCCACCGCACCCCCACTGTTTCGTGGCCTGTACGGAATGCCCATGTTCGTCACCATCCCCACCGCAAATCTCGCGCAGTCAACCGAATTCTGGATCGAAGCCCTGGGCTTCTTCGAGCTCTTCGCGATCCCAGGTCGATTGGTTCACCTGCGCCGCTGGGCGTTCCAAGATGTTCTGCTTGTACCCGCGGACCGATCGGTCCCTCTGCCCGAGATGACTGTGAGCTTCGCCTGTGTTCTCGACCAGCTCGACGCCGTATTCGAAGCCTGCACACAAATTCGACCCGGCTCGGTTACCGGGCCGCACACTCGACCATGGAATTCCGTCGAGCTCGAGATCCACACTCCGGAGAATGTGCGGGTCATCATGACAGCGGCACGGCCGTACGATCCGGACAGCGCAGAAGCTGCAACCCTCCGAGCAGTAGGCATCGAACCGACGGAACACAGCGGGTCATGAGTTCACACGAGTACGAATCGCTCCAGTACCACCTGAGTGTCGTTGTTCACCGAGAAATGTGGATCGCCCAGTTCCTCGCGGACCTCGGCCGAGTGCCAGAATTTTTCGTGTCCTGCTCGCCACTGCGCCACATCGGCGTAACCTTCACCCTCGTCGAGGGCGTGTTGCAGCGAAACATCCTTCAGTGCAACGACATCGACGGCAATGGTTTCGATGGTTCCGACCACGACTCCCGCCGAATCCACCACCGCGCCGCGTTCGCCGACTCGCGGCAGCTCTTCGTCGGTGTACTGCACCAGCAGGCTTGCCGTGCTGGTCTTCGCACCGGACAGCACGGCTGCAACCAGCTTGTCCCGAAGGGGACCCGGGTAGGCGAACTCGACAATCGGTAGATCGGTCACACACCCATCATATTTCGAGGTCGGCCCACACCAGTCGGTGGTCCGAGGGGTGCTCGGCCTGATTGGGCCAGTACACCTGCGAATCGACCACCGTCAGATCGTCCGACGGCAGTACGTAGTCCACCCGAAGGTCACCGGGAGTCGGGTCGGCGAAATCGGCTGTGTCCGTACCGTGTTCAGCCGAGGTAGGTGCAGGATCCTGGACCCGCGGAAGGTCGAGTACCTGCGCGATGGCACCCGCAACCGAATCTCCGTCGACCGGATCGCTGTTCTGGTCACCCAGCATGACGAACGACGCTCCTTCTTCGAGTCCGCCGCGCACGCCCTTGTCGTCGTACAGGTAATCCGCGCCCGAGATGTAGTCGGCACTGAGCCGGATCTCGTCGTGATTGCGTGTGCCGTTGCGGTTCTCGGGTCCGTCGAAGGACGGGGGAGTGGGGTGCGAGGCCAGTACGTGCAGCGTCTTGCCGTTCACGTCGATCGGCACGTCCCAATGCGATTTGCTGGACAGCCGCAGAGCGTCGGACACCTCTCCGTAGTAGTCGCGCGGCAGTAGTGAATCCGGCATGTCCTTCCACAGGAAGTTCTGGAACGTGCGTACCGATTCGGTGTCGATCGGATACTTCGAGTACACGACCATGCCGTACTGGCCTGGGAATTGCCCGAAACCCCAGGCATCGCCCGGACCGCCGAGCGCGCCGTCCATGTCCAGGTCGAGTCCCGAGTCGACGCCGGTGTTCACGGGCGCAGTGAAGGAGTACGGGTACTGCTTGTCCAGGTAGTTGTCGTTGAACAGCCTCACCGCATCGTCACCCGAGTAATCGAACTCGTTGACCAACAACACATCCGGTGAGTTCGCGGAGATCACATCGGCCGCCGCGCGGGCCTGAGCATTCTCGCCCTGCAGGTCGGTCACCAACTGCCCGGCTGCCGATCGATTGAGGCTCGCATTGAACGTCGCGACCCGAATGCTCGACGGTCCCTCGGGGGCCGAGTCCGCAGCGGTTGGATTCACAGGGGAGCAACCGGCGGCCATGAAAGCAAGGGTAACGGTGACGGCTGCGAGTCTCGACATTTTCACAGTCGTCACCGTAGGGACGGCAAGCGAACGTAAGGTTACGAATTAACAAGCAAGCGTGCTTGCTTTTTTCTCGTGCCTTTGTGAAGCTGGACCCATGGCAGACCTCGACACACTCGTCGGCGACCTCCGTGCCGAGGGCGACGACCTCGATGCGCTCGTCGCAGAATTGACATCAGAGCAGTGGGCGGCACCGACACCGGCCGAGGGCTGGACGATCGCACACCAGATCGCACATCTGTCCTGGACCGACCACGTGGCCGAGCGCACCACGTCCGCGGCATCGGGCGATACCGCGGCCAAGGAGGAGTTCGCTCTCACTCTGAAGACAGCGTGGGAGAACCCCACCGGTTTTGTCGACGAGGCTGCGGAGGAAGAAGCCCGCAATCCCGAACTACTGAGCATTTGGCGTACCCGACGCCACGCCATGACCGATGCTCTGGTCCAGGTGCCGGCCGGAATCAAGATCGACTGGTTCGGACCGCCGATGAGTGCCGCGTCCATGGCGACCGCGCGGCTGATGGAGACCTGGGCCCACGGCCAGGATGTCGCCGACGCACTGGGCGTCTCACGCCTGCCCACCGACCGAATCCGCGGCGTCGCTCATATCGGTGTGCGTACGAGAGATTTCGCCTACGCGGTCAATGAGCAGACCCCTCCTGCCGATCCGTTCCGCATCGAGCTCACCGCGCCCTCGGGTGAGCTGTGGTCCTGGGGCCCCGAAGACGCCGCCCAACGCGTGAGCGGATCGGCGCTCGACTTCTGCCTCCTCGTGACCCAGCGCGCTCATCGCGACAACCTCGACATCAGTGCCGAGGGACCAGACGCCGCGCACTGGCTCACCATCGCCCAAGCCTTCGCAGGCCCTCCAGGATCGGGACGAGTGAAAGCATGACCGTACGAATCGGCAACTGTTCGGGCTTCTACGGAGACCGCCTGTCGGCCATGCGCGAGATGCTCGAGGGCGGCGAACTCGACTACCTCACCGGTGATTACCTCGCCGAGCTCACGATGCTCATCCTCGGCCGCGACCGGATGAAGGATGCGACCCGTGGCTACGCCAAAACCTTTCTGCGCCAGGCCGAGGACTGCCTGGGACTGGCACTGGACAAAGGTGTCAAGATCGTCGCCAACGCCGGTGGTCTGAATCCACGTGGCTTGGCCGAGGCGCTGGAGAAGCTCGACTCCGGTGCCAAAATCGCGTACGTCGATGGCGACGACCTTCTCGGCAGGGCGGCCGAACTAGGCCTCGGCAATCCGCTGACCGCAAATGCCTACCTCGGCGCGTGGGGCATCGTGGAATGCCTGAACTCCGGTGCTGACGTCGTGGTCACCGGGCGCGTCACCGATGCCAGCGTGATCGTGGGACCCGCTGCGGCGCACTTCGGTTGGACGCCGACCGATTACGACGCCCTGGCCGGAGCCGTGATCGCCGGGCACGTCATCGAATGCGGAACCCAGGCGACCGGCGGCAACTACTCCTTCTTCACCGAGATCGCAGACATGTCTCGACCAGGCTTCCCCATCGCCGAGATCGAGTCCGACGGGTCGTCCGTCATCACCAAGCACGAGGGCACCGGTGGGGCTGTCAGCGTCGGCACAGTGACCGCTCAGCTGCTGTACGAAATCACCGGCGGCCGCTACGCGAACCCCGACGTCACCGCACGGATCGACTCAGCGATCCTCACGCAGGAATCCAGCGATCGGGTGTCCATCACCGGCGTGACCGGCGAAGCGCCGCCGCCCACCTACAAGGTCTCGCTCAATGCGCTCGGCGGCTTCCGCAACGAATTCACGATGGTGCTCACCGGCCTCGACATCGAGGCCAAAGCGGCACTGGCACAACGTCAATTCGAGTCCTGGCTCGCGGCCCGTCCCACCGAGTTGGACTGGACCCTGGTACGTACCGACAAGCCGGACGCCGAGACGGAAGAGACGGCCAGCGCCTTGCTGCGCTGCGTGGCCCGCGACAGCAACCCCGACGCCGTCGGACGTCAGTTCTCTGCGGTTGCAGTCGAACTCGCACTGGCCAGCTACCCCGGATTCTCGGTGACCGCACCGCCGGGAAACGGAGCGCCGTACGGAGTGTTCACGGCAGGTTTCGTCGACGCGGCCCAGGTGCCGCACGTTGCGCATCTCGCCGACGGCACCGAAAGCGCCATCGCACCGTCGACGGACACGCGGGCGTTGGAAGCCCTCGATGAACCGACACTCCCAGCACCGAGAGCAGACGAAGCGACCATCCGGCTTCCGCTCGGAACCATCGCCGCGGCCCGGAGCGGCGACAAGGGCGGCAATGCCAACGTCGGAGTCTGGGTCCGCACCGACGACGAATTCTCCTGGCTCGTCCACGCATTGACGGTCGAGGCCCTGAAGAAGATGTTGCCCGAGGCCGACAAGCTCACCGTCACCCGGCACGTGCTGCCGAATCTGCGGGCCGTGAACTTCGTCATCGAGGGCATCCTCGGCCGAGGCGTGGCATCGCAGGCCAGGTTCGATCCACAGGCCAAGGGGCTCGGTGAATGGCTGCGGTCGCGGCACATCGACATTCCCGAAACGATTGCTTACAAAGGAGAACTCGGATGAGTATCTGGACTACGCCCGAGCGTCAGCAGCTTCGCAAGACCGTCCGTAGCTTCGTCGAGCAGGACATTGCGCCGCACATGAATCAGTGGGAGGCCGACGGCGAGATCCCGCGCGATCTGCACAAGAAGGCGGCAGCTCTCGGTTTGATCGGTGCCGGCTTTCCCGAGGAGGTCGGCGGGGACGGTGGAGATCTGGCCGACGCGGTCGTGATCTGCGAGGAGATGCATCAGGCCGGTGCGTCCGGCGGGCTTTTCGCGTCGCTGTTCACCAGCGGAATCGCGTTGCCCCACTTGGTTGCAGCCGGCGACGCCGACCAGATCGAGAAGTGGGTGCGGCCCACGCTGGCCGGCGAGAAGATCGGATCGCTCGCGATCACCGAGCCGGGCGGTGGTTCCGACGTCGGCCACCTCAGGACGAAGGCTGTCAGGGATGGCGAGCACTACGTCGTCAACGGATCGAAGACGTACATCACCTCGGGGTGCCGAGCCGATTTTGTCGTCACCGCGGTTCGCACCGGTGGCGACGGTGCCGCCGGCGTCTCGCTGCTCGTCATCGAGAAGGGCACACCCGGGTTCGAGGTCACCAGCAAGCTCGACAAGATGGGATGGCGCGCATCCGATACCGCTGAGCTCTCGTTCGTCGACGCTCGCGTGCCGGTGAGCAACCTGGTCGGTGCCGAGAACAGTGGCTTCGCGCAGATCGCGCAGGCGTTTCTCACCGAGCGCATCGCCCTCGCCGCCCAGGCCTACGCCAGTGCGCAACGGTGCCTCGATCTCACTCTGCAGTGGGTCCGCGATCGAGAGACATTCGGAAAGCCGCTCATCGCACGGCAATCCGTACAGAACACCGTCACCGAGATGGCGCGGAAGATCGATATCGCGCGCGTCTACACCCGCTCCCTCGTCGAGCGGTCCATGCAGGAGAACCAGGACTTCATCGCCGAGGTCTGCTTCGCGAAGAACACCGCCGTCGAGTCCGGAGAGTGGGTCGCCAATCAGGCGGTACAACTCTTCGGTGGACTCGGCTACATGCGCGAGAGCGAAGTCGAGCGTCAGTACCGCGACATGCGCATCCTCGGTATCGGCGGCGGGACCACCGAGATTCTCACCGGACTGGCAGCAAAACGATTGGGGTATCAGGCATGAGCGTGCTCAAGTCCACCCTCGACACCGCATCGGAACAGTTCACCGGTGCCACCGAGGCCATGAACACCAAACTCGCCGAGATCGACGCCGAACACGGCAAGGCTCTCCTCGGCGGCGGCGAAAAGTACGTGGCGCGGCACAAGAAGCGCGGCAAGCTACTTGCCCGCGAGCGTATCGAGCTGTTGATCGACGAGGACTCCGCGTTTCTCGAACTCTGCCCACTTGCAGCCTGGGGCAGCGACTTTCCTGTCGGGGCCAGCACCGTCATGGGCATCGGCGTCGTGTGCGGAGTCGAATGCCTCATCGTCGCCAACGATCCGACGGTCCGCGGTGGAGCCAGCAACCCGTGGACTCTCAAGAAGGGGTTCCGCGGTAACGACATAGCGACCCAGAACCGACTGCCCGTGATCTCCCTGGTCGAATCCGGCGGTGCCGATCTGCCGACCCAGAAGGAGGTGTTCATCCCCGGCGGACGCATGTTCCGCGACCTGACGCAGCTGTCGGCGGCGGGCATTCCCACGATCGCGTTGGTGTTCGGTAACTCCACTGCCGGCGGCGCATACATTCCCGGGATGTCCGATCACGTGGTCATGATCAAGGAACAATCCAAAGTGTTCCTCGCCGGCCCGCCGCTGGTGAAGATGGCCACCGGCGAGGACTCGGACGACGAGTCGCTCGGCGGGGCCGAGATGCACGCCCGAAAGTCTGGTCTCGCAGACTATTTCGCCGTCGACGAACAGGATGCCATCCGTATCGGACGCAGCATCGTCTCCCGGTTGAACTGGAAGAAGAAGGGCTCGGAGCCGCGCGCCGAGATCATCGAGCCGCTGGCCGACCCCGAGGATCTGCTCGGCATCGTCCCCACCGACCTGAAGATCCCGTTCGACCCCCGCGAGGTGATCGCCCGCATCGTCGACGGCTCCGATTTCGACGAGTTCAAGCCCATGTACGGCGGCTCGCTCGTCACCGGATGGGCCGAGCTGCACGGCTATCCCATCGGCATCCTGGCCAATGCACGCGGTGTGCTGTTCAGCGAGGAATCGCAGAAGGCGACGCAGTTCATCCAGCTCGCCAACCGGTCGAACACGCCACTGTTGTTCCTGCACAACACCACCGGTTACATGGTCGGCAAGGAATACGAGGAAGGCGGGATGATCAAGCACGGCTCGATGATGATCAACGCCGTCTCCAACTCGACGGTTCCGCACATCTCGATCCTGCTCGGTGCGTCCTACGGTGCCGGTCACTACGGAATGTGCGGCCGCGCCTTCGACCCGCGATTCCTGTTCGCCTGGCCGTCGAGCAAATCCGCCGTCATGGGCGGCGCGCAACTCGCCGGTGTCATCTCCATCGTCGGACGCGCCGCCGCCGAGGCCCGGGGCCAGGCTTTCGACGCGGAGGCCGATGCCGGAATGCGCGCGATGATCGAGGCGCAGATCGAAGCCGAGTCGCTACCCATGTTCCTCTCCGGACGCCTGTACGACGACGGCGTCATCGACCCTCGTGATACCCGCACGGTAGTGGGAATGTGCCTGTCGGCCATCGCCTCTGCCCCGATCGAAGGCACCGCCAACTTCGGTGTCTTCCGGATGTGAAGCCATGACCGTATCGTCCGTCCTCGTAGCCAACCGCGGCGAGATCGCCCGCCGCGTCTTCACCACCTGCCGCGCCGAAGGCATCGACACCGTCGCGGTGTTCTCCGACGCAGACGCCAATTCCCCGCACGTGCGCGAGGCGGACTCCGCTGTGCGCCTACCCGGCAACAGCTCGTCCGAGACCTATCTTCGTGGCGAGCTCGTCATCGCAGCGGCGGTACAGGCCGGGGCCGACGCTGTGCATCCGGGATACGGATTCCTCTCCGAGAACGCGGAATTCGCCCGACAGGTCCTCGACGCCGGTTTGACGTGGATCGGGCCGCCCGTCAAGGCCATCGAGCTGATGGGCTCGAAGGTCGAGTCCAAGAAGATGATGGCCGACGCCGGAGTGCCGGTACTGACGCAGCTCGATCCCGAGTCCGTCACCGAGAACGAACTCCCGGTGTTGATCAAGGCCTCCGCTGGTGGCGGTGGTCGCGGCATGCGGATCGTGCGCAGCCTCGACACGCTGCAGTCCGAAATCGAAGCTGCGGGGCGAGAAGCGCTGTCGGCGTTCGGTGACGGAACGGTGTTCGTCGAGCGCTACATCGAGACCGGCCGACACATCGAAGTTCAGGTCATGGCCGACCGGTTCGGCACCGTGTGGACAGTGGGCGAGCGTGAATGCTCGATCCAACGTCGTCACCAGAAGGTCGTCGAAGAAGCGCCGTCACCGCTCGTCGAACGCATCGATGGTATGCGCGAGAAACTCTTCGATGCAGCAACACTCGCCACCGAGGCCATCGGCTACGAAGGTGCGGGCACCGTCGAATTCCTCGCCGACGAGAAGGGCAACTTCTTCTTCCTCGAGATGAACACTCGTCTGCAGGTGGAGCACCCGGTCACCGAATGCACGACGGGTCTGGATCTGGTGGCGCTGCAGATTCGGGTGGCGGCGGGGGAGCGGTTGCCCGCCGAGCAGCCGGCGGCGCGCGGACACTCCATCGAAGTTCGCCTCTATGCGGAGGATCCGGCCCAGGACTGGCAGCCGCAGAGCGGTGCCGTACACCGCTTCGAAATCCCTGGCGCGCAGTTCGAGGTTCTCGCGAAGGCTGGAATCAGAGTCGATTCCGGCGTCGAGTCCGGCAGTGTGGTGAGCACGCATTACGACCCGATGCTCGCGAAGGTCATCTCGTTCGCACCGACGCGAGACCAGGCGGCGAATCTGCTGGCCAAAGCGTTGCAGCGAGCCACCATTCACGGACTGAAGACCAACCGAGATCTGCTGGTCAACATCCTGCGGCACCCGTCGTTTCTGGCCGGCGACACCGACACCGCATTCTTCGATACCCACGGCCTCGATGTGCTGTCGCTACCGATCGCGCAGGGTCGCGGCATGGAGCTGTCGTCGCTCGCCGCAGCGCTCGCGGACGCGGCGCACAACACGGCGCAGGCACGTGTGAACCGTGGACTGCCCGGCGGCTGGCGCAACCTCCGGTCGCAGCCGCAGCGAAAAACCTACGACGACAGAACGGTCGAATACTCGATCGGACGCAGTGGCCTGACTTCCTCGGTGGGCGGTGTCTCGCTGGACAGCGTCGAACTCGTCGAGTACGCACCCACATCGGTGACGCTCGACGACAACGGAATTCGTCGCATCTTCGAGGTGCACAGCTACGGTTCGGACGTGTTCGTCGATTCTGCGCTCGGGCCGGTCCGTCTGGTCCGGGCACCGCGGTTCACCGACCCCACCGACGAGGTGGCTGCGGGGTCGCTGCTGGCTCCGATGCCGGGCAGCGTCATCAGAATCGCTGCTGCGCAGGGCGATACCGTCATCGCCGGTCAACCGATCCTGTGGCTCGAGGCGATGAAGATGGAACACACAGTGACCGCACCTGCAGATGGTGTGCTCACCGAATTGAACGTCACAGAAGGTCAGCAAGTCGAAGTCGGTGCTGTTCTTGCCGTGGTCACAGAAAAGGGAGCGGAGCAATCATGAGTTTCATCGAGACCGAAGAGCAGAAGGGGCTGCGCAACGCAGTCTCGTCGCTGGGCAAGCGCTACAACTACATCGACTACGTTCTGCCCAAAGCGCGCAAGGGTGAGCCACTGACCGAACTGTGGAACGAGGCAGGCAAGCTTGGGTTCCTCGGCGTCAATCTGCCCGAGGAATACGGCGGTGGCGGCGCAGGCATCTACGAGCTCGCGCTCGTTCAGGAAGAGCTTGCTGCGCACGGTGCCGGTCTGCTGCTCGTCGTCGTCAGCCCGGCGATCTGCGGCACCATCATCGGCAAGTACGGCACGGCAGATCAGAAGCAGGAGTGGCTCACCGCTCTGGCCGACGGGTCCAAGATCATGGTCTTCGGGATCACCGAGCCCGACGCCGGATCCAACTCGCATCAGATCACCACTACCGCCCGCCGAGATGGCGACGAGTGGATTCTCAAGGGCAACAAGATCTATATCTCCGGTGTCGACCAGGCCGATGCGGTCTTGATCGTCGCGCGGACAGAGGATTCCAAGACCGGCAAGCTCAAGCCGGCCCTGTTCATCGTGCCCACCGACGCTCCGGGACTGCAGAAGACGCAGATGGAGATGGACATCGTCGAGCCCGATCACCAGTTCGTGCTGTTCCTCGACGACGTCCGGCTGCCCGCCGAGGCGCTCGTCGGTGAGGCCGATGCCGCTCTGATGCAGCTGTTCGCGGGCCTGAACCCCGAACGCATTCTCGGGGCCGCGATGGCCATCGGCATGGGCCGGTACGCCATCGACGCAGCGGTGAAGTATGCCAAGGAGCGCACGGTCTGGAAGACGCCGATCGGTGCGCACCAGGGTCTTTCTCATCCGTTGGCGCAGTGCAAGATCGAGCTCGAGCTCGCCAAGCTGATGATGCAGAAAGCGGCGGTGCTGTACGACTCCGGCGACGATTTCGGAGCGGCCGAGGCTGCGAACATGGCCAAGTACGCTGCCGCCGAGGCCAGCATCAAGGCGCTCGATCAGGCGATCCAGACCCACGGTGGGGCCGGCTTGAGCAGCGAGTACGGATTGGCTGCGATGCTCGGGGCCGCCCGTATCGCCCGTGTGGCTCCGGTGAGCAGGGAGATGATCCTCAACTTCGTGAGCCAGCACTCGCTCGGACTGCCCAGGAGCTACTGATGGCCGTTCTCGTCGAGTCGGGCAAAGACACAGCGTATTTGACGTTGGATTCGCCGCAGAACCGAAACGCGCTGTCGTCGGTGTTGGTCGAGGAGCTGACAGCGGGCCTCATCGCTGCGGCGCACGACGACGACGTCAGAACGATCGTGCTCGGCCACACCGGCACCACGTTCTGTGCCGGAGCCGACCTCCGAGAAGCCGGATCGTCACCGGAGCTGCGCACCCGGCAGATGCTCGACCTGATGCGGTTGATCATCGACACCCCTAAACCCGTCGTCGTGCAGATCGAAGGGCATGTGCGCGCAGGTGGAATGGGGCTCGTCGCGGCCTGCGATATTGCGGTCGCCGGACCCCAGAGTTCGTTCGCGCTGACGGAGGTTCGCCTCGGCCTGGCGGCATCGGTCATCTCCGTTGCTGTGCTGCCGCGGCTTTCGTCTCGTGCGGCGAGTCGCTACTTCCTCACCGGGGAGACGTTCGACGGTGCTACCGCCGAGGCGATCGGTCTGGTCACCGTGGCCGACGCCGTTCCCGCGGCAGCGGTGGCCGACTACATGATCATGTTTCGGAAGTGTTCGCCGCAGGGCCTGGCCGAGTCCAAACAGCTCACCACCGCGGCGATCCGACGCGAGATCGACGAGCGAGGGACGGCAGTTGCCGAGCAATCGGCCAGGTTGTTTGCATCGGACGAGGCCCGAGAGGGGATGATGTCCTTTCTGGAGAAGAGACCTCCGTCCTGGGCGGTCGAAAAGTAGGTCGAGAAGGAGCAGGGAGATGGTGATGGCGCGCGAACCCAAGCAGGACCGCAGCAGGGTGACGCGCCAGCGACTGCTCGAGGCGACGATCGACTCGCTCGCCGAGCAGGGCTGGGTCGCAACGACGGTCGGTGTCGTCGCCGAGCGCGCCGGGGTCTCGCGCGGTGCGACCCAACACCATTTCCCGACGCGTGAGGACCTCATCACCGGTGCCCTCGAGTACATGTTCGACACTCGTATGGACGACGCGCGGCGCGAAGCACAGGACATTCCGCCGGGGCCGGGGCGGACGAAGCTCGTCGTGGAGCGGCTCGTCGAGTACTACACCGGCCCGATGTTCAAAGCCGCACTGCAGGTGTGGACGGCCGCCTCGGCCGATCCCGAGTTGCGCGATCGAATAGTGCCCCTCGAAGAACGGTTCGGTCGCCGTGCCCACCAGATGGCCGTCGAGAACCTCGGGGTCGACGACAACGACCCCGTGACCCACCGCCTCGTGCAGGCGACGCTCGACCTCGCCCGTGGTCTCGGACTCGCCGATGTCCTCACCGACGACGCGCGTCGACGCGTCGAAATCGTCCGCACGTGGGCCGATGTTCTCGACGCATCGCTGGGCGCGAGGCACTCCGTCGTCGCCGGTTCGGTAGCTGGGTAGAACTCACAGGCTCTGCAGCACCGACGAACCTGTGCTTGAGTCTGGCGGGTGACTTCCGATATCGCACGCGTGCACCGCGGCCACATCTTTCACGTTGCAGGCTCGCCCACCGTGACGGACGCCGCAACCGCGCTGGTGTCGATTCCCGACGGTGCCCTTGTCGTCGGCGACGACGGCATCATCGAGTTCTGCGGTGAGTTCGATTCTCTCCCAAGCCGATTCGCAGACGTGGCGGTTGCCGATCATCGACCGGGGTTTCTGCTGCCTGGATTCGTCGACACCCACATTCACTTTCCGCAGACCTACGCCGGCGATTCCTACGGCGGCGGTCAGCTTCTCGAATGGCTGAACACGTGCATCTTCCCGTCCGAGTCTCGCTTTGCCGATCCAGAGTTCGCCGCGGCGGCGGCCAGAAACTTCTGCGCCGCACGCATCCGGGCCGGGACCACGCAGGCGATGGTGTTCGGGTCGGCATTTCCACACGCACAGGATTCGCTGTTCTCCGAGACGCTCGAGCACGGATTGCGCATCGTCAGTGGCCGCGGTGTGCAGACCACCGGCCCGGCTTCGGCACAGGCGTTGATCACGGGTGAGGACGAGGCCATCCGTCTGGTGTCGGAGGAGATCGAGAAGTGGCACGCCGCCGATACCGGCGACGTCGACACGGCGATGCTGCACGTGGCCGTCGTACCGAGGTTCTCGCTCTCGGTGACGGCCGAGACGCTGAAGAACCTCGGCGAGCTCTACGACTCGGTGCGCGACCGCGGCGTCTACTTCCACACGCACCTCAACGAGAACAATCGGCCGGGCACGGGGGAGATCGACGCCACCAAGAATGCCTACGGGGTCGATACCTACCTCGACACCTACGACGGCAAGTTTCTGCCGGGCTCGCAGGTCGGCGGCAAGAGCTTTCTCGGCAGGCGAACCATTCTGGCGCACGCGGTTCACTGCCAGGACGTCGAACTGGAGCGGATGGCCCAGACCGGCACCTCCATCGCGCACTGTCCTACCTCGCAACAGTTTCTGGGCTCGGGCACGATGCCGTGGAAGCGAACCGTCGCCGCAGGAGTGAACATCGCCATCGGCTCGGACTTCGGCGGCGGTGACGAATGGTTGCTACCGCAGGTGCTCGCCGACGCCTTCAAGGTGCACATCTCCGAGGCCGGGGACGACGGGTTGTCGCTGCACCCGGCGGAACTGCTGTTCACCGGGACTCTCGCCGGGGCGCGCGCCCTGGACATGGAGAACCGGATCGGCAATTTCGACACCGGCAAGGAAGCTGATTTTGTCGTCGTCGATCCGTCCGCGTGGCCGCAGTTGGCTTCAGCGATCGACCACGGTGTTCGCGCCGACGATGCCGAACTGGCCCGAGACCAGACCCTGTTCGCCCTGCTGCTGGCGATGCGCGAGCCTGCCATCGTCGGCGTGTACGTGCAGGGACGCGCTGTGCACGGCACATGACTGGAATGCCCTCCGATTGATAGGTTCAGTGCGGCGTCGAACTGCTGTAAACGTCGAACTGCAGGATCGGACAACACGCGAAGGACCGCATGAAGCGAGTGGCACTGGTGATCACCGCAGTCGCCGCGCTGGTCGCGGGCTGCGGTGGTTCCGATACCGACGCCGCCGATGCCTCGACCGAGGCAGCGACGACGACCACCGGGGCGTACGAGCCCGGTCCGTTCTTCGGTGAATGCGGCTCGATCACCGACGCCGAGGTGCAATCGGCGTTCGGAGCCGGCCCGTTCTCCCAGATCACCCGCAACTCCGTCGGCTGCCAGTGGGAGACCGTGGTCTTCAGTGGTCCGAGCGTCAGCTTCTCCTGGTACCGAGGCAGCCCGATCGGACGTGAACGCGCAGGCTCCGAGCTGATCGGCCGTCCGGCCAAGGACATCGAGATCGACGGCAACCCCGGGTTCGAGGCCGAGCAGGGCACGCTGTGCGAGATCGGCGTCCAGTTCGGCGACGACTTCTTTCATTGGTCCATCACGTACTCCGACCAACCCGCCGCGCGCCCGCCCTGCGACGTCGGAAACGAGCTCGCACAGCTGACGGTGGAGCGCAAGCAATGACGCGCAGACAAGTGATCGCGGCGGCGTCGACCCTGTTGCTCGTCGCCGGATGCGCCCAGACGGTCGAGGGCACGCCGCGGCCGGCGAGCTTCGCCGGCTCGGGTAGTCAAGAATTCACCAAGTTGTTGACCGAGTGTGATGCCGTCTCCGACGACCAGATCGTGGACGCCACCGGTGCCGAAGACATCGCGCGCGGCTTCTTCGGGGCCATCTGCCGATGGGATCTGATCGGCTCCGCGGGCACGGTGAAGGTGACGTTCAACTGGTTCGAGTCCGGCACCCTCGCTGCCGAGCGGGCCGCCGACGAGAAGATGATGTACACCGTCAGCGACACAACAGTGCAGGGCCGCAAGGCAATACAGGCCCAGCGTCCGAACGATTCCGCGTCGTGCGGAGTCTCGGCCGGTGCAGATCAGGCGGGCATCTTCGGGTGGTGGGTGCAGTATCAGCCGGATGTCGCGCACCCCGATCCCTGCCAGGCCGCGGCGAAGCTGGCCGACCTCACACTCAACCTGAGCAGATAGGTTGCGTACCGGGCGAAGGGTGTTTTGACCCGAGGCCGCGCCGCCGGGTATCGTTATGGGTCGTGTCCGGCCTGGCCGGACCGTTTGTGTGCCTATGCGAGGTACAGCCGTGCGCACGTTCGATCGAAGAGCGCGCAACCGGCTGGACGTGTGGGGGTATGCGACACACCCGACCGCGGGGTGCAAGAGACCCGCGATAGCAGTACTGGAGCAGCAGCAGTACCGGGTGAGGAGCAGTGTTCTCTTGCTCCAACTGCTAGATCCCTGTTTATCGACACGAAGAAAGCCGGTTTATGCCAACGATCAACCAGCTGGTCCGTAAGGGTCGCACCGACAAGGTTGCGAAACTGAAGACCGCTGCCCTCAAGGGCAGTCCACAGCGCCGTGGCGTGTGCACTCGCGTGTACACCACCACCCCCAAGAAGCCGAACTCCGCTCTCCGTAAGGTCGCGCGTGTTCGCCTGACCTCCTCGGTCGAGGTCACCGCATACATCCCCGGTGAGGGTCACAACCTGCAGGAGCACTCGATGGTGCTCGTTCGCGGCGGTCGTGTGAAGGACCTCCCGGGTGTGCGTTACAAGATCATCCGCGGCTCGCTCGACACCCAGGGTGTCAAGAACCGCAAGCAGGCTCGCAGCCGCTACGGAGCCAAGAAGGAGAAGAGCTGATATGCCACGCAAGGGCCCAGCACCCAAGCGGCCGCTGATCAACGACCCGGTCTACGGATCGCCGTTGGTCACGCAGCTCGTCAACAAGATCCTCCTCGACGGCAAGAAGTCGACCGCAGAGCGCATCGTCTACCAGGCGCTCGAGCAGGCTCGCGAGAAGACCGGCACCGACCCCGTCGTCACGCTCAAGCGTGCACTCGACAACGTCAAGCCGGCCCTCGAGGTTCGCAGCCGTCGCGTCGGTGGTGCCACCTACCAGGTGCCCGTCGAGGTTCGTCCCGGCCGCTCCACCACGCTGGCACTGCGCTGGCTGGTCACGTTCTCGCGCGCTCGTCGTGAGAAGACCATGGTCGAGCGTCTGGCGAACGAGTTGCTCGACGCCAGCAACGGCCTCGGTGCCGCTGTGAAGCGTCGCGAGGACACTCACAAGATGGCCGAAGCCAACAAGGCGTTCGCCCACTACCGCTGGTGATCTCCTCGCTCGGGCGGTATTCGGAACTATCCGATACCGCCGGAGCGTTGATCAGCTCAGGCAATACCTCTTCCAACACCAAGGCGGGTTAACTCGTGGCACAGGACGTGCTGACCGACCTCAACAAGGTCCGCAACATCGGCATCATGGCCCACATCGATGCCGGCAAGACCACCACTACCGAACGCATCCTCTTCTACACCGGTATCTCCTACAAGATCGGTGAAGTTCACGATGGCGCAGCCACCATGGACTGGATGGAGCAGGAGCAGGAGCGTGGCATCACGATCACCTCTGCTGCCACGACGTGCTTCTGGAACGACAACCAGATCAACATCATCGACACCCCCGGTCACGTCGACTTCACCGTCGAGGTGGAGCGCTCGCTCCGCGTCCTCGACGGCGCTGTCGCAGTGTTCGACGGCAAAGAAGGTGTCGAGCCGCAGTCCGAGCAGGTCTGGCGTCAGGCCGACAAGTACGACGTGCCGCGCATCTGCTTCGTCAACAAGATGGACAAGCTCGGCGCGGACTTCTACTACACCGTGCAGACCATCATCGATCGTCTCGGTGCCAAGCCGCTGGTCATCCAGCTGCCCATCGGCGCAGAGAACGATTTCGAGGGCGTCATCGACCTCGTGCAGATGAAGGCTCTCGTGTGGAGTGGCGAGACCAAGCTCGGCGAGAAGTACGAGATCCAGGAGATCCCGGAAAACCTCAAGGAGCGCGCGGACGAGTACCGCACCATGCTGCTCGAGACCGTGGCCGAGTCCGACGAAGCGCTTCTGGAGAAGCACTTCGGTGGCGAAGAGCTCACGATCGACGAGATCAAGGGCGCCATCCGCAAGATGACGGTCAACAGCGAGCTGTACCCGATCCTGTGTGGATCCGCGTTCAAGAACAAGGGCGTTCAGCCCATGCTCGACGCGGTCATCGACTACCTCCCGTCTCCCCTCGACGTTGCCGAGACCATCGGACACGCCGTCGGCGACGAGGAGAAGGAGATCACTCGCAAGCCGTCCGCAGACGAGCCGTTCGCAGCTCTCGCGTTCAAGATCGCGACGCACCCCTTCTTCGGCAAGCTGACCTACGTCCGGGTGTACTCGGGCAAGGTCGACTCCGGCGCTCAGGTCATCAACTCGACCAAGGGCAAGAAGGAGCGTCTGGGCAAGCTCTTCCAGATGCACTCCAACAAGGAGAACGCGATCGCGACCGCGTCTGCCGGTCACATCTACGCCGTCATCGGCCTCAAGGACACCACGACGGGTGACACGCTCTGCGATCCGCAGAACCAGATCATCCTCGAGTCCATGAGCTTCCCGGACCCGGTCATCCAGGTGTCGATCGAGCCGAAGACCAAGTCCGACCAGGAGAAGCTGGGAACAGCCATCCAGAAGCTCGCCGAAGAGGATCCCACCTTCTCGGTGAAGCTGGACGAGGACACCGGCCAGACCGTCATCGGCGGCATGGGCGAGCTGCACCTCGACATCCTCGTCGACCGTATGCGTCGCGAGTTCAAGGTCGAGGCCAACGTCGGCAAGCCGCAGGTCGCGTACCGCGAGACCATCCGCAAGACGGTCGAGAAGCACGACTACACGCACAAGAAGCAGACCGGTGGCTCCGGCCAGTTCGCGAAGGTCATCATCAAGCTCGAGCCTTTCGAGGGCGAAGACGGCGCGACCTACGAGTTCGAGAACAAGGTCAGCGGTGGTCGTGTGCCCAGGGAGTACATCCCCTCGGTCGACGCAGGTGCTCAGGACGCCATGCAGTACGGTGTTCTCGCCGGATACCCGCTGGTCAACGTCAAGGTCACACTGCTCGACGGTGCGTACCACGATGTCGACTCGTCGGAAATGGCCTTCAAGGTCGCCGGCTCACAAGCGTTCAAGGAAGCCGCCCGTAAGGCCAGCCCCGTCATTCTCGAACCCGTCATGGCCGTCGAGGTCATCACGCCCGAGGATTACATGGGTGAGGTCATCGGCGACCTGAACTCCCGCCGTGGTCAGATCCAGGCCATGGAGGAACGCAGCGGTGCCCGTATCGTCAAGGCACTGGTTCCGCTGTCGGAGATGTTCGGCTACATCGGAGACCTTCGGTCGAAGACGCAGGGCCGCGCTAACTACTCCATGGTCTTCGATTCGTACGCAGAAGTTCCCGCGAACGTAGCGAAGGAAATCATCGCGAAGGTCAACGGAGAGTAATTCTCTTCGTTTGCTGGACCACGCTCGACCTGTAATAAGTAACAACACATACGCGTGCTTGCCCCGCAGGGGTACGCACAGATCAGTCCAGGAGGACACACAGTGGCGAAGGCGAAGTTCGATCGGACGAAGCCGCACGTCAACATCGGCACCATCGGTCACGTTGACCACGGTAAGACGACGCTGACGGCTGCAATCACCAAGGTTCTGCACGACAAGTTCCCGGACCTGAACGAGGCATCGGCTTTCGATCAGATCGACAAGGCTCCGGAGGAGAAGGCTCGTGGTATCACGATCAACATCTCCCACGTCGAGTACCAGACCGAGAAGCGCCACTACGCGCACGTCGATGCACCGGGTCACGCCGACTACATCAAGAACATGATCACCGGCGCGGCTCAGATGGACGGCGCAATCCTGGTCGTGGCAGCTACCGATGGCCCGATGCCGCAGACCCGCGAGCACGTGCTGCTCGCCCGCCAGGTCGGTGTTCCTTACATCCTGGTCGCACTGAACAAGGCCGACATGGTCGACGACGACGAGATCATCGAGCTCGTCGAGATGGAGGTCCGCGAGCTCCTCGCTTCGCAGGAGTTCGACGAGGACGCACCGGTCATCAAGGTCTCCGCACTCAAGGCACTCGAGGGTGACGAGAAGTGGGGCGAGTCGGTTCTGGAGCTCATGCAGGCCGTCGACGATTCCGTTCCGGATCCCGTCCGTGAGACCGACAAGCCGTTCCTCATGCCCGTCGAGGACGTCTTCACCATCACCGGTCGTGGCACCGTGGTAACCGGACGTATCGAGCGCGGCTCGGTCAACGTCAACGAAGAGGTCGAGATCGTCGGCATCCGCCCCGGCTCGACCAAGACCACCGTCACCGGAATCGAAATGTTCCGCAAGCTGCTCGACTCGGGGCAGGCAGGCGACAACGTCGGCCTCCTCGTTCGTGGCATCAAGCGCGAAGACGTCGAGCGTGGACAGGTCATCATCAAGCCCGGCACCACGACTCCCCACACGGAGTTCGAGGGCAACGCCTACATCCTCTCGAAGGACGAGGGCGGCCGCCACACGCCGTTCTTCAACAACTACCGCCCGCAGTTCTACTTCCGTACCACGGACGTTACGGGCGTTGTGACCCTCCCCGAGGGCACCGAGATGGTCATGCCCGGTGACAACACCGAGATGTCCGTCACGCTGATCCAGCCGGTCGCCATGGATGTCGGCCTCCGTTTCGCAATCCGTGAGGGCGGTCGTACCGTCGGAGCCGGTCGCGTCACGAAGATCGTCAAGTGACCTAGTTTCACCCTGCTCCACAAAAAGCGGCACCCACCTTCTGGTGGGTGCCGCTTTTGCGTGCGTGCGGCTCCGCCGCCCGCGTCAATGGACCCTTGCACCGCTCAGACGTATGCAGTGGTTCATTCACGCGGTCCGAGGTGGCCTCCCACAGTGGGTGAATGAACCCTTGTCGCGGTCAGACGTGTGCAGTGGTCCATTGACGCGGTCCAAGCAGGCAACCGAAAAATGGGACGCATCGGACGCCCGACTCCCGTAACGTCGCTGCGGTGCTACTGACCGTGACTGCAAATGCCACAACCGATTTCCCGGACACCTCCGACATCGGGTATCTGTTGCACAAGCACCCCGATCGCGTGCTGAGCCGAAACCTGCCCATGGGTGCCGCGACGGTGCTGTATCCCGAGGTCTCGGCAGAGCGGACAACCCTCGCAGTACTGCTCGACGCTATCGACGACAAGAGTCCTGCCGCATCGGGGCTTGCGGTGGCACTGTCTCGGTTGTTTAAGCAGGCATTGAACGGCGTGTGCGCCACCAGGCCCGAATTGGTCTCTGTCGCAATCGATCTGACCATGTCGATGCCTGCCGCGCCGTCTCGTGGTGCGACCGACCTCACGTCACGGTTGTTCGGTCCCCTGGGATGGAACGTGGAGGCGACGCCCATTCCGCTCGACCCGACGCAGCCGGAATGGGGCAACTCCGAATACGTCGACCTCGTTCTCACCGGCACGTTCACTCTGTCGGCGGCGCTGCGGCACCTGTACGTACTTCTTCCGGTCCTCGACGACGCCAAGCACTACTGGGTTGGCGAGGACGAGGCAGACAAACTCGTTCGAGCAGCGGGGGATTGGCTCGGAGATCATCCCGAATCGTCGTTGATCGCATCCCGCTACCTGGCGCACCGCCGCGAACTCGTGGCCTCCGCGCTGGACCGACTGGTGCCCGACGCGCCGCAGGACGACACGACCCCACGGGATCCGACGTTGGCCGAGCAGCGGGTACGCACCGTACTGGCGGCGCTGACAGACGTCGGCGCGAAGTCGGTGATCGACCTGGGTTGCGGCGAGGGTCGTCTGCTGCGAGAACTGCTCGCAGACAGTACTTTCGAGCGCATTGTCGGTGCCGATGTGAGTGATCGGGCACTTGCGAAGGCGCATCGCCGATTGCGTCTGGACGATATGGCGGATCGGCAGCGAACACGCATCGAACTGCTCCGGTCGTCGGCGACCTACCGCGACGTGCGGTTGCAGGGCTTCGACGCGATGGTGCTCATGGAGGTGATCGAGCACGTCGACCTCGATCGGCTCCCGGCGTTGGTGCGCTCGGTCTTTCGCGAGGCCCGTCCTCGGACGGTGCTCGTGACCACACCGAACTCCGAATACAACGTGCTGTATCCCGGGCTCGAGGCGGGTGCCTTCCGTCATGTCGACCACCGATTCGAGTTCACCCGCGCGGAGTTCGAGCAGTGGGGATCGTTGGTTGCACATGAGCATGCCTATGAGGTGCGTGTCGAGGGAATCGGCCCCGTCGACGACACGCACGGCACCCCGACCCAGATGGCCGTCTTCACTCGAAAGGAGCAGTCCCAGTGAGTACTTTCGACATTCCGGATCTGTCCCTCGTCGTACTCGTCGGCATCAGCGGCTCCGGCAAGTCGTCGTTCGCGGCGCAGCACTTCGGTCCGTACGAGGCCGTGTCGAGTGATGCCTGCCGTGGGATGGTCAGCAACGATCCCAATCTGCAGAGTGCGACCAAGGACGCGTTCGCCCTCCTCGAATTCCTGGTCGCGACCAGATTGCGGGCAGGCCTGCTCACAGTCGTCGACGCCACCAACGTGCAACCGGCAGCCCGCAAGGCGTTGATCGCGCTGGCCCGAGAACACGACGTCCTGCCGGTTGCCGTTGTGCTCGATGTGCCGGAAGCTGTGTGCGCACAGCGCAACGCCGAACGCACCGACAGGACGTTCGGCCGAGATGTGTTGCGCCGCCAGCAGTCACAGTTGCAGCGGTCCATGCGCGGATTGGGCAAGGAAGGGTTTCGTTCGGTTCATGTGCTCGACGGTGTCGATGCGGTGGCGTCGGCGACGTTCGTTCGTACGCCTCTGCGTAGTGATCGACGTGAGCTGACCGGGCCGTTCGACGTCATCGGCGATATCCACGGCTGTCTCGCCGAGCTCGAAACCTTGCTCGCAGCATTGGGTTACACGGTGGAGCGTGACGAGGCCGGTCGAGCGGTCGGCGCAACGCCGCCGGACGGACGTACAGCTGTGTTCCTCGGTGACTACATCGATCGGGGGCCCGACTCGGTCGGAGTACTGCGGCTGGTGATGGGGATGGTCCGTGCCGGTGCGGCGCTGGCAGTCCCGGGTAACCACGAGAACAAGCTCGTCAAGGCACTGCGAGGTCGGAAAGTGACGGCCTCGCACGGTCTCGCCGAGACTCTCGAACAGCTCGACGGCGAGCCGGCAGAGTTCCGCCGAGAGGTGCTCGAGTTCTGCGACGGTCTCGTCGCGCACCTCGTGCTCGACGGCGGAAGGCTCGTCGTCGCGCACGCCGGTCTGATCGCGAAGTACCACAACCGGGCGTCGGGCAGAGTTCGGAGCTTTGCTCTGTACGGCGACACCACCGGGGAGACCGACGAATTCGGCCTGCCGGTTCGGTATCCGTGGGCCAAGGACTATCGCGGTTCGGCGACGGTGCTCTATGGGCACACTCCGGTACCGGAAGTGGAGTGGGAGAACAACACTGCGTGTCTCGATACCGGTTGCGTATTCGGTGGCAAGTTGACGTCGCTGCGCTACCCGGAGCGCGAGATCGTGTCGGTGCCGGCCGAACAGGTCTGGTACGAGCCGGCCCGTCCGGTGGGTGCATTCGTGCGAGATGCGGCGTCGCTCGATCTGTCGGACGTGATCGGCCCGACGGGTGTCGAGACGTCGCTGCGTGGTCGCGTATCGATTCGGCCCGAGAATGCTGCCGGGGCATTGGAGGTGATGAGTCGGTTTGCGCTCGCTCCGCAGTGGCTGCACTATCTGCCGCCGACGATGGCACCGAGTCGAACCTCGGAGCGCGACGGGTACCTCGAGTATCCGACGGAGGCGTTCGACGCGTATCGGGCGCTCGGTGCGTCGGCGGTGATCTGCGAGGAAAAGCACATGGGCTCGCGGGTCGTCGTTGTGGTGTGTCGCGATGCCGAGGCCGCACGGGACAAGTTCGATGCACCGGAGGGAGCGCTCGGTACCGCGTACACCCGCACCGGTCGTCCCGTCTTCGACGAAGCACTGACGGGAGAGCTGATCTCCGGAGTGGCCGACGCGCTCGAAAGAGCCGGGGTGTGGGACGAAGTGGATTCGCGCTGGCTGATTCTCGACTGCGAGCTGATGCCCTGGTCTGCGAAGGCGGAGGGGCTGATCAAGACCGAGTATGCCGCAGTTGGTGCGGAGTCTCGGGCCACTCTCGCGGCCGAAGCAGGTGTGCTTGCCCAGGCTGCGTCGCGTGGTCTGGACATGCAGGAACTGCGAGACCGCAACAGAATTCGTCAGGACAATCTGATGGAGTTCACCGCTGCCTATCGGCGGTACATCTGGCCGACCGAAGGGTTGAGTGGCGTTCGGATTGCGCCGTTCCAGGTGTTGGCGTCGAACCTCGGAACCTATGCCGAACGTCCGCACCAGTGGCACCTCGATCTCGCCGACCGGATGGTGACGGCCGCTCCTGAGGTGTTCGCTGCGACCCGTCGGATCGAGGTGGATCTGTCTTCGGCCGATTCGGTTGCGGCAGGAGAGAAATGGTGGAAGGAGTTGACGGCGCAGGGCGGCGAGGGCATGGTCGTCAAACCTGCCGAGAACAGTCCGCGCGGAAAGATGCAGCCCGGCATGAAGGTTCGCGGCCGAGAGTATCTGCGGCTGATCTACGGTGCCGACTACACCGACCCGGATCGACTCACTGCACTGCGCAACCGGAACGTGGGACACAAGCAGTCGATGGCTTTGCGCGAATACGCACTCGGCATGGAGGCGTTGGACCGATCGGTGCGTGGTGAACCGCTGTATCGCATCCACCAGGCGGTGTTCGCAGTACTGGCACTGGAATCGGAGCCGGTGGACCCGCGGTTGTAGATGAAGATCATCGAAGGCGGGCAGTCCGCTTGACCTCGAGTGCTGCGCCCACCCCTGCCTGGATCAATGTGGCTTTCAGTCGGTCAGAGTGCAACAAAGGCGCATTGATCCGGACCGAAGGGGAGGGGGGAGGGGGAGGGCGCAGGCGCTAGTTCTTCGGCGACGCGAAGGGAGTGATTCCGGCACTGATCGGTGCCGCGATCGCAGCAGTTGTCCCGATCGACGCCCAGAAGGTGGTTGAGTCCAGCAGCAGACCGCCTGCCAGTCCGCAGACCGCAACCACAATGCCGCATCCGATCAGCAGCGCCGATCCGACAGCGGCGTGCAACAGGCTGCTTCGGTCGGGGGCGCGGCGCCCTGTGAGCCAGATCATCGTTCCGGTGGCCGCGAATACCAGGGGAACGTAGAAGTAGAGAGAACTGTCACCGAGTTTCGACGCGAAGGTGGCAATCACCAGCACCGCCCCGAATGCCAGAGGTACGGCGAGGGGCATTCCACCGGACCATCTCTCGAACTTGCTGCGCGTCGATGCAACCATGGCCATACCGTACCGCCGGGACTGTTACCGACGCTTGTCGACGTGCAACTGAATGCGGGTAGCGACGTAGGTACCGGCAAGAGATTCGGCGACGAATGCGGCTCGTGATTCGGCCAGGGAGGTGAAGGCAACTACATCGAAGTCTGCTGCAGCATAGACCGATACAGCGATGGTGGGCATTCCGCGATCATCGATCGCTGTTCCTCTGGCTCGTCGAACACCGTGGAATTCTGCCAACTCCGCGGCCACGCCCGAAGCGTTCGCACTGAGGTCCACGTGCGCCGAGAAGTGCGGCTCCTCGATCACGCCCGCCGTTCCGGTCCGACGCGGAGAGAAGTTGCCGATCAGCAACACCAGAGCCACCACGACAGTCACTGCGACGGCGATCGCCAGCGTCGGCATCCACCAACCCTGCTGCGGCAGCTCCGCAATACGCGCACGGTCGAAGCGAGACAGCGTCTCTCGTGCCCACGGAACGTCGTAGTGCCAGGCAAGGGCGAAGCCGCCACCGGCCACGAGCACGAGCCCGGCGACGACGGCGAGAAGCCGATCCACCCCGGCGACAAATGTCTTCACGAGACCCTCTTCGGCTGCGCTACCGAATGCTGAACCGTCAGCCTGCGTCCACCCGCGGCGACGGACAGCACCGGAGCGAGGGAATCGCGCACGGCAGTATCGACACTGTCGGCCTCGAAACCAGGATCGCGCTCCACCCGCACTTCGATCTTCTTCCGCGTCACGACGGTATGCGCGTCCGTGACTCCGCGAGTGGACTGTGCTGCAGCACTGCACAACCGAGCGATATCGGTGGGGGTTGCCCAGACGGTCGGTACCCCGTCGCCCAGGCCGGAATGAGTTTTCGTGCGCGGTTTGACTCCGACGAACACGAGTGACAATCCGACGACTGCGGAACCGATCGCGGCGGCGATCATCCAACTTTGCCAGTGCAATCGGGCGACCCAGCCTGTCGCGTCGGCGATCCACGGACTTCCGCCGATGCTTCCGTGCGCGATGAAGAATTCGCGGCCGGCAACGAAGGCCACGCCCAGCAGCATGAATCCGAACAGCAGCGCCACCGGCATCGCGGCCGGACCGGCGGTGGGTGGACGGGGTGAAACAGCCTGGCGAGCATCGGGATTCGCCTCAGGTGCGGGACCGCTGTCGAGGGTGGTGTCGGATACCAACACGTTCACCCGATGCACGTGCAGTCCCGTCATCGTCGCCAGTGCTTCTTCGACGGCTGCGTGTACGGCCTGGGTCACCTCGGTGATTTGCGACGGCCACCGGACACCGATGTAGAGGTTGACGGCGATCGTGTCCGCGCCGAGGGTGACGTCGGCGCGGGGTAGCTCTCGCCCGGTCAGTCGCGAGAGGCCACCGGTGGTGCGGGTGACTCGAGGGTCTTTCAAGGCCGCAGCGATGGCGGTCCGGGAGATGGCCCGATCCTTTATTTCCACACTGCCGCGCGAACCGGGGTCGTCGCTGACCTCGTCGGATGCAGCCTGCGTCGTCACCGAGAATCCTTTGCGCCGGTCGCGGCTCGCTCTGGTGCGGCTCGCGCTCCACAACTGTAGTGACGACCGACGTCGCATGCCGTCATAGGAGTAATTGTTCCTGGCATACTGCGACTGTGTCGGAAATTGTGCGGGTGACCGCGTCGGATATCGCCTCGGCCGAGGAGCTGCTGGAACCGGTGATGCGCCGGACCCCGGTGGTGGCCTCGCGGATTCTGTCGGATCTGACCGGCCACGAGGTGCGCCTCAAGTGCGAGAACTTGCAGCGCACCGGATCGTTCAAGCCACGCGGGGCGTACAACCGCATCGCCAGGCTCGACGCCGAGCAACGCGCCCACGGGGTGGTCGCGGCCAGCGCAGGCAACCACGCTCAGGGTGTCGCGTGGGCCGCGTCGCAGGTGGGGATCACCTCGACGGTGTTCATGCCGGTAGGCGTGTCGCTGCCGAAGCTGGTGGCCACCAAGGCATATGGCGCGACAGTGCATCTGGTGGGCAACACCGTGGACGAGGCGTTGAAGTCGGCTCGGGAATTCGCCGAACGTACCGGTGCCACCCTCATCCATCCGTTCGACCATCTCGACATCGTCGCCGGGCAGGCGACGCTCGGTACCGAACTGCTGCAGCAGATGCCGGACGTCGGCACCATCGTGATCCCCACCGGCGGCGGGGGACTGCTGGCCGGTGTCGCCGCGGCGGTCAAGCTGACCAAGCCCGATATCAGAATCGTCGGCGTGCAGGCAGAAGGCGCTGCCGCCTGGCCCGCGTCGCTGAAGGCGGGACACCCGATTGCGCTGGAATCGATGTCTACGATGGCCGACGGCATCGCGATCGGCCTGCCCGGATCGGTGCCGTTCGATCACGTGCAGGGCTGGGTGGACGACGTTGTCACCGTCAGCGAGGACGCTCTGTCGCGAGCTTTGGTGCTGTGCATCGAGCGCGCCAAACTCATCGTCGAACCAGCGGGTGCGGCGGCAGTGGCGGCGCTGATGACGCACTCGGCCGAGGAGCTCGGTTTGACCGGCTCGGTGTGCGCCATCCTCTCCGGCGGGAACATCGATCCGCTGCTGCTCACCCACGTCATCACCCACGGTCTCCGGGCGGGTGGGCGCTACCTCGCTGTGCGCGTGACCATTTCGGACCGACCGGGCGGGCTCACCGGCGTGCTCGGGGTGGTGCGCGACGCCGGCGCAAGTGTGGTCGACGTCGTCCACTCCCGCACGGGTGGCCGGCTCGGCCTCGAGGAAGTCGACGTGATGTTGACCGTCGAGACGCGCGGACCCGATCACCGAGGCTCGGTGCTCGACGCCCTGGGCGCGGCCGGATATGCGGTGCACGTCGAGAACTGACCTCCCGGGCCACACAGGTTGCACTGGTACCTTGATCAGCGACTTGGACCAGGACATCGGTGGGAGATATTTGCATGGCTCGGCTCGTCGCGATCGTCTCCGCTGTCCTGGGAATTCTGCTGACGATCTCGATACCGCTGTTGCCGATAGAGCAGCAGCAGTCGTCGTTGACCTGGCCGCAGAGCGATACTGTCGGCAATGTCGAAGCTCCGCTCGTCGGCTACACGCCGATCAGCGTCGACGCCAACGTCCCGTGTGACGCCGCGGGCAGGCTCCCCAGCGGTGGGATACTGCTGTCCACCTCACCCAAGGGATCGCCCGACGCCTATCGATACGGTCTTGTCGCGGAAGTAACGGGCGGTGAGGCGTCGCAACTGAAGGTGACGCTGCGCGATTCGGTTCTCCTCGAGAAGCCGGTCTCGGAACTGAGCTCATCGACTGCGGGCGACTGCTCGTTGACGATCATCTCGAACGGCACTGCGACCACTGTCGGACTGACCGGCGAAGACACCGTGACGCGCGACGGCGACGTCCGGCCACAGATGGTCGGCGTGTTCAGCGATCTACAGGGAAGCATTCCCGGTCTGCAGCTGCAGGCCGAGCTGGACAGCAGGTTCTCGTCCACGCCGAGCATCCTGAAGTGGTTCGCGATGATCGTCGGCGTGCTCGCCACCATCGTCTCGTTGGTGGCGCTGCACCGCCTCGACCTGTCCGACGGCCGGCGCGCCCGACGGTTCCTACCGCGTCGCTGGTGGACGTTCGGTCTGGTGGACGCGGTGGTGATCGGAACACTGCTGGTGTGGCACGTCATCGGCGCGAACACCTCCGACGACGGCTATCAACTCGGCATGGCCCGCACGGCCGATCATGCCGGGTACATGGCCAACTATTTCCGGTACTTCGGTGTGCCCGAGACGCCGTTCGGCACACCGTTGTACGACATGTTCGGCCTCATGTCGCACGTCTCGACCGCCAGTGTCTGGATGCGGTTGCCCACGCTGATCTGCGCCGTCGTCGCGTGGCTCGTCATCAGTCGCGAGGTGATCCCGCGGTTCGGTGCCGCCGCTCGTGCCTCGAAGACGGCGCTGTGGACCGGTGGTCTGGTGCTGCTCGCGTTCTGGTTGCCGTACAACAACGGCCTGCGACCGGAACCGTTCGTGGCGATCGGTGTGCTGTTGACATGGTGTTCGGTGGAGCGATCCATCGCGACCCGCAGATTGCTGCCCGCAGCCGCGGCAATTCTGATCGCGGCATTGACGGTCACGTGTGCCCCGTCCGGATTCATCTGCTTCGCGCCGTTGATCGCCGGAGCTCGACCGGTGCTGCAGATCGTCGTGGCCCGCGCTCGCGAGTTCGGCAGCACCACACTCGGCGCGGTGACGCTGCTCGCCCCGTTGGTGGCGTCGGGCACGGTTGTACTGGTGTTCGCCTTCGGCAACCAGACCGTGGCGGGCATGCTCGAGATGCAACGAGTGCACACTGTGGCCGGGCCGAGTCAGGCCTGGTTCGACGAGTACCTGCGCTACCAGTGGTTGATGAACATGGACATCGACGGCTCGCTCGCGCGCCGGTTCGGGGTGTTCGTCATGATCGTCTCGCTGATCACGGTAGTCGTCGCGATGCTGCGCAAGGGCGGCAAGATCCCCGGCACCGCAACCGGTCCCGCCCGTCGGATCGTCGGTATCACCGTCGGGTCCATGGCGCTGATGATGATCACCCCCACCAAGTGGACACACCATTTCGGAGTGTTCGCCGGTCTGGCCGCCTCGGTTGCAGTCTTGGCGGCCGTGGCGACCGGCGCGGCAGTGCTGCGCTCGCGGCGCAATCGACTGTTGTTCGCCGCAGCGGTCTCGTTCCTGCTGGCGGTCGCGTTCACCGGAACGAACGGCTACTGGTACGTCTCGGCATGGGGAGTTCCGTTCTGGGACAAGCCGATTCTCGTCGCGGGCCTGGGCATCTCGACGATGTTCCTCGGACTGACGCTCCTGCTGTTGCTCGCGGCCGTATGGTTCCATATCCGCGCGCCGTACGTGCGCACCGACAAGCCCTTGGCGCGCTGGTGGTCGGTGCCGCCTATCGCCGTTGCGGCCGCGTTGATGGTGCTGCTCGCCGTGGCATCGATGGCCAAGGGCGCTGTGGCGCAGTGGCCGTCGTACTCGATCGCGAAATCGAATCTCTCGGCCCTGGCAGGGAACACGTGCGGTCTCGCCAACGACGTACTGCTCGAAACCGATCCCAATGCCGATGTGCTGCAACCGGTCAGCGGCGACGCATTTGCCGCATTGGGTGCCGACAACGACGGGTTCACCCCCGACGGGGTTGCGGGCGACCTCACCGCGGACAAGGAGGCCTCGGCGTCGGGCACCTCGAACACCGTCGATACCGAGGACCAACAGCAGCCGACGTCGACCACCGGAGCCGGAACCGGTGGCAGCGCACTTCCGTTCGGCTTGGACCCGGCAACCGTTCCGGTGCTCGGCTCGTTCGGATCCGATACCCCTGCCACGTTGACCACCGGCTGGTACGCGCTGCCCGCAGATCCGGGCGACCTGATCTCCATCGCCGCTGCCGGACGCATCCGCTCGGTGAACTCCGACGGCATCGTCACGTACGGCCAGAGCCTCGAGCTGGAGTACGGAGTCGACGGTCGCGCGCAGGGGCGAGTGACGCCGATCGACATCGGCCCGACGCCGTCGTGGCGCAACCTGCGAGTTCCGATGGGCCAGATTCCCGCTGGTGCCAACACGATTCGTCTTGTGCTCTCCGACACCGATCGCGATCCCGACCAATGGCTTGCGATCACCCCGCCACGAGTACCGCGCACCCAGACGCTGAACGACGTCGTCGGCCGTGAGACTCCCGTGCTGCTGGACTGGGAGGTCGGCTTCAACTTCCCGTGCCAGCATCCGTTCGACCATCGCTTCGGCGTCGCCGAGGTGCCCGGGTACCGGGTGCTCCCCGACCGCAGCGGTGCCGTCATCACCAATGCGTGGCAGGACCATTACGGTGGCGGGCCGCTCGGGTGGATCGACATCGTGGCCTCGGCCCGGACCATACCGTCGTATCTGTCCGGCGACTGGGACCGTGACTGGGGATCGATCGAGCGGTACACGCCGTACGACGAGACGGCGGAGCCGGCGCAGATCACCACCACCGACGTCCAGCGTTCGGGCCTGTGGACGCCCGGTCCGATCAAAACCGGTTAATCTCTACGCGTTCGGAAGTCCTTATACCGACAGTGAAAGAAACGGGGAGAGGGCCATGGCGAACGCTATAGAAGTAGAGAACCTGGTACTTCGGTACGGGAAGAACGTCGCGCTCGGTGGGATCGACTTCACAGTTCCCGAGGGCACGGTGCTGGGTGTGCTCGGCCCCAACGGTGCCGGCAAGACGACGGCTGTCCGCATTCTCGCCACGCTGCTGAAGGCGACGTCCGGTTCGGCGAAGATCTTCGGTCTCGACGTGCTGAAGCAGGCGAACGAGGTTCGGGGCACGATCGGATTGACCGGCCAGTTCGCGGCCGTGGACGAGTATCTGACCGGCTACGAGAATCTCGAGATGGTCGGCCGACTTTTCGGGCTGCGCAAGGCGGAAGCGAAACAGCGAGCCGGTGAGCTACTCGAGCGATTCGACCTCGAGTACGCGCGCGATCGCACTGCCAAGCAGTACTCCGGCGGCATGCGTCGTCGACTCGACATCGCGGCCAGTCTGATCGGACGACCACGCGTGGTGTTCCTCGACGAACCCACCACCGGCCTCGATCCGCGCAGCCGAATCACCATGTGGGAGTTCATCGCAGACCTCGTGCGCGACGGAACGACAATTCTGCTGACCACGCAGTACCTCGAAGAAGCCGATCGGCTGGCCGATTCGATCATCGTCCTGAACAAGGGCAAGATCATCGCCCGCGGCACAGCGGACGAGCTCAAGGCCCAAACCGGCGGTGAACGAGTTGAATTCGTGCTCACCGACCGATCTCAGGCCGATCGTGCCAAGGAGATCCTGACACCGCTCGGCGTCGAGCCGCCCACCCTGGACGAGCAGGTGGGCCGCATCGTCATGCCGGTCAACGGTGGATCCAAGGATCTGTCCTCGGCGTTGAGCTATCTCGAAGCAGCGGGGATCGGGGTCGTCGACGTCGGTCTGCGACGGCCGAACCTCGACGATGTGTTCCTGTCTCTGACCGGTCAGACCACCGGCGAGCCCGAGGCTGCGGAGGAAGAGAAATGAGCAACGTTCTCCTGGATTCGGCGATCATCACCAAGCGAAACCTGATCAAGCTCAAGCGAGTTCCCGATCTGCTGTTCTTCGCGACGCTGTCGCCGATCATGTTCGTGCTGTTGTTCGCGTACGTCTTCGGCAGTGCGATCGACGTGCCCGGAATCGACTACAAGAGCTTCCTGATGGGCGGCATCTTCGTCCAGACCATGATTTTCGGCGCGTCGATCACCGGATCCTCGTTGGCCGAGGATCTGCAGAAGGGCGTGATGGACCGGTTCCGGTCGTTGCCCATGGCGCGATCGGCCGTGGTCATCGGACGCACGGCAGCCGACGTCGGCAACAACATCGTCACCATCACGATCATGTCGATCACCGGGCTCATCGTCGGCTGGCGCATCACGTCGTCGTTCTTCGACGCCCTGTTGGGGTACGTGCTGCTGCTGTTGTTCGCGTACTCGATCTCGTGGGTGATGGCTCTGGTGGGGTTGATCGTGCGCTCCCCGGAGATCTTCAACAACGCGTCGTTCATCGTGATCTTCCCGTTGACGTTCATCGCCAACACCTTCGTCCCGATCGACAACTTTCCGAGCGTGCTCAAGACGATCGCGGAATGGAACCCGATCTCCTCGGTGACGTTGGCGGTTCGTGAGCAATTCGGCAACACCAATCCGATGGCACCGCCGCCGGAGGTGTGGCCACTGCAGAATCCAGTGCTCTACACCTTGATCTGGGTTGTGGTGATGCTCGTGGTGTTCGTGCCGTTGTCGGTACGCAAGTACCAGAAAACGATGACCGCCTGATGCGCACCGCGGCGGCGGGAGCATGCCTGCTGGCCGCCGCGGTAGCGATCGGGGGATGCAGTTCCGACCCGACACAGACCGACCGAATACAGACCGAGCCGGTACAGACCGAGCGATTCGATTACCAACTCGGCGCGGCGTACGACGTGCCCGGCGGTCTCGACACCGTCGTCCGCGATTCCACCGCCGAGCCGCTGCCCGGCGCAGTGTCGATCTGCTATGTCAACGGCCTGCAGACTCAGCCTGGAGCCGAGTGGAACCCGGAACTATTGCTGCGCGATGCGGGCGGCGAGGTTGTGGTCGATTCGGACTGGCCCGACGAGCACATCCTCGACCCGGGTACACCCGAGAAGCGCGCGGCGATCGACGCGGTGATCGGGCCCGTCATCGAAGGCTGCGCCGCACGGGGATTCGACGCCGTCGAAATCGACAACCTCGACAGCTGGACTCGGTTCCCGGATTCGATCGACGAGGATTCGGTACTCGCACTGGCGCGCCTGTACGCAGACCGTGCCCATGCGTCGGGCATCGAGATCGCGCAGAAGAACACCCCGGACGGAGCCGGTCGGATGAGGGACGACGTCGGATTCGATTTCGCCGTCGCCGAGGAGTGTCTCGCCTACGACGAATGTGGCTCGTACACTTCGGCATACGGAGCACGGGTGTACGACATCGAGTACACCGACAACCTCCCGGAGCCGTTCGATCGGCTGTGTGCCCGACAGGATCGGCCGGCCGTCACGATTCTGCGAGATCGAGGCCTGGTGTCCCCGTCCGATCCGGCGTACGTGTACGAACAGTGTTGAACCGCCCAGACGAGTGCACCCCCGGTCGCCGAGCGACCGGGGGTGCAGCACATCTTCGGTGAGCAGGCTTACGTGTGGTATGGCTCCGCGCTCACGAGCGTGACCTTCATGGTCTTGCCGTTGGGGAGCGTGTACTGACGGGTGTCTCCGACCTTCGCATCGATGAGCGATCCGCCCAGCGGCGACGCGGGGGAGTACACCTCGAGCTTGCTGTCGCGGGCACCCTCTTCGCGGGTGGCGATCAGGAAGGTCTCGGTGTCGGACTCGTCGCCGTCGTAGTAGACCTTGACGACGGATCCGGGCAGTGCCACGCCGGACTGGGTCGGCGCTTCGCCGACCTTCGCGTTGTTGAGCAGTTCCTGCAGCTGGCGAATGCGTGCTTCCTGCTGACCCTGATCCTCGCGAGCAGCGTGGTAACCGCCGTTCTCCTTCAGATCGCCCTCTTCGCGACGCTCGTTGATCTCGGCGGCGATGACGGGGCGATTGGAAATGAGCTGGTCGAGTTCGCTCTTGAGCCTGTCGTGTGATTCCTGGGTCAGCCAGGTCACCTGGGTCTCGGTCATCTCGATCACTCCCTCGTAGTCGGAATCTCGATATCGATTCCGTTTTCTGAGCAGGTAGGGCACGCAACGAACAGGGGACTCCAATGGTTGGATCCCCTTGGTCGGCCCGCATCCTGGAGCCGTCGTCATCGTTCGCAGGTGAACCCTGCCCGCAATGCAGCAATACACGGCACCTGTTACGGCGGCCGTGTATGTGCCGAGCTTACCACGAACAGGTAGTTCGCCTATCGGGCTCGTAAATATTCGGGAACATCGAGGCTGCAGCCGTACACGTCACCGACCGCGGGGTCGGACGACGTCGTCACCTCGGTGGTCAGCTCGACGGTGCCGGACGAAGACTCCGGTGGGATGTACACCTCACGCCTGCCGGTCTCGGAACCGTCGCGGGAGCGGACACGGACGATGCACACGGCCGGTTGCTCGGGATCCTGTCGGGTGACGCTGAAACGGATGGACATCGTGGAGTCGTCGACGATGTCGAACGACAGCTGGCTGCCTTCGATGGGTTTGACCGAGAACTTGGAGTACGCGTAGTAGGCCACGCCCAGTCCGACCAGCAGAACCAGGGCCACCAGTGCGATCTTCGTCGCACGTTTCGGGGCCTGCCGAATTCCGCTCGGACCGGAACCCGACGGGTACCTACCTGCGGGAAGTGCGTTGGTCATGGCCGCTCTCGGGGTCGATTCGGGGGTGCCGCTGGGGGCCTGTCGGCGTCAGGTGGAACTATAGGGCAGGCAAGAACCAGGCGAATCCGAGGTGAGGAAGAACGTGTCCGGACTGCGGCTCATGGCAGTACATGCCCATCCCGACGACGAGTCCAGCAAAGGTGCTGCGACGACGGCTCGCTACGCGGCCGAAGGACACGACGTACTGGTCGTCACCCTCACCGGTGGCGAGCGGGGCGACATTCTCAATCCAGCGATGGACATTCCGGGAGTGCACGAGCGTATCCACGAGGTTCGGCGCGAAGAAATGGCCGAGGCCGCTCGCATCCTCGGTGTCCAGCAGACCTGGCTCGGCTTCGAGGACTCCGGATTGCCCGAGGGCGATCCGCTACCACCTCTTCCGGAGGGTTGCTTCGCGCTGGTGCCGTTGGAGGTCTCCACCGAGGCGCTGGTCAAGGTGGTGCGCGAGTTCAAGCCGCACGTCATCACCACCTACGACGAGCGTGGCGGTTACCCGCATCCCGATCACATCCGCTGCCACGAGGTCTCGATGGCAGCGTGGGAGGCCGCGGGCGATCCCGAACGCTTCCCCGACGCGGGTGAGCCCTGGACTCCGCTCAAGCTGTACTACTCCCACGGGTTCATCCGTAAGCGCATGCAGCTCTTCCACGATTGGTTCATCGACCGCGGTGAAGAGAGCCCGTTCGTCGACTGGCTGAAGCGATGGGACGGCCAGCGCGACGAGATCATCGGCCGCATCACCACCCAGGTGACCGTCGGTGATTACTTCGAGCAACGCGACGACGCCCTCCGCGCGCACGCGACGCAGATCGATCCCAACGGATCGTTCTTCGCGGTGCCGCTGGACGTGCAGCGCAAGTTGTGGCCCACCGAGGAATTCGAGCTGGCTCGCACCCGGGTGGCGACCTCGCTGCCCGAGACGGACCTGTTCGCCGGAATCGAAGAGACCGACCGGTGATCGTCTCGATTCTCGCCCAGCAGCCCACCGGCCCCGAGTTCGGTAAGTCTTCGCCGATCGGGTTGGTGATCCTGGTGGCGTTGTTGGTCGGAACAGCCCTGCTGATCTGGTCGATGAACAAGAAGATCAAGCGTCTGCCCGCCACGTTCGAGAAAGAGGATCCGACGTTGGATCAGGCGCTCGACGAGGGCACCGATCGCGGCGGAATCGCCACCACCACTCCGCCGGAACAGAGTCCGGCAAAACCTGCCGCCACCGACGAGACCTGATGCTCGACGCCACGGTCCTGAACACCAATGCGCTGGACGAGTCAACCAGCCCGTATCTGCGGCAACATGCGGACAACCCGGTGCACTGGCAGCAGTGGGGACCGCAGGCTCTGCAGTCCGCACGCGATCGCGACGTTCCGATCTTGCTGTCGATCGGCTATTCCGCGTGCCATTGGTGCCACGTCATGGCCCACGAGTCGTTCGAGGACGAGACCACCGCGGCGCTGATGAACGAGAATTTCGTGTGCATCAAGGTCGATCGCGAGGAAAGACCGGACCTCGATTCGGTGTACATGAACGCCACCGTCGCGATGACCGGTCAGGGCGGGTGGCCGATGACCTGCTTCCTCACTCCCGAGACCGAACCGTTCTACTGCGGCACCTACTACCCACCGACCCCGCGGCAGGGAATGCCGTCGTTCGAGCAGCTGCTCACCGCCATTGCGGACACCTGGTCGACTCGCCGACAGGACGTGTTCGACGCGTCCGCCGCCATCGTCACCGAACTGCGCAAGCAGAGCGCCGGAATTCCGGCCGGCGGACGGCCGATCGACGCCGATTTTCTGGCCGCGTCCGTCGCGGCGATCTGCGCCGACGAGGACACGACCTTCGGCGGCTTCGGTCAGGCGCCGAAGTTTCCGCCGGGCGCACTGCTCGAGGGTCTGCTCCGGCACTACGAGCGCACCGGCAACGGTGAGGTTCTCGACGTGGTTCGACGCACCGCGTCGGCGATGGCGCGCGGGGGCATCTACGACCAACTCGGCGGCGGGTTCGCGCGCTACTCCGTCGATGCCGAGTGGATCGTCCCGCATTTCGAGAAGATGCTCTACGACAACGCATTGCTGCTCAGGTTCTACGCGCACGCGGCCCGGGTCGACGACGATCCTCTGATTCGGCGGGTGGCGTCGGACACTGCGGAGTTCATGCTCCGTGAATTGCGCACGGCCAACGGCTGTTTCGCGTCGGCGCTCGATGCGGATACCGAGGGCGTCGAGGGCCTGACCTACGCCTGGACGCCGGAGCAATTGATCGAGACCCTCGGCTTCGAGGACGGGGTGTGGGCTGCGGGGTTGTTCGCAGTGAATTCGGCAGGCACGTTCGAAGCGGGCATGTCGGTATTGCAACTGCCCGCCGAACCCGAGGACTACGACCGGTTCGCCCGGGTACGTCGTGCGCTGTCCGACGCTCGCGCCATCCGGCCGCAGCCCGGCCGCGACGACAAGGTGGTCACCGCGTGGAACGGGTTGGCGATCACCGCGCTGGTCGAGGCCGGAATCGGGTCGAACACGCCGAAGTGGGTGGACGCGGCGGTCGAATGCGGCGAGCAACTCTTCGCCGCGCACGTCGAATCGGGGCGGGTGCGTCGCGCATCTCTGGGTAGCGCGGTGGGGGACGCCACCGGAGTGCTCGAGGACTACGCGTGTCTCGCTGTTGCCGCGGCAGCGCTGTTCCAAGCCACCGGAGACTCGGTATGGATCGAGCGCACGGTCTCGCTCCTCGATGCGGCGATCGAGCACTTCGCCGACCCGGACGACGCCGGCAGCTGGTTCGACACCGCCGACGACGCGGAGACACTCGTGACCCGGCCCCGAGATCCCATCGACGGGGCCACCCCATCGGGAGCATCCACGATGGCAGAGGCGTTGCTCACAGCTGCCGCTCTGGTCGATCACACATCCTCGGCGCGATACGGCGAACTGGCGGCGGCGTCGTTGGCGCGAGCGGCGTTGATCCTCGAGCGCGCGCCCAGGTCCGGTGGGCACTGGCTGGCGGTCGCAGAAGCGTCCGCCTCCGGCCCCATCCAGATTGCGGTGTCGACCGCGCCGGGTGGCGACCTGATGTCCGCCGCCCGACGATTGGCACCGGGAGGCTCGGTTGTCGTTGCGGGCGAAACGGATTCGTCCGTATTACTGATGGACCGTCCGCCCGTCGACGGCGTCGAAACGGCGTACGTGTGTCGCGGCTTCGTCTGCGACCGTCCTGTGACCTCTGCCGAAGATCTGTCGCTCGCGCTGCAGAGATGACGAAGCTCGTCGATGCTTCTGCTCGAGAACAGTATTGTTGCGGGAACTTGTTCGGCCCGGGGCGGGAACTTCTATCAGTGGATCGGTGGTGCGTGTCATGAGCGAAGGCGTCACCAAGGACAGTGTCGTGCGCGACGGCATGCTCGACGAGGCCGTGACCGACGAGCAGCGCGCGGCGGTCGCGGAGTTCGTCGCGTCGGTCCCGATGGCGGCGATGGTCCATTCCATGCAGTTCGAGGTGGTCGGTGCCAACACGCTGTGCGAGGAGGTACTCGACTGCCCGGTGGAGGGCATGCTGGGTCGTCCGGTGGCCGATTTCGTTCCGCTCGGGGACCGCGCGTCGGCCAAGGACATGGCGATGCAGCTCGACAACCGATACCCCGCGGCCGGCTCGTCCGACGGCGGTCGTCCGATCGGAGCTCTTCGTCGAGTACGGCGCAGCGACGGTGAGGTCGTCTCTTGTTGGATGCATGTGGGGATCTCGACCATCCTCGGACGGCGGTTCATCGTCGCGCTACTGGATCTGGTCAATCCCGTCGTCGACGACACCGTGCACTGGCGCGATCGCGCCGAACGCGACGACCTGACCGGCCTGCTGCGGCGGAGTCCCCTGTTGGCCCACGTCGACGAGTGGATCGTGGCCGATCGCCCCGTAGCCCTGGCGTTCGTCGACGTCGACCGCTTGAAGTCGATCAACGACGCTCACGGTCATCCTGCGGGAGATGCCGTCCTCGAGGCAGCTGGGCGTCGACTGCAACAGTGGTCGCCGCGCGGCAGCGTCGTCGGTCGTTATGCCGGAGACGAGTTCGTGTTCGCGGTGACCGACGCGGTCGGTGGCAGTTCACTCGACGCCGCGAGACTGGCCGAATCTGTGCGGAACGCAATCTGCAGCGAACCGGTGCCGTTCGGATCTCGATTGCTCGGGGTATCGGTGAGCGTGGGCGTCGCGGTGCGAGAACCCGGCGAATCCAGAGATCGGCTCATTCAACGCGCCGACGAACTGATGTACCGAGACAAGGCATCCGGGCCCGCCTGACGGGTGCTCAGAACAAGACGAGCCACACGGCAACCAGGTGGCAGATCGCCGCCAATACCGTTGCGGCATGGAAGAATTCGTGATGGCCGAACGTCGTAGGCCATGGGTTCGGCCACTTGGTGGCGTACAGCACGGCTCCCACGCTGTAGAACACCCCGCCCACCAGCAGCAAGAGGAACGGTGCGTAGCCGACGTGTTCGATCAGGGTGGGGGCGACCGGTACGATCGCCCAGCCGAGGATCAGGTACAGCGGAACACCGACCCAGCGGGGAGCGGTGGGCCACAACATCTTCAGAGCCACTCCGGCAAAGGCCCCGAGCCACACGATGATCAGCAATGTGCGTCCGGTCGAGGCGGGCAGGCCCAGCACGGCAAACGGGGTGTAGCTGCCGGCGATGAACAGGAAGATCATCGAATGATCGGCGCGCTTCATCCAGATCTGCGACGCCGTGGTCTTCCACGGCACGCGGTGGTACGTGGCGCTGACCCCGAAAACCCCGCAGACGGTGATGGCGTAGACGCCCGTCGCGAGCCCCGCGCTGACCGAGACCATGCTGAACGCAAGCGTGACGAGCGTGATCGCACAGACCACCGCCACACAGAACGCGTACAGGTGAATCCAACCGCGCATGCGCGGTTTGACGGGTATCTCGTCGAGTCCGAACATCGTCATGTCGATTGCCTCCCGTGCCGCCGCCGTGAACCTACGCAACCGTAGGTTCAGACGCTACTGTACCGGCCGCCCGCTCGCAGACGTCGGCGTAAGGTAATCCTCCGTGGTGATGAGAGCAGCGGTGACGAAGTAGTGGTGATCATTCCGCAGAAGGTGCGCGGCGTTCTCTACAACGTGTACGAGCGGCGTCTGCTGAGCCAGCTCGAGGGGGTGCAGCACCCGCGGCACGTGGCAGTGATGTGCGACGGCAATCGCCGCTGGGCGCGCGAGAACGGGTTCACCGACGTCGCGCACGGCCACCGCATGGGCGCGCTGAAAATCGCCGAGATGCTCGGCTGGTGCGACGCCGCCGGAATCGAGATGGCCACCATCTACCTGCTCTCCACCGAGAACCTCCGCCGAGACGCGGACGAATTGGATTCGTTGCTCGACATCATCACCGACGTCGTCGAGGAAATCTGCGGGCCCGAGATGAACTGGGGCGTCAAACTCGTCGGCACCCTCGACCTGCTGCCCGCGTCGACCGCGCGTCGACTCAAAGAAGCGGCCGCGCTCACCGAGGGACGGACCGGAACACACGTCAACGTCGCCGTCGGGTACGGCGGTCGACAAGAAATCGCCGATGCAGTGCAATCCCTGGTGAGCGAGAAGATCGCCGAGGGCGTCACCGGAGACGACCTGATCGCCTCCATCAACGTCGACGGCATCGACAGTCACCTCTACACCTCCGGCCAGCCCGATCCCGATCTCGTCATCCGTACGTCGGGCGAACAGCGACTGTCCGGCTTCCTGCTGTGGCAGAGCGCGTACTCGGAAATCTGGTTCACCGAGGCCTACTGGCCCGAATTCCGTCGCGTCGACTTCCTGCGCGCTCTGCGAGACTTCGCCGCCAGACACCGGCGCTTCGGTATCTGACGCTTCGGTATCTGACGTGCACAGGACCTCGTAGCCTGCTACGAATTTCCACTCACGACCCGGGGCGACGCACTACGTACTTACCTCTGTATTGCTACGTAATCTGTGGCGCGATCGGCGCGAGGCTCGGAAAATTTCCGATCGTGGACTACAACGTGCTCGGACCCATGGTGGTGCGCGACGGGATCGGCGTGAAGGCGCTCGGTGGGCTCAAGCAGCGGGCCGTGCTGGCGGTGCTGCTCGTGGAAGCGGGGAACGTCGTCGAATTCGACCGGTTGATCGATCTCGTCTGGGATCGTCGTCCGCCGGCCAAGGCGTTGGCGTCGTTGCGTGCGTACGTGGCGAATCTGCGACGAGTCCTTGGTGCGGACGACGGTGCCCGGCTCGTCACGACGTCCTGGGGCTACCGCTTGGACCTGGGTGCAGACCGAGTCGATCTGCGTGAGTTCGAGATGCTCGCGGCCCGCGGCCGTGATGCATTCGGGCGCGGCAGGTTTGCCGAGGCAGACGGTCAGTTCGGTCGTGCGCTGGCGTTGTGGCGAGGCCCCGCCTTCGTAGAGTTCGGTGATCTGGGCTTCGCCGTCGACGAGCGGGTGCATCTGGACGAGGTGCGCGCCGTGGTGCTGGAATCGGCATTCGAGGCCCGCCTACACCTCGGTCGACACGAGACGGTGATTGCCGAGATCGAGCGCGCACTACGGGTCTCGCCGTTGCGCGAACACCTGTGGGGCCAGCTGATGATCGCCCTCGATCGGTCGCACCGGACGGCAGAGGCGGTGGTTGCCTTTCGGCGGGCCGAGACGATTCTGCGGACCGAACTCGGGGTGGCTCCCTCGCGCTACCTGCTCGACATCGAGGCCTCTCTCTACACCGGTGTCGCGGTCAATCGAGCAGTGAGCCTCGTAGCGATGTGAGCTCGGCGCGGGTACTGATGCCCAGCTTTCCGAAGATGCGATTGAGGTGGGTCTCGACGGTGCGGATCGACAGCACGACGGCGTCGGCGATATCGCGGTTCGACAGGCCGGAAGCAGCGAGGGTCGCGATCTGACGTTCGCGGGTGGTCAGAGCCGCGTCTCGTGTTCCGTGCAGGAGCGGGGTGCTCGGATGTCCACACCGCTCGGTGAGCACGTGGCCCTGCCTTCCTGCGGTTGCGGCTGCGCGAGGGTTGCTGCGCAACAGAAGATTTCGTGCGTGGAAGTACATCTCTGCGGCGTGCAGGTCCAGGCCGTGCTTCTCGGCGCTCGCAGCCACGGACACCGCCTGTTCGGCCACTGACTGCTCCGATACCGAACTATCCGAACTGTCAGACCCGGGCGATGCGGCGAGAACCTCGACCATGCGTACCTCGGTGCGGACCAGGTCACCCTCGATCAGACTCGACAGGGAGTGGACGGGGGCCAGCACCGCGGCCGCCGCACCACAGCGGGCGGCGTCGACGTAGGAGAACAGAGCGGGAAGATGATGGTCGATGGCGGCGTGCGCCTCGGCCGAGGCGACGAGCAGCTCGCGCGCCCGGCCGACGTCTCCGCGGGCTGCCGCAGCCCAGCCCAGTGCCGCGAGCCGTGTCCCGCGAGCTCCGAACAATGCAGGCGAGGCCGGGTTGTCGAGGTCAGCGGCCTCGATGAGATCCGATGCCTCCTCCGCGCGTCCCGCGAGTGCGAGAGCACGGACCAGATCGCACGCCACCATCGGCTCCATCGACCGCTGGCCGAGCGTGCCCGCGAGTGTGTAGGCCTCCGAGCACCAGCGGATCGCCTCGGCCGCGTGGCCCTGCGAGAGCAACACACCTCCGCGGGCCCACCCGAACCACGCCTGCTGCAACGGCGAGAACTGTTCCACCGCTTCGTCGTACCGGTACCGAGCGAGCGCCGAGGCCTCCTCGAAGTTGCCGGCACAGGCGATCGTGAAGCATCGCGTCAGATCCAAGACCGTTGCCGCGGGGTTGTCGGGGCCGGGCTGCACGCGGGCGAGGGCGGAGAATGCGGCCGACAACCGGCCGACGACGGTGGCTCCGGCAGCAACGGCGAAACTGGCCGAGATCAGCGTCGCACCCTCCAAGTCGTCCATCAGCGGTTCGAGCAGGGCCAATGCGCCGGCAGTATCGCCGATAGCGTGCATCATCAGGCCACGCTGCGCTCGTAGTTGCGTTCGGATACCGGGGTCGACGATGGCGAGCTCGGTACTCGCGTTCAGGGCCAGCGCCCGCGTCGGATCCGCCAGCCGCAGCACCATGTTGTCGGTGCACGCGCGCACCGCCGTCGCGCGGCGGATGTCGTTGTCGGACCTGCGTAGTAGCTCGTCGAGTCGCTGCTGAGCAGATGCGGTCAGGCCGAGCTGGCTCTCTGCGGTCGCAAGAATCAGCTGAGCGTCGAACCCGCCGCCGGCCTCGGCAGCAGCCGAGGCCAGCTCGAGCGTCGTCTCGGGAGGAACGAAACGCCACGACAATCGGGCCGCCTCCACAGCCGTCTGCGCATCGAGTGCGACGCCGGCGTGGATACGCAGCAGTGCGGCGATGACGCGCTCGCGGGGGCCGAGGCCGTCGGTGGAGGCGTCGAGAGCGTCGGCCACCGTCAGGCTCAGCCGTCGTCTGCGCAGCGTGGCCATGTCTTCGGTACGTACCTGTGCGGTGATCGGTGTCGCGAACGTCACCCGGTCGACGTTGTGCTCGGTACGGACGGTGAGAACGCCGGCCGATTCGAGTTCCTCGATCAGACGCGGATCGATCACCGCGGCAGCGGCTCCGAACACCAGGGAACCGGCCAGGGCGACGATGTCGAGCGCATCGGCGATCTCGGTGGCTGCCGCATAGTCGGCGAGTGCGACCACCTCGGCCAGATGATCGCGCACCACATCGGCCAGACCGGCGGAGACGGGCAGAGGAGAGGCGAGCCGCCACACGCGCGACGAGACCGTCAGGGCCTGCCGCTCGACCGCGGTCGTCACCAGATCACGCAGCACGACCAGATTTCCCGCGGACAATGCGGTGACGGCGAAAAGCGCCGCACTGTCCACGATCTCGTCATCTCGACGAAGCATGGACTCCATCAGGGATCGGCTCTGCTCGGGGGTGAGCGGCTCCAGATCGATGCGGTCGACCAGGCCGTCCTTCCACAGGCCGTCGAGCACCGGGGTGCGACGTCGGCCGGCACTGACACTGAGCAGAATGAACAGGCCCTTCGAGCCGATGCGGCGGGCCAGGAGCTCGATGGTCGAATCGGCCAGCCACTGGGCGTCGTCGATGACCACGACCGTGCGTCGGCCGCTGTGCGCCTCGGCCAGAGCGGCGGCCAGCGCCCGGTCGGATTCGACGGGGACGAATCCGGTGCCGGTCGGCATCACCGTCACCACTCGGTGCGGATGCCAGCCGAGACGCACCAGCGACCGCACCGCCTCGGTCAGCAGTCGGGTACGGCCGACTCCGGGCGCGGCTTTGACCGCCATTCCGCCGTACGTGCGGGCGGCATGCAGAATTCGCGCCGACTCGTCGTCTCGACCGATCAGCGGAACCTCGCCGATCGTGCGCCTTTCCAGCGTCATTGCTGGATTATGGTCTACAACTTCCGCAGGCGCAGCCGGTTGATCGCGTGGTCGTTGTCCTTGCGCAACACCATGGTCGCTCGCGGTCGCGTCGGCAGGATGTTCTCCACCAGATTCGGCAGGTTGATCGAATGCCACAGATCCTCGGCGGCAATCTGCGCGTGGTCGTCGGACAGGCCGGCGTAATGGTGAAAATGCGAGGACGGATCGGTGAACGATGTCTTGCGCAACGCGAGAAAACGCTTGACGTACCAGCTCTCGATGTCCTCGATTCGAGCGTCGACGTAGATGGAGAAGTCGAACAGATCCGAGACCATCAACCGAGGCCCGGTCTGTAATACGTTGAGTCCCTCCACGATCAGGATGTCGGGCTGCCGGACCATGTGGTACTGGCCCTTGACGATGTCGTACGAGACGTGTGAATAGACAGGCGCGCCCACCTCTTCGGTCCCGGACTTGACCTCGGTCACGAACCTGAGCAGCTTGCGCCGGTCGTAGCTCTCGGGAAAACCCTTGCGGTGCAGGATCCCTCGACGCATGAGCTCGGCCGTCGGATACAGGAATCCGTCGGTGGTGACGAGGTCGACCCGCGGATGATGGTCCCATCGGGCCAGGAGTGCCTGCAGCACACGGGCTGTCGTCGACTTGCCGACGGCGACGCTGCCCGCGACACCGATGACGAAGGGGACCTGACGATCGGGATGCTTTTCGCCGAGGAACGTTGCAGTCGCAGCGAAAAGCCGCTGCCGGGCCGCGACCTGGAGGTGGATCAAACGCGCCAGGGGCAAGTAGACCTCGGCCACCTCGTCGAGGTCGATCTGTTCACCGAGACCGCGCAGCCCGATCAGTTCTTCCTCGGTGAGCACCAAGGGCGTGGATTGGCGCAGCGTGCGCCACTGCACACGGTCGAACTCGACGTACGGGCTGGACTCGCTCACGCACGGCTCCAACCACAGTCGTTCCGCAGGCTCCACTCTTGCCACATCGGAGATGCTGAGGGTCCGGCTGAGCTCCCGTGGAGCGCGAGTCGCATGGTTTCCGATTGTGCTCGGTGCCGGTGGATCGCGCACGGGCGGGGTCGTTCGCCGTACTAGGGTTCGGGTATGGATGCTGCTTCCCTGGTACGCGAATACCTGCTGCTCGGCCTCAGTTTCGACCGCCTCGAAGACGGCTTCGTCGACGCATATACGGGCGATCCGGAGTTGCGCAGAATCACCGAGAACGCCCCCGCGCCGGAGCCCCGCGAGCTCGTTCGTCGAGCGCAGACGCTGCGCGCAGAGCTCGGCAACGTCGATCTGACACCCGAGCGCACGACGTTCCTCGACGTCCACCTGCGCGCTCTCGAGTGTTCGGCGCGCAAGTTCGCCGGCGAGGACATCGGGTTCGTCGACGAGGTGGACGCCTACTTCGATGTCCGCATCGCCCCCGGCGATCAGGACCAGTACCTGCAGGCGCACCGCAAGATGGACGAGGTACTCGCCGGTCCCGGCTCGCTGAGCGAACGGCTGATCACCCATCGCCGTGCCGACGTCATTCCGGCCGACCGACTGCAGGACTGCGTCGAGGCGTTCTCCTCCGCGCTACGCGACCGCGTCCGGGCCGAGTACACGCTGCCGGACACCGAGAAGGTCACCTACGAGGTCGTCGGAGACAAGCCCTGGTCGGGATTCAACTACTACCTCGGCAACTTCCAGTCCACCGTCGCGATCAACTCCGACATCGAGCAGCAGATGGCCAATCTGCCGCACCTGATCGCGCACGAGTCGTACCCCGGACACCACACCGAGCACTGCCGCAAGGAGACGGGGCTCGTCGGTGCAGGCCAGCTCGAGCAGACGCTGTTCGTGGTCAACACTCCGCAGTGCCTGATGGCCGAGGGGCTGGCCGACCATGCTCTCGGCGCGATCGTCGGTGAAGGCTGGGGCGCGTGGGCGCAAGAGATCTACGCCGACCTCGGACTGCGCTTCGACGGTGAGAAGGCCGAGCGCCTGTCATCCGCGTCGAGCCAGCTGTTGGGGGTGCGTCAGGACGCCGCGCTGTTGCTGCACGATCAGCACAAGAGCGAGGACGATGTGGCCGCTTACCTGGAGCGGTGGTCGTTGGCCTCACCTCAGCGCGCCCGGCACAGCCTGCGCTTTCTGTCCTCCCCGCTGTGGCGGGCGTACATCAGCACCTATGTCGAGGGCTACAAGCTGCTGGCCGGTTGGCTGGACCAGGGAACGACCGTCAGCGAGCGTGCGCAACTGTTCGGCAGGCTCCTCGACGAGCCACTGACACCGGGCGCACTACGCGTCTCGTAAACTGGCCGAGTCCCTTACTGTGCTGCCCCCTTTTCTGCTGTCTTTTGGAGACTCCTGTTATGACTGACGTCAACAACCTGTCACTGGCCGAACTCGATCCCGAGGTCGCCGAGGCGATGGCCGGTGAGCTGGGACGTCAGCGCGACACCCTGGAAATGATCGCGTCGGAGAACTTCGTCCCCCGTGCGGTGCTGCAGGCCCAGGGCAGTGTCCTGACCAACAAGTACGCCGAGGGCTACCCGGGCCGCCGTTACTACGGCGGTTGCGAGCACGTCGACATCGTCGAGGATCTCGCCCGCAATCGCGCCAAGGAACTCTTCGGTGCCGAGTTCGCCAACGTGCAGCCGCACGCCGGCGCGCAGGCGAACGCCGCGGTGCTGATGGCGCTGATCAACCCGGGCGACAAGATCATGGGCCTGGACCTGGCTCACGGCGGCCACCTCACGCACGGCATGAAGCTGAATTTCTCGGGCAAGCTCTACGAGGTCGAGTCCTACGGCGTCAGCAAAGAAGATCACCGCATCGACATGGACGAGGTGCGCAAGCAGGCCATCTCCGCCAAGCCGCAGGTGCTCATCGCCGGCTGGTCGGCATACCCGCGCCACCAGGATTTCGCAGCCTTCCGGTCCATCGCCGACGAGGTGGGCGCACTGCTCTGGGTCGACATGGCGCACTTCGCCGGACTCGTCGCAGCAGGGGTGCACCCCTCGCCCGTGCCGTACGCCGACGTCGTCTCCTCGACGGTGCACAAGACCCTCGGCGGACCGCGCTCCGGCATCATCCTGGCCAAGAAGGAATGGGCCAAGAAGCTCAACTCCGCAGTGTTCCCCGGGCAGCAGGGCGGGCCGCTGATGCACGCCATCGCTGCCAAGGCCGTCGCCTTCAAGATCGCGGCGACGCCGGAGTTCAAGGAGCGCCAGGAGCGCACCCTGCTCGGCGCATCGCTGCTCGCCGAGCGCCTCACCGGAGCCGACGTCGCCGACAAGGGCGTCTCGGTCCTCACCGGCGGCACCGACGTCCACCTCGTGCTCGTCGACCTGCGCAACTCCGAGCTCGACGGCCAGCAGGCCGAGGACCTCCTGCACGAGGTCGGCATCACCGTGAACCGCAACGCTGTGCCCTTCGACCCGCGCCCGCCGATGGTCACCTCCGGCCTGCGCATCGGCACCGGCGCATTGGCCACCCGCGGATTCGGCGAAGCCGAGTTCACCGAGGTCGCCGACATCATCGGTACCGCTCTGGCGACCGGTCAGGCCACCGACGCTCTGAAGGAACGCGTCGTGAAACTTGCGCAGAGCAAGCCCCTGTACGAGGGCCTCGAAGACTGGGGATTGTTGGGCTGATCGACGCGCCCACCCCGCCCGCGTCAATGGACCATTGCACCGCTCAGACGTGTGCAATGGTCCATTCACGCAGCACCCCGGTCCGCGTCAATGGACCATTACACCGCCCAGACGTGTGCAGTGGTCCATTCACCCATCCGCGTCGGATCGATGTGGCTTTCAGTCGATCTGAGTGCAACAAAGCCGCATTGATCCACCCGGGGGAGGGCACTTTCGTCACCGGTCGGCCGGCGACCTGGGGCGATGTCGACGTAACGCGTTGTTCACCGACACGCCAGACTTCCAGCGAGCCGAACCTCGAGTTCGGCGGTACCGTCGGCAGTAACAGGCAGCGGGGAAGCTACCTGTGCGGGAGGTTCTGATACGTGACTGAGCTAGTGAGCGCGAGAGGGCCGGTACCCGGTCCTCGTGTCACCTGACACATCGGACCCGACCGGCCGAGCGACAGAGTTTGCGCGGTGCCGCGCAGACGTAGGAGCCCCACGTGACCACTTCACGCTCCGTTTCCGCCCCTCTTCGGACATTCGTGCTCGATACCTCGGTCCTGCTCTCGGATCCATGGGCAGTCATCCGGTTCGCCGAGCACAATGTGGTACTTCCGTTGATCGTGATCAGCGAGTTGGAGGGCAAACGCCACCATCACGAATTGGGATGGTTCGCGCGGGAATCCTTGCGCATGCTCGACGACCTTCGTGTCGAATTCGGCCGACTCGACCAGCCGGTTCCCATCGGAACATCGGGTGGCACACTGCAAGTCGAGCTCAATCACACCGATCCTTCGGTGCTTCCCGTCGGTTTTCGTACCGACTCCAACGACTCCAGAATCCTCGCCTGCGCCCTGAATCTGGCGGCTGAGGGCAAGGATGTCGTGCTGGTCAGCAAGGACATTCCGTTGCGCGTCAAGGCCGGTGCCGTCGGTCTTCCCGCCGACGAGTACCACGCTCACGACGTGGTGCCGTCCGGCTGGACCGGCATGACCGAGCTCGACGTGCCGTCCGAGGCGGTCGACACACTGTTCAACGACGGTGTCATCGACCTCGCAGAGGCGCGAGACCTGCCGTGCCACACGGGAGTTCGACTTCTTGCCGGACGGCAGAGTGCGCTGGGCCGCGTCACGCCCGACAAGCAGATTCAGCTCGTACGCGGTGAGCGTGAGGCATTCGGCCTGCACGGCCGTTCGGCAGAACAGCGAGTGGCGCTGGATCTTCTGCTCGACGAGAGCATCGGCATCGTCTCGCTCGGTGGAAAGGCCGGCACCGGCAAGTCCGCTCTGGCGCTGACGGCCGGACTCGAGGCCGTCCTCGAACGTCGCTCGCATCGGAAAGTTGTTGTGTTCCGGCCTCTTTACGCCGTCGGTGGCCAGGAGCTCGGCTACCTCCCCGGCAGTGAGAGCGAGAAGATGGGGCCGTGGGGCCAGGCGGTCTTCGACACCCTCGAAGGCCTCGCGAGCCCGGAGGTCATGGAGGAGGTCATCGCCCGCGGAATGCTGGAAGTGTTGCCGCTGACGCACATTCGCGGTCGGTCGCTGCACGATTCCTTCGTCATCGTCGACGAGGCGCAGTCTCTCGAGCGAAACGTGCTACTGACGGTACTGTCGCGACTGGGTTCGGGCTCACGCGTCGTACTCACACACGACGTCGCGCAGCGAGACAACCTGCGCGTCGGGCGACACGACGGTGTTGCCGCCGTCATCGAAAAGCTCAAGGGACACCCGCTTTTCGCGCACATCACCCTCACCCGCAGTGAGCGTTCACCGATCGCCGCACTGGTGACGGAAATGCTGGAGGAGTTCGGTCCTTCAGGAGCTTGACCCTACGTCAGAGTGGAGCCTGCGGGTCATTCCGCAGGCTCCACTCTTGCCGCATGGTCATTCCGCAGGCTCCACTCCTGCCTCGTAGCCCGCTACGAAGTGCCGCTCACCTGGTCACCGGCCGATTAATGTGCGAAATGCGCCTCGCGCAACACCTTTCAGAAAATCGACGGTGTCGAAGTAGTCTCGCCACACGGCCACCTTGCCGTCGCGCAATTCGAAGGTTCCGCACACCCAGAACTCGATTCGAAGCCGACGCCAGATCAGGGCATCGGTGCGTTCGGTGAGGACGATGTCTCCATCGGCTGCGATGTTGTGCATCGTGACGTCGAAGCCGAACGTCGGCTTGGCCAGCAATGCCAGGAACCTGCCGACATTCGAGGTGCCGCGCACCTTCGGAAGCCCGACGTTGTGCCACACGATGCGGTCGTCGAGAAGGGCCAGTGCGTGATCGGTGTCGCGAAGCCTCAACGCGTCGAACAGATCTTCCACGATCTCGGTTGCCTGCTGTGTGCCGGTCACTTGGTGAATCGCCCCAATCCATCGCCGTCGAAGAACTCCAGTGTGACCGTGTTCGCGTTGAACGTCGCCTGGGAAATGGTTCCGTCGGGCGCATTCTCACCGGTCGGCTCGAACGTGAACGTGTCACCGTCCCAGGGCGACAACTCGTACGAAGTCGAGTTCGGTCCGAGGGACAACACCAACTTACCGTTGACCTCCGTCACCGTCGCCGGCCCCCAGTACGTGTTCTGGTAAACGCCGGTGTACGACGAGAGAGGCTGTGGTGCAGCGGCATTCGTGGGCGCGGTCTTACCTGCGAGCTCGCCTTCCGGCTCACTCATTCCGGCGAAGGCATTCTTGTACAGTGTTCGCCAGTCCTCACGCACCTCGCCGAACTGGACGAGGTCCGCGAACTCAGCGGTCACGGTTTCGGCGATGCCGAGGGGCGCGGCGTTGGTCAGGACAACGATGGCGACATCGAGCGACGGAATCCATAGAAAATTGGTGCCTGCCCCGAGCGCGAAGGCTCCCGAATGGCTCACCGTCGTGCGCCCGGCCGCACTGGTGGAGACGTTGAATCCGTACCCGTAGTAGCCCGCGCGCGAATCCGGTGATGCGGACGGGCTCGAGACGATCTGCGCGCTGACGGCAGGAAGGAGAGCGTCGGGTTCGACGATCTTCGCCCCGTCGTAGGTGCCGTCGGCGATGAGCATCTTCAGCCACTTCGCGAGGTCGTTCACCGACGAGCTGACGCCACCGGCGGGCGTCTGCGGATCGGGTTCGCGTTGATACTTGGCCTGATACTCACCGTCGACGAGGACGTGAGGCACGGCTCGGTCGGCCCTGGCGATGTAGTCCGAGAACGACGAGCTGGTCGAGGTCATGCCGAGCGGGCCGTAGATGGTGTCCTGGCTGAGGGTGTCCCAGTCCTTGCCCGACGCCGCAGCGACGGCCTCGGCTGCGGCGGTGATCCCGAAATTGGTGTAGTGGTAAGTGGACCGGAACGGGTCGAGCGGCACCTCGCGCAACCGCTCCAGGATTTGCCTGCGGTCGTAGCCGAGGTCCTCGAGCAGATCGCCCTCGTGCTCGGGCAGACCGCTTCGGTGCGCGTAGAAGTCGCCGACCGTGACGTTCTGAGTCACCCACGGGTCGTCGAGCGCAAACCACGGCAGTTGCGAGACAACCGGTGTCGACCAGTCGATCACGCCAGCGCCCACCTGCGACGCAACCACCGTCGCACCCACCGACTTGGACAGCGAGGCCAGCTGGAACACCGAGTCGGCGTCGACCGGGTCGTCCTTGCCCATCTCGCGAACGCCGAAGCCCTTGGAGTAGACGACGTCCGAACCGTGCACGACGGCAATGGCCATACCCGGAATGTTCGACGACGCCATCAGCTCCTCGGCGATGCCGTCGAGCTTGCCGACGGCCTCGTCGATGCGGCCGGCCGGAACGTCCACGCCGGAGACCTGGCCGGGGGACAGATCCTCGGTCGGCACCGGCTCGGAGGTCGGTGGACTTTCTGCGGCGGGTGCGTCGTTCGAGCACCCGACCAGCACGATCATCGAGCACGCAACACAAAGACACAGAAAATTTCGACCCGACCGCATCACGAGAAGTCCTCACGTCGATGGCTGGATGCACTGAGAATAGACCTGCGTCCACCTGGCGTTAGGAGAAATCACAGAGGTCAGGGGCATGACGTCGGGCGCTGGAGTGCAGGCGCTACGGTTACCACATGTCTACGAACCTGTCCGACGGTGATCTGCTGGTCCGTTTGGAGCCCGCGGTCGAAGAGAATCTACGACGCCACATCGAGGTAGCGAGCGAGTGGCACCCCCACGACCTGGCACCGTTCGACGAGGGCAAGAACTTCGCCTTCCTCGGCGGCGAGGACTGGACGCCCGAGCAGTCGCACCTCAGCGACGTCGAAATCCTGGCCGCAACGGTCGCAGTCCTGGTGGCCGACAACCTGCCCGCCTACCACCGCGAACTGGCCCATGCACTCACCGGCCTCGGTGCCTGGTGGAAGTGGACCGGCCGATGGACGTCGGAGGAGAACCGGCAGTCGATCGTGCTGCGCAACTTTCTGGTACTCACCCGCGCCGTCGATCCGGTCGCGCTCGAGCGCGTCCGGATGGAGCACATGACACTCGGCTACGACGCGCCGAGCCATCATCTGCTCGATATCCTGGCCCACTTCGCCATCGAGGAAGCTGCCGCCGCGCTGCGTCACCGCAACACGGTTGCCCTCAGCAAGGATCCGGTACTGGCTACCATCCTCGGCAAGATCGCCGACGACGATGCGCTGCAGTCGACGTTCTACGCCAACATCCTGAATGAGGCCTTCGCCGTGGTGCCGGATCAGGCCGCGCGCGCAATCGCAGATCGCGTCAACGGGTTCGCGATCCCCGTCGTCGACCTGCCCGAGCGCGGTAACAGCACCGTCGCACTCGCCGAAGCCGGCATCTACGACGCCGATCAGGAACGCGAGAAGGTGTTCAAGCCCCTGCTCGCCGGCTGGAAGATCTTCGATCGCACCGATCTGGGCGAGGACGGGCTGAAGGCACGCGAGGAACTCGCACACCTGGCTTGAGGTTCGGCCCCTTTCGAAAGCGTGAATGGTCCATTGCACACGTCTCGGCGGTGTGCACCGCTCCCCGGAAGTTGGACTGAGTAATTCAGTTCCGACTACTGGGGAGCGTGTGCATGCGTGTACGAAGTTCACTTACAGAGGATCAGCGGG